>NZ_CP146843.1:0-598519 GCF_038024965.1 Candidatus Phytoplasma fraxini | reverse complement strand
GATAAATTTTTTATATAAGGTTTTAAAAAAAATTATCAGAAAATTTATTTAAAATTTTCTGATATTGATATGAATTTAAAATACTAAACACTACAACTTTCACATTCAAAAATTTTTAATTTTTGGGTTCGAGTATAATAAAGGGTTTTAATACCTTTGTGTTGTGCATATAAATAATATCTTTGTAATTCGCGTGTTGTAATATCAGAAGTGATACATAATTCGAATGATATTCCTTGATCGATATGTTTTTGTGCTGTCGCGATCACATCAATCAATTTAAATTTATCCATTTTGTAAGCTGTTTGATACATGAAAGCATTTTCCGCTAAACCTGGGGCCGGGAAATAAGTTTTGGAATTGCCATAAGTTCTTTCTTCAATTAATTGTTTGATAGGAGTTAAAGATGGAGTTGCTGACATAATATAACCAATTGAACCATTAGGAGCAACAGCTAAGCGATGTGAATTATATAAGCCAAATTTAATCACATCAGCTTTTAATTGTTGCCAATCTTTATCAGAAGGGATGAATATACCTTCGAAAATTTGTTTAATTCGTTCAGAAGTCGGATAAATAGCTTTTTTATCTTTAAAATAGGTTCCATCAGCATATTTAGATTTTTCGAATTGAAAAAATTTAATGCCTGTTTTTTTTGCTTTCAAACAAGAATGAAGTAGAGAATAATAATTAACGATATTAAAAAATACATCTACTAATTCAATATTTTCTTTACTGCCGAAGGCAATCATTTCTTCAACGATAAAACCATGATGTCCCATAATACCCAAACCAACACTGCGATTTAATTTATTAGCTTTATAAACTCCTGGTACATGTTTAATACTTGTTTTATCAGCAACAGAATTCATAACATCCATAGCAGCAAAAACAGTTTCTTTAATCGCTTTATTTTTAATCATATTACCCATGTGCCCTGAAGATAAATTGCAAGAAACATCCATCCCAATTTTCTCTTTGTCTCTTTCATGATAAGATGCGTAATGGGAAGTTATTGTTGGTTGCAAAATTTCGGTACAAAGATTTGAAAATTTGATTTTCATTTCCGAAGTATTTTCTTTATTAGCATTATCACAAAACATTAAATAAGGATAACCACTTTCACCTTGTAATTGTGCAATTAATTCTAATAAAGAACGAGGATTTATAAATCTTTTTTTAACTCGTGGATCGTTTAATAAAATGTCATACCACTTATCCATTTCCACACTGATATCTGCAAAATTTAATTGATATACTTGATAAACAGTATGTGGATAAAAAAGAGCCATTTTTTCATTACGTTTAGCTAATTCAATCATTTTATTCGGAATTACTACTCCCAAAGATAAAGTTTTCAAACGAATATCTTCGTCGGCGTTTAATTTTTTAGAATTTAAAAAATCTTCAATATCAGAATGAAAAACGTTTAAATAAATAGCTCCTGCACCTAAACGTTGGCCCATTTGATCAGCATAGCGAAAAGCATGATCTAATAATTTAGCTACACCAATCACTCCTTTACAAGAGTTATTAATTTCTTTGATAGTTTCACCTTTGGCTCTTAAATTACTAAGATTAACTGAAACACCACCACCTATTTTAGATAATTGCATTGAAAATTCTAAAATACGTGAAATATCATTTAAAGAATCACCTGCTTCTAATAAAAAGCAAGATACAAATTCACCTCTTTTTTTTAAACCAGTATTTAATAAAGTAGGAGTTGCAGGAGTAAAATTTTGGTGTATTAAATTAGTAATTAATTGTTTAGCTAAGACAAAATCACCTGAAGCGTGATATAAAGCATTAATTACCAAACGGTCTTCATAAGTTTCAAGATATTTTTTTTTATCTCTTGTTTTCAAAGCATAATCTTTGTAAAATTTTAAAGCTCCTATGAAAGAAGGAAAACGAAAATTATGTTCGTAAGCTAATTGATAAATTTTTTTAATTTCTTCGTGAGAATATTTTTTCAAAAAGCCTTCTTCATAATAATGATTATTAATTAAAAATTCAATTTTTTCTTTTAAAGTAGGAAATTTTTTTAATTTTGGATTCACTTCTTCTTTAAAAAAAGCTTTTAAAGCTTCTTGGTCTTTATTTAAATCTTTAACATTACCTTCTTCATCAAGCATTTGATTATTTAAAATGATATAAGATGGTATTTTATTATAAATATTTTGGTCTTCTGTTTTTTTTTCTTTTAACCATTTTTTTAAGTATTCGATATCTTCTTTAAATCCTTTTCCTTCAAATTTTAAAACTAAAGGAATATTAAATTTTTCTGCAATTAAATGACCTGCTTTACCGAAATTTTTTCCATAATTTCGATTTCCTGAAACCGCAACACCTATTACTGAAGATGCATTTTTTTTTAAAAAATTTTCAGTATTTTCGGATATTTGTCCAAATTTAACAGTTTTAGTTACTAAAAAAATTTTTTCGTTGTTATGTTGGAAATTTTGAATATTTTCTGTTTTATATTCAGTAAATTCTTTGACAAAATCGAAAACATTTCCTTTTTCGTAACTATCAAAAACTATTTTTAAATCTTGTGAATTCATCATAGTTTCATACCTTTTTTCGAATATTTTTTATTTTTAAATTAATTTTTAGAAATTTATAAAATAAATATTTAAAAAAATAATTTAAAAATTTTAACAAAATATTATTTTATATATATAAAAATTATATACAAAAATATTATTATTTTTTATATATAAAATAAAAAAATTTAAAATTAAATTTATTTTTAATATTGTGATTTATTAAAAATTTTAAAAATAATTAAAGTTTATTTTTTTATTTTTATTATTTAAAATTGTTATTGTTGATAAGCGTCCAAAAAAGTTACTAACTTTTATTATTATGTTAAATTTATATTGAAAAAAGATTATAAAAAAAGAAAATATTGTTTTATAAATCAAAAGTTAGTCATATATTTTTGAAAGTTAGTCATATATTTTTGAAAGTTAGTCATATATTTTTAAAAGTTAATCATATATTTTTAAAAGTTAATCATATATTTTTAAAAGTTATTAATTCTTTTTAAGAAGATAAAACGAAAAAATAAATTTTTAAATTTTAATTTTGACTTCTTAAAAAAAGAATTTTTTGAAGAAGTCAAAATTAAAAGTCCCTAATTATAATTTAGTCATATTTTACAAAAATAAAAATTCTTTTAATGAATTCTTTTTATCGATATAAAAAAAATATTAAAAAAAGTTAGTCATATTTTTTTCAAAGTGACTAACTTTTTTTAATAAAAAAAATGAAAAAAATTTTGTTAAAATATTTAGAAAGTATAATAATTTATATAATTTTTTTATAAAATAATTTATTAAAATTAATTAAAAAGGATTTTTAAAAATGAAATTTTCGGAAGAAAATCATTATGATATTTTTAAAATTATTGAAGACGAAAAAGAAAGACAAGAAAAACATTTAGAATTGATAGCTTCTGAAAATTTTGTTTCTGAAGCGATTTTAAAAGCACAAGGAAGTATTTTAACAAATAAATATGCCGAAGGATATCCACAAAAAAGATATTATTGCGGTTGTGAAAATGTAGATGAAATAGAAAAAATAGCAATCGAAAAGGTTAAAAAATTATTTAATGTTAAATTCGCTAATGTCCAACCTCATTCAGGTTCTCAAGCAAACATGGCTGTTTATCAAGCTTTGTTAGAACCTAATGATGTTATTTTAGGAATGTCTTTAAATGACGGCGGTCATTTAACACATGGTTCGCGTATTAGTTTTTCGGGTAAATTTTTCCGTTCTTTTAGTTATGGAGTTTCATCTAAAACGGAAACAATTGATTATCAACAAGTAAGAAAAATAGCACTCGAAGTAAAACCTAAATTAATTATAGCCGGTGCTTCTTCTTATCCAAGAATTATTGATTTTAAAAAATTTAGAGAAATTGCTGATGAAGTAGGTTCTTATTTAATGGTTGATATGGCACATATATCTGGATTAGTAGCTACTGGTTTACATCCTTGTCCTTTTTTAGCTGGTGCTGATGTTGTCACTTCTACTACTCATAAAACTTTAAGAGGTCCACGAGGTGGAATTATTTTAAGTAATAATGAAGAAATTATGAAAAAAATAAATAAAGGTGTTTTCCCGGGCACACAAGGTGGACCATTAATGCATGTTATAGCAGCTAAAGCTATTTCTTTTGAAGAAGCTTTAAAAGAAGATTTTAAAATTTATCAACAACAAGTATTAAAAAATTCTCTTTCTTTAACGAATACTTTTCTTAAATTAGGTTATCGTTTAGTAAGTGGAACAAGCGAAAATCATTTAATTTTGATCGATCTAAAACAAAAACACCCTCATTTAAATGGAGAAATAGCTTCAAAAACTTTAAAAAAAGCTAATATTATTGTTAATAAAAATGTTATACCTTTTGAAAAAGAAAAAGTTTTTAATACTAGTGGTTTAAGAATAGGAACACCAGCGATGACTACAAGAGGTTTTAAAGAAAAAGAATTCATTGAAACAGCTCATTTAATAGATGAAATATTAAATAATTATCATAATGAAGAGGTTATCGAAAAGGTTCGTCAAAAAACATTATTATTAACCGAGAAATTCCTTTTTTATAATAAAAATTAATTTTTTTAATTAATTTTTAATTTTTATAAATGTTATAATAAAAAAGGAATATATTTATTAAAATATTTTATAAAAAAATAAATTAAAATAAATTTTAAATTTTTACGATTAAAAGTTATTTAAAATATAAAAAAATTATTGAAGGATTTTGTTTAATGAAAAAAAAAGAGCAACAACCAGAATTTTATGAAATTGAAGTCAATTGCGTTACTTGTGGACACAAACATCAAATTGGAACAACTGCTAAAGAATTTAAAGTTGAAGTTTGTTCAAATTGTCATTCTTTTTATACTGGAAAACAGGTTTTTGTAACTGTATCAGGGCAATTAGATAAATTTCATAAACGTTATAATCCTCAAAATAAAAAGAAAATAGTTATAGAAGAAGAACATAAATAATTTTTAAATTTTAAAATACGTTTGAGAAAAAGTGTTATAAAATGAAAATGGTTTTTAAAAAAGAAGGTTTTGTGGAAATCATTTGTGGACCCATGTTTTCAGGAAAAACAACGAAGCTAATTCAAAGAATTAAACTTTTTGAATCCTCAGGATTTCAATTTTTAGTTTTTAAACCTAAAATTGATGATCGTTATTCTTCAAAAAAAGAATTAATGACTCATTGCTTCCAATCTTTTCCTGCTTTATTAATAGATAAAAGCGATGATATTTTAAAATTTATAAATAAAGATATTGTTGCTTTGTTTATTGATGAAATACAATTTTTAGATCAAGGTATTGAAAAAATTTTAAATGATTTATCTTATCAAGGATTTTATATTATTGCTAGTGGTTTAGAACTTGATTTTTGTGGAAGACCTTTTGGTTCTATGAATTATTTATTATCAATTGCTGATAAAGTTATTAAATTAAAATCTTCTTGTGTTGTTTGTGGTAAAGAAGCAAATAGAACACAAAGAATAGTTAATGGTTTAGTTCCTAAAATAAACGATCCTATTATTTTAATAGGTGATGATAATTATCATGAACCACGTTGTAGAAAATGTCATAAATTTGAAGGATAATTTTAAAAATAAATAATTTTTATGGAAGAAAAACAATTTTTTTTTATAAAAGAAGCTTTTAAAGAAGCCCAAAAAGCTTTTTTAAAAGGTGAAGTTCCTGTTGGTGCTGTTGCAGTTTTGGATAATAAAATTATTGCCAGAGCTCATAATAACGTCGAAAAAAAGAAAATTTTTTTTGGTCATGCAGAATTTTTAGTTTTGCAAAAATTAAATAAAAAATTTAAAAATTATAGATTTAACGACATAATAATTTATACTACTTTAGAACCTTGTATAATGTGTATGGGCGCTTTGATCGCTGTAAGAATAAAAAAAATATATTATAGTGCAAATAATATAAGATTTGGTTTGTGTAATAATTTATCTTTGTTTAAAAAAGATATTAATTTTTTTTCTAAAATATCTTGTAAAATTAATTTTTTAGAAAAAGAAAGTGAATTTATTTTAAAAAAATTTTTTTCTAATCTTAGAAAAAAATAATTTTGGTTTTTTAAAAAAATCTCTTTAAAAATCACTATTCAATATAATAAAAAAGAATCTGGTCAGGACTTGATTGTAGCATCCATAATTTTTTGCTATATGTGAATAGTGATTTTTAAAGAGATTTTTCAAATAATGATTAAAAAAATATTTGTTTAATCATTTAATTTTAAAAACAAAGAGAAATGAAAAAAAGAAATGACTTTCGAAGGTATTGTTGTTGGTGGTGGTCATGCAGGTGTCGAAGCTGCTTTGGCATTGGCTAAAAAACATAAAACAGTTTTAATAACAGGTAATTTACAACAAATTGCTTCTTTGCCATGTAATCCTTCTATTGGAGGTCCAGCTAAAGGAGTTGTTGTTAGAGAAATAGATGCTTTAGGTGGAATAATGGGAAAAGCAGCTGATTTATCTCAAATTCAAATAAAAATGTTGAACACTTCTAAAGGACCTGCTGTTAGAAGTTTAAGAGCACAAATAGATAAATTAAAATATCCTCGAATTATTTTAAATATTTTGAAAAAAACACCTAATTTAACTTTATTAGAAGGTTTTGTTAATGATTTAATTATAGAAAATAATAAAGTTTTAGGAGTTAGGTTGAATGACGGCGTTATTATTAACAGTAAAGTAGTTATTTTAACGACAGGAACTTATTTAGCTAGTAATATTTTGATTGGCAAAAAGAAAATTAGTTCAGGTCCTAATAATTCTATTACTACTCACAATATTAGCAAACAATTTAAAGATTATGGTTTTGAGATTATTCGTTTAAAAACAGGTACTCCACCAAGAGTTAAAAAAAATACTATTGATTTTAGTAAAACTAAAATTCAAATAGGAGATAATATTTTGCAAACTTTTAGTTTTTTTTCTGAGATTAAAGAATTATCTATTCAAGAACCTTGTTTTTTATTGCATACTAATAAAAAAACTCATGAATTAATAAAACAAAATTTAGAAAAATCAGCTATGTATGGTGGTTATTCAGAAGGCAAAGGACCGCGTTATTGTCCTTCTATTGAAGATAAAATTATTCGTTTTTGTGATAAAGAAAGTCATCAAATTTTTATTGAACCCGAAAGTTTAGAATTAGATGAAATGTATCTTCAAGGGCTTTCAACGAGCATGCCAGAAGAAGTTCAAGAACAAATTTTAAAAACAATTCCTGCTTTAGAAAAAGCAGAAATTACAAAATATGCTTATGCTATCGAATATGATGCTTTTAATCCTAATCAGTTGAATTATAATTTAGAAACAAATAAGATCGAAAATTTATTTTTTGCTGGTCAAATTAATGGTACTAGTGGTTATGAAGAAGCAGCTTGTCAAGGTTTGATGGCTGGTATAAATGCTAGTTTAAAACTTGAAAATAAAGAAAGTTTAGTTTTAAAAAGAAACGAGTCTTATATTGGAGTTTTGATTGATGATCTAATTAATAAAGGCACAACAGAACCTTATCGTTTATTAACTTCTAGAGCTGAATTTCGTTTACTTTTAAGACATGATAATGCTGATTTAAGATTAACTCCTTATGGATATCAAACAGGATTAATAGATCAAAATCTTTACGATAAAGTAGAAAAAAAACGTGCTGATATCGAAAGTTTAAAAAAAGAATTAAAAGAATTTATTGTCTTTCCAAATGAAGTCAATTTAAATTTTTTACAAAAATATAATTCTTTAATTAAAGAAAAAATGAGTTTATATAAACTTTTAAAAAGAACAGAGTTAAAAATAAATATTATATTTTTTTTTATTGATGTGCATTATGATAAAGAAGTTTTAGAACAAACAGAGATACAAATCAAATATGAAGATTATATTTTAAAAACTGAAAAAGAAGTTCAAAAAAATTTATTTTTGGAAACCAAAAAAATACCTTTAGAAATTGATTATAATCAAATTCATAATTTATCTATGGAAGCAAAAGAAAAATTAACATTAATTAAACCTAATAATTTAGGTCAGGCGTCAAGAATATCAGGAGTAAATCCTGTTGATATTTCTCTTTTAAATGTTTATTTACAAAGATATAAAAATGTTATTTGAAAAATTATTAGTGAAAGATTTTGGTTTAAATACTTTTCAAGTAAAGCAGTTCAGACAATATTATTTGTTTTTGAAACAGTATAATCAAAAAATTAATTTAACTTCTTTAACAACTGAAAAAGATATTTATTTTAAACATTTTTATGATTCTTTGTTAGTTTCTAAAGTTTTAAATTTAAATCAAATAAATAATTTATTTGATTTAGGAACAGGAGCGGGTTTTCCAGGGATTCCTTTGAAAATTTTATATCCTAATTTAAAAATTTTTTTAATTGATTCTTCTTCTAAAAAAACAGTTTTTTTAGAATTATTAATTAATCATTTAAAATTATTAGATGTTTTTGTTTTTAAAGAAAAAATCGAAAATCATCCTAATAAATATGATTGTGTTATTACTAGAGCTTTAGGGAAAATAGAATTGATTTTGAAATTAGCTTCTTTAGTTGTGGTTGAACATGGTTATTTTATAGTTATGAAAGGTCCTAATTATGAAAGAGAATTACAAAATATAAAAAAAAATTACCACTTTAAATTAAAACAAAAGTTTTTTTTCGAATTACCTGAAAAGTTAGGAAAAAGAGTTAATTTATTATTTCAAAAAAAAATTTAATTTTTGTTGATAAAAAAAATCCAATATCATATCATTAATAATATGATATTGGATTTTTTATGTTTTTAATTTAGATTATAAAATTTTATTTAATATAATGTTTGTTTTGAAATAATGCTTGAAAATAAATAATTAAAAATAATTGCAATAATTTTTTTAATCAAATAAAATAATTAATTATTTACAACATTGTTTTCAGAATCAAAAGTTTGTATTAAACCTTTACCAATTAAATTAAAAGATAAAATAGTTAATAAAATAACAACAAAAGGTCCATAAAATAAATGAGGATAAAAACGCATATTATTTTTAGCAGAAGATAAAATATTACCCCATTCAGGGATAGTAGGATCAAGTCCTAAACCAATATAACCTAAACCAGAAATTGTTAAAATAACAGTTGCCATTCCAACAGTTATTTTTGTAATAATAATAGAATAAAGATGAGGTAAAATATGTTTTGTAATAATGTAAAAATTATTAGCTCCTAAAGCTTTCGAAGCTTTAATTAAATCTTTTTGTTTTATTTTTAAAGTATTAGCTCTTATGATACGAATAAAAGAAGGAATATTAGAAATACTTAAACAAATTATTAATGATAATTTGTTTTTTTCTAAAAAAAACATAATTATCATAGCTAAAATAATATCTGGAAAAACTACTAAAATATCACATATAAAATTAATAATATGATCAATAATTCCTTTGAAATAACCAGAAATAATTCCTAAAAAAGTCCCCAATAAACTCGCTAAAATAATAGCACAAAAACCTATTTGTAAAGAAATTTTAGCCCCTGCTAAAACGCGGCTAAATAAATCATAACCAGTAGAATCAGTTCCTAACCAATTAGTTGAATTATAACTTTGTAACGGTTTAAAAGAAGATTTATTAGGATTATAAAGCGATGTATAAGGAAATATACAAATAGTTAAACATAAAAGAATTAAAAAAACACTTCCGAAAAGAATATTTTTATTTTTAATATAGCTTTTCAAAATATTTTTAAAATTAATATAATATTGGATAATGTTTTTCATTTTAAGCAATAGTATCTTTCTGACATAATTTTTACCCTTTTATATTTATTTTTGGATCCAACCAAAAATAGATTAATTCCAAAAATAAATTCCAAATAGATATAAATAAAGCTAATAAAATAATACAACATTGAATTATAGGGAAATCTCTTTCTTCAAATGAAGTAATCATTAAACTTCCAATACCTTTGATATTAAATATATGTTCGGTAATAATAGCACCACCAATTAAAAAACTAAAAATTATGCCAATATGGGATAAAATAGGGATTAAAGCATTTTTTAAAGCATGTTTAAAAATAATTGTAGTTTTAGAAAGGCCTTTAGCATGAGCAACAGTAATATAAGGTTGTTTTAAACATTCTAACATAGTTGTTTGTGTTATTTTAAAAATAGAACCACTAATCGTTAAAGATAAAGTTAATATAGGTAAAACCATTTCTTTTGTAGTTTCGAAACCAGAGACAGGAAGCAAATTACTATAATATCCTAAATTAATTTGTAATAGAAAACCAATAACAAAAGTAGGCATTGAAACGATAATAATAGCTAAAAAATCAAGAAAAAAACTTTTTTTAGTACCTATATAAAAAGCACTTAATACTCCTAAGGTAATTCCTAAAAGAGAACCAAAAAAACAACTTAAAGCAGTTAATTTAAAGGTGTTAGTAAAAGCTTTTTTAAAAAGCTTTAAAACAGATTCTTTATTTCCATTATAAGATTTACCAAAATCAAATTTTAAAAAAATGTTTTGGAGATAATTTGTAAATTGCACAACAATAGGTTTATCAAGACCTAATTCTTTTTCTAATACTTTTCTTTCTTCAGGTGTTGGTCCTTTTTGTTCAAACATAGCAGAAATAGGATCGCTAGGAATCAATTTCATAGTAAAAAAACTAATAAATATAACTATTATAAATAATATAGTAGTATAAGATATCTTTTTTAAAATATATTTTTTCAAAAATTTGGCACCTCAACATCCAGAATATTTTTTTATTTAAATGATTTTATTGATTAATAAAATCATTTAAATATTTGTATATTTTTATTATATTTTTTTTATAATGCTAGTGAAATCAAAATTACCAAAAACATCTGTTTCAAATCCTTTTTGAATAAGTTTAGAAGTGATACAATAATTTGGTGTTAAATATAAAGGGATAACAAAATATTGGTCATGAATATATTTACTTACTTCTTTAATTAATCTGATATATTCATTTTTATCTGAAGTTTGTGCAGCTTGTGTTAATTTATCTTCAATATGTGGTTTATCTTCTAGATTAATATGACAAAAATTATTATTATTATTAATGCTTAAAAAATAATCAGAAAAAGCTTTATGACCATATTCTAATTCATGATTTTCACCTAAAAAAATCATATCATAAGAATCCCCTTTTACTTCTTCTAATAAGGTATTAAAATCTGTTTGTGTTAAAGAAACATCAAAGCCGACGTTTCTTAATTGTTCAATTATTTTGTTTTCTACATCTATAGTATTTTTTGAACTTAATCCTATCTTTATTCTTTTTTGTGTATTTGAGAATTTTTCAACTGTTTTTTGAATTAAATCTATGTTATTGTTTGTATAACGTTGTAATGTTTCATTATGTCCTATTAAAGATTGTGGAATATAAGTTGTTAAAATTTGAGAAGGCAATTGTAGTTCTTCTTTAATTTTAAGTGGATCTATTGTTTGTGCAATAGCTTTTCTTTTTTCAAGATTAACTTTGTCTTTATTGATATAAATATAAGAACCACTAACAGAATTATTTGTAATTATGTTTATTTTGTCTTTTAATTTTTCAAGATTGTTTATTTTGCTTGCAGGGTAACTAATTAAAGCGTCTAATTTTCTTTGTTCGATTTCTTGTAATAATGTATCATCGTCTTTAGAAATTTTAAATTTTAATTGTTTAGGACTATTTTGGATTCTGTCTTTATTATGATATTTGTCAAATAATTCAAATTCTAATTTATCGTTTCTTGTATAATTAGTTAGTTTATAAGGACCACATCCGATTTTTAATCCTTCTGTTTCATTTTCTACAACAGCTTTCTTGTTTAAAACTCGAAAGAATCTATAAAATTTGAAATCCGTCCAAAGATTATTTTCTTTTAATTGTATTTCAAAATTTTTATTATCTGTTTTGGTAATTTTTTCTATTTCTAAGAATTGAGGGTGTTCATTGTTTTCAGCTCTATTATAAGTAAAAATAATATCATCAGTAGTTAATTCTTCGCCATTATGAAAGAAAATATTATTTTTTAGTTGACACTTTATTGTTTTTCCATTATCTGTTCGTTTATAGTCAGAAAGTAATTGTTTTATAATGTTTTGATCTTTATCTTTAGATAATAAAGTATCGTGCATAATACTTAAAATATAATCAGAATAAGTACTACCTGTAACTTGTTGTCGAGTTACATCAAAACCTTTAATATCATTTGGCAAAGCAATACGACATTCATTTAAATTTTCATTAGTGTTATTTGATTTTAACAAATAATATCCTGTTATACTTAATGCAATAATTGCAGTTGTTATAATTAAAATTTTTATTTTATGGTCAATTAAAAAATTTTTTATTTTTTCTTTGTTCAAAATTTACTCCTTTTTTATATCAAAAATATATTTCTTATTTTTATTTGTTGAATTAATTAAATCTCTTTTTATTAGTAAAAAATAAAATAGTATTAGATATATTTTGTTAAATATTGTAATGAATGAAATAATCTAAATATGTAACAAAATATTTTTTACAAAAATATTTAATTTAATAACCTTTGAAAATACTTAATTATAGTTCTTATAAAAACAATTTAAAAATTTGTTTTTAAAAAATTATTTAATAAAGATTTAGTGTAATTATGTTTAGGCTTTGTTAAAATTTCTTGAATAGGACCTTTTTCTACTATCTTTCCTTTATACATAACTATAACATCATCAACTATTTGAGATATAATTCCTAAATCATGAGTAATAAATAAAATAGATGTTTTAATTTCTTTTTTTAAATCATTGATTAAATTTAAAATTTCTTGTTGAATAAGAACGTCTAAAGCTGTAGTTGGTTCGTCAGCGATTAAAAGTTTAGGTTCGCATACTAAAGCCATTGCTATCATTATTCTTTGACACATGCCACCTGATAATTGATGAGGATAAGATTCCATCACTCTTTGAATATTATTTATTTTTACTTTATTTAAAATTTCAATAATTTTTGCTTTGCTTTCGGCATGATTCATTTTTTTATGTAATTTCAAAACTTCCATAATTTGGTTTTTTATTTTAAAAACAGGATTAAGACTAGAAATAGCATTTTGAAAAATCATAGCTATTTCGTTTCCCCGAATTTTTGTCATTTGTTGGTCATTGTATTGTGAAATTTCTTTTTCATTAAAAATAATTTTACCTTGATATATTTTTTGATTTTGATTAAATAATTTTAGAATGGACATAGCAGTTTGACTTTTGCCACTTCCTGACTCGCCAACAATACCTAAAGATTTGCCTTTTTTTAATTCAAAAGAAATACCATTAACTGCTTTTATTAATCCTTTTGAAGTTTTAAAATAAGTATGTAAATTTTCAACTTTCAACAAATTCATTATTTCAATACCTGCTGTTTCAATCTCTTTTTTAGAGTACATCTAATAAAATGTTGAGGTTCGATTTCTAACCAATCTAAATCTTTTTCGTTTTTATCAAATAAAAATTTAAATTTAGGGTTTTCATAAATGATTTTATATTCTAATTGTTTTTGATTATTTAATTTAGGAGTAGCATTTAAAATTTTTTGTGTATAAGGGTGAGAAGGATTTTTTAAAATTTGTTGTTTAGTTCCTAATTCTACTATATTCCCTAAATACATTACACATATTCTATCGCTTAAATAACCAGCAACACCTAAATCATGAGTAATAAACATAAAAGTCAATTTATATTTTTCTTTTAAATTATTTAATAGGTCAAGAATTTTAGATTGAGTTGAAACATCTAATGCGGATACAATTTCATCACAAACAATAAATTTGGGTTGTATAATTAATGTTCTAGCAATAGCTATTCTTTGTCTTTGACCTCCTGATAATTGTGTTGGATAACGTTTATAAAGAGATTTATCAATTTGACATTTTTCCATAATATCTAATATTTTTTCTTTGTATAAAGGATCTTTTTTATTTTTAACCATTTTATGAATTAAAAGACCTTCGCCGATAATATCAGAAATTTTAAAAAAAGGATTTAAAGAAGAAAAGGGATCTTGAAAAATAATTTGAAGCTCTTTTCTTAATAAACGTTGTTTTTTTTTATCTAATTCGGTTAAATTAATTTTATTGAATTCATTTTGGTAATAAAAGATATTTCCAGAAGTATTTTTTTGAAGTTGTAAAATTAATTGTCCTAAAGTAGATTTCCCTGAACCTGATTCACCTACTATAGATAAAGTTTCACCTTTAAAAATAGATAAATTAATATTTTGGTTAGCTGTTAAAAATTGAGGTTTTTGAAACATTTTTTTTTGAATTAAAAATTTTTTAGATAAATTTTGAATACTAATTAAAATTTGATTATTAATTTTTTCTCCTCATTTCTTTAAATTTTTTTTAAATATTTCACTTTTCAAAAATATTTAATCAAAAAGACCACTTTTTAAAATAAAAAATTTTTATTTTAAAATTACGTTTATTATAACATAAAATTTTTTTATTTATGTAAAATTAATTTATTTTTATTAATTGTTTTATGCTTTTTTTGTTTTAGACAATTTTTATTTATATAAAAAAGAACACTTGAGAGATATAAATTTAGTAAGTTTTATATGTTCTTATGTTTTAAAGTTCTTCATAAATGTATAAAAATCAAAATATCTTTAAATTGATCGCTATTCTAAATATTTATTTTGGATAAAAAATTGGATATATAGTGATTTAAATATTTAACATCTATCGCATTTTTTGAATTTTTGTAATATTATAAAAAAAACCAAATTATTTATTATTTGTTCAATAAACAATTTGGTTTTTATTAATTTTTGTTGTAATTATTTGAATAATATTAAAAAAATTCTAATTGTATTTTTTAAATTATTTTAGATATAATGAATTTTTTATTTGTCTTGTTTTTGTTTTTTATTTTTGATTTTAGTCAGTAGTTTGCTCCATTTAGATTTATTGTTTTTTGTTTTAGCTAAATCTTCATCATTATCTATTAATAATTTTTCTTCTTCTTGTTCGGATTCTTCTTCAGATGGTATTTCATCTTCTTTAATTGAATTTTTGTTTTGATTTGATGAATCTATTATGTCTTTTTGTTTAGGTTTTCGAGACAAATGTTCATTTATGGTAGAAGAGGTGTTAGAAGAAATTAAAGAATATTTATGATTTTGTGGTAATAAAATAAAACAAAAAGCTAAAGAAGTTAAAAATGTAAATATAAAAGTAATAATAAATAATTTTATACCTTGTTCGATAAATTTATTATTTTTTTTGATTATTATATAATGCCTCATTCATTTATTCTTTATTTATTCTTTATTTATTCTTTATTTATTCTTTATTTATTCTTTATTTATTCTTTATTTATTCTTTATTTATTCTTTATTTATTCTTTATTTATTCTTTATTTATTCTTTATTTATTCTTTATTTATTCTTTATTTATTCTTTATTTATAAAAAGTGGATTTATTACAAACCACCAAAACTATTATAAATGTTTTTTATACATTTGAAACATTTTTTTATAAAAAAGTTTATTTTTTGTTTTTATAGATAAATTTATTATAATATATTTTGGAGTTATTTAATTTACAAATCAATTTTAGTTAAAATATTTTGAATACAAATTTATTTAAGGGTTTTGATTTGAAATTATTTATAATAGAACAAAAGTAAAAATCTTAATTGTCGTTTGAATCATTATTATGTTTATGTTATAATTTGTTATAAATATTTTGTGTTTTCATAGATAAAATGTTTCACAAAAAAATATTTTGATAATAAGTAAATAGTTAAATTTTGTCAATTTTGTCAAGATATAAAATAGAAATTTTATTCGTTTTGCGTTCATATTATACAAGGTTAATAAGGAGAATTTAATTTTATAAATGGATAAAAATAAAAAATATAATGCTGATAGTATTAAAATTTTAGAAGGATTAGAAGCTGTTAGAATGAGACCTGGTATGTATATCGGGTCTACTTCTGAAAAAGGTTTATATCATTTAGTTTGGGAAATTGTAGATAATTCTATTGATGAATCTTTAGCAGGTTTTGCTAATGAAATTATTTTAGAAATTTTAGAAAATAATGTTATTCGAGTTTCTGATAACGGTAGAGGGATACCTATTGATATCCATCCTAAAACTAATAAACCAGCTGTAGAGACAATTTTAACTACTTTACATGCGGGTGGTAAATTTGATAATTCTGCTTATAAAATTTCTGGTGGTTTGCATGGTGTAGGAGCTTCTGTAGTTAATGCTCTTTCTTCTTGTTTTGAGGTAGAAATTCATTTGAATAACGAATTATATTATCAAAAATACAAAAAAGGGATTCCTGTCAGCCCTTTGATTCAAAAAGGATTTACTAATAAAACAGGGACAACAATTACCTTTACTCCTGATTTAACTATTTTTGAAAATATGGAAGATTTTAGTTATAAATTAGATATTTTAAAAGAAAGAATTCAACAAATAGCTTTTTTAAATAAAAATATTAAATTGAAAGTTATTGATAGCACAAAAGAATCACCCCAGCAATTTGAATTTTATTACAAAGAAGGTATTAAAGAATATATTGTTTATTTAAATCAAAATAAAAAAACCTTGAATCAAATTTTTTATAAAGAATATGCGGCAGATAAAATTGTTTATGAAATTACTTTTCAATATACAGAAAATTACGCTCAAAATATTTATTCTTTTGTTAATAACATTCTTACTAAAGAAGGTGGAACTCATGAAGAAGGGTTTAAAATATCTTTAAATAGAATATTGAATAAATATGCCAAAGATAAAAAGTTTTTAAAAAAAGAAGACAATAGTTTAATTAGCGAAGATACTTTAGAAGGTATAACAGCTGTTATTTCTTTAAAACATCATAATCCTTCGTTTGAAGGACAAACTAAAAATAAATTAGGCAATCAAGAAGTTAGACAATTCGTATCAAGGTCTTTTGGAGAATTTTTAGAAAGTCATTTATTAGAAAACCCACAAGAAGCTAAAAAAATAATGGATAAATGTTTATTATCTATGAAAGCAAGATTGGCTGCTAAAAAAGTACGAGAAATAACTAGAAAGAAAATGTCTTTAGAATTATTAAATTTTAATTCTAAATTAACTGATTGTCATATAAAAGATCCTAGTTTATCTGAATTATACATTGTAGAAGGTGATTCAGCAGGAGGCTCTGCTAAACAAGGTAGAGATTCTAAATTTCAAGCCATTTTACCTTTAAGAGGTAAAATAATTAATGTAGAAAAATCACGTGTAGAAAAAGTTTTGAGCAACAATGAAATTGTTTCTTTGATACAAGCTATAGGAACTGGTATCGATAAAGAATTTAATTTAAGTAAAGCTCGTTATAATCGTATTATTATTATGACAGATGCAGATGTTGACGGAGCTCATATTAGAACTTTAATTCTTACTTTCTTTTTTAGAAATTTAAGACCTTTAATCGAAAATGGTTATATTTATTTTGCTCAACCTCCTTTATATAAAGTAGAAAATAGAAGTAAAAAACCTAAATATTTTTATAATGAACAAGAATATAAAAAATATAAAGATAGTTTAAATCTTCAAAATAAACAAATTCGTTCACAAAGATATAAAGGTTTAGGTGAAATGAATCCAGAGCAACTTTGGGAAACTACTATGGATCCTAGCAAAAGAACTTTATTAAGAGTTTCTTTAGAAGACGTTATAGAATCAGATAAAGTTTTTTATAAATTAATGGGTAAAATGGTTGCTCAAAGAAAAGCATTTATTGAAGAAAACGCTACTAAAGCGGATATAGATGTTTAATAATTTCTTCATTTTTGTTAAATATTAAAAAAGGCGAACAAATTATGTCAAATAAAATTAAAAAAAATAGTTTTTTAAACGAACATAATTCTGACACGGATAAAAATATAGGAATTATTAAAGACGTTAATATTAATCAAGAAATGGAAAAATCTTTTTTAGATTATGCTATGAGCGTTATTGTTTCTAGGGCTTTACCAGAAATTCAAGATGGTTTAAAACCAGTTCAAAGAAGAATTTTATATAGTATGAAAGAATTAGGAGTGTCATATCAATCCAGTTATAAAAAAGCTGCTAGGGTTGTTGGTGATGTGATGGGTAAATATCATCCTCATGGAGATAGTAGTATTTATGAAGCAATGGTGAGAATGGCTCAAAATTTCAATTATCGCTATCCTTTAGTTGATGGTCATGGTAATTTCGGTTCTATTGATGGAGATGCTGCAGCAGCAATGCGTTATACAGAAGTTCGTATGTCTAAAATAGCCATGGAATTTATTAAAGAAATAGATCAAGAGACTATTGATTTTGTAGATAATTATGATAATAGTGAAAAAGAACCTAATATTTTACCTACAAGTTTTCCAAATTTGTTAGTTAACGGGGCTACAGGTATTGCTGTAGGAATGGCAACTAACATCCCTTCTCATAATTTAGGGGAAGTAATTGATGCTTTAATTGCTTATATAGATGATAAAACAGTTTCTATTGCTTCTTTAATGAAATATATTAAAGGTCCTGATTTTCCTACAGGAGGAGAAATTTTAGGTATCGATAAATTACAAGAAGCTTATGAAACAGGAAAAGGCAGAATTATTATTCGTTCTAAAACAGAAATTATAACTTCTGATAAAAATAAAAGTTCGATAGTAATTACTGAAATTCCTTATCAAATGAAAAAAAGTAATTTAATAAAGAATATTGTATATTTATATAGAAATAAAATTTTGGATGGTATCACAGATTTAAGAGATGAATCTTCTAATCGCGTAGGAATTAGAATTGTTATTGATTTAAGAAAAGATATTAATCCTAAAATCTTTTTAAATAATTTATATAAAAAATCTCGTGTTCAAATGTCTTTTAATTTTAATATGATCGTTTTAGTGGATAAAAAACCTAAATTAGTTAATTTAAAACAAATTTTAGAAGCTTTTTTTTCTTTTAGGATAAATATAATTAATCGTCAAAAACAATTTGAATTAAAAAACGCTTTAAAAAAACAACATTTAGTACAAGCAGCAGTAATTATTTTAAATGATATCGATGATGCGATACAATTAATTAAAAGTTCTAAAGATGTTAAAGAAGCACGCGAAAAATTAATGTTAAAATATGATTTGGATGAAATTCAAAGTAAATACATTTTGGAAATGAGTTTACAAAGAATAACTAATCTAGAAATAGAAAAATTCAGAATCGAAGAACGACAATTAATTAAACAAATTGCAGAATGCCAAGGAATTATCGAATCACAAAGTAAAAAAGAAAAAATTTTAAAACAAGAATTGCTTCAATTAAAAACAAATTTCCAAGACGAAAGAAAAACTTTTATTCAAAAAGATCTAGAAATTAATATAACTGATGAAGATTTAATTAAAAAAGAAGGTATTTTAATTACTATTACTAATAAAGGTTATATTAAACGTTTAAGCATAGATACTTATAAAAAACAAAATAAAGGCGGCACAGGTGTTAGCGGAATTACTATGAATGAAAATGATTTTGTAAAATATTTAGTTAATACTACAACTCATGATTATCAATTGTTTTTCACTAACAAAGGTAAAGTTTATCGTATGAAAGGTCATGAAATACCTGATTATTCACGTCAAGCTAAAGGGATACCGTTAATTAATTTGATTCCTTTAAGAGAAGGAGAATTTTTAACTTCTGTAGCTAGCATCAACCCTGATTTAAAACAAAATTATAATTATTTAGTTTTAATAACTAAAAAAGGTTTAATTAAAAGAAATAATATTCAAGATTATACAAATATTCAAAATAAAGGTAAAATAGCCTTTAATTTAAAACCAGATGATGAAGTTTTAACAGTTTTAAAAAGTATAGGTTCTCAAGATATTATTATGGCTAGTTCGAATGGAAAAGCTATTCGTTTTAATGAAAAATCTATTAAAAAAACCAGTAGAATAGGTAGCGGCGTTATTGGAATGAGATTAGATTATGATGAAAATGTAATAGGCGCTGCTATTGTTAAGTCGGATGAACAAGATATTTTAGTTGTAACTGAATTAGGTTATGGTAAGAAAAATAAAGTTGTCGAATATAAAAATCAAAAAAGAGGCGGAAAAGGTATTAAAACTTTAAAAGTTACTCCTAAAAACGGTAAAATTATTGCTTTAAAAGTTGTTTCGAACCAAGATGAATTAATTTTAATTTCTGAACGCGGCAAAATTATTCGATTAGAAAATAATAATACAATTCCTACTTTCAAATCTAAAGTCACTCAAGGTATTAAATTATCTAAATTAAAAGATGATGATAAATTATTTACAGTTGTTGTTAATAAAAAAGACAAAGAAAAAAATATAGATATTATAAGTGAATAATATTATAATCTTAAATCCAAAAATCATCTGATTATGTCAAAACATAATTAGATGATTTTGATTTTTATTTTTAAAAATAATTTGCTAAGGTTTATTGAAATATGGTAATTGACACAAATACAAAATATTTTCAAATAACTACTTCAGAATCACAAACTAAAAAAATAGGTATGCAAATTTGTCAAAAAATTATTTATAAAATTTTAAATAAAGCAAATAAGAAATATATTATTATTCTTGAAGGTAAAATCGGTTCTGGCAAAACTATTTTAACTAAAGGAATTGCTAAAGAATTAGGTATTAAGAATGAAGTTAATAGTCCTAGTTTTATTTTGTTAAAAACTTATGTAACTGATTTTAATAAGTTTCATCATTTAGATTTATATCGCTTGTTTAATGAACAAAAAACAACAAAACATTTACTAATAGAAATAGAAGAATTATTGGAAAATATAGTTCAAGATGATATTATAGTAATAGAAACAAATCAAAATATAATGTCTTTTGTCGAAGATTGGGATTTTTATATCCAAATTCAAGTTTTAAATAGTAAAACAAGAAATATTATAATAGAACAAAATAATCATTTGTTATAAAAATTAATTATTAATTTGTTCAAATAAGAAAGAGTATTTTCAGATATGGAATTATCTAGAGCTAAAAAATATATTATTTTGGATATTTCTGCTAATGTTCAAATAGTTATTTTGAGTACCAAAGATACCATTATTAGTATAAAAAAAAAGACTTTTAAACAAGATTTTGTCTCTGGTATGATTCCTTTAATTTCGGAAATATTAAATGAAAATAAATTAATTTTAAAAGATGTATCTGGTATTATTGTAGGTTCGGGACCTGGTTCTTATATAGGAAGCAGATTAGCTGTTTTAACATCTAAAATTTTAGCTTTAGAATTAAATATACCTTTGTACCAAATAAGTAGTTTATTGCTTTTATCTAGTGGTTATGAATATAAAATATTAACTCCTAAAATTTATGCAAAAAAAAATTTTTTTTATAGTTTAAGTTTAGATAATAATAAAATAGTTTTATCTGAAAATATTTATGCACAAGATTTTTTAAATAATTTTGATAATAATATTTTATTAGATGAAAGTAATTTCAAAATTTCACTTGAAAAAATTTTTTTTTATATGAAGAAAGTTTTAAATCCTTCTGTTTTAATTCCTACTTATTATACTCATTATTAAAAAATAATTTTATGTTTTGGATTAAAATAATAAGAAATTAGGTTTTTATATTATTATGATTATTTTATCGATCGAAACCAGTTGCGATGAAACAAGTATTGCAGTTACTGAAAATGGTAAAAAAATTTTATCTAATATTGTTTTTTCACAAATAAAATATCATCAACAATTTGGCGGTGTAGTACCAGAATTAGCTTCACGTAAACATTTAGAAGTTATTACTTTTGTTTTAGATGAAGCTTTAAAAACAGCTAAAATTACTCCTAAAGATATTGATTTGGTAGCAGTTACACAAGGACCAGGTTTGATTGGTTCTTTATTTACTGGAATTAATTTTGCAAATACATTCGCTTATATTCATGATAAAATTTTAATAGGTGTGAACCATTTAATAGGTCATATTTATGCTGCTCAAATAGAGAATGAATTAAAATTCCCTTCTTTAGTTCTTTTAGTTTCTGGGGGCCATACTGAATTATTTTATCTTAAACAACATTTTCAGATTGAAAAATTAGGTTATACTTTAGATGATGCTGTCGGCGAAGTTTATGATAAAATTGCTCGTAGTTTAAAATTAGATTATCCTGGTGGGAGTGTTATTGAAAAGTTAGCGTTAAAAGGCAAAGATGTTTTTTCTTTTACAAGGCCTTATTTGAATAATAAAAATTTAAATTTTAGTTTTTCTGGTTTAAAAAGTCAAGTTATTAATTTTATTGATAAAAAAAAAGATAATTTACAATTATATATAAATGATATTTGTGCTTCTTTTCAACATAGTATAATTGATGTTTTAATAAAGAAAACTCAAAAAGCCGCATCTTTATTCCCTTTTAAACAATTAATAATTGTAGGTGGAGTTGCTTCTAATCAATTTTTAAAAAGCCAATTCCAAAATGTTTTTGTTAATTCAGAATTAATCATTCCTTCCCCTCAGTATTGCACTGATCAAGCAGCTATGATTGGTATCGCTGCTTATTATCAACATCTTTTTGGTCGTTCTCAAAAAGTTAGTAAATATAATTTAACAGGAATACCTGATTTATCTTTATTTTGTGAATAATGGCAAAATATATAATATATTTTTATAAGCAAGGAAATTGATTTCATGTCCCTAATGTTTAAAGAATCAAATTTTATTAAAACTATTATACAAAAAGATTTAAAACAAAAAAAATATAATCAAATAATTACTCGTTTTCCGCCAGAACCTAATGGTTTTCTTCACTTAGGACATGCTCGCGCTATTATTATTAATTTTGAATTAGCTAAATATTTCAATGGTAAAACTTATTTAAGATATGATGATACCAACCCTAATGTAGAAGAACAAAAATATGTAGATTTTATTTTACAAGATGTAAGATGGTTAGGTTATGAACCAGATAAAATTTGTTTTGCTTCTGATTATTTTGATGAAATTTTTGAAAAAGCAATTATATTAATAAAAAAAGGATTAGCTTTTGTAGATGATTTTACTCCAGAAGAAATTAAAAAACAAAGAGGAGATTTATTTCGATCTGGTCAAATTTCTCATTGTCGTGATCGAAAGATAGAAGAAAATTTAGATTTATTTCTGAAAATGAAGGAAGGATTTTTTCCTGAAGGAACTAAAACTTTAAGAGCCAAAATTGATATGGCTAGTTCTAATATGAATCTTAGAGATCCTATTTTGTATAAGATTTTAGATGCTTATACTTTGAAAAAAAAACATTATTTTATTTTCCCTTTGTATGATTTTGCTCATCCTTTAGAAGATGCTATCGAAGGTATTAGTCATTCTTTATGTTCTTTAGAATTTGAAAATCATCGTCCTTTATATGAATGGGTTTTAAAAGAAACTGAAACAAAACACGTTCCTACTCAAATAGAGTTTGGACGCCTTAATATTAATAAAATAGTTTTAAGTAAAAAAAAGTTAAAATTGTTAGTTAATTCTGGTTTAGTTAGTGGTTGGGATGATCCCCGTATGCCTACTTTGAGAGGTATGAAAAATAGAGGTTATACCCCAGAATCTATTAAAAATTTTATTTTAGGTATTGGATTATCAAAAAATAATTCTCACATTAATCCAGAAATGTTAGAATCGTGTTTAAGAGAAGATTTACAAAATAAGGCTAAAAAAATAATGGTTGTTAGTGATCCTTTAAAAGTAACTATTATTAATTATCCAGATAATAAAATAGAATATCGTGATATCCCTTATCATAATAAGATTGATTTAGGTATGAGAAAGGTTTTTTTCTCTAAACATCTTTACATTGACAAAACAGATTTTCAAATGGAAAAATTAGATATTAAATCAAAAAAATTTTGTTTAAATGAGGAAGTTAGGTTTTTTTATTTTTATTTTATTAAAGCTATTGAAGTTATTAAAAATTCAAAAGGCGAAATTATTGAAATTTTAGCCACTTATGATCCTAAAACTAAAAGCGGAACTAATTTTAAAGAAAGAAAACCTAATGGTACTATTCATTTTGTAGAAATGAATACAGCTAAACAATCTTGTTTAAATTTTTATCAACCACTTTTTCAAAAAGATAATCCTCAAAATTTAGAAAATGATTTTAATCATTCTTCTTTGCAAGAAAAAGAAGGTTTTATAGAAGGAGGAGTAGAAAATATTTTAAAGAACGATAAATTCCAATTCATCCGTAAAGGTTATTTTATTTTTGTTAATAAAGAAAAAAAAATACCACGTTTTAACGAAATTATTTCTTTAAAAAAAATTAATAAAGAAAAAAAATAAAATATGAAAAAAATAAAAGTTTTAATTAAAAATTCATATGAATTAGAATTACAGGAAAATGCCAATAAAGGTGATATTATTGATCTTAAAGAATGTTTAGAGTTAAATTTAACTTCATTACAAAAAACATTACACCGAGACGAGATACAACAAGAAATAAAAAAAATAACAGAAAAATATGAAGACAAAATAAAAGATTTGAATAATCAAAAAGAATTATTTTTGGCAAAAGCAATGATGGATTTAGAAAACCAAAAAAATAATACAATTTATCAATTAAAAAACGAAATTAATAAACTTACATTGACTAGATCGAGTTATAATGTTAAATTAATAGGTGAAAATTTAGAAAAATGGTGTAATAACGAAGTACAAAATCAGTTATTAATTTCTGATGATATTTCTTGGTATAAAGATAATCAAATTATTAAAGGTAGTAAAGGTGATTTTGTTTATAAATTGCATTATGATGAAAAGAAAAAAACAGATGAAATTTTAACTTCAGCTATTTTAGAAGTTAAATCAGAAGATAAATCTTTAGAAAACGTTAAAAAACAGAAAAACGAACAATTTTTTAAAAAATTAGATAAAGATCGTAATAATAAAAATTTAGAATTTGCTATTTTGGTAAGTGAATTAGAATATGATAAAGAAAATGATGCTCCAGTTCGTAAAGTCCATGAATACAAAAATATGTTTATTATTCGCCCTTTTTATTTGATTATTTTTTTAAATATTATCACTGCTTTAGGACGTAAACAGAAAGAATTAATTTTAGCTCTTTCTGAAAAAAAACAAGAATTTGCACAAGAACAAGGAATAGAAGAAAATTTTAATAAAATGAAAGAACAAATTTTAAACAACGCGTTAACTAAAATTAAAAATAATTTATTAAAAATTTCTAACGAAAATGAAAAAATAAAACAAATAGTACAAACTTTAAATCATTCTTGTTATTTTATTCAAGAAAAAATTCAAATTATTTCTAAAGAACATTTAGAAACGGTATTTAATCAAATTAAAAATTTTAAAATAACACGTATAATTAAACAAATTAATCGTTTACATAAATAAAAAACAAGCTAAATTTTAAAATAAATATTTTGTAAGATTTATAAAACAATTTTGAGGTGTTCCGAAATTTTAGATACTTTTGGAACACCTCAATTTAATGAAATCTATAATAATTAGAATAATAAATAATTGTATATTTATTATAATATAATATAATTATAAAGTTAAGTATTTTTTGATCATATTATTACTAAATATTAAGAGAATTTGTATTTTTTAAAATTTTATATAATTTGAAAGGTATTCTAAATGGATTATTTTTTATTTAAAGATGATTGTAAAATAATTTTAATAAAAGATATTCATAAATAAAATAGGTAAATAAATTTAATGGAAGTTAAAAAAATAAATAATGATTTTGTTCAATATTATTTTCAAATAAATAAAAAAGATTTTGATGTATTTGTTGATAAAGCTTTTGATAAAATCAAACCTAAAGTAGAAGTTAAAGGTTTTAGAAAAGGTTTTGTAACAAGATCAGTTTTTGAAAAGCATTTTGATTCTCAATCTTTATATAAAGATGCTTTTGAAACTTTAGTTCAAGAAAAATTACAAGAAATATTAGCTAAAAATAAAGAGTATAATTTTATAGGTAGTCAACCTAAGTTAATTAATTTTAATTTAGAAAAATTAACTAATACAAAAGATTTTTTTGATTTTGGTTTGGAATTTACATTAAAACCTAAATCAGAATTATGTAATTATCAACAAATTCCTTTGAAAAAAACTAATTTAGAAGTTACAGAAGAAGAAGTACAAAAAAAGATAGATTTTATATTAGAAAATCATCCTATTTTAGAAAAAAAAGAAAATAATTTATCTTTAGAAACAGGAGATTTTGCTGTTTTTGATTTTAAAGGTTATTTAAATAATAAATTATTTCAAGGTGGCTCTGCTGAAAATTATACTTTAGAGATTGGTTCTAATAAGTTTATTCCAGGTTTTGAAGAACAAATGATAGGTTTAAAAAAAGGCGAAAAAAGAAATATTAATGTATCTTTTCCACAAAATTATGGCAATATAGAGTTGGCAGGCAAAAAAGTCTGTTTTGAAGTTGTTTTAAACGATATTAAAATAAAAAAAGATACTGTATTGAATGATGAATTAGTTCAAAGTATGCAATTTCCTAACATTAATAATGTTCAAGAATTTAAAATAAATTTAAAAAAAGAATTAGTAATTCAAAAACAAAATGAAGATGAAAAAAATAAAAAAGAAGAAATTTTAGATTTTATATATCAAAATTCTGTTTTAGAAGTACCCCAAGTTTTAATCGATGAAGAAGCTCAAAATTTAAAAAGAGAATTAGAAGAAAATTTAAAATCTCAAAAAATTACTTTAGAACAATATTTAAAACAAATGAATTTGACCGAGGAAAAATTTAACGAAGATATTCAACAACAAGCTGCTAAAATTAGTAAAATTAATTTTTTATTAGATGAAATCGGTTCTAAAGAAAAAATAAATATTTCTCCTGAAGAGTTAGAGGACAATTATAAACAAATAAATCAAGAATATAAGATAGATATTAAAGTAATAAAAGAAAATCCTTCTTTCGTTCAACATATAAAAGAAAATTTAATGAGACAAAAAACTATTTATTTTTTATTACAAAAAAATAATTCATAAAAAATTAATATTTATTTTTTTCGAGTTTTTTATTATTTAATCTATAGAGTAGACACCTGGCCGAAACTAAAATGTATTTTTATAACTTCCATTTCCTTCTTTTTGGTGATTAAAGATGTCCAACAATAAATAAAATATAAAGGATGTGAACATTATATGACTATTAAAAATGATAAAGAATTAGAAACAGAAATTATTCCCTTTGACTTACCATTAATTGTTGTTAGAGACATTGTTCCTATTCCTTTTAATGATTTAAGAATTGAAATAGGTAGAATTTTTTCTTTAAATGCTTTAAAATATTCTGAAGAAGTTAAACTTCCTTATGTTATTATTTCGTTACAAAAAAATTTATTTCAAGAAAATCCTAAAATAAATGATATAGAAAGATATGGAGTTTTAGCTAAAATTTTAGTTTCTATTAAAATTAGTGATGATGTTTATAAGGTAAAATTTCGTATTATTAAAAGAGTTAAAATTAAAAATATTTCTAAAAATAAAAATTTATATTTTGCTAAATATGAAGAATTACCAATTGTTTTTGGGGATGCAAAAAAAGAACAAACTCTTATTAAATTGATAATGGAAAAAATAGCTTCTAATATTCATCAACTTTTATCCATTTCAGGAGATACTTTTTTAGAACAAATTAAAGACGGAATTACAACTGAAAAAGCTGCAGATTTAATTATTTTTGCTTTAAAAATCGATGAAAAATATAAAAATAAATATTTAAAAGAAACTAATTTAAATAAAAGACTTATGCATATTTTACGTGATATTAAATTGAAATTAGAATTGACAGATTTAGAAAATAAAATTAATGCAGAAGTTAAACGCAGCATTGATGAAAATCAAAAAGAATTTTATTTAAGAGAAAAAATGCGTGCTATTCAAAATGAATTAGGGGATCAAGCTAAAAAAGAAGAAGATATAGAAGAATTAAGAAAAAAAATTAATTCTTTTAAAATGCCTAAAGATATTAAAACAAAAACTTTACAAGAACTTTCACGTTATCAATCTATTTCTTCATCTTTAGCTGATTCTTTTGTTATTCGCACTTATTTAGATTTTGTTATTTCTTTGCCTTGGGGGAAAATTAGTAAAGATGTCGATGATTTAAAAAAAATTGAAGCTGTTTTAGAAAAAAATCATTATGGATTAAAAAAAGTTAAAGAAAGAATTATAGAATATGCAGCTGTAAAAATAATGACTCAAAAAAATCCACAAACTATTATTTGTTTTTTAGGTCCTCCTGGTGTTGGGAAAACTACTTTAGCTATTTCAATTGCTGAAGCTTTAGGACGTAAATTTGTAAAACAATCCTTAGGCGGTTTACAAGAAATTACCGAAATTAAAGGTCATAGAAGAACTTATGTTGGTGCGATGTCTGGAAAAATTTTAAGCGGGTTAAAAGATGTTGGAGTTATGAATCCAGTTTTTCTTTTAGATGAAATAGATAAACTAGTTCATAATTTTAATCATGATCCAGGATCTGCTTTATTAGAGGTTTTAGATCCGAAACAAAATCAAAATTTTGTAGATCATTATTTATCTGAGCCTTTTGATTTATCTAAAGTATTATTTATAACAACTGCCAATGATTTAAGTGGTATTTCAGAACCTTTAAGAGATCGTTTAGAAATTATAGAATTAAATTCTTATACGGAACAAGATAAATTGATTATCGCAGAAGAACATTTAATTCCTAAACAACTACAAGAACATGGTATTGATAAAAAACATTTTTCTATAGATAAAGAAACTATTCTTTATTTGATTAGACATTATACTAAAGAAGCTGGAGTTAGAAATTTAAATAAACAAATTGCTGCTTTGGTAAGAAAAACAGTTAAAGAAATTTTACTTAATAAAACAGAACAAATTAAAATAGATATTACAAATATTGAAAATTTTTTAGGAAAAGTAATGTTTCAACATTTATTGATCAATAATACAAATAAAATTGGAGTCGTAAATGGGTTAGCTTATACTTCTTTTGGTGGAGATATTTTACCTGTTGAAGTAACTCATTATAAAGGGACTGGTAAATTAGTTTTAACTGGTCATTTAGGTAAGGTTTTAGAAGAAAGTGCAATAACATCTTTTAGTTTTTTAAAAGCTAATGCTGATAAATTAGGTATTGAATATAGTGTTTTTGATAATAATGATTTTCATATTCATTTTTTAGAAGGAGCTACACCTAAAGATGGCCCTTCAGCTGGTGTTACTATAGCTACTTCCATTTTTTCAGCTATTAAAAAGAAATTTGTGCGAAAAGATATCGGAATGACTGGCGAAATTACTTTAAACGGAACTGTTTTACCAATAGGTGGTTTGAAAGAAAAAGCTATTGCTGCTGACAGAAGTGGTTTAAATATTATTTTCATTCCTAAAGATAATTTAAAAGATTTAGATGAAATTCCTGAAGAAGTAAAGCAAAAATTAGAAATTATTGTTGTTGAAAATGCTAATGATATTTTTGTCAAAGCTTTGATTAATTAAATTAAAGAGAGAATTTTATAATGGATGTTCTTGCTATTATGATATATATTAATTGTGTTTTTATAATTCTATCGGTTTTATTTACTCAAGAAAAAAATATAATAGATATATTTTCAGAACAATATGGTAATCATAGATCAGATAGTTCTCAGGTTTTTTTAAACCGTTTTATATTTGTTTTGGTTTTTGTTTATTTTGTTTTTTCTTATTTTTATTTAAAAAATCTAAAATAAAAAATATTTCAAATTTTGTATTAATTATGTTATAATATTTATAAAATACTGAAAAATATTTTTTGTTATTTTGATTATAACATTTCAGTTATCGTTTACAAAAAAAAGGAGTTGATATTGATGATTAAGACTGTTGTTCGTAAGGAAGAAACTTTTGACGAAACTTTACGTCGTTTTAAGCGTGATGTTGTTAAATCTGGTAATTTGGCACAAGCTCGTAAAAAAGAATATTATATTAAGCCAAGTACAGAAAGAAAAAATCGTAGAAGATTTTCTAAAAATAAAAAATATTAAATTACTTAAAAAATTCACCTCTATTTTATAAGGTGTTTTTTTATTTTTGAAAGAAATAAATTATTTAACTTTTTTATACTAATTTTTAAAAGAAATGAAATCATTATAATAATGATTATTGAAATATATAATGAAACAAAAAAAAATGTTACGCAATTTAAAAATATTTTAATTAATATTTTTGATTCTATAAAAGATGAAAAAAAAATTAATATTATTTTTATAAGTGATGATGAAATGCAAAAAATGAATTTTTATTATTGTCAAAAAAATTATATTACTGATGTTTTAACTTTCCCAAATACAAATTCTGATGAATATTTAGGTGATATTTTTATTTCTTTAATGAAAGCTTCTGAGCAAGCTCAAAAAGTAGGTCATAGTGTAATTAGAGAAATTGCTTTTTTAGTTATTCATGGTTATCTTCATTTAAAAGGTTATAATGATGATACAGAAGAGTCTTTACAAGAAATGATTAGCATCCAAGAAGACATTTTAAAACAAAATAATATTTAAATTTTTATTGCTTTAGTAAAATTGATTTTAGAGAGGTTTTTTGTAGTGTTTAAATCAGGTTTTATTACTATGATAGGCAAAACTAATGTTGGTAAATCAACTTTATTAAATGCTTTAGTAGAACAAAAAATTTCTATTACAAGTGATAAACATAACACTACAAAAAAAAAAATTATAGGCGTTTATAATGATCATGATTATCAATTAGTTTTTATAGATAATCCCGGATTAATCTATAAAAACCAAAATTTTTTAATTTCTAAGTTGAATTGTGTGACTTTGAAAAATCTCGACGAAATTGATGTTATTTTATTTCTTGTTAATGACGAATGTCAAAAAGAAGATAGAGAGTTGTTAACTTTTCTACAAAAATATAAAAAAAAAATTATTTTAATTATTACTAAAATAGATCTTTTTAATAAAACAAAATTTATTGATAAAATTATTTTAAGTTATTTAAAATATTTTCAATTTAATGCTATTATTCCTTTATCTAGTATTCAAAATCAAAATTTAAATATTTTGAAAGAAAATATTGTTTCTTTATTAGATGAAGGAAAACTTTATTTTCCTAAAGATTTTATTACTAATCTTTCTAAGGAAGATTTGATGTTAGAATTTATACGAGAAAAAATTTTTTATTATTTAGATAAAGAATTGCCTCATGTTTGCAGTGTTTGTTTAGAAAATATTATTGATGATAAAGAAAATTATTCTTTAAAATTAGATATTTTGATTTTAGTTCCAAAAATAAGTCAAAGAAAAATTTTAATTGGCAAAAATGGGTCTAATTTAAAAAAAATTCGAATTACAGCTCAAAAGGATATCAAAAATTTTTTAAAAAAGAAAGTTTTTTTAAATTTGTGGGTAAAATTAGATTCTAAAATTAATAATAAAAAATAATTTTTAAAATCGGTTATAAAACAATGATAGAAAATAAAATAAATAATATTTTTTTTAAAGATATTGTGAGTTTCATGAAACAAAATGGTTTTGTTTTTTTTGGTAGTGAAATTTATAATGGTTTGGCTAATAGTTTTGATTACGGACCTTTAGGTAGTTTGTTAAAACAAAATATTAAAGAAGCTTGGAAAAAAAAATTTTTTCAAGAAAATGAAAATAATGTTTTTATAGATAGTTCGATTATAATGAATCCTAAAGTGTGGGAAGCATCCGGACATTTATCTTGTTTTATTGATCTTTTAACAGAAAATAAAGATGATAATAAACGTTATAGAGTAGATAAATTAATTCAACATCATAATCCTAATATAAATGTTAATAATTTAACTTATGAAGAAATGCATGATTATTTAATTCAAAATAAAGTTTTAGGTACTACTAATTGGACTCCTGTGAAGGAATTTAATTTATTATTTCAAACTCATCAAGGTGTTGTTGTTCAAGAAGCTTCGCTTTTATATTTAAGACCAGAAACTTGTCAAGGTATTTTTGTTAATTTTAAAAATATTTTACATTCTACTAGGAAAAAAATTCCTTTTGGAGTTGGACAAATTGGAAAAGCTTTTCGTAATGAAATTACACCCGGAAATTTTATTTTTCGAACTTGTGAATTTGAACAAATGGAATTAGAATTTTTTTGTCATCCTAAAGAATATCATGAATGGTTTTGTTTTTGGAAAAATTATGTTTATGATTTTTTATTAAAATTAGGTTTTAATTCAAAGATTTTAAGAATGAAAGATTATGACAAAAATGAATTAAGTCATTATGCTAATGCTACTTCGGATATTTTATTTCTTTTTCCTTGGGGTTTTGATGAATTATGGGGAATATCTTCTAGAACTGATTTTGATTTAAAGACGCATCAAAAATATTCTAAAAAAGATTTACAATATTTAGATGTATCAACTAAAGAAAAATATTGGCCTTTTGTTATTGAACCTTCTGTAGGTGTTGAAAGATTATTTTTAGCTCTTATAATTTTGTGTTTAAGAGATGAAAAATTAGAAAATGGAACTACAAGAAGAATTTTGAAAATCCATCCTTTTTTATCTCCTTATAAATTAGCAATTTTACCTTTGATCAAACAAAAACATAGTTTAAAAGCTAAAGAAATACAAAAAAAATTGTCTTTCTTTTTTGAAGTTTATTATGATGAAAGTCAAAGTATAGGTAAAAGATATCGAAGACAAGACATGATAGGCACTCCTTTATGTTGTACTGTAGATGAACAGAGTTTAATAGATGATACAATTACTATAAGAGATAGAGATTCTTTGTTACAACAAAGAATATTAATTAAAGATATCAAAACATATGTAGAAGAGAAAATAATATTTTGATTTTAAAACTATGGATAAAAATATTTTTGATAGGTATATAAATTGATTTAATATGAATGATGTAATTAGTAGATTGAATCAAGAGATTTCTATTCATGAATTAGTTATTAAAATGGGTATTGTTTTACGAAAAAAAGGAAAAAATTTTTTTGGTTTATGTCCTTTTCATAAAGAAAAAACTCCTTCTTTTTCTGTTTCTCCTGAAAAAAATATTGCTTTATGTATGGCTTGCCATAAAGGCGGTTCTCCTATTAATTTTTATTGCCAGTTGAAAAAAATATCTGTATCGGAAGCAATTCAACAATTATCTGAACTTTTTAATTTGAAATTACCTGATAAACAAAAATATACAACCAATACTTTAGATTTAATTTTAGAAGCAGTGAATAAATTTTATCAAAAATCTTTATTTTTAATATTGAATAAAGAAGAATATAAAGAACATCCTTTAAAAAAATATTTATTGGATGATAGAAAATTAAATCTTGAATTAATTCAAGAATTTGGTTTAGGTTATTCTCATAAAAGTCCAAATGCTTTAATTCGACATTTAATAGATAAACTTAATTATAAATATGAAGATTTATTAAAATTAGGATTAATTTTTGATTCTAGTAATAAAGAAACAAATCTACAATATTTTGATTTGTTTCAAAATCGTTTAATGTTTCCTTTGACGAATATAGAAGGCAAAATAGTTGGTTTTTGTGGACGTTTATTTATAGAAAATAATGAAGAAATAAAACAACCTAAATATTTATTCAATCGCCAATTAAAAAAAGAACATTTATTATATCGTTTTTTCGAACATCAAAAATTTATTCAACAAAAACAAAAACTTATTTTATGTGAGGGTTTTTTTGATGTTATTTCTTTTTATAAGATAGGAATAAAAAACGTTATTGCTACATTAGGCACTTATTTAAATCAATTTCAAGTTGTATCATTGAAAAAAATAACTAAAAAACTTATTATCGCTTTAGATTCGGATAGTGCAGGTCAAGAAGCTATCGAACATATGGCTTTATTACTGAATAAGAATCAATTTAGAGTTGATGTTTTAAGTCTACCTTCTGATTCAGATCCTGATGAGTATATTGTATTAAATCAAGATAATATTGAATTGTTAAAAAAAAAATTAGAGAACAAAATTAAAAATTATATTTTTATGAAAATAGATAATTTCATAATCGCAGATTTAGGTAAAGATCAAATAAAATCAAAAATTATATCATTATTGAAATATCATGATAAAGAAGTTATTCAATATTTTCAAAATAAAATAAATGAAAAATATCAGATACAAATAAATTTATTTCCTGTTGATTCGCCGCGGGATATCAATAATAAGTTATTAAAACAACAAAACGATAAAATTTCTTTAAATGGAATAATTAAGCATCAAGATAAAGAAAAAAGTATTTTAACTGAATTATTTTTAACTCCAAAATATATTGATTTTATTTTAGAAGAAAGTTATAAATATAGTTATATTCATCCAAATATTATAGAATTAATCCGTATGATTAAAGAATATTATATCAAATACGCAACAGAAGATGAAAAAGTTAAAAATGGTATAAATATTTTAAATTTCAAAAAAATTTATAAAAATTTTTTAGATGATTTATCTAATTCAAATGAAATATATAATTTATTATTGCAAGTTGAAAACAATTTTATATTTAAACAAAAAATTCTAATAGATAGTCAAGATTATTTAAAAAGTCTTTTTTATCCTTTTGAAATAGAAGAATATTTTATACAAAAACAACAAATACAAAAAGACATTAAAACAATTAAAGAAATTATTATTAATGAAGAAGATCAGTTAAAAGTAGATAAATTATTTGAAAAATTAAAACAGTTGGAAGAAAAATTAATTCATATCGAACAAAATACAATTAAATAAATTTATAAATTAAAAAAGGAAAAATTATGAATTTAAGAAAAATTTTTAAAAAAATTTATAAAAAACATCATTTAAAAGTGGAACAAGAATTTACTAGTTCAACAATAACCCTTTATAAACAAAAAATCAAATGGTTAGACAAATTTTATAAAGATGAAGATTGTTTTAATAGAAAAATTGTAAAATGTTTGATTATGTATGAAAAAAAATTTAAAAATACAAAAAATACTTTTAAAAAAAGAAATTCATTAAACACTGATGTTTTTAATAACTCGTATTTAACAGATTATATTTTGCACAACAAAGAAGATTCACAAGAAGAAGATTTAAATTTAGATAATATTTCTAATTCTATTAAAGTCAATGACCCTGTTAAAATGTATTTAAAAGAAATTGGGCAAATTCCTTTATTAACTTTAGCAGAAGAAAAAGCTAAATCTAAAATGGTTTATGAAGGTTTAAAAGCAAAAAAAGAATTAGAGAAATATAACAAAAAAGAAATTCAATTAACAGAAGAACAATTAGAAGCAATAAATAAAATAATAGTAGAATCTGAAAAAGCTAAAAATAAATTAATTGAAGCTAATTATCGTTTAGTAGTTTCGATAGCCAAACGTTATATAGGAAGAAAAATTTTGTTTTTGGATTTAATTCAAGAAGGCAATATGGGATTGATGAGAGCAGTTGATAAATTTGATTACAAAAAAGGATTTAAATTTTCTACTTATGCTACTTGGTGGATAAGACAAGCTATTACTAGAGCTGTTGCTGATCAAGCTAGAACAATTAGAATTCCAGTTCATATTATCGAAACAATGAATAAAATTTCTCGTTGTATAGGAAAATTAACACAAGTTTTATTACGTAAAGTAGATAATCAAGAATTAGCTATGCAAATGAATATCAAAAAGAAAGAAATTATTGATATTCAGATGATAGAAAAAGAAACTATTTCTTTAGAAACATCAGCTAGAGAAGAAGATGATTCATCTTTAGGAGATTTTATTAACGATCCTAATGCTGTTTCTCCTCATGATTATATGTTGCAAGAAATGTTGAAAAAAACTTTAGATGAATCTTTAGAAGAAGTTTTATCTGATAAAGAAAAACAAGTTTTAAAAATGCGTTATGGTTTGACAAACGGCCATGTTTATACTTTAGAAGAATTAGGCGATAAATTCAAAGTTACTCGCGAAAGAATTCGTCAAATAGAAGCCAAAGCTTTAAGACGTTTAAGAAGTCCTTCTAAACAAAATAAATTAAAAACACTATACAGTAATATTACTAAAAAATGAAAAGAATTCTTTTTATCGCATCTTTATTAAAAGGTTATAATGTAGTTGCTGATATCGGTACAGACCATGGATTAGTGTTGAAAAAATCATTAGACTTAAAATATATTAAAAGTGGCATTGCTTCAGATAATAAAATAAAACCTTTACAAAGAGCTTATCAAAATTTAAAAAATTATCCTGTTAAATTTTATTTAAGTGATGGTTTTGATAAAATAGATGATTATTTTGATTTGGCTTTGATTTGTGGTTTAGGACCACATACTATTGCTACAATTTTAAGTAGAACTAATTATAAAAATAAGTATTTTTTGTTAGGTTGTCAAGGTAAAATTCATTATTTAATTGATTGGTTAAATGAGAATGATTTTGTTATTTTAGAATGTCATAATTTTTATGATAAGTTTCATTATATTTTTTTGAAAGTTTTTAAAAAATAAATCAACAAAATTTTATAATAGATTGAAAAATAATAATATTTAAAGTATAATATAAATTGATTTAAAAAAAAGTTTGAGTAGCTCAGCAGGATAGAGCAACGGCCTTCTAAGCCGTCGGTCAGGGGTTCGAATCCCTTCTCAAACGCCATATTTTAATTTTAGATATAAAATCTTTATTATTAATATTTTGAAACAATAAATTTTTATTATCAAATAAATATTTTTTTGATAAATTTTTATTTGATAATAAAATAAAATAGGAGAATATAAAATAATGGCTGTTCCTTTTAGAAGAACGAGTAAAACTGCAAAAAGAAAAAGACGTACACATTACAAATTAAATAAACCTAATTTAGTGATTTGTCCAGATAATAATTTCACTTTATCACATCGTGTTACTTTAAATAATCCTTATTACAAAGGACAATTAATTTTAAAACATAAGGCAAAACTAAATAAAGATTAAAAGTTTTGTTTTTTTTTATTTCAAAAAATATTTTGATATGTGTAAAAAAAGGAAATTTTTAAATGAAAAAAATGATTACTAGTGAAATTCGCAAAATGTGGTTGAATTTTTTTATTGCTAAAGGTCATTGTTTCACAGAATCAGTTTCTTTAATTCCTGATTCGTCCGATCCTAGTTTATTATGGGTTAATGCTGGTGTGGTTCCTTTAAAAAAGTATTTTTATGGTTCGGAAAAAACTTTTTCTTCACAAATAGTAAGTATTCAAAAATGTTTAAGAACTAATGATATTGAAAACGTAGGTAAAACTTGTATTCATCATACTTTTTTTGAAATGTTAGGTAATTTTTCCATAGGTGATTATTTTAAAAAAGAAGCTATAGATTTAGCTTATGAATTATTAATATCTGAGAAGTGGTTTGCTTTACCTAAAGATAAGTTGTACATTACTTATTTTTATAAAGATTTAATGACATATGAACTATGGTTAAAAAAAGGTATTGATTCTAATCATTTAATTCCTTTGAAAACTAATTTTTGGGAAATTGGTGAAGGTCCTTGCGGTCCTTGTACAGAAATTTTTTTTGATCGTGGTTTGATATATGATAAAAGAGGTTTAAAATTAATTTTAGAAGATATTCCGAATGATCGTTTTATAGAGATTTGGAATGTAGTTTTTTCTCAATATAATAGTGAATCAGGTAAAAATAGACAAGATTATCTTGAATTACCGAGTAAAAATATTGATACAGGCGCAGGATTAGAAAGATTAGCTTGTGTTTTACAAGAAACAGAAACTAATTTTGAAACTGATCTATTTTTACCTATTATCAAGCAAATTAGTTTTTTGAGTAAAAAAGAATATATTCCTAATAAAGAAAATTTTAGAATTATTGCTGATCATATTCGATCTTTAGTTTTTGGAATTAGTGATGGTGTTGTATTATCTAACGAAGGAAGAGGATATGTTTTAAAGAAACTTTTAAGAAGATCTTTTTTAAAAGGTAAAATATTAGGATTTCATAAACCTTTTTTATTTAAATTAGTATCGAGTGTTATAGATACAATGAAAGATTTTTATCCTTATTTAATTCACAAAAAAGATATTATTCAAAATATTATTAGTTTGGAAGAAGAGAAATTTATAATTAATTTAAAAAAAAGTCCAAAATTATTTTTTAAGTTAGTTAATAATAAAATTTTGTCAGGTGAAAATTTTTTTAAGCTCTATGATACTTATGGTTTACCTAAAGATATGATATTGGAATATGCAAAAAAAAATAATATCTATATAAATGAAAAAGAATTTCAATTTTTTTTAGATAAACAAAAAAAGTTGTCGCGCGGACAAAATAATATTCAACATAACATGAAGAAACAAAATGACATTTTTCTAAATTTTGTGGATAAAAGTGATTTTGTTGGTTATAATGAAAACCAAGTTAAAACAAGAGTTTTAAAAATTTTTGACGAAGGTATTGTTTTAGAAAAAACTCCTTTTTATCCTGAAATGGGTGGCCAAATTTTTGATTCAGGAACTATTAATAATTTAGAAGTAACAAAAGTTATAAAATTACCAAATAATCAAATTTTACATCAATTTCAGAATTTAAATGTTTCGTTAAATGATTTGTTTTATGAAAAGCAAGAAGTTATAGCCTCTATTGATATCGTGAATAGAAAAAAAATTTCTAATAATCATACAGCTACTCATTTATTATATGATTCTTTACAATTAATTTTAGGCGATCATGTTAAACAAAGAGGTTCATCTTTAGGTCCTAATTCCTTAAGATTAGATTTTAATCATTTTCAACATTTATCTTTGGAAGAATTAATTCAAATAGAAAATAAAGTCAAAGGATGGATTGAACAAAAATATTTAGTTAATATTAATGAGATATCCTTTTCGGAAGCTAAAAAAAGAAAAGTTCATTTTTTAGATAATAAAAGTTATCAAGATAAAGTAAGAATAGTTCAGATTGGTGATATTTCTGCTCAATTATGCGGGGGGACTCATGCTCTTAATACAATAGATTTGAATAAGTTTGCTATTTTAGATTATAAAATAATTGGTTCAGGTATTCATAGAATAGAAGCAACTTCTGGCGTAATAATTTCTAATATTTTATTAGACAAATTAGAATTTTATTTATCTGAAGAAAAAAAAATTTTAACTCAAATAGAAGAAATAAAAAAAGATAAAAACTCTAAAGATTATTTAACTTTTTTTAATATAATTTCACTGCCTCCAAAATATCAAGATAGTTATTTATATATCCAAAATTATAAAAATTATTTACATTCTTTGAGACAACAATTAAGCGAAATAAAGAAACAAATTTTACAAGTAGAAAATTTAAAAATTATTAAAGAATCTCAAAAATTTATTCCTGCAAAAATTGAAAAAAATTTATTGATTTTTGTTGATGAACTCGAAGCAACTAATGTTATGTTAAAAAATTTATTAGAATATTTATTTAATAAATTACGAATAGATATTTTATGTTTATGTCAAAAAAAACAAGAACAAATTATTGTTTTATGTAAAAGTACAGTAATTAACGTCGGTAATTTTATCCAAAAAATTAATCAAAAAATGAAATTTAAAGGCGGTGGTAATAAAATATTCGGACAATTAAATATTAGTGACATCGATAAATTTTATGAATTTCAAAAAAATTGGAAAGATTTTTTATGATAAATAAACCAAAAAAATGTTTTTTAGGTTTAGATTTAGGAGAAAAAACATTAGGTATTGCTATTTCTGAATCTGGTTTTTTTGCTCATAATTTAAAAACTCTTTTTTTTAATGTTCATCAATATCAAGAATTAATACTACCTTTGAAAGTGATTATAGATAAATTTAAGGTTACAACAATAGTATTAGGTTATCCTAAACATATGAATAATGATATAGGTATTAAAGCACAAATTAGTATTGATTTTTGTAAGAGGATTCAAAAAAATTTACCTGATATAGAAGTTATTTTATGGGATGAACGTTTATCTACTAAACAAACATATCAATTATTTTATATGAATAAATATAACAAATATAAAAGTAAAAAATTAAAAGATGAAATAGCAGCATCTATAATTTTACAAAATTTTTTAAATTATTCTAATAATCAATTAAAAAAATAATCAATTAGAAAATTTTAAATATGGGAAATATAGAAAAAATAAAGTATTTACGAAAAATTAAAAAATACGCTCTAGAACATAATATACCTATTATTCATGGTGAGACTTTAATTTTTTTACAAAAAATAATTAAAAAAAATAATTTAATTAATATTTTAGAAATAGGTTCAGCTATTGGTTATAGTGCTCTTGCTATGAGCAATGAACAAAATCATATTCAAACTATAGAAAGAGATTTTCATAAATATAAATTAGCTTTACATTTATTAGAGAAAACAACTTTTAATATTGAGTTTATTTGGTCAGAAGCTTTGTTTTATCAACCTACTAAAAAATATGATTTAATTTTTATTGATGCTGCTAAAGTTCAATATCAAAAATTATTCCAAAAGTATAATCTTTTTTTGAATGAAAATAAATTTATTATTTGTGATAATTTAAATTTTCACGATTTATGTATTGATAATCCTGATATTTCTCGAAGTACTCGGCGATTAATTATCAAAATGAACGAATTCAAAGTTTTCTTACAAAAAAATTATTTTTTTACAACATTTTTTTTGAACATTGGTGATGGTTTAAGTATTTCTCGCAAAAATATTAATAAATTAGATTATTGAGAATAATTATTGTCTTTTTATAAAATAAAAACTGGAATAAGGTAGAAATAAATAAAATGAATAAAAAAAATTATGAATTGACTCAATCGGGTATAGATAAATTAAAAGAAGAGTTAGAATATCTTAAAAATGTTAAAAGAAATGAAAATTTAGAAGCTCTTAAAGAAGCACGCGAACAAGGTGATTTAAGTGAAAATGCTGATTATAGTGCAGCTCGTGATGAACAAGCTTTTATAGAAACTCGTATTTTAGAAATTCAAAATATCTTAAAAAATGTTAAAATTATTGATACTTCTAATAAGAATAAAGAAATTAATATTGGTAAAACAGTTACAATTCAATTTTTACATGATAATAGACAACAAACTTTGCATTTAGTAGGTTTTTTAGAAGTTAACCCTTTTGCTAATAAAATTTCTATTGAATCACCAATAGGTCAAAGTCTTAAAAGCCATCAAGAAGGTGATCAAGTTTTAGTTAAAACAGAAACAGGTAAAAGTTTTCAAGTTAATATTTTGAAGGTAGAATGAAAATATGTTGAATAAATATAAATTTTTACCTTCTTTTTATTATAATTCCGTTTTTGATATCCCTTATGATTATTTTTTGAAAAAAAAAATTAAAATTTTGTGTTTTGATTTAGATAATACTTTGTTAAGTCCAACTGAGACAAAATTAAATCATAAAATTATAAAAAAATTAAATGATTTAAAAAATAATTTTAAAATAGTGATAATTTCGAATACTTCATTGTCTAAAATTAAAAAAATTTTAGAACCTCATAATTTCAGTTATATATATTTGAATATTTTGAATAAAAAACCTTCTTTATGGGGATTAAAACAAACTTTAAAATTATGTAATTTTTCTTGTGATGAAGTTATTATGATAGGTGATCAATTAAGAACTGATATTGCTAGTGCTAATAAAATGAATATAATATCTATTTTAGTTAAACCTTTAGATAGAAAAAATGAATCTTTTAAGACTAAATTTATGCGTTTTTTATTTGAAAAACGTTTTATTAATAAAATTAAAAAATTTGATTTATCAGAATATAAATCTAAATTTGAGAGTTTTATAAAATAAAAAAAAGATGAAAAGATTATGAGTATTTTAATTCAACTAATTTTGCAAAAAATCAAAAAAAAATTTCATAATGATCCTAATAAATTACAACATATTTTAGGTGTTCATAGAAAAGCCGTAGAATTATCTCGTTTATATAAAGTAGATGTTGAGAAAACACAAATTGCCGCATTATTACATGATTATACTAAAAACGAATCATTAGAATTTCATTTATCAGTTTTAACAAAAAAAAATATTGATAAATACAAACTAGCTCCTTTTTTTTATCACGCTTTAAGTGCTTCTGTTATTATTCAAAAAGAATTCGATATAAAAGACAGAAAGATTTTAAATGCTATAAAAAAACACGTTTGGGGTCATTTAAAAATGAATAAATTGGATAAAATAATTTTTATTAGTGATAAAATAGAACATAATAGAACTTTTGAGAATATTGATTATTTACGAAAATTATCTCTAGAAAATTTAGATAAAACAATTTATTTTTTTTTAAAATTTACTTTTTCTTTTTATAAAGAAAAAAAATTTCGAATTTTTCCTGAACAGTTAGAAATTTTTAAATTTTTTAAAAATAAAATAGAATAATTGTTGATATAATTAAATGAATCAAAATATATGTTATATATTATTATAGGCAAATATACAAGATTTAAATTTTATTAAGTATTTTTTTAAAACCAAAAAAGAAATACCCACATTTATTCATACACAGTTTTATTTGATAAAATTATAGATTTTATTGATGCAAGTATTATGTTTTATGTTGTTTTAGGAGTTTCATGGATTGGACGCTTTAAGCAGAAAAGATAAAAAAAGTTTATTTATTGATAATTTATTTCTATATTCTTTTAAAATTTTTTAAAGAAATAAAAATAAATTTAAATAAAGAAAAAGTTAAAGTTGTTTTTATGATGTTGTTAAAATATTAAAAAAATTTATTTAATAAGAATTAGTTTTTATTTGATTATCTGAGAACTACTTGATTTTTATTATTTTATTTTTGTTATTTCAAAATTTAGATAAAATTATTTATGATAAAAGTGTAATTATGCAAGAAACTTTTTATAAAATTAAAGAATAGATAATTCTATTTTATTTAAAGACTAAATAAAATTAAAAAAATAAATTATTATCAAAAAAATTTATTTTTTTAATTTTATTAGTATTTACTTTTTACTTTTATTAAAATAATAGATAGAAAGATGTTTATTATTATAATAAAAAAGTTGGATAAAATAAATCAATCTAATAGAAAGGTCAATAATTTATTATTATGAATGAGGTTTGGAGCGGAATATTAGGATTAATTTTAGGTCTAGTTATTGGAGCTATATTAATGTTTTTTTGGTTTAAAAAATATTTAGAGAAAAATCCACCTATTACAGAAAAACAAATTAAAGAAATGTTTAAACAAATGGGTAGAACACCAAGTCAAAAGCAAATTAAACAAATTATGTTTAATATTAAAAATAATAAGTAGATTATATATTTGAGATTATGATTTTTCAATTTGTTTTAATTATTTGTGTAGTTTTATTTATTATTTTCATTATGAATAAATGTTATGATAGTCGTGAAAAGAATAAAATAAAAATTTATTTATTGAATTGTTCAAAATTAGAACGACAAGTTTTAAAATCTATTTTTACTGATAATAAAGATAAAGAATTTTTTTTAACGAAAAATAATTCAATTACTAATAATATTATTAATTTCAATATAGCATTTGAAATTAAAGAAAATTCTAATAATATGCAATTAAGCTGTGTTTTAAATTTAGAAATTTTAAATTTAATCCAAAAAGATTTAAATTTAAAAAAAATGTATTTAGAAGAAAAAAATTATTAAAAAAAAGAAAGAGTTTGTTATATATCAGTGATGAATCAGATTAAAATTATTGGTTATTATGAAGAAAAATTTAAAGGATTAGGCATTATAAAAAATGGTTTAAAAACAAAGTTAATTTCTGCTTTATTGAATAGTAATGAGGATTATAGTAAACCAAATGAACTTGTATGTTTATCTATTCTTTATTGTTTTTATACTACAGCTAAAAATATTTTGGCTATCCAAAATAATAATATATCATCATCGGATATTAAAATTAAAATTTTGTGTAATACTTTAAAAGATCAAAAAGGTTTTTATTTTCAAATTGATTTGTTTTTTAGTATTAAAACTTTATCTATTCCTCAAATCAAAGAAATTATGGATTTAACTCATATAAAATGTCCTGTTTCAAGGTTATTTCATAGTTATCCTCATATTAATTTGATACCTGTGTTATTTCAAGAAATATAAATAATTTATGCACATTAACTAAATAATTTTATTTTTGTTGTCAAAAAGATAAAATACTTTAATAAAATAAAGTTATTGAATATGTTATAAATAAAAAATATTTTTTTTGCATAAAGTAATTATATTTATTTTTGATTTTTTAAATAATTATTATTATACTATTTTATTAGTTTATTATTTTATTTAATAAGTTTAAATTTTTGTCAATTTAAGAATTTTTTATTTATTATATTTTTATTTTTTATTTTATTTAAAAAATTATTAGAATGATAAAAAATTTAATTATTATGAAAGAAGAAAAGAAAATTATTTTTTCTTTTTCTCTTTGATAATAAATTATATTTATTATCAAAGATTAAACACCCTTTAAAACCCTACTTTTTTTAGATAGCTTATTAAAGTTTAAGGGTTTTAAAGTAATATAATAAATTGATTATTAAACTGTGTTTAATAATAATACCAGGATATTATAAAATAAAAAAATTTATTTGAAGTCATTGTTATATATAAAGATATAGCTTCAAATAAATTTTTTTATTTTATATTATGTTTAGTTAGAATCAAAATTATAAAAATCAGCCATTATTTTAATAAATCTAATTATTTTAAAAGCTTTTATGTCATGGTTTATATCTTTATAAGAATTTAAATATTCTAGTAGTTGTTTTTCGTTTAAGTTACTGCTAAAAAAAACAGGTAATTTATTTTCATAACGATAATATATTAGAGGTAAAAAGATATCATCACGAAAAAAAATATTCATATTTTCTGCACCTAAGTCATCTAAAATTAAACAAGGAACTCTTTTTAAATGGTTTAATTTATTTTCTAAAATATCATTATTATTCCAAATATTTTTAAATTGTCTAGTTAATTCAGGCATAAAAATAAATAATACAGAAATATTTTTTTTAATTAATTGTTTAGCTAAACTTTTTAGTATAAAAGTTTTACCTGTACCAAATTTACCGTATAAATAAAAACTTTTGTTTATTTTAGGAAAATTTTGAATTATATTTTGAGTTTTGATTAAAACTTTTTGTTTAACTTCAGAATTTTGTGTTTGAAAATTTTTTAATTCGATATTTTCAAAATTTACACTTTGATTAAATAAAATATTTTGTTTATATAAATTATTTTCTAAATTAATTTGTTTAGATTTAGGCGTTTCTTTATAAACAACAGAAATATAAGGCTTTGTTTGTAAAACCATTTGATATCCTAAAGAATTATCTTTATCTTTATTTATTAAATAGTTATAAACTGTGATAACATCCTCATCGTTGAGTTGTAAATTTTTTGTTTCTTTGTTTTGTTGGATATATTTTTTGATTTGTTCAAAATTTAATTCTTTTATAAGATGCATTATTTTTTTAATACCTTTTTTAATTATTAAAACCTAATTCTGTTTTTATTTCATCTAACCATTTAGGACGGTTTTTGTTATTAGTTTTAATATTTTTAAAATTTTTATCTTCTATCAAAAAATCATATGCTGTTTCTGCTGAAATAATTCCTTTTTGAGTCCATGAATCCAATATAGTTTTAAAATAATTAAAATTAAAAATCAATTTTTCGTTTATATTTTGTTTTAATTTTAAAACATACATGAATAAAGCATTAATAACCCCAATATCAGTGTTTGTTTGGCCTATAAGTTTAAAAGTTATATCGCATAAATCAGAACAAACATTAATATTTTTGCTAAAATTTTGTATTATTCTAATTGGATTAGTATTCTTTAAATAAAGAATCATTTCATTTTCTTCATCATTAATATTGGAAGCGCTTGTTAATGTTATATTTTGTTTTAAATATTTTCTTTTAAATGTAATTTGTAAGTTATTTAAATCTATATTATCGTCATGATTATTACGAAAAATATCTTGATATAAAGAGGCCATTTTTTCAGGATTTATATCATAAATAAAACTTAATTTTGAAATATATTCAATGTTTTTCCACTCTAATAAAAAAGGTTTTTTGAAACGTTGTGGCAATTTTTCGATAAAAGATTCATAATTGAATTTTTGTATTAAATCATTATAAGGTTTATCATTTTGAAGTTGTTTAAAATGATTGATGGTTGAAGGTAAATTTATTTTTTGAAAATTATAAATATCTGTAAAATTTTTACTTATGTTTTTGTAATTTTGCAACATTATTTGGTTTTGTTCAGAACAAAATATATTAACTAATTGTAAATATAGGTTTTCTCCTATTTCACTAAATAAACATTGATTGAAAATAGGATCTTGAAAAAAATTCTTATAATTTAATGGTGGTTGCAACAAATAAAGTTTTTCTTTTTTTGTATTTTCGAAAGTTTGTAATAAATTCATTGCTTCAAGTTTTTCTTTATATTTTATAAAATTCGTTTCATTAATATTTAATAAATCAAATAAAAATTGATGATTATAAATAAAGTTTAGATTATTATTTTGGTTCAAAAAATACAAAGTATTATAAAGACTGAGTGCTTCTATACCTAATACAGGTTGATAAAGTAAATATAAAATTTTTTGTTCTTCATTTGTTAAAACGTAATCATTTTTAATATTAAACTTTTGCAACGAATACAAACAAATCACCTCTATATTTTGATAATTTTAAAAATTGTCATTTTTAGTTATAATTTTTGACATTGAGAACAAAAATAAGAACTTCTACCTCCTATTTTCTTCTTTTCAATTTTATTTTGACAAATAAAACAATTTAATTTATCTCTTTTATATACTAAAAGTTGTTTTTGAAACAAACCTTTTACTCCTAAAGCTTCAAAACTACTAATCGATGTTCCTCCGTGATCAATTGCTTTTTGTAACACTTCTTTAGATTTTGAGATGATAATTTTTATTTGTTTTATATTTAAAGAATTAGCTATTTTTTCTGGATGGATTCGAGATAAAAATAAAATTTCACTAGCATAAATATTTCCGATGCCCGAAATTATTTTTTGATTTAATAAAATTTGTTTAATTTTTGTTTTCTTTTTTTGAATTTTGGTCCACAAATTTTCATCTATTATCTCAAAAGGATCTAAAGCTAATTGATTTAAACCGCTTTCTTCTAAATATTTGTCTTTTTTATGTAATGAAAAACGACCAAATTTTCTGAAATCATAATATCGTAAAATTTTATTTTTATCCAAAAATATTCTAAAGTTTTCGTATTTATGAATTATATTACATTCTTCTGGAGAGTGAATATATATTTTTCCTTCCATTCTAAAATGTCCTACGATAACCCAATCATGTTCTAAAAAAAATAATAAAAATTTACCTTTTCTTTGAATATCTAAAAAAGTTTTTTGTTTTATGTTGTCTAAATCATATAAACTTTTAAAGGAAGGTGGATGAAAAACTTGTATTTTTTGTATTTGATGATTAGTTATTTTTTGTTTTAAATGACGAATCGTAACTTCCACTTCTGGTAATTCAGGCATTTTTTCATCACATCCATTTTACATTTTCTTTTATTTTTACTTTGAAATAAAAACAATCATAATGAGATAGTTTATGTTTTAAAATAAAAAGAGTATAATTTTTATCTTTCTATCTCTTGTTGAAATTTATAAATTGTTAAATTATATTTGTCTGGAACAGATTTATCTTTTTCTATTTCCCCTTTAAGGATTTTAATAAATTGACCTGGTTGTAAAAAAAATTCTGGATTATCTTCGTCGATATGATCGAATTTAATTATTAGTTCTGTAAATGTATAAATTTTATTTGCGTCAACATATTTTAGATTTTTAGTAAACCATTCTCTTTTATTTTGATCTTTTGTTTTTATATATCTATTTTGTATCTCAATACTAAACTCTTTTAAGATGATTGGCTCTTTTGTTATATTATTTATTTCAGGAGAATTCATTTTAAAATTAAAAACTCTTTCTATTATATTTTTAAAAATAATTTAATACACTAAATATTATATAAAAATATATATTTGATTTAAGATTTAAAATAAAAACTATTTTTAATTTAAATTTTATTTATGTTGTTAAAATAATAGGGATGATAATTGGTTTTCTTAAAACTAAATCATAAATTTTAGGAGTTATAAATTCTATAATAGCTTTTTTTAAATTATTTTTATTCACTCTGTCACACTTAGATAAGTAGTTTTCAATTGTTTTTTTAATTTCTAAAGAAGTTTTTTTCATTAATTCTTTATGGCTTTTCATATAAATAAAACCACGTGAAAAAATTATAGGAATATTTAAAATTTTTTTATGTTTTAGATTGATACTTACAATAATAGAAAATAAACCTTCTTCGCTTAAAATTTTTCTTTCTTTTAAAATACAATTGCTAAGGTCTTCTGTACCTGAATCATCTATATAAATATTGTTTACTGGTATTGCATTAGTTATTTTTTTAATACATTTATGACTTATTCCTACAGCATCTCCATTATCTAAAACGGCAACATTTTCGGGTTGCATACCACATTCTATAGCTAATTGTTTGTGAGTTATTAACATAATATGCGTGCCATGAACTGGAATAAAAAAATTTGGTTTAACTAAGTTTAATAATAACTTTAAATCATTTTGATTAGCATGTCCTGATACATGAGTGTTAACAACATCGCCATGTGTAATAACTTCAACCCCCATTTTAAAAAGTAAATCTAAAACTTTATTTATACTATATTGATTTCCAGGTATAGGAGAAGAAGAAAAAATAACAGTATCTTTTTGCAATAATTTAATTTGTCTATGAATTCCATGAGCCATTCTACTTAGTGCTGCCAAAGGTTCTCCTTGTGAACCAGTACAAATTAAAGTTATATTATGGTGTTTATCTAAATTAAAACCATTTACGATTTTGTCTTTAGGAATTTTTAAATAACCGTTTTTTATTCCTATTTCGATAGCTTTTTCCATGCTACGTCCAAAAATAGCGATTTTTCTTCCTGTTAAAAGGCTAGCTTCTATAATTTGTTTGATACGATAAAAATTTGAAGCAAAAGTAACAATTATAATTCTGCCTTTTATTTTATAGAATAATTGGTTAATAGTTTTACTAATTTCATTTTCTGATTGAATAAACTCTTTATTTTGTGAATTAGTGGAATCAGAAAACAAACATAAAATATTTTTTTTATTTAATTCTGTTAGTTTATTATATTCTGCTAATGGCCCAACAGGTGTATTATCGATTTTAAAATCTCCTGTATAAAAAAGTATTATGTTTTTATTTTTAAATACTATACCAAATGTATCAGGTATAGAGTGATTCATTCTTATAAAAGAAACTGTAGTATTTTCAAATTGAAATTCGGAATCATTATTATATTTATGTATAATTTTTATATATTGATTCAATTTATGTTCAATTAATTTAGATTCTATTAAATTAAATGCTATACCAGAAACAAATATTTTATTAATTTTAATTTTTTTTAATAAAAAGGGGATACCACCGATATGATCTTCGTGGCCATGTGTAATAAAAAGAGCTTCAATTCTGTGTTCATTTTGTAATAAATATTCATAACTAGGAATAACATAATTAATTCCTAAAAAAGAATCTCCAAAAAAAGAAATACCTGAATCAACGATAAATATTTTTTTTTCAATTTCGAAAATATACATATTTTTGCCGATTTCACCTAAACCGCCTAAAGCATAAAAGAATATATCAAAATTGTTTAATTCAGGACTTTTATTTAATAAATCCATTATTTTTAATTTCCTTTATTTATTTTATTCATTTGAAATTACGAAATTTTGCTTAATCAATAGTTATCAAAGCAGGTATTATAATTGGTCTTTTTTGTGTTTTTTTGAAAATAAATTTTGATAATTCTTCTCTTAAATAAGTTTTAAAATCACTTAATTTAGTTTGTCTATTGTTTTTTAAATATTCTTCAATGAATTGCGCAAAAATGTTTTTTAAATCTGATATGAATGTAATTATTTTTGATTTATCTAAAAAACCTTTGCTAATTAATTCTATATTTCCTATAATTTTTTTTAATCTTAAATTTAAATTACAAGCTATTATAATAACTCCATCGTTAGCTAATAATTCTCGATCTTTGATAATATAATTATTACCTTCTAAAACGGGAGTACCATCAATTAAAAATTCTCCTAAGTTTTTGAAAAAATTTTTATTAATATGAGGATTGTTTTTGAAATCATAAACCCAACTATCTCCATTTTCAAGCATAAAAATTTTATTTTCAGGAAAATTAAAATTTATAGCAATTTTTTTCATTTGATATTGATGACGATATTCTCCTGTTATTGGTAACAGGTATTCAGGTTGCAATAAATTAAGAAATAATTTAAAATTTTCTTCATAATTGTAAGAAGCTGTTAATAAATCTTTAACTAATAAGTCTACAACAAAACCATTTCGGGCTAAAGAATCTATTGTTTTGCTTTGAATTTTATCAATTCCTGTTATTTCTATAGAAAATAATAAAATTTTATCTTGAGGATGCAACATCATTAAACGATCTGTTTTTTTACACATTCTTTGTAAACGATATAAAGGTTCGAAACGTTTTCCTATTATTATTACTACTAAATTTTTATATTTTAAATAATCTTTCATTCCTTTTAAATTTATTAAAAAACCATTAGGAATTTTTAAATAACCTTTTTGAATAGCAATATCTACAATTTTTTCGTTTTTTCTACCTAATAAAACTATTTTTAAATTAAAAGCAACTGCAATATCAATAACTAATTGAATTTTTAGTAAATCAGGAATTAAAAAAGAAATAAGAATATTATTTTTTATATTCGCAAAACAACTACTTATAGAATATTCTAAAGTTTCTTCTTTTATTTGTTGTCCAATATTAAATGTTCCTTGTGATGCTATCATTAGAGCGAGAACTTTTTTAGAGTTTAACTTGGATAAAGCTAAAAAATTAGTTTGAAAATTTTTATTTTTGGATTGTAAGAAATGCATTTCACTAATGTAAACTATATAACCTTGAGATGTTTCAAAAGCTAAACCTAAAGTTTCTGGTAAAAAATGAGCTATTCCAAAAAAATTAACTTTTGTATCTTTGAAATCAATTTGAGAATTTTCATTAATTTTGTTGAAATTTATTTGTTTAATATCAACATTATTAGTATGATTTTCTAAATTTGCTTTTAAAATATCTATAACAAAATCAGAAGCATAAATAGGTGCTTGAAAGTATTTAATCAAATAAGGAATAGAACCAGAATGTGTTTCAAAAGCAGAAGTTATAAAAATACCTTTAATTTTGTTTTTTATATTTTCTAAAGAGGTATATTCAGGAATGATCGAATCTATTCCGCGCATAGTCATATTAGGATATTTTAAACCTGTATCTAGAATAAAATAAGAAGATTTTATTTTTAATAAATATAAATTTTTCCCATTTTCTCCTATTCCTCCTAACACGGTAAATCCAATATCTTGCATATTCAATAAAAACTCCTATTAAAATTTTTTCTTATAAAATAAATTATAAACATTTAACATAAAAGTATTATAATGTTTTTATGTTAAATAGAAATAGTTAATATAATTATAAAAATAAAAAGAAAGTCAAATATATAAAATGTTTACAAATATTTTTGCAAAAAATAAATCACATAAAAGTAATTTAGGTAGCACTTTAGAACGAGATATTAATTTAACCAATATTTTTTATCAAACAAACAAAATTGCTTTAATTTTTAAAAATGAAATACCTATTAAAGTTGTTAAAGTTGATTATGCTTCTAGACAAACAACTAAAATAACAGAAGCTTATTATTGTTTGAAAGCTTTACCTGATTATCAAGGACTTTATCGCGGAAGGTATTTATGTTTTGATGTTAAAGAAACTAATAATAAAAATAGTTTTCCTTTGTCTAATATACCTCAACATCAAATAAAAACTTTACAACTTATACAAGAATTAAAAGGAATTGCTTTTTTTATTATTAATTTTAAATTTCATAAAAAATATTTTTATCTTCCGATAAAAAATTTAATCGATTATATCGAAAATTTTGACAAAAAAAGTATAAATTATAAAATTTTTGAAGAAAAATTTTATCAAATTCCTTTTTCTTTGTCACCTAGACTAGATTATCTAAAAATAGTAGATAATTTTTTATAATAACTTACAAAATTTAAATGACAGAACAATTTTTTAAGAAATAAATTGTATATTTTTTTGGATAATATTTTTAATAAAAAATAAACAAAAGCCGCTAATTATATTAGTTATTATTGATGTAAAACAAAAATACAAAATTAAAAATATATTAGGTTGGATTTTGTTAGTCCAATTATTATGGTTATGATAAATATGATGCGAAATTTCTTTTGCATTTGTTTCAAAAAATATACAAATAAATAGAATATAAGAGATTATTTGTATAATTGTTATCAATAATAAACTATTGAAAATATTTTTTTTTTGAGATAATTTATTTGAATCTTTTGAATAAAATAAACCTGTTAAAGAACAAGATAAATAAGGAATTATAAATAAAAATAATAAAATACCTATATATAGTGAAGAATTTTTATTGTCATATTTTTGTAATAAGCTATTTTGCCCAAAACTTAAAGTACTTTCTAAAGTAATATGTATAAAATTATATAATAAATTAGAAAAAAAACTATATTTAAAACCAAAAAGAAAACCTATTAAAAAAAGCGGTAATAATTCTAATTTTATAATAGAGCTTTCGCAATTATGTTCGTGTAAAACCGTTTTAGTTAAAATAATTTCTATAATTAAAGATATAGATAAAATGAAAGAAATAACAATTATTTTTTTTAATGAAAATTTGTTCATTTTTATTCCTTTTCTTGTTATTCATCATTTTTTCATTTTGAGCATTTATTTAAATGAATGTATTATAATTTCTATAATTATTTTGTTGAATACACAATATATTTAGATCGATTATATGATTATAAATTTTTATATTAATTTCTATTTTTAGGAAAAATAATTGAAATTAATATTATTTTGTGAAAATATTCCAAATTTAAACAAATTATTTTCATAAGATTTAATTATTTTTTTAATTTCTTAAATATTATATCAAATAACTTAATAAATATAAAATAATTTCATTAATTAATTTTTTATTTTTCTGTTATAAAAAAAGATTTTTATTAGTATAATAAAGGTAATTAATAAACATTTTTTGAAAAAAATTGTTTAAATTCTGTAACAGTGAAAAGAAAGATAGGTTTTTAAATTGACAAACAAAATTCAATTCGGTCAATTTTTTACTAAAAAACAAAATTGGTTCAAAAAACCATTAGAAGAATTTATGTTTGATAATTTAAAAGAAAATCATATTATCTTAGATCCCTTCGCTGGCGAAGGTGATATTTTAAATTTTTTAAAATATTATTTTAAAAATAAAATTACTAATTTAAATTTTATAGGATATGATCTTGATAAGAAATTTATTAAATATAAAATGAATGATTCTTTAAAAGATATACCTTATGAAAAAGAACATAAATATTTTATATCAACAAACCCCCCGTATTTAGCAAAGAATAGTTGTTATCGTAAAAAATATACACAAATTTATAAAGACTATTTTCAAACATCTAATTTTGTTGATCTTTATTTATTAGCTTTAAGTAAGATGATATCCACAAATCAACCAGGTTTTGCAATTGTCCCTGAAACTTTTATTAATTCAAAATTTGATAAAACCAATGTTAACAGAATTATTATCATTGAACCCAACCCTTTTGAAGATACTACCGCCCCTATTTGTATTGTTTGTTTTAATGGCGCCAAATTAGAAAAACAAATTCTTTATAAAAATGATGATAAAATTGGTTCTTTACAAGAACTAAAAAAATTAAAAATTTTTGTTAAAGAAAAAAGCGAGTTTTTAAAAAAATTACGATTTAACGATGTTAATGGATTTATTGCGTTGTTGTGTGTAGATTCCACAAATCCTGACAAAAAAATTAAATTCATACATAAAAACCAATTAAAATATAATATTTCAAATATAAAAACTTCGTCTCGTGCGATTACTATAATTAACAGTGAAGAATTTAAATATTTAGATTATTCAAAAATTGAACAAATAATTATTAACGCAAACCACATTTTAAATATATTTAGAACAAAAACTAAGGATGTTTTGCTGTCTCCATTCAAAGGAAATAACAAGGATAATCAGCGTAGACGCAGGTTGGATTTTCATTTAGCTAGAAATATTTTAACAAAAGCTTTTATAAATTGTTGTAATAATATAAATAAGGATAGTATTTATGAAAAAGATAGATTATGAAGCAAAATATGAAGAAGAATTACAACAAAATTTGAAATATTTCGATATTAAAGATATAAAAAATTTAAAAAAATTCAAAAATTTTGTAAAAAATTTAATTTCAATAAAAAAAGACTAACTATTAAGTTAGTCTTAAAGAATTTTTAAAAAGCAAAAAATGTCTAAACTTTAGGAACATTGCAATTTTAAAAATGACAGGTAATTTAAAAAATGAAAAAAACAACTTTAAAACCTTTTATTAAATGGATTGGTGGAAAAAATCAATTATTGCCTTTTTTAGATATAGTTGTTCCATCAGAATTTAATACTTATTATGAATCGTTTTTAGGCGGTGGTGCTCTTTTTTTGCATTTGCAACCTAATAAAGCGATTCTTAATGATATTAATTCAGATTTGATTTTAGTATGGCAAAATTTAATAACACATTCTCAAGAAATTATTAAAATATTAAATGAATTAAACGAACAACTCAAAAAAAGATGGTGAATCTTTTTATTGGCAAATTAGAGATGAATATAATCGATCGGTCTCAAATATTAGAAAAACCGCTCTTTTTATTTTTTTAAATAAAACTTGTTTCAATGGTATCTATCGCGTTAATAGAAAAAATGAATTTAATACCCCTTTTAATAAAAAAACAAATCTTTCTTTATCATCTTTAATTGATGTTAAAAATATAGAAAAAATCATTTTTTATTTTTAAAAACATTCAAATATTGAATTTTTTTGTGATTATTATCAAGTAATAATAGATCGAGCACAAAAAGATGATTTTCTTTTTGTTGATCCCCCCTTATGATTCGCATAATAATTCTTTCGATGCTTATACTACTGCACCTTTTGGTAAAGAAGGACAAAGAAGATTATTTGAAACTTTACAAAATGCTCATAATAGAGGAGTTAAATGGATTTTAACAAATCATGATACACCTTATATTAATGAATTATATTCTAAATTTTATTTAAATAGAATTTCTGTTTCGCGTTTTATTAATTCAGATGCTTCGAAAAGAAAAAATAATAATTATGAAACAATTATTACTAATTATCCCATTACAAAAAATCAACTTTTAGAATTAAATTATTTAAGTTTTAAAAAAGAATTACGAATGACTACTTATAATTTAAATTCTTATATTGATTGGACTAAAATTGATACTTTTTTAATAAAATATAATGTTGAAATAAACAAATTAAATACTTTGTTTTCTTCTTCAAAAACTGAATTTAACAATAAAATTGAGTATTTGTTTAAAAATAAACAAACTGAATGTTTTGACATTTTACCTTGTTTGCTTACAAAAAAACATTTACAAGAAGAACAATTGATCTTTTTAAATAAGGATAAACAAGAATTTAAAGTTAATTTTACTTGTTTAACATCTATTTTGCATTTTGTTGAAGAATCTGGTTTATTACACAATATTTTTTTAAACACAACAATTAATAATATATAATCTTTGTTATTAGGTATAAAAATTGGTTTAAATTCAAATATGAATAAAAATAAAACTGGACAAATAATGATGTTTATGATTTCCGAAATATTAAAAAAAAATAATATTGAATTTCGAACTGAAGTAAAATTAGAAGACATTTTTTCAAATACCAAATTAAAAGAAACTAAAACAATAGATTTTGTTTTTGAAATACAAAAAACTATGTTTTATTTGGAATGTAGTTTTTTTAATGTTGCGGGTTCTAAAATAAACAGTGAATTGTCTCGATTTGTAAATTTAAATAAAACAATTAAACAATTTAAAGACAAAGAATTTATTTATGTTGTTGACGGAAAAGGATTAAAAAGTACAAACGATCCTTTAAAATCAGCATTAGAAAATATAGAATATTGTTATAATCTTCAAAGATTTGAAAATTTCATTAAATTTAAAAAAAAATAATAATATTTAAAGTAATTTAATAAAAGTTTTAAACAATTAAACAAAAAAATTAATAAAATAAGATTCTCTTAATTGAGAGTCTTTTTTTATTATCCAAAATGAAAATAAAAGGATAAAAATATGAAAAACGAAATAAATCAAGGAATCATTCAGGTGGGTTGGGAAACAAAATCAATCCCCAATGACTTAGTTCAAATCAAAAACTTTTAACAAACATTAAAAAGATAATTATTAAATATTACCATTATTTTTGATTCTAAAAAGAAAAATTCCTACCAACAAGCAAACTACCGCCTCAAAAAAAAATAAAATAAACTTTAATTTTTAAATTAACAACCTTACCAAGTATTGAAATTATTTATATATTAAACAAAAGATTAACTTGCTGAATCGCTAACAAACATTATAAGTAAACATAAATCAAAGAAGGAGAAAAATAAAACCCCAAAGTTGCGCGCAACCCCCCCTTTTTTTTAAATAAATATAATCATTTAGAGTTATAATAGTTTATGTATATGATATAAAAAAAGGAAACAATAATTCAATCAAGAATATTATGAGAGCACATCATCATATGCTGTTCATTAAAAGATTTATTACAACATAATTATGATACAAAAATATTAGAATAAAAACAATCTACCCTATATTCCCTCACTGCCTCTACGAAATTACCTCAGTTGAGAGATAAAAATAAAGGAGATTTGAATTATGTTAAAATTAAAAAACCAATTCCAAATAACTTATTTTTATTTAATGACTTTTATAACTTTAATATTGATTTTTAACAATGCTCAATTAATGGCGATTGATAATAAAAAAAACTGATTTAAGTTCTTCAAATGAAAAACAATTTAAAACAATTTATAAAATGAATGTTAACCAAAATAAAAATAATTCATTAAAAATGAGCTATTATATCAGTGATAAAGATTCATCATTACAAAGTGTCTCTGATAAGATAAATATAATAAATTCTATAAATAAACCAAAAAATAATGATGCAAATAATTTCACAAAATTAAAAAGAAGTCAATCTATTTAAAATACAAAATATATAAGTCGAAAATTATTCTTTTAAGGTCTTTATTATTTAACAAAACAATATAGAAAATAAACAACAAACTAAATTTAAAAAAGTAAATTAAACTTCTTTCAACTCCCTTCATGAAATTATTTCAATTTATAAAAAGAAAGGATAAATAAAATGAATGGAGTGTTCTTGAAAACTGAAACAGTAGAAAGCTAAAATTTTTGACATTTAAATTTAATTAATTTTGTGATAATAAAAAATAAAAAAACTTTTATAAATTCTTGGTAAGAATTTATAAAAGTTTTTTTATTAAATTAAATGTTCAAAATAATTGTTTTTGAACATTTATAAAAATTATTTTTTAATAAACTAATTTTTATAATCTTTTCATAAAGAAAAACAGAAAAATATTTTCCAAATATAAATATAACAAATATCTAATATGGATAGATAAAATGCGTTTCAGCAGATAATGTCTTATCTCGGTATAAAAAAGTGTTTAATAAAATAAAATATCATTTTCATCTTATTTGGATAATAAAATTTACAAAATTTTAAAGTATTGATTTTTTCATTTTTTTAAGTTATTATAAGAATAATAAATAAATTTAAATTTATTTACTTTTGGATAAATTATATTATTTATATAGAATACTAAATTATTCTTTTAATTCTTGTTGTTTCATTTATAATTTATTTTTATTTTAAATAAACATCGAATTTAGTTGTAATATAATTAAACAAAATTATGAATTATAAAATATTTAAATAAATATTTAGAAAGACAAAGCTATAAAAATTATGAAGTTATCTAATCGCGGAAATATAAAAGTATTAGAAACAATTATTTTTGTTGGTACTTTTATTATTGGCGGCTTTACTTTAGTTATTAATATTATGGCTGCTGCTCAAACAGGAGACGGTATCCAAAGTGCCGTTTTATTTAGCTATGCTCCTAATATATCTAATATATTAATTATAATTGTTTTTTTTATGTATTTACAAGTTCATTTACATAATAGTAAAATTTATAAGTTATTAACTTTTATTGCTTTAATTTTCAGTACTTATGTGTTTTTAGATGGAGCAAAAATAATTTCTAATCGTATGAACATTTTAATGGATAGAAATGATGCTACTAATTTTTTCTTTCGTTTACAACGACTTATTTTACCTGCCTTATATTTGATTTTTTATTTTACTATGGATGCATCTTCTAATATAGACAAAAAGAAATTATTTATTATATTTATTTCCCCTTTTGTTTATATTGTAAGTCTTGAATTTTCTAAAATGATGGGAATTTTAAGTAGTTATTCTACTTCTTCGAATCAAAAACTAACTTTGAATCGCTTATTGAAGTGTGATTTTTTATTACCTTTTGTAACTGTTATTATTTTTTCTTTTTTATCTGTTATGTTATCGGTTGTAGGTTTATGTTTTTTGAAAAAGGAATTTATTGTGAATAATAAATCAGTTAGATCGGGGTTGCAAGTGTTGGGTATATGTTTAATTGCTGTGTCTTTGGGTGGTTTTTGGTATCCTTCGTTATTGGATGGACAATTGTTTAAAAAACTATCTTCATCAGAATTTCGTGATAATATAGCACAATCTACTTCTGATAATTCAGATGTAGAACGAATATTAGAACATGTTCTTCGCAAAGAATCTAATTCAACAAGTTCGAGTGGTTCTACAGTCCAAAGAAATAATCCAAAAGATTCAGCTCCTTCAAAAAAAAAGGGACCATGGTGGACAAAAGGGTTCTGATTTATTAACACAAAAACACTTAAAAGTCAAAATAAATACAAGTCAAAATGTTTATTAAAAAACAGTTTGACTTTTTCTTTTACCTAAAAGTCAAACAAATAGGAGTCAAAAAAAAGAGTTAAAAAATCCTTATTAAAAACAGTTTAACGAACTATAATACCTGATAATGCAATAATTCATCGCCTTCATCTACTAAATAAAAGAATAAAGGATTATAGCAAAAAAATTTATTAAGCAAAGTTTAAACGTCAAGATGATAACGCAAAATAAAGAATTTTATGGATAAGTTGCACAAAAAACTTAAAAACGCATAAAAAAATCATTTCGTAACTAAATCGAAAAGAACAGTGCATAGAACTATTTAAATATCTCAAAAAAATTTTCAAATATTTATACCGAAAAAATTCATTATTACTTGTTTTAATATTTTTTAAAAAAAGTTAAAAAACAAAGTTTTTTTAACTTTTTTCCTTTTTTTCTTTTTGGCAGGTTTTTTAACAACTGGAGTTTACTTTTTCTTTGTGTAAATGATGAAAAAAATAATGATTTGACAAAAAAAGGGACATCACAGTGGTCGCCACAATGTTTATTGTTTTAAAAAACAGTTAAATAACTAAAACATCTTTTAGACAGTGTTAATAAAGTTTTAGAACAATTGGAAGTTCTTAAAGAATCTCAAAGTTCATATAATTTTAAAAAAATTTTTTCAAAACAACTGTTAATAATTTTGTTCAAAAAAAAGAATTAAACAAAATCCAATTAAAAATAAAATTAATATCATATGATGTTAATAAAGCATGTAAAATTATTATTTTGAAAGATGATCCATTTTGTGAATGATATTTGAAGCAAAATGAAAAAAATCTAATTGCTGTAATTAATTGTATTAAATTTTAGTATTAATTTAAATGGTTTGTTTTCATTTTTGGTTTTATTGAGAATAAATATTAAATAATAATAAAAAATCTTTTATGAATTTTTTAATTCATTTTATTGTAAAATTAATATGTATTAATATAATATTAATATTTATATTCCTTTCATGTTTTTTATAGTTTAGTTAATTTGCATTTCAAATTATTTAATTAAATTTATAAATATAAAATGGAAAGAGTCATAAAATCTTAATGAAAATAAAACAAATAAATAAAAAAATAAATGTTAGTATTACAGTATTTATATTTTTTGTTTTTATGATTTTATTTTTTAATAATATTGCTTTAATAAGTGTGTTGGGTGAAACAGAAACTAAATTAGAAACAGATCTTACAACAAGAAATTTAGGTGAAATAATTAGACAAGCTGACAAAACACCAGAGCAACAGATTTTAGATACATTAAAAGCTAAAAATTCAAATGTTAAAATAGATCAACTGGATGTTGTATTTCAAAATAATACAAAAGCTAATATTCAAGTTGGTACTAATAATAATAATTATAAAAAAACTGAAGGAAATAAGGTAGAAGTTACTTTTACTTTGAAAACACGCCCGTTGTCAGAAATATTTTCTAATAGAGAATTAGGAGCAATAAAATTATCTCAAAAAGATAAAAAAACTTTTGAGTTTGATGATCTTTTAACAAAAATATTAGAAAAAAATATAAAGGCTCCAAAGAAAGAATATTTACAACAAATATTAAGTTTAGTAACAGGTGCTGATTTAAAGACAAATAAAGTTAAAATTAAAGATAAACAAAATGATTGGAAAAAAGTTTACGAAGGCGAAGTAGAATTTTCTTATACTTATTTTTTTGATTTGTCTAATTTTATAGATGTTTCCAAAAAATTAGATATTTCAATACCTCAAGAAAAAACTTTAAAAAAAGATTTATTTGAAAAATTTATTCGTCAATATATTAAAGAGGAAATAAGCAAGTCTTTTAAAGATAATCAATTACAAGAAGATAAAATTATAATTAGTGATGTTAATCCAGAAATTACAGAAGGTTCTGCACATGATAAAGGGAAATTTAATCTTCAAGTTGATGATTCTTTAATTAAAGGAAAAGTTAACGATTTAACATGGAAAAAACAAGTTCAAACTTCATCAACAACTGAAAAAAAAGAATCAATAACTGACCAAAAAGATTTGAAAAAAGAAAATTCTAAAGATAAAGAATCTACAACAGAAGATGTTAAAACAGAAGACAAAGATAAAAGCAGTAATGTAAAATGGTGGATTTCTTTAGGAATTGCTATAGTTATAGCAACTTTAGCTTTTGTAGGTTATTACTTTTATAATATGAATAAGAAAAAATTAGAATAAAAAAATTTTTATAAAATTTTTATAAATCGAATAATGTATATAAAATTATTCGATTTTTTATTATTATTTTTATAATTAAAAAAATTTCAATTTTTTTATAAAAATATTTATTTTGATTAAAATTTATGTTAAAATTAGTTGTAGTTTTATTTTAGGTAGAAATACTTATTTAAAATTTTAAATTATTATGTTAGGAGGGGTAGCGAAGTGGCTAAACGCATCAGTCTGTAAAACTGCTCCGTAAAAGGTACGATGGTTCGAATCCATCCCTCTCCACCATTTAGTTTATTTCTTTGAAAACTGAAGATGATATTTATATAAAAATTTAATTAAACATTTTAATTTTATTATTATGAAATTAAAATATAAAACAAAGAGTTTGATCCTGGCTCAGGATGAACGCTGGCGGCGTGCCTAATACATGCAAGTCGAACGGAAACCCCTCAAAAGGTTTTAGTGGCGAACGGGTGAGTAACACGTAAGTAATCTACCTTTAAGACGAGGATAACAACCGGAAACAGTTGCTAAGACTGGATAGGAAATAAAAAGGCATCTTTTTATTTTTAAAAGACCTTTTTCGAAAGGTATGCTTAAAGATGAGCTTGCGCCACATTAGTTTGTTGGTGGGGTAATGGCCTACCAAGACGATGATGTGTAGCTGGACTGAGAGGTCGAACAGCCACATTGGGACTGAGACACGGCCCAAACTCCTACGGGAGGCAGCAGTAGGGAATTTTCGGCAATGGAGGAAACTCTGACCGAGCAACGCCGCGTGAACGATGAAGTATTTCGGTATGTAAAGTTCTTTTATTGAAGAAGAAAAAATAGTGGAAAAACTATCTTGACGTTATTCAATGAATAAGCCCCGGCTAACTATGTGCCAGCAGCCGCGGTAAGACATAGGGGGCGAGCGTTATCCGGAATTATTGGGCGTAAAGGGTGCGTAGGCGGTTAGGAAAGTCTATAATTTAATTTCAGTGCTTAACGCTGTCTTGTTATAGAAACTACCTTGACTAGAGTTAGATAGAGGCAAGCGGAATTCCATGTGTAGCGGTAAAATGTGTAAATATATGGAGGAACACCAGAAGCGTAGGCGGCTTGCTGGGTCTTGACTGACGCTGAGGCACGAAAGCGTGGGTAGCAAACAGGATTAGATACCCTGGTAGTCCACGCCGTAAACGATGAGTACTAAGTGTCGGGATAAAACTCGGTACTGAAGTTAACACATTAAGTACTCCGCCTGAGTAGTACGTACGCAAGTATGAAACTTAAAGGAATTGACGGGACTCCGCACAAGCGGTGGATCATGTTGTTTAATTCGAAGATACACGAAAAATCTTACCAGGTCTTGACATGCTCTGCAAAGCTATAGAAATATAGTGGAGGTTATCAGGGACACAGGTGGTGCATGGTTGTCGTCAGTTCGTGTCGTGAGATGTTAGGTTAAGTCCTAAAACGAGCGCAACCCTTGTCGTTAGTTACCAGCACGTAATGGTGGGCACTTTAACGAGACTGCCAATTAAACATTGGAGGAAGGTGAGGATTACGTCAAATCATCATGCCCCTTATGATCTGGGCTACAAACGTGATACAATGGCTGTTACAAAGAGTAGCTGAAGCGCGAGTTTTTAGCCAATCTCAAAAAAGCAGTCTCAGTTCGGATTGAAGTCTGTAACTCGACTTCATGAAGTTGGAATCGCTAGTAATCGCGAATCAGCATGTCGCGGTGAATACGTTCTCGGGGTTTGTACACACCGCCCGTCAAACCACGAAAGTTAGCAATACCCGAAAGCAGCAGCTTAACTTCGCAAGAAGAGGGAACTGTCTAAGGTAGGGTTGATGATTGGGGTTAAGTCGTAACAAGGTATCCCTACCGGAAGGTGGGGATGGATCACCTCCTTTCTAAGGATAATACATAAATTCATCATCTTCAGTTTTGAAAGACTTAGATTGAAAAAATAAGTTTTTCTTTTTTAAGCACCAAAGGGCCTATAGCTCAGTTGGTTAGAGCACACGCCTGATAAGCGTGAGGTCGGTGGTTCAAGTCCATTTAGGCCCACCAATAGATTAATATAAACGGTCCTGCTTAAAAGAAAGTTCTTTGAAAAGTAGATAAATATAGCTTTTAAATTCTCTTCATAAAATTGAAGAAAGTAAGGGCGTACAGTGGATGCCTTGGCACTAAGAGCCGATGAAGGACGCAATTAACGGCGATACACCATGGGGAGTTGTAAATAAATGGAGATCCATGGGTTTCCGAATGGGGCAACCTACTACAATAAACTTGTAGTTTTTTGATTTAATATCAAAAAGGGAACGCAGTGAACTGAAATATCTAAGTAACTGTAGGAAAAGAAAGTAATAACGATTCCGTCAGTAGCGACGAGCGAACGCGGAAAAGCCTTAGATACTAATACTAGTTACAAAATAAAAAGTTACTTGAAGTTTTTGGAAAGAAATACCATAGAAGGTGATAGTCCTGTAAAGAAAAACTTTTTATCTAGAGTATCTTACAAAGTACGGCAAGACACGAGAAATCTGGTTGGAAGACGGGAGGACCATCTCCCAAGGCTAAATACTTCTTAGTGACCGATAGTGAACTAGTACCGTGAGGGAAAGGTGAAAAGAACCCCGGGAGGGGAGTGAAATAGATCCTGAAACTGTATGCCTACAATTAGTCAGAGCTCGTTAAGGAGTGATGGCTTGCCTTTTGCAGAATGAACCGGCGAGTTATGATATAGAGCAAGGTTAAGTTTGAAGGAACGGAGCCGCAGCGAAAGCGAGTTTGAATAGAGCGTTTAGTTGTATGTCATAGACCCGAAACTGAAGTGAGCTAGCCATGAGCAGGTTGAAGTGTGATTAATCTCACATGGAGGACCGAACCAGGATACGTTGAAAAGTATTTGGATGACTTGTGGCTAGGGGTGAAATTCCAATCGAACTCAGAGATAGCTGGTTCTCCCCGAAATAGCTTTAGGGCTAGCGTTGATTCAAAAGATTTTCATGAAGGTAGAGCACTAAATGAGTGATGGCCTCATCTCGGGGTACTGAACTCAATTAAACTCCGAATGTCATGAAAATAAATCAGCAGTCAGACTATGGGTGATAAGGTCCATAGTCAAAAGGGAAAGAGCCCAGACCGTCAGCTAAGGTCCCTAAATTAATGTTAAGTGGAAAAGGAAGTGAAGACGTTAAAACAGCTAGGAAGTTGGCTTAGAAGCAGCCATCTTTTAAAGAGTGCGTAATAGCTCACTAGTCTAATGACTTCGCACCGAAAATTTATCGGGGCTCAAACATTATACCGAAGCTACGGATATTAACTTAAATGTTAAATATGGTAGGGGAAGCGTTCTGATGTCAGTGAAGCCATAGCGGAAGCAGTGGTGGAGAAATCAGAAGTGAGAATGCCGGTGTAAGTAACGAAAAGATAGGTGAGAATCCTATCCGTCGAAAACCCAAGGTTTCCAGGGGCAGGTTCGTCCGCCCTGGGTTAGTCAGGTCCTAAGGCGAGGTAGAAATACGTAGTCGATGGCAAGCAGGCGAATATTCCTGCACTAAGAAAACAACTGATGGAGGGACAAAGAAGGCTAGGCATGCCCTTTATATGGATTAGGGTAGAAGGATCAAGTTTGAGAAGACAGGCAAATCCGTTTTCTTATTCTAAAAAATGAGATCCGAAAGTAAAATGACCGAAGTCATACTTTCAAGAAAAGCTTCTAGGGTTAATTGTTTTTTTACCTGTACCGTAAACCGACACAGGTGGGATGGTAGAGTATACTAAGACGCGCGAGAAAACTCTTGTTAAGGAACTCGGCAAAATTGCTCCGTAACTTAGGGATAAGGAGAACTTTTACGTAAAAAGTAAAAGTCACAGAAAAGAAGCCCAAGCGACTGTTTATCAAAAACATAGGTCTCTGCTAAACCGCAAGGTGATGTATAGGGGCTGATGCCTGCCCGGTGCTGGAAGATTAAGAGGAGATGTGTTAAAGCATTGAATTGAAGTCCCAGTGAACGGCGGCCGTAACTATAACGGTCCTAAGGTAGCGAAATTCCTTGTCGGGTAAATTCCGACCCGCACGAAAGGCATAACGATTTGGGCGCTGTCTCAACAAGAGTCTCGGTGAAATCAAATTATCGGTGAAAATGCCGATTACCCGCGACAGGACGAAAAGACCCCATGGAGCTTTACTGTAGCTTAATATTGAATTTGAGAAATTGATGTACAGAATAGGTGGGAGACTGAGAACTTTAGACGCCAGTTTAGAGGGAGTCACCTTTGGGATACCACTCTTCAATTTTTTAGTTTCTAACCTGCGTAAGTGTATTACGAGGGACAGTGTTTGGTGGGCAGTTTGACTGGGGCGGTCGCCTCCTAAAGAGTAACGGAGGCGTTCATAAGATTCCCTCAAAATGGTCGGAAATCATTTAGAGAGCGTAAAGGCATAAGGGAGTTTGACTGCGAGACCTACAAGTCGAGCAGGGACGAAAGTCGGACTTAGTGATCTTACGATACCGAATGGAAGGGTCGTAACTCAACGGATAAAAGCTACCCTGGGGATAACAGGCTTATCGCTTCTGAGCGTTCACAGCGACGAAGCGGTTTGGCACCTCGATGTCGGCTCATCGCATCCTGGAGCTGAAGAAGGTTCCAAGGGTTGGGCTGTTCGCCCATTAAAGCGGAACGCGAGCTGGGTTCAGAACGTCGTGAGACAGTTCGGTCTCTATCCGTCGTGGGCGTTGGAAATTTGAAAAGAGCTGTCCCTAGTATGAGAAGACCGGGATGGATATACCTCTGGTGTTTCAGTTGGTTCGCCAGGACCATAGCTGAGTAGCTATGTATAGAAAGGATAAACACTGAAAGCATCTAAGTGTGAAGCCTCCTTTAAGATGAGATTTCCCTATGAGATCCCTGAAAGACTAACAGGTTGATAGGTCAGAGATGTAAGAAGAGTGATCTTTTGAGTTGACTGATACTAATAGATCCATTGACTTTGATTTTATAAAAGAATGAAAAAAGTTGTATTTATCTAGTTTTGAAAGATCCTTGGTTATTTATAAAAGGGGAAACACCTGTTCCCATTCCGAATACAGTAGTTAAGTCCTTTTAACCTGAAGATAGTTTTTGATTTCAAAAGCAAAAATAAGATTAGCCAAGGTAAACTTTAGAGGATTAGCTCAGTTGGGAGAGCGTCTGCCTTACAAGCAGAATGTCGGGGGTTCAAGTCCCTCATCCTCTACCAATATTGATAATTTAAATAATAAAATGAAAAGCCTATATAGCTCAGTTGGTAGAGCATCTGACTGTTAATCAGAGGGTCCTAGGTTCGAACCCTAGTATAGGCGCCATAATAAAAAAATTTGTAAAAATTAATTTTTATTTTTAAAAATAGTTTTACATTTGTTTAGAAAAAAGGAAACTCAAGTGACTGCAAAAGTATTTAAAACTATTTTTGAAAATAATTTATTAAGTGTTGAAATAAATAATTTAGCTAGACAAGCTAATTCTTCTGTATTACTTCGTTATAAAGATAATGTTATTTTAACTGTATCAGTTGCAAGTCGAAAAGATACTGATTTAAATTATTTTCCATTAACAGTTATTTATCAAGAAAAACTTTATGCTGTAGGGAAAATACCCGGAAGTTTTACTAAAAGAGAAGGAAAATCTTCTGATCATGAGGTTTTAAAATCTCGATTAATAGATAGGACTTTAAGACATTTATTTTCTAAAAATTTAAAAAAAGAAATTCAAATCATTAATACTATTTTAAGTAGCGACTATGATTGCAATAATGAGATGTTCGCTATTTTAGCTAGTTCTTTGTCTTTGATTGTATCGGATATTCCTTTTGTAGAATCTGTTGCAGGTGTTTGCATAGGCAGAATAGATAATGAGTTAATTATTAATCCTAGTTCAGATAAAAGAGAAAAATCAGATTTTTTATTAACTTTATCAGGTACTAAACAAAGTTTAAATATGATCGAACTTATTGCCGCAGAAACAACAGAAGAAGAATTACAAGAAACTATGGTTTATGGGCATGATATAATAAAAAAACTTTGTATTTTTCAAGATGAAATTAGAGATAAAATAAATCCTCAAAAACAACTTTTGGTAGAACCAGAAATTAATGAAAATTTATATAAACAAATTAGAGAAAAATATACAAATTCAATAAAAAATATTTTAGAAATAAATGCACAACAAAAAAGAGATTCCAAAATATTTAAAAAAGATATTAATCAGTTGAAAGAAACATTATTATTAGAATATAAGGATATTGATAATGTTACAATTTTAGAAATAGAAAATATTGTAAGTCGTTTGTTAAGTCAAGAATTTAGAAAAATGGTTATCGAAGATAAAAAGAGAATCGATGGTAGAGAATTAGATGAAATCAGAACAATTGAAAGTCAAGTAGGTTTTTTACCTAGAGTTCATGGTTCAGCTCTTTTTACTAGAGGCCAAACACAAAGTTTAGTAGCTGTTACATTAGGAACTTTGAAAGAAAGTAAAATGATTGATGATTTAACAGAAGAAGAAGAAAAAATTTTTCTTTTACATTATAATTTTCCCGCTTTTTCTGTTGGTGAAGTAGGTCGTTATATGGCTCCTTCTAGAAGAGAAATTGGACATGGTATTTTAGCTGAAAAAGCATTATTTTATCTTTTACCTTCGGAACAAGAATTCCCTTATTCTATAAGAGCGGTTTCAGAAATTTTAGAATCTAATGGTTCTTCTTCACAAGCTACTATTTGTGCTGCTTCAATGGCTTTAATGGATGCGGGTGTCCCTTTGAAAAAAGCTGTAGCAGGAGTAGCTATGGGTTTGTTTTGTGATGATACACAATGTGTTGTTTTAACTGATATTCAAGGTTTAGAAGATCACGAAGGGGATATGGATTTTAAAGTAGCTGGAACTGAAAAAGGAATCACTGCTTTACAAATGGATACTAAAAGACAAGATATTACTTTTAATATTTTAAAAACACTATTACAAAAAGCACGTTTGGCTAGGTTAAAAATTTTAAAAAAAATGAATCAGGTTATTTCTAAAAATAAAAAGGAAGTATCTATTTATGCTCCTAAAGTTAAAATTATTAATATTCCAATCGATAAAATAAGAGATATTATAGGTGCGGGCGGCAAAATTATTTCTCGTATTATTGAACAACATGATGATGTTAAAATAGATATCAAACAAGATGGTAAGATATTTATAACTCATATAAATATTGATATTGTTGAAAAAACAGCTAATTATATTTTAAATTTAGTTAAAAATATTGAGATAAATGAAATTTATGATGTAACCGTTTTAAAAATTTTAACTAATAATCAAGGTCAATCTTTTGCAGCAGTTGTAGAGATTTTTCAAAATATTGAAGGTTTTATACATATTAGTCAGTTATCTCATACAAAAACAAAATTTGTTGAAGATGTTTTAAATGTAGGCGATAAAGTTTTAGCTAAGTGTATTGAAATTAATAATAAAGGTAAAATATTTTTATCTTTAAGAGATGTTGAACAAAAGAAAATATAAAGTTATTTTGAATATGAATAAAAAAATAATTTTAGATCTAAAAAAAGATTATAATTAAGTAGATATAAAAGGTTATAAGGATTATTTTAAAACAAAGCGGTATAGAGTTAGTTTTATAAGATGATTCAACGAACTAACAATAATGAAAAAGAGATTGTTTGAGTTGTTTATAAAAAACAGTTATTTTTTAATAAATTTTTGTTAAACTTTCTTATTAAATAATATTTTATTTATTATAACCCACATAATCCAAACTCAACAATATAATTTGTTAGTTTGGATTTTTGTGTAAGAAGACCAATTAAATTAAAAAATTTCATAATTTATATGATGATTAATATTTTTAAATAATTCAAAATATCTAATTTGTATTAGATTTTTAATCTAAAATAAATAAAGGCTTGTATTTTTTTTTATTTATGATATTATACTTTACAAAATAATTTATTTTTTATATAAATTATTTTTATTAAAAAATTTTTGAAAATATATAAAAGTTTTTTTATATATTTTCAAAAGTCTTGGAGATGATTGTTATTTGGATTTTATTAGTGTTTGGGATATATGAAGAATATTAATAGATTATTTCGAATTTATAAGTGATAATGTGATAAGTAATGAAATTAGATTTTGAAACACCTTCAAATTTGACACAAAACAAAAAAATTAGAAAAAACAAAAATATTAAAAAAAATAAAAATAATTCATCTGTTTATTCGTTAACACGTAATATATTAATTTTGTTTCATATTTTTTTGTTTTGTTTTTTTATCCTTTATATATCTCATAAATTATGTCTGTTACCTTCGGTTGTATCTCAACGTTTAGGATTAGATAAAATAGATACATTATTACATAAAGCGGAACACAAAGTATTAGAAGAAAAAAATACTAAATTAAGAAAAGATAATGATGAATTAGAACAAAAAAACAAAGCAAAGTCGCAAAATAGATCAACAGTATCAAAATCCAAAACAGATAATGCACAAGGGATTAATCCAGAAATATCTAAGAAATTAGAAAAATTAGATAAATTAGATAAAATAGATGAATTAGAAAAATTAAATGACAACTTAACACAACAGTTTAATGAAAAATTCACACAGTTAGAAAACAAAATAGATTCTAATACAAACCCGCCATCCAACACAATAGATTCTAATAATCCAAACAAACCAATTATAAATGAAATATATAAAGAATCAATACAAAAACCAGATAAATTAATCACAAAATTAAATAAATACAAAATTAAAATAGATAAAATAAATAACAAATTAAAAAATCAATCATTTATTATATTGATATCTTTGTCTTGTATTATTTTGTTTGTTATATTTTTATTCGGTGGTTATTTATTTATTAAAATTAAACAAATAGAATTTAAAAATCAAATAAGATGATAATACTTTATGAATAAATTATAAAAGGTAATTTGAATGTGATGAATATAAAAGATTGGTACAACAAATATTTTTGATAAAAGTAAGTGTAGATATATCAAAAACAAAAAAAGAGCAAAAATATTATCAAAATTATAAAAAAATATTCAAAAAATTAGAAAAGGAGCTAAATAATGGCAACAACACAAATATTAGAAATATGTTATGTTTTAATTTTGATTTTGCTTATTATTTGCAATATTGTTTTATGGAAAAAAGGATTTAAAAGAGGACAACAAGGTAAACAATTAAGTGCTTTTATGCATTATCTATTAATATGTACTTTTCCAATATATATCTTTGCATATAACAAAGGAATGAATGAATATATTTTAAATAAATTAAAAGAAGATAAATCAAAAACCAAAGATGTTGATTAAGATGATTTGAATACTTTTTTAATATGAATATATTTTGAGAAGAAGAGAAAATCTTAACAATAGACAAAAATGTTATATTAATGCAAATTGATTATAATTTCTTTTTCAACGATTTATATATTTATATAATTTCTTATTATAAATTATAATTGCAAACAAAATGATATTTTTTTGTTTATTAAATTGTTGATTATCAATAAATAATTTAGTAAGAATTTATTAAGATGAGTTAAATTATTATAATAAATGACATTAGTTATTTGAATTAAATTAAAGATGTTTTTTATTTAAAGATCAAAAATCTTATATTTAAACTAATATAAATCAATAAACAAATATAAATATCTATTTGTTTCAGAAGATATTAACAATTATTTTAAAAAAGTATGATATAATCAATAAGTTATAGATTTTATTTCGATAAAAAGTGGAATAACTTAAAATTTAATTAGAAAAATTTAAGATGGTTAAAAAAAATTATAAATCTAATATTATTCCAAGTTTATCATTAATAATAATGGCTATTTGTAGTATTATTATTTGTTATAAACTTTTTGCTTCAGAAAATAATATTACTTTTGAATCTGAAAATATTAATTTAAACACTGAACAGTTAGAAAAAACTTTACAAACAGGATTGAACAATATGACAGAGAAAATAAGTCAAGTTGAGAAACCTTTACAAACAGGATTGAACAATATGACAGAGAAAATAAGTCAAGTTGAGAAACCTTTAAATCAAATGGCTAGTTTTCACACAAAGGGATATAATATAGAAGCATTAGCAAAGGACATAACTTTTGAAAATGTTGAAGACATGCTGTCATTAGATCAACTTATTGGATTAGATAGAGAAAAAGCAGCTTTAACTGAATTTCAAACGTGTATAAATAATTTACGTACTATTGAAACAACATTTCAACAAAAACGACCTACAGGAATTATTTTTCATGGTTGTCCTGGGACCGGAAAAACTTCTTTAGCAAGAGCTTTAGCTAAAACTGCTGGATGCGCTTATATTGAAATCGATGGAACTGATTTTCAGAAATATAGTAGGGAAGAAGGACCTTGTCGAGTTGATGCTTTATTTCACAAAGTACGAGAAGATAAAGACCACGAACGAATTATAGTATGTATAGATGAATGTGAAAATACATGGGGGAATTTAACAAAAGCTGAAAATCAAGCTACTAAAAATATCGTTACTAAATTTAAAAATAAATTTACTGGTATCCATGCAAATAGTGGGCCTATGGTTTTTTGGATTGGAACTACTAATCATGTTGACGAACTGGATAGTGCTATTGTATCTCGTTTTGAACATATCATAGAAGTTAAATACTTAGAAACACAAGCACGTCAACAATTGTTTCGACATAAATTAAATAAAATACAGACAAATGCTATAACCCCAGAAGCTTGTAACTATATTATAAACGTATTAGCAGTAGACATTGAGCAACATGATGATTTAAAATCCATTCGTGAAATAGAAAAGTTTATACGAGGATGTTCTATTCGTGCTGTTTCTCAAAACAATACAAACCCAGTAATTTCTCAAGATATCGTTAAATCAGTTTTTGATGAAAAAGTAAAAGATATTGAAGATCGAAAAAAGACAGAGAGACATAACAAAAAAGAATAGTGAAAGAAAAACACAAGAATATAAAAATAACAAATAGGAATTTTGTATAAATGAATATTAAATTTTTTAAATGTTTCAAATATAATTGAAATATTTTTAATTTAAATAGAATGATTTATTTTAGTGTAAAAGGTTGATAAATTTGAAAATTAATGTAAAAAAATATAATTTTATTATCATTTTAGTTTTACTTTGCCCTTTAGTAATAATGTCTTTGTTTGCTGTTGCTGTCACACAATATTCCGTAAAATACGACTTAGTTCACTCAATTGTAAAAAGTGCCACACCAGGGGAATATGACAAACAAAAAATAAAAGTATACAACAAAGATTCGGATACACAAAAAGTATATTGGGGAGAAGGTTCAATAGTAACAAAAGATGAGTTAAATTCAGCATTTTGTAAAACCGAAAAAGGATTAAAGTTGTTTGGTTTGGAAGACAATAAGTATCTAACAGCAACTTGTTATATCGAAATTCTGCCAGATATAATACCTGAGAAACCATATTATGTATATGTGAGTCAATTTCTTCAAGGACAATTTTCACAAGAAACAAAAGATGAATTAGCTACATACAAAGATAGTCCACAACAATGGAACCAATATTTTGGAGTACTACAATATAAATTCGGACCAGAAAATGATCCAATGTTTGATGAAAAAAATAAAGATTTAGATTGGAAATCATCAGAACAAGTTGTTAATGAAAAAAAACAAATTATTCGATCATTGTCACAAACACAAAAAACAAATTACAAAGGTAAAGACTACAAGGAAATAGAATTATTTCGAATGATGGAAAAGTCCGACACTTCAGATGAAGACAAAAATGATATTCATGCACATTTACAAGAGTTATTACAAAAAGATCGTATAACATATAAATTGAAAATAAGATATGTGCCTTACATAAATGATTCAATTAGACATATTGCAGATAAAGTAAACTTAAACAGTGTAATACCAATTCATGTGGCATGTGATATTAGCCCAACTGCTTCAAAATAAACCAAATCATAAATTATTACGAGTAGTTATCATAAACAATAATTAAATAATTCATCCATATAATTTTTTAAAAGAAAATATATGGATGAAATGAAAAATTTTCAAGATTCTTTATATTTTTAATATAAATTTTGATAAAATATTATTGTTAAAAAATAACAAAGTGGTGATCGAGGTTTAATTTTATTTTGACAAATAAAATTAGATTTAGGAAAGTCCATGTTAGCACATGTTTTTAGGGAAGCATGTAGTGATTGTGCTTAAGAAAAAAATAACTTAAGGTACTTAAGAAAATTAAGTAACGGCTTTTTAAATTCTAAGGATTATTTATAAATCTATGAAAATAAAAAATAAAGTGCCACAGAGACGAGTTAATTAGAAATAATTAAGTGAAACGCGGTAAACCCCTCAAGCTAGCAATCCAAAATATGGTAGGAGCATATAAAAATCAATTTTTCCTAATGCAAATTTTTATAATTGGTTTTTATACTGTTTTTAAAATTAAAAATAGAGATAAATGGTCACACTTGTTTTCATTTTAAAAACAAGAACAGAACATGGCTTATTCATGTTATTTTTTAAATTAGAATCTTTTTCGAAAGATTCTTTTTTTATTTATTAACACGTGTTGAAATTATTATTCTTTATAATGTGTTATAATTATTAGTAAATGAATTGAAATTATATATATTTTTAAAATTCATTTTCTTTTTATTAAATATATAATAAATAAAATAATGATTTATGTTTTAAAAAATGAATATAAAAAAATATAATTTTAATTTTAATAAAATAAAAAAGGTTTTGAAACTAAAAATGATTAAAAAAAAGATAATCGAACAATCTATTATTAGAAGAAACAAAATTGAAGAATTAAAACAATTACAATTAGATCCTTTTCGTAATTATTTTGTGGTGGATAATAATATTTCATATATTTTAAATAATTATACATCTTTAAATGCTGATGAATTAGAATGCAAAAAAATTAAAGTTAATATTGCTGGCAGAATTATTACTAATAGAAATCAGGGTAAAGCTGGTTTTTTGCATTTACAAGATTTTGATCATTCTATCCAAATTTATTTAAATAAAAAAATAATTCCGGCCAAAGCTTTTCAAGTTTATCAAAAAGCAGATTTAGGAGATATTATAGGTATTTCTGGTTATTTATTTAAAACTAAAACACAAGTATTAACAGTGAAAGCTTTAGATGTAGTTCACTTAAGTAAAAGTTTAATGCCTTTGCCTGATAAATATAAAGGTTTAAAAGATAAAGAAAATATTCGAAAAAAAAGATATATTGATTTGATTATTAATGCTGAAACAAGAAAAACATTTCTTCTAAGAAGTAAAATTATTAAACTTATTCGAAATTTTTTTGATAATAAAGGTTTTTTAGAAGTGGAAACCCCTATTTTACATTATGTTTTTGGTGGAGCCGCAGCTAAACCTTTTATTACCTATTATAACGCTTTAGAATCTAATTTTTATCTAAGAATAGCTACAGAGATACCTTTGAAAAAATTAATAGTTGGTGGCATAAGAGCTGTTTATGAAATAGGAAGAGTTTTCCGCAATGAAGGCATTGATGCTACTCATAATCCAGAATTCACAACAATAGAAGCTTATTTAGCTTATGCTAATATGAAAGATATAATGCAGTTAACAGAAGAATGTTTAAAAGAAATTTGCACAAAAACGTTAGGTTGTTTAAAATTTAATTATCAAGAATATTTGATTGATTTTAATACTTTTTATAAATATGATATGGTTGAGATAATTAAAGAAAAAACAGGTATTGATTTTAAAAAGAAAATGGATTTAGAACAATGCCAAAAAATAGCTCAAGAACATAATATTGAAATAAAACCTTTTTATACCAAAGGACATATTATAATGGCTTTTTTTGAAGAATTTGTAGAAAAAAATTTAATTCAACCAACTTTTATTTATAATTATCCTTTTGAAACAAGTCCTTTAGCTCAGAAGAGCATGGAAAACGAAGAATTTGTAGATAGATTTGAATTATTTATAGCTGGTAAAGAATTAGTGAATGCTTTTAGTGAATTAAATGATCCTATTGAACAGCAGAAACGTTTTGAAGATCAATTGTTACAAAAAAAATTAGGTAATGAAGAAACTGAAGAATTAGATCTAGATTTTATCGAAGCCTTAGAGTACGGAATGCCGCCTACAGGGGGTTTAGGTATAGGAATAGATCGTTTAGTAATGTTTTTAACCAATACTGCTAATATTCGAGATGTTATTTTATTTCCTCATTTTGCTAATAACCCAAAATAATTCTTTTTATTTTAAAATTATTAGAAATATCATTTTCATAGAGGTTTGTTCATGATAGGTGTTTTTTATTTACAAAGTAATTATAGTATTATGGAAAGCATTCCTTCTGTAGAGGTTTTGGTAAGGAAAGCTAAAGAGAATAATTATCGTTTTGTGGCTTTGAGCGATAATGAAAATTTACACGGCATAGTGGAATTTTTTGATATTTGTCAAAAATATAAAATAAAACCTATTTTAGGAATAAAAATATATTTAGCATTAAATGATATTATTGGTCAAAATAAACAAATTGGAGTCTTAATTTACGCTTTAAATGACGTCGGCATTAATAATTTAATTCAGATTTCTAATTGGATAAGAACTAATTCTCAAAAAATGACTTTAACAACTTTAAAACAATTTCAAGAAGGGCTTTTTTTTATTTTAAGTAATGTAGATTTTTTTCTTTCTGATATTTCGGATTTAAATTTGATAGAAAAAATTTTTGTTCAATTAAAAAATAATTTCAATTTGTTTTTTTTTGGTTTATCTTTACAATCAGACTTTTTAGAATTATTTGCGCATAATATTTTAGCTCTTGTAGTAGAAAAATTGAAAATTTCAGCGGTAGTTGTTCATAAAACAAATTTTTTGGAATCTTCTCAAAGAGAAGCTCATCAATTATTACTCCAATTGATGTATCCTTCTAAAGATTTGGATATGTCTTTTCAATTTTTAACTCAACAAGAAATAGATATTAAATATCAAAGTTATTACGATGAGTATAAAGAATCTTTTTTAGATTTAGAGTCTTTTATTGCACCTATTCAATATTTAAACATTTTTCCTTCAGATTTAACATTACCTAAATTTTCTCAAATATCACAAGAATCGTCTGCTGATTATTTAGAAAAAATAACATATGCTTTTTTGAAAGAAAAAATTCCGATTTCATTGTCTCAATTTTCTTTTTACGATGAAAGATTAAAAAAAGAATTAAAAATTATCAAAGATATGCATTATGAGGATTATTTTTTGATTGTTTTTGATTTATTGCGTTATGCTAAAAATGAAGGTATTTTATTAGGACCGGGGAGAGGTTCTTCAGCTGGTTCTTTAGTTTGTTTTTGTTTAGGTATTACAGAAGCGGATCCTTTACTTTATAATCTTCTTTTTGAAAGGTTTTTAAATTCTAAAAGAAATAAAAAACCAGATATCGATTTAGATTTTCCAGATAATAAAATAAACATTATTTTAAAATATATTTATGATAAATATGGCCCATCGTATACAGCTAATATTATTACTTTTAACACTTTAACTAAAAAATCTTTTCTTCAAAATACTAATTATATTCGATATCAAAAAGAATTTTTAAAAACATCAAAACTTGATGAACAACAAAAAAAAATTTTAGGTCAATTAGAAGGGTTACCGCAATTTACTAGCACTCACCCATCTGGTGTTATTATTAGTAATAAGGATTTAACGAAATATCTTCCTGTTCAAAATAATCCTCAAAGTAATTCTCCTTTGCGATATCAAACTCAAATAGAAGATCGATATTTATCCAAGATAGGTTTGCCTAAAATAGATGTTTTAAGTTTAAAAAGTTTGACTTTAATTGATAAAATCTTAAAAGAAATTAACGTTGATAATAAAGAAACAATAAATTGGCACCAAATTCCTTTTGATGATAAATTGACTTATCAATTATTACAAAAAGGCGATACTAAATATATTTTTCAATTAGAATCTTTAATGGCTCAAAAAGTGTTACAAAAAGTCAAACCAGAAAAAATTGAAGATTTGGCTGCTGCTTTAGCTTTGAATAGACCAGGACAAATCAATTATATTGATTCTTATTGCCGTCATAAACAAGAGCAGCAAAATTTTTTAGTTGACAAAGAAACTTATCAATATTTACAAAATATTTTAAAAAATACGCACGGTCTTATTCTTTATCAAGAACAAATTATGGAAATAGCTTTTTCTTTTGCTGGTTATGATTTTAGTGAAGCAGAAATATTTACAAAATATATAATTCAAAAATCTGATAGCGATGATAAAGAACAAAAAATAATTAGAACAGAATTTATTAAATGTAGTCAACAAAAAGGACATTCTGAAAAAATAGCTGCTAGTGTTTACGATTATATTTTAAAATTTTCTAATTATAGTTTTAATAAAAGTCATAGTGTTTCTTATTCTTTGATTAGTTATCGCATGGCTTATTTAAAAACTCATTATTTTTATCTTTTTGCAAAAGTACTTTTAGAAGAATATCAAAAAATACCTTCCGAAACAGAAGATTTATTGAAAAAAATTCAAAAAAATAATAAGATTCAGATTATAGTTCCTAATATTTTTAAAAGTGGTCTTAAATATGAGTTAATTGAAGGAAAATTATTATTGCCTTTGATTTCGATTAAAAATGTAAATGAAGAAATAGCTTTATTTATAATGAAAGAAAGAAAGATAAAAAAATTTGTGAATTTTTATGATTTTAAAAATAGATGTCAAAAGGTTTTAAACAATGATTTGTTAAGAAGTTTAGTTTTAGCAGGTGCTTTTAGTGATTTCGGACTTAATAAAAATACTTTATTAAATGAATCTAATTTAGAATATTTAGAACATGAAGAATATTTATTACCTTTTAAAAAACAAATTTTCTTAAAGGAGTTTTCTGAAGAATATTTAAAACAAGAAATGAATAAAATTTTTGGTTTTGATTTGAAAACTTTGCTTTTATGAATTATCATATTATAGTGATATAATAGAATATATAGGAATAGGAAATATGATCTAAATGAATTTATATAAAAAAACAGTTTTATTTTTTCAGGAAAAATTGATTCCTAATTGTTGTCGTCATAATAAATATTTTCGTTGGTTTGTGATTGTTTTAGGCATTATTATTTTTTGTTTTGTTTCTGCTTATAATGTTGGAGGTTCAACAAGAGACATTTGGAAAAATCAATTATGTACATTTTCTGATGTTTTTGATATAAAAAAAATTAAAGAATATTATCTCAATAAAGATTTAAATGATACAGAAAAAACAATAATTTATCTTAAAGGTATGATTATTGGTATTCTTATTTTTGTTATTTATTGTGGTTTTAAAAAAGGGTTAATTGGTATTAGTTTGGGTTTTTTGGTAGGTGCTTGTTTGGGTATTTGGATTTCTATAGGTTGTCCTTCTGTTATTTATTTTTTAGAATTTTTTTTTTCTGGTAAAATCTTTTCGTAAAAAAAATAATAATTATTGAGTTATATATTTTGCAAAATAAGAAATAGAAAAATTTACAAAATGTATATTTTTTGAGAGATTTTGTTTATGAAGCAAACTTTTTTACAACAAATTATTATTATTTCTTTTTTTATAACTATATCCGTTATAACAGATATATTTATAAGTTCATATATTCGATTATTCAAATTACCTTTAGTTATTATTTTTATATCAGGTTGTTTATTAGGTTTTCCAAGTGTTTTTCTTATTTGTTGTTTTTATTCTTTTTTTCATTTAATAAGAAGTTTTTCTTCTTGGCAACCTGTAATGGAAAGTTTAAAATTAAGTTTTTTTCAAATTTTGCTTTCTGTTTTTTTGGATTATATATTTCCTGATTTGATTATTAGTATCTCGGGTTTTTGTTTTGATAAACAAAAAAAATTTTTTAGTAATAAAAGATTGTTTTCAGTTTTTTTGTTAATTAATTGTTTAAGATTGTTTTCTTCTTTTTTATCTAGTTTTTTTATTTATTCTTCTAGTAATGAACGTTTGGCAAACAATATTTTGGTTTTTGTTTTTATTCATAATTTAATCCCTTTTATCTTGAATTTATTTTTAGGTGGACTTTTAGTTTATTATTTCAAAGTTCAATTAAAAGATTTTGGGGATATAAAGAATAAAAATTTTTAAATTGTGGAATATTTTCAAACAACTTATTCATATTTAATTTTTATAATCATTTAATCACTCCTTTCTTAGTAATGATAATTATAAAAAAGAATTCTTTAAGATCAACTATTTAGTTGATCTTTTTTTTAATATAAAACAACTCAAACAGAATGTAAGTTAATTTGTTAAGAATCAAAATTCAAAGTTTCATCAAATAGTTTTTATATCTTTTCTAAAAATATATTTTTAAATTAAATAAAAAATAAAAAAGTATTTTATAGTATAATATAAAAAATTTTAAAATTTATTATTTATGCAGACAATATTTAAATTTCTTGTTGAATAAAATATTTCATTATTAAGTTGTTTAAATAATTAAATTTAAAATTATTTAATTTTGATTTTTGTTTTGAATTTTAACTCAAGTAGAAAGGTTTCTAAATATTTTTAATATTTTTTATTTAATCCAAATTTAATTTTTCAATTAAGTTATATTTACATATTTAACATTGTAAATTAATATAGGAGGTTGTTTGAATATTAGTTCAAATACAAATAAATCAATTGAAATTTCTTTATTTTTATTAAAAGAAGAATTCGACATTGATAAATTGAATAAGGATGAAGATAACAATGAATTTAAGTTGCTGGAAGAATTATCACAAGATAAACATTACCAAGTTTATTACCGAACACAAATTAAAGAACAAGAATTATATGATTGGGAACAATATTTAGGTTTGGAGGACCTAAACCCAAACATTTGTAGCTTAAATAGAGATGCTATTATATTAATAAAAACGCATGATAAAGACAAAAAAGATGTAAAGCATCTTATTTAGCTATAACATTCGGCCAAATAGCTGATTATCGTATTCAAAAATATGTAGAATCCAATTTCGGTGTTATAACATTATTGAATTGTATTGATGAGACAAAAATAAAAAAAGTTAAATGCTTTTCTGTCTTTGATAAAAAAACTAAACAAGTAGAATTATTTGGTCGTTCTGGATTTTAACCAGACTTAGAAATTCTTAATGATTATAATGGTTTATTACCGATTTTAGAAGGTTGTCTTGTTTCAGGTGCAATCCAAGGATTACAATCGAACACAAAAGTACATGGCGGAGATAAATTTAATTTTAAAATAAAAACTTCTGAATATAAATTACGTCGATTATGTAAATTATGTATGCAAATTAAAAATACATATTATTGCAAGGATAAAGCCCCCAAATAAATTTGATTTTTTATTTAATTTAGAAAAGGTTTCTGACAAAAAGAAAGAACAATGTTTAAATATTCAATTATCAGAACAACTATTAGACAACAAAAAAGACAACAAAAAAGACAACAAAAAACAAAAATTTGAATTAAATTTAATAACTATGGATTTTCAAGAAAATTCTGATTTACATAATGAATTTTATTTTAAATTAAAATCAAAATGTCAGAAATTAAATACAATAGAGAAAACAGATGATATATTTGAATGCTTTTAAAATTTTTATATCAAGCAATTTAGAAAAGATAAAAATGATAAAATATTTCAAAATATAAGTAAAATACTTCTTGTAAGGAAAATAGATAATTCTTCAGATGAATCAGAAACGAAAAACTTTATAAATTGTATTTTAACTACATATAATAAATATTTGTTTTTAAAAGGTAAATGGTTTGTCATTAATTCAAAATATAGAGAAAAAATGACAAATTATTTAGTAAAACATTTAAATATTGAATATAAAGATTTATTCTTATATAAGGAAAAAGAAAATAGTGAAGATAAATATATAGACCAAATAATAAAAGAAAAAGATAATCAAAATAAATCAAACAAAAATAACATAACATTAATAAAATGTCATCAAAAACCCTTGACCATTAAAAATAACCCAAATTTTAGAATTGAAGTTTGTGATATTTTTGGAATAAAACAAGAAGACAATATTATGTTTTGTCATGTTAAAAATTTAATGAATAAATATGGTACCAAGAGCTCTTATAATGGTGCATCAATTAGTCGTTTAAGTTCTCAAAGTTTTTTTATCACATAAAATAATTAATAATCCTGATTTAATTAATAATTATGAGAAAGTTCTACACAAAATAGTCGAAGACTTAATCAACAAAGAAAACAAAACTAAAGAAAAAGAATTAAACAAGGACGACAAAACAATTAAAGAAAAAGAATTACTACAAACAATTCAAGATAAATTACGAAACAAAAAAGTTACAATAAATTATTTAATTATTTTGGATGATAGAGAAAATGATGATGCCACTATAATTCAACAAATACCTATTCCTTCTCAGATTATTTTATACTACAATATGATGCAACTCGAACAACAACAAGTAAAAGTTGAAATATCCATTGCTAAAGTTAAAAAATAATATGATGTTATTCAAATGATTATATAAAAAAATAATGATTTCAATATTTTTATGAATAAATTTAAAAAACTTTATGATAATAAAAACAATATCTTATATAAAGATACAGAATATTTTAAATAAAAATAGATGTTTATATATTGACAATTTATTGTATGTGTGATATTATTAATGTAGTTTTTATTTAAATAAAGAAAAAATTTAATGATTAAAAAATAATATAAAAGTTTATTTTAATATTAAAAATATTAAAAAAATCTATAAATTATTTATTCATACTTAATTAGAGAGAGTTCAAGGTATTTATTTATGTTTGCTATTGTTAAATCTGGCAGTAAACAATTTAAAGTATTTCAAGGCCAAGAAATTTTTGTTGAAAAATTACCTCTTGAAGTAGATCAAAATTATACTTTTGATAAAGTTTTAGCTATTGAAGATATTCAAAATAAGAAAAGTATTTTAGGAACCCCATTTATAAATGGAGCTAAAATAGAGACTAAAGTGATTAAACAGGGCAAAGATAAAAAAATTATCGTTTTTAAATATAAAAAGAAGAAAAAATATCGTTTAAAACAAGGCCATAGACAATTATATACAAAATTATTAATTACTCAAATTAGTTTTTAAAGGCCTAATGATTCAATATTTTTTTATTAAAAACAATGCCAAAATAGAAAAAATACAAATTAAAGGTCATTCTTTATACGATATTAAAAATAGAGATATTGTTTGTGCATCTGTTTCGACAGCTATTATTATGACTTTAAATATTATTGAAATATGTGAATTTAAATCAAACATTAGTTATGATTTAAAAGAAGGTTTTTTTATGCTAAAATTATTAAAATATGATTATATTTTAAATAAATTATTGTTAAATTTAGAATATACTTTAAAAGATTTAAATCAGAATTATCCAAAATATTTACAAGAAATCCAAAATTAATTTATTTAAAAATATTATAAACCCTTTTTTAAAAGATAGAGAAGGATGTTAATTATTGGGAGAGGAGATGATTTTTAATATTATGTTGAAATTAAATATACAATTATTTGCTACTAAAAAAGGTGTTGGTGCTACTCGTAATGGTCGTGATTCACATTCGAAGAGATTGGGATGTAAATTATCTGATGGTCAATACGCTCATAAAGGCTCTATTATTTATCGCCAAAGAGGAACAAAGATATTTCCAGGAGATAATGTAGGTATAGGAAGAGATCATACTTTATTTGCTTTAATTAATGGTATAGTTCAATACAAAAGTAAAGGTAAAAAGAAAAAACAAGTTTCTATGTATTTTGTTGATAAAATAATTAATTAAAAAATTTGGTATGGGGTCCCATAATAAATGAATTTTATAGATGAAACAATCAATTTCGTTAAAGCTGGAAATGGTGGCAACGGAATTGTTTCTTTTAGAAAAGAAAAATATGTACCTTACGGAGGTCCTTCAGGGGGTAACGGAGGTAAAGGCGGTTCTGTTATTTTTATAGGTGATTCAGGTTTAAATACTTTATTTAAATTACAATATCAACGAAAAATAATAGCTTTAAATGGAGAAAATGGTAAAAATAAAAACCAAAATGGAGCGAAAGCACAAGATTTAATTATCAAAGTTCCTTTAGGAACGTTAATTTATAATAATGAAAATAAAGAATTTATTGGTGAAATTTTAGAAGATGGTCACGAATTAGTTATTGCAAAAGGCGGCAAGGGTGGTAGAGGTAATTATTCTTTAGCTAATTCTAAAAATAAAGTCCCTTCTTTTGCTGAAAAAGGAGAATTAGGCGAAAGCTTAATTATCAAAACAAAATTAAAAGTTTTAGCAGATGTTGGTTTGATAGGTTTTCCTAATGTTGGTAAATCTTCTTTGATTTCTGCTATTTCTAATGTAAAATCCAAAGCAGCTTCTTACTCATTTACTACTTTAAAACCTTTTTTAGGAGTTGTTAATGTTGATGATTTTAGTTTTATAGTAGCTGATATTCCTGGTTTAATTAAAGATTCACATTTAGGACGTGGCATGGGCATTGATTTTTTAAAACATATTGAAAGATGTAAAGTTTTAATACATGTATGTAGCGCTGATAATGATAATGTTTATGAACTATATTGCCAGTTAAATGAAGAGTTACACAAATATAATCCTAAAATTTTAGATAAAAAACAAATTATAGTGTTTAATAAAATAGATTTAGATGGTGCACAAAAAAAATTAGATTTATTTAAAACTTATTTTGATAATGAACAAATTATCATAGCTTGTTCAATATGGCATCGTTTAAATTTAGATTCTTTAAAATATAAAATTAAAGATGTATTGATTAATCATGAATATGAACCAATTATCGAAAATTTAAAAAAATATAAATTATTTACTCTAGAAAATAAAGATGAATTCGAAATATATAAAGACCAACAAGGTTGTTTTATCATTAAATCCGAGAAAATAGAAAAATTATTTCATAAAACAGATTTAAATAATTACGAATCATTAAAAAAATTTTCTTATTCATTGAAAAAAATGGGCGTAGAAGAAGAATTAAAAAAAAAAGGTATGATAAACGAAGACAAAGTTAAAATTTGTGATCATATTTTTGAATTAGTTAATTAATCTAAATAATTAATAATAGAGAAAAGAAACTAATAATGAAAATAAAACCAAAATATAATAATCATCAAGATTTATTAAAACAAATTATTTTAGCATCCATGTTAGTTGCTATGTCTATTTGTATCCAACATATTTTAATTCAATTACCACTAACTAAATTAGTCCCAGAGCACTTTAAACGTAAATTTAGTCGAATGCTTTTTAAAGATTTTTTATGTTTCATTCCTTTGCTTATGATCCCTTTATATTCTAATAAATATGTGTCTTTTCTAGCTGTTTCTTTATCAGAAGGAATAGCGTTTTGGTATTTTGGAAGCTCTTCTGGTGCTCGTTCTGTACCATATAAACCTGAATTGAGTATTATTTTTGGTATTATTTGGGGTTTATGTCCTAGTTTGTTTTTAAATAAAAAAAATAATTCTTTTACGAAAGTTTATTTTTGTATCCTTTTACTTTTTATTTTTCATTTTTTCTTTTATGATATTTATGGTCTTATTTTGTATGGTAAGGTCTTTAATGCCAAAATACATTACGATTTAATAACAAACATGTTTAATTGTTCGCACGCAACCAAATTATATATACTTTTTCGTGTCATAATTAAGTTTTTTTCTTTATTTACTATATCTTTAATAAATACTTATTTATATCTTCGTATTAAGAAACAAGTTTTATTGTTATTTGAAACAAATATATAAGCACACTGCTTAATATTTTAGACAATTTTTTTGTTCAAGTTATTTAAGATTAACTATTAAGTTAGTCTTTTTTATTGAAAGTTAAAATCAAGTCAAATATCGAATTAAAGAGTTGTGAATATATCTAATCAAAAAGATATGAAAAATGTTATTAAAATACTTTTTACAAATTAAACATAATTTAGAACTTAGAAATAAATTAATAGAGTTATATACGCTAATAGTAAATAAAAGTAGTTTCTAAATTTAGATATTTTTGAATAATTATTCACAGACAAGATTTATTTAAAGAAGGAATTTTAGAATTAATGAAGTCTTTGAAAATTATGTAGTTCTTTGTTTTAATTTTTATGATGCACTGTTCCCAAATTTAAACATTTTTTAAAAAAAATCTTTTTTTATAACAAAAATTAAAAATTATTATTTTTTTTAAAAAATGTTTAAATTTGGGAACAGTGCCAACCATTAAATCAAAGTGTATTCTTACTATCCTCTCTCAACTCTCTCTACGAAATTACCTCAATTGAAGATAAAAATAAAGGAGTTTTAATGAATAATGATTAAATTAAAAAACCAATGTAAAACAATTTATCTTTGTTTAATAACTTTCATAGGATTATTATTTATTTTTAATAATAATAGAGTTATGGCGATGAATGATAACGAAGCTGGAACTAGTAATGCTTCGTCAATCGAAGAAATAATAACTAATTTAAAAAATTAAATTCGCGAAAATGCAAGAGAAAAAGTTAAAATAAAAGAAGAAATATTAAAAGAAGCAATTAAAGATAATTTTCAAAAAATTGAAATTCTTATTCAAATGTCAACAATTTTGAAAAATTTAATTAATAATCAAAAAGAACAACTAAAAACATATAAAACACTTTTAAATTATTTACATGATTAAAAAAATCTTTTAATTTATATGAAAAATAAAACAAAGACCCCTCCCAGGGTCTTTTTCTTTTACCTAAGCCAAACACACAATAACTGGCAAGGCCATTAAACTAAAAATTAAAGGAGAAAAACACAATGAAAAAAACAAAAAAACAAACAATCAAAAGGAACAAAACCAATCATGACTAAAAAAGAAATACAACAAAAAATAATTTCTCTTGAAAAACAATTAAAATTATTATATAATATAGCAAATGTTAAACATAAAGGAGTTGATTTAAATATGGGAAATAAAGGAAAAGTTAATGTTTTTGACGTCTCTAATTACATTATTAAACAAAATAAGAGTAAAGTTACTAATATGAAATTACAAAAATTGGTTTATTATACATATGCTAAATATTTAGTTGAAAATGATCAACCAATTTTCAATGAGCCCATTGAAGCGTGGCTTCACGGCCCTGTTTCCCCTAATTTATATAACGAATTTAAACGTTATACCTATAAACCAATTTGTAACGGAACTAAAAAAGGAGAAGAAAAACGTTTAACAAACGATCATCGTGTTTTAATTGATAAAATAATAGAATTGTATGGAAATAAAGAAGCTACTACTTTTTCTAATTTGACACATAAAGAAACTTCTTGGCAATCAACTTGGGATAATAATGAAGATTGGTCTAAAAATGTTATTAAAGATGAAATGATAAAAAATTATTTTATAAAAAATCTCAAAAAAATAAAGTAATTTTATGAGTTCAAAAGCAAAATTTCGTTATTCTTTTGTTCAAAAATATTCACCTTATAAAAATTTTAAACGCTTTAAAATTTAACAATTTTTTGATGATATTCTTTATCCTTTAGACAAACCTATACAACATGTTAGTTTTTAAAGTGTCATAAATAGTGATTTACATTTTCATAAAGTTAACAAACATAAACTTGTTAATGAAGGTTTTAAAAACGTTGTAACACTTGCAGAAGGTGAAACGGTTTATCAATTAAAAACTACAGAACAAAATCGTTTATTAGGTTTAAAAATAAATAATATTGTTTATATTCTTGGTTTTGATCCTAAACATAAAATATATTAATTTAACAAACAACAATTCTAATATATATTCGGTTGATAAACCAGAAAGTTCTAAAAAGAACGATTTTAAAAATAAAGGAGTGGTAATTAATGATTCAATTAAAAAATCAACTTAGTAGAATAGTTTGTATTTGTTTAATAAGTTTTATAGGATTATTATTTATGAATAATAATAATCGAGTAATGGCGATGAATCAAAATAATGTTTTGAATCAAATTGTTGAATTAAATAAAAAATTAAATGAAGAATTAGAAGAACAAAATCTAATGATAGCAAAAGCTTTGAAGCCCGAATTTGACGCTGTAACGACGACAGAAGATTTTTTGAACCAAGTTAAATCATTAAGTGCTTCGATTTTGAACATAAAAGAAAAAATTTATATTTTAACCGAAAGACAAATAATTGATGAAAAAACAAATACATTTATAAATCAACGTAATGATGCCATTATTGAACTTGTAAATAGTCAAGGCGATATTAGAGCCCAAAACATTATAAATATCTCGATAATAAATAGACAAATTTCTTGTTTAAGCAGAAAAGAAAACAGATTTAAGGCTTTTATTCAAAACCGCCAATATTTATTCAATAATCAAGCATCTACTAGTATAACAAAATAATTTAATATATAAATCTTATTTTTTATAAACACTTTATAAAGACCCTCATCCAGGGTCTTTTTCTTTTACCTAAGCCAAACACACAACAACTGGCAAAGCCATTAAACTAAAACCTTAAAGGAAATAAATAAACCATGACTAAAATAAAACCCATAAAAAAGTTTTTATAACCATTTCTTTATTAATCGTTATTTTATTCATTAAACTGAGTTGTTTGAAAATGTTTAACATCTCAAAAATTTTTTAAAAAACAATTATATTTTTATTTTTGCTATAATAAATTTATATTCTTAAGTTTTTATATATAAATAATTTTTTTTGAAGGGATTTCATTCAAAAAAAATTATTTAGTAGATTGAAAGATATATTTACAACAAATACAAGAAAAAATAAATAAATTTATTTTAAATTTACTATTTTGCGCCGGGCAATGTTTCCGTTTTTACTTGATGTTATGGGTTAGATTTCTCTATTATATTTTTTATTTACTTCTTAAATTATTTATTAAAAAAAATCGAAATCATTTTTATTAATTTTAATTAAAATATTTTTGGATGTTATTAATAAATTTATTTTGGATAATGAAAAGATTGATAAATTAACACTAGTTGAATATATTAATAATTTTTAGTATAATTGGCTTTAATTTATGAACCAACAAAAACTAAGAAAGAGTAAACATAACTATACATTATAATTTTTATTTGAAATATTAAATTAAAAAGATTTTATTTTGAAATAACTATGGAGTTTATATTGATTGTTATGTTTTCTTAATTTAAAATAAATACCTATATTGATAAATATATCATCTCTTATTTTATAAATGCCAAGAGAAATTTTTAAATAACTTTTAGCAAAAAAAATTTTAGTATTTAGGAAAGAAGTAATATTTTTTATTAAAATTTTTTTCTTTTGGTTATCGTATACAAAATTATCATTTTGATAAACAACGTTATAATTTTGCAAAAATTGTTTTTCTAATTCACCATAAGACATACCTAAAATATAAGAAAATTTTTTTGATATTTTAAATACAAAAGCATCACAAAAACACTCATTTAAATTCCAATCAAATTCTGTGGTAATTATTTCTTGTGTTTTTAAATCTTGTTTTGTTTTTTGTGAAAAAGAATTTTGTTTTTTAAAAAACCATGTATGTATTATAAATAAACAAATAAATAAAATTACAATAAATAAAACAAATATTTTATTTATATAATTTTTCATTTACAATAATGTCCGTCCTTTTTGTGTTATTATATTTCTTTATGATTTATATGTTTTTGCCAAAAAACAAAAACATATAAATAAATTTTATTTTAATTATTGCAAATATTATCATTATAAAAATATTAAAATTATATAATTCTTAATTTTATCGATTATTATTTTATGTATTATTTTGAAATATCTAATTTTTTCACGAATTTTTATATTTTTATAGTTATCTTATTTAGTGAACCATTAACATTTAATATCTTTTAAAGGTGTTATTATCATAAAAATAGCTAAAAATAAAATCATTTTATCATTATTTTATAATTTTTATAGAATTATCATAAATTTTATTTATGTAATTTTTCATAAATATTATTTTTTTATTTAGTTTTTGTATGGGATAACTTTGTTTTTTAATATAAAAACATTTGGTATAAACTTTAAAAATTGTTTAATCGAGTAAAATTTTATATTTTATTATATAAAATTATGAGTAAATTTTGTATAATAAATATACAATAGTTTAAATTAGAAATATAATAAAATATATTAATAAAAATGTTTAAAATAATGAATTTTTAGGTAATATATAATATATTTTGTAAATTTTGTAACATTTTTGAAAAGATAAAAGATAATTTTGCATTTGTAATTTTTGTTCGAATTTTTATATGATTATAGCATATGATTATAGCAATTAAATATTTATCTTTTTATGTTATTCAAGTTTTTTGTATAGAAAAAAATTAAATAGAAGTTCAATTTAAAAAAAGAATTTTTTTATGAATTTTATAAAAGTATTATTTGAATATTAAGGATAAAATAATGAATATAATTTTGATAGGACCACCTGCTTCTGGGAAAGGAACACAATCTGTAATTTTATCCAAATATTTTAATATTCCACATATTTCTGTAGGAGATGTTTTTAGAACAAATTTAAAAAATAAAACAGAATTAGGCAAATTAGTTATATCTTATATTAATAAAGGATTATTAGTGCCAAATGATATAACTAATTCTATGATAAGTAAATATTTAATCCAAGATATTATTAAAAAAGGATTTATTTTAGATGGTTATCCACGTAATTTAGAACAAGGTCGTTTTTTAACTAAAGAATTATCCACAAAAAATATTTTTTTAAATAAAGTTTTTTATTTTAATGTTGATGAAAAAATATTAAAACAAAGAATAATAGGTAGAATGGTTTGTCCTCAATGTGGAGATATTTATCATAAAGAAAAAAGATCTCCTGAAAGATCTGGTTTATGTAATAACGATAATACCCCTTTGATCCAAAGAATAGATGATAATTTAGATACTTTACAAACCCGTTTATCCATTTATGAAAAAGAGACTTTTCCGTTAATAGATTATTATAAACAAATGCATAAATTATTGGAGATTAAAGTAGAAGAACCTCAACAATCTATACAAGACATTACTAATATAATATTGACACAATTGAAAAATATAAAATAAAAAATTTTTTTCTATTTATTGAATTGATAAAATAAATAGAAAAAAATTTTTTATAAAAATTAAAAAAATAAAATATTGTTCTAAATATTTTGTTAAAAAAATTAATTATGTTTTGAAATAAAAAAATATTTTAATAATAATGTTCGTGATAATCTAAAATTAGAAAGTTTTCGACATAATGAAAGTAAAATTAAAAATATTATTGAATATTTCATTAGTATCCATAATATTTTGTTCTGCTTATTCACTAAATGCTAATTCTAATTTAAATAATCAAAATAATGAAGAATTGAATAATTATCCAATTATTACAAAATTAAAAACAACATTTCCAAAATTAAACAAACCTGCTTTATTGAAAAAAGTTTTAAATAAAATATTAGAAGAATTTGATAAAAATTATTATAATCAAGAAAAAAAAGATAATATTAAGGATAAAATTCAATTATTAGAAAAATATGGGCGACAAAGAGGTTTAATAAACAGTAGATTAACGAACTACAACGTGTAATAATCACGTACTTCATATCTTTGGTTTTTGAAACGAAAGAATTGAAAATTACAGCAGAAGATAAAAGCAAATTGAGGTGAAGTTATTAACCAAAATGATTTTGCAAGAAGAATGAATTCAATGGATAAGCTCTGCAAAGAGTCTAAATGCATAAAATGGGGTAATCTAAAACCAAATCGAAAATAACTGTGAAATTACGATTTGCAAGAAGGAATTAATTAATATTTTATATTTGATTAATTAAATTATTCATGACTATAAAGTCAATCTGGATTAAATTCCGACTTCTTGACCTACTCAAAGTAACTATATATATGGACTTTTGTTTATAATAGTTAAAATATGAGTTAGCATACCTAAAGGATTTACGTAGTTTATTAAAATAACTTGTATCTTCCTAAAAGATTTTATTTTCGAGAATAAAATTGAAAATAATTAAGTTTATAATCTCAAGGAAAAAGCAGAACTATAGTAGTCGTTAGAACAAAACTTAAATTGGAATATTTAAGATAATCGTCTAACCGAGGAAAAGGTTAATAACCTTTACAAGGCGAAAAGGGAATTAATTTTGAGTTCAAGAATAAAAAAGAATTTCATAAACAAAGTTAACAATTGAATTAAAAAATTCTAAAATGTTTATTCAAATAGAAGCAATTTTATGCTGTCTTTGGCTCAATAATTTAAAAACGCCGTATGCTTGGAAACTTGCTTGTACGATGTTGTGTGGGGATTGTTGTAAATAACCAAAACACAATGAATCTATCACGATAATTTAATAAATGAATTTCCTGATATAATTGAACAAACAATTTATGATAAAAGCGAATACCTTTTTGTTTTTATAGCTAATTATTCAGAATTTAAGAATTATAAAAATTACCTAGAACATAAAAAAAATAATTTTAAATCCAACACGGGAATATCTTGGCGTTTATGGCATCCCGCAAATATGACATTTATCTCAAAAAAAACAGTTGATTTTTTTGTCAATGTTTTTGAAGAAATTATGCTTTTAGAAGAACATAAACAAACCAATTTAGGAAAAATAAAAAATTTAAATCAAATAGAAAAACAAATAGAATCATTAAATCAACAAATTAATCATTATAATTTCATATTCAATCAACAACAACAAAAAATAAAACAAAAAAATACAAATATCGAAACTCTACAATATATAATTAATATAGATAAAAGTAATATTCAATCATTAAAACAGCAAATGCAAAATTTGCGAGAACAATTAATGCAAAAAAATAAAGAATTAATAGAAAATAATAAGTTATCTATAGTACAAAAAAACAGTCTTAACAGTCATATTTTGGTGTTGCAAAATGACATTCAAGCTATAAGACAAACGTTATCACAAAAAGAATTATCTATTAGTGATAAAGAAGTAACAATTCAAAATTTAATAATTCAATTACAAGAACAAAAACAAGAAATTAGTGAAATTAAAGAATTGCAAATTGAAGAAAAAAAAGCTTGGAAAACAAAAATTCAACAAAAGATTAAACAATTAAGTGATTTACAACAAGATATACAATCACAACAAGAAATAATCGATAAATTAAGTATAACTTTTAAAGATCAAACAGAATTATTGAGTAAAAAAGAAATAAAAATCCAACAGTTAACTGAAGAACTTGAAGATAATAAACAACATATTGATATGTTAAATACAGAAATAGTGGCAATTAATACAAAATTAGCTGAAAAAGTTAAAGAAATCGAAACAAATAAATATCTTTCTAAAGTAATTCGAGACAATTTAGATTTAGATATTGAACAACTTAAACAAAATAAAAAAGAATTACAACAAAAATTAGATACTAAAGAATTTATTTTAAATAGTAATCAAGATAAAATTGATAATTTAATGTTTCAATTGCAAAGAAAAAATCAAGAAATTCAAGATGTACAAAATTTAAATCAAATAGAAAAAAAACAATTACAAACAGACATAGAAAATAAAATAAAAAATTTAAAAATAATTCAAGAAGAATTAAATATATCACGTGAACGTATTATTGAGTTTAAAAAAACTGTTGCAGAGCAAAAAAATCTTATTGAGCGACAAAATGTAGCAATCGTAAATTTACATAAAGATATTGGATTAAAAAATAATGTTATACTTTCTTTAAGTAACAAAATACAAACAACAGAATCCAATTTAATTAAAAAACAACAAGAGCTTTCGGAGAATAAATCTTTATCAGAACAAGAAAAACAAGAATTAAAAGAAGATATTGATACGAAAACAAAATTAATCGAAGAATTAAAAGGACAATTATATTCAAAAGAAAATTTTTTAATTGAAACGCAAAGAGAAATTGAAAATTTAAAAAATCAATTGGATCAACAAGAAGAAAGAATTATTGCAATTAAGAAGTTAAATGAAAATGAACAAAATGAATTAAAAATGAATATAAAAGAAAAAATAATTCTTTTAACTAATTTAGAAAATGATTTAAACGCTAATCAACAAACAATTGATCAATTCAAAAAAACTGTTCAAGAACAAACAGATATTATTATTAAAAAGCAAGAACAAATTGACTCTTTAGAGTCTAATATTAAACAAAAAAATTCTGATATTCATTTGTTAGATGAGAACATAAAAAAACTAAATTCTGACTTAAATAAAAAAACAGAAGAATTATTGGAAAATGCATTATTAACTGATGAACAAAAAAAGATTTTAAATGAAGAAATAGAAAATTTCAAAAAAGAAATTCAAATATTAAAATCCAAAATAAAACAAAAAGAAAATTTTGTATATCAAGCTGAACAAAAAATTAGTAATTTAGAAAAAAACTTGCAACAACAAACAGAACAATTAGAATATAATAAACTTGTTAATAATAATGATAAATTTATGTTAAAAAGTAAAATTAATAATCAATTTACATCTTTACACCAAATTAAAACAAAATTAGATAAATATAAAACAGACATTGAAACATCTTTGATGAATAACCAAATGTTTAATTCTTTAATTGTTAAAGCGATGTCATATATGAACAATGTTCATAAACAAACTTTAGATTTTGTGCAGACAACTGTGAAACAACAAGAATCTCAAAAAATGGTCGACACAGACAGTGTTCAAATTTTTTTAAAAAAAACAGATAAGTTTCCTACTTTTGACAAAGTTATAGGAAATGAAGAAGTTAAAGAACAATTAAGAGAAAGTGTATTAAAATTAAAAAATTTAGATTTACATAAAAATATGGGTTCAACTACATCGCCTAAAGGTATTTTATTATATGGACCGCCAGGAACAGGAAAAACTTATTTAGCAAAAGCTTTTGCAAAAGAAGCTGGATTACCTTTTTATTCTCTAACATCATCTGATTTTTCTAATAAATATGTAGGAGAATCTCCGAAATTAATTAAAAATCTTTTTGAAGCAGCTAGAAAAAATTCACCAAGTATCATCTTAATAGATGAATGTGAAGTAGTATTTAGAAAACGTGACAGTGAAGGTTTAAATTCTGATCACGGGAACGTGATTACTGCTTTTTTATCACAAATCGAAGGTATTTATACAGACGAAAATAAACCTGTTTTTGTTATAGCAACAACAAATTTTAAAGATGATATTGATAATGCTATTTTAAGCAGATTCAATAAAATGATTGAAGTTGATTTTTGGGTAGAAAAAGATATAATTATATTTCTTCAATTAACATCTGCTAAATATAATTTAGATATTAGAACTTATAAATATTTAGATAATATTGCTAAACAAATAATGGAATCATCAAGAAAAGAATTAAGAACTCCTAGAAAAATAATAGAACTTTTAGAACAAGCTGCTTCAATTGCTATTTCAAAGCATGAACATTTAAATATTATGCCAATAGATTTGCAATTATCATTCGATAGGATAACACAAAAAAAGAACATGATTGATTGGACTTCACATAAACACGAAAAACATGACAAAGATGAATTATTTACGACTAAAATATTTAAAAATACTCCTATAAAACATCTTTTTATAGACAGTCCTTTTATTAATAAAGAAAAACAATATTTTACATTAATTAAAAATGGTTATATGAAAAATAAAAAATTTGTTTACAATACAAATTTGCCAGAAAAAATAATAGAGGTAGAAATCGATCAAAATAATTTAAAAAACATAAATAATTTTTATTCTTCTACCAATCCTTTACCTGATGATTTATTAGGATTTTATTTTGAAACAGATGATAAAAGTAAAAAAATAAAAGAATTAAAAACAATAAATAATTTAGAAAATATTTTAAGTGAAAGTGTTAATGCTAAAGTTCCAAAAATTTATTTTATATGGGATATAGAAAAAATAAAATATAATAAAAACAAAATGAACAAATTATTAACTCTATATACAAATAATTGGGAGTTTTTCAAATTAGATAATCTTGTCCAAACACAATTATCAGAAATGATCAAAATACCTGAAAATCATGAAATAGATTTTGAACAAAAAATAATTCAATATATAGAAGAAATAAAAATAAAATTAATAAATGATATTTATGATCAAATACAACGCAGTAATGATTTTAAAAATTTAGAATATCATTCTCAAATCAAAAAAGAAATCCAACAAGAGATAAATACAATTTTTAATCAAAATAAAATTTCAGAAACTTTAGAAGAAATAAAAAATAAAATTATTTTTAGTATGCAACAACAAATGATAACAAAGAAAAACAGTTTCTTACAAGATCAAATTGAACAATTTATAAACGAAATGTCTTTTAATAAAAAAATATTTGATAATTCAGACATACAAATGATTAAAATCAAAATGATTGAAAATATTTATAATTATTTCATAAACAAAGAATATTTTACGGTAGAAAAAATTCAAAATAAAATAAACGAAATAAAAAATAAATATACTGAAAAACTTTTTAAACAAAAATGGAGTTTAATATTACAAAAATTAAATATTGATTTTAATTTAGATAAAGACAAGATAATAAATAAATTAGAAAAAATAACTAAAGAAGAATTATTTTATGCTAATTTAGATTTAAATCAAATAATTGAATTCCTTAACAAAGAAGCTGCCAAAGAAATTCAAATTTTAGAAAATAATTTAAATCAGAAAATATCAGAAAATATAAATAGATATATATTGTTAAATAAAGATTTAAATAAACAATTTTCTAATCAAGAAATAGAATTAATAAATAAAGGAGCTGTTTTAATCGCTAAAGATGAATTAAAAAAAGGAAATATAAAAGAAGATGAAATATACGAAAAAATAAATTATTTTATTAAAAATTATAAAACGCATGAAGCAAAATTTGAAAACTCCAAAGATATTTTTTCTATCATTACAGAAAATTTTTATTGGTTAAAATTTGTTTTAATTATAATTATCTGTAAATATTTTTTTCAATCTAAAAAAAATTAATTAAAAAGATAATTTTTTGATTGAGTTTCTTAAACAAAATCATTATAAGTCTTAGATGAAGTTGAATTGTTTATTCACAAAAATAAACAATTTGACTTTTTTGTTTAAAATTTATCCAAAAGATCTTTTATTAGTTACAAAAATTAACCAAAATATTTGATAAGATTTTGAACGGTTTTTCAGTTCCCAATTTAAACAAATATTGTTAATAAATATTTTTTGGTTTAAAACATATTTATTTATGTTATTATTAAAATAATGAATAAATAATTTGAAATTTTTAAAAAAGTCATTTTTTAGAAAGAATTAAGATTTTTTAACGGTTTTGTTTTTAAGAACAATCCACATCACAATACTAAGATTATCATAGATAAGGTACGAAACTTAGTAAAAATTGTTGGAACAAAATATAACCTGGCATGGTTATAACAATCATCCAAGTAATTAGATAAAAGAAAGTTTTTGACAAAAAGCAAGTAGTTATTAATTTGAATATTCAATGATTAAAGCGCAATATTATGCTGTTTGATAAACTGTCATATTCAATAATAGACAAGTTATGAACATCGTCATGATTGAGAATGACAGAGTTTATAATAAAAAGTAAATCATAGATAAATTAATAAATATTTGTATATGCAAACAAGAGAGCGAATACTCGTTTTATCTTTTCTGAAAGCGGTCAAAAATACTTTTAGAGGATTAGAGATATAGACGTTTTCAGATATCTTTTATAGATAGTTAGTTAATCAAATTAATTAACCACAATTAACAGCAAAATGCAAGAGTTTCAACTACTACAATTCTAGGAAAACCGTCTGTTTAGTAAATTATTTAAATTTTAAGACATGCTAATTTGTTATATAACAAAAATTACTTAAAAATAGCTGATTTATTCTCATTTGTTGATTTAAATAAACTTTATTTTTAGAATGTCAGAAGAAAGAAATTTAAAAATGATTAACAATATCAAAGAAAAAAAATTTATTTTTATAACGGGTGGAGTAGTTTCTGGTTTAGGAAAAGGTATTATTGGTGCCGCTATAGGTCAAATTTTAAAAAAACGTGGATTAAAAGTTTTTATGAAAAAAATAGATCCTTATATTAATGTCGATTCTGGTACTATGAATCCTATTCAACATGGTGAAGTTTTTGTTACTGATGATGGAGCTGAAACTGATTTAGATTTGGGTCATTATGAAAGATTTTTAGATGAAAATTTATCTAAAGAATCTAATGTTACTACAGGCCAAGTTTATCAAGATGTTATTAATAAAGAAAGACAAGGTCAATATTTAGGCCAAACTATTCAAGTCATTCCTCATATTACTAATGAAATTAAAAAAAGAATTTTAGAAATTAGAACTATGCATGAGGATTATGATATTATTATTGTCGAAATCGGCGGAACAGTTGGAGATATTGAATCTTTACCTTTTTTAGAATCTATTAGGCAAGTTCGTTATGATTTGGGTTTTCATAATACCCTTTATATTCATAATACTTTAGTTCCTTATTTAAAAAGTTCTAACGAAATAAAAACGAAACCTACTCAACATAGTGTTAAAGAAATAAGATCTTTAGGAATTCAACCTCAAATATTGATTTTAAGAAGTGAAAAATCTATTTCTTCTGAAATAAAACAAAAAATTTCTATTTTATGTGATGTTCATGAAGATGCTATTTTTGAAAATATTGATGTGGATATTTTATATAAAATTATTGTTAATTTAAATAAACAAAAAATAGATGATTTTATATTAGAACATTTTCAAATAAATAATGTAAAAAAATCCGATATATCTTCTTGGGTTAATTTGATTAATAAAATCCAAAATTTAAAAAAAAAAATTAAGATTGGTTTAGTAGGGAAATATATTGCTGTTAAAGATTCTTATTTATCAATTATAGAAGCTTTAAAACATGCTGCTTATTATCATGAAACTGATATAGAAATTATATGGATTGATGCAGAACATGTTAATGATGAAAATGTTGTTTCTTTATTAAAACATTGTCACGGTATTTTAATTCCTGGTGGTTTTGGCTTGAGGGCTTTTCAAGGCAAAATAAAAGCCATTAATTATGCTCGTGTTAATAATATTCCTGTATTTGGTATTTGTTTAGGGATGCAATTAATGGTTATTGAATATGCTAGAAATGTTTTAAAATTAGAAAATGCTAATTCTATAGAATTTGATGCTGATACTTTAATACCTGTTATAACTCAAAAAAGGAAAAATTCTGTTTTAGGTGGTACATTAAGATTAGGTTTATATTCGTGTTATTTAAAGCGAAATACTAAAAGTTATGAAATTTTTAGACAAGACATTATTCACGAAAGACATAGACATCGTTATGAGATGAATTCTGAATATATTTCTTGTTTTAATGATGGTAATTTTATTATTGCAGGAATTAATGAAAAAGAAAAATTTCCTGAGATTATAGAATTAAAAAATCATATTTGGTTTATAGGGGTGCAATTTCATTCTGAATTTGTTTCAAGACCTTTTAAACCTCATCCTTTATTCAAAGATTTTATAAAAACTATTTTACAAAAAAATTAGATTTAAAATAAAAAAAATCGATTTATCATCGATTTTTTTTATTTTAAATAACTTATTTAATATTATTCTAAATTCAAGTCTTTAACTATTGCTTCTAATATTGGTTTTAATTTGCCTTTGAAATCACTTTTTTGCGTTTTGGTTAATTCATGATCTTTTCCTAAATCAGTTATTTCTTGTTGCAAAGTTTTTATTTTATCTTTAGTACTTGTTGAGACTTCTTTTTCTTTAATTTTTTTGTCTTGTAAAGGTTCCACTTTGTTTGTTATATATGTTTTTAGTTCAGACGCTTTTGGTTTTGCTTTTTCATCATCTTTTAACATTTCTTCCCATTTTGTGTTTAAATCTTCTACAGATTGTTTAGTAATACTCTTAAACCAACCTAAAAAAACACCTAAAGTCAATACTAACAATAATACAACTGTAACAGAAGAAACACCAACAATTATTTTGCCTTTTTTAGTTTTTAACAAACTTTCTTTTTGCATTATTATATCCTTTCTTCAAGATTAATTCTAATTTAAAAAAAAATTAGAATTTATTAAATCTTTTTTCAGATTCAATACTTTTATTATAACATATATTTATTTAAATAAATTATTTGATTTTATTAAAAATTTTATGTAAAATTTTATCTGTTTTATCATCTTTTTCTATTTTTAAACTATTTTTATGATTTAAAATCCTCTCTATATAATAAATAGATTTTTTTTTGTTTGCAATTGCTATATTTATAGAATTTTTTATTTCATCGTTAGAATAATTTTTATCTAAATACCAAGATTTAATTATTTCTAATTCATATGATGATAAATTTAAACCCTTTAATTGTTCTATTTTGTCTATTGTTTCAGTAATATATTTATTTTGTTGTTTTAATTGAATATTTTTTTTTTTTTTAAAATAAAGTTGTTCTAATTTATGAAAAGTGTTATCTAAATTAAAAACTTCTATTATTTTATTATCTTCTTTGTCTTCTGAAAAAGCAAAAAATTCTTTTTGGAATAATTCTTCTAAAATATTTTCTATTTCATTTTTAGATAAATTAGCTTTTTTGGCTAAAAATAAAGAAGAAAAATTTTTATCTTCGAGACAATCTAATAATAAAATTAAAATCCTTGCTTCTTGAAATGTTAAATTTACTTTATGATATTCTTCGATTAACATTTTTTCAATATTTAAAAAGCCTTTTTCATAAAGAATTTTAAACATTTTTTATCTCCTTTTCTTTATTAATTTTGATTAAAGCTTGTTCTGCCGCTTTTTGTTCAGAAGCTTTTTTGGTTTTTCCCATACCTCTTCCTAATAATTTATTTTCTAAATAAACTTCTGCTATAAATTCTTTTTCATGTGCAAGGCCTTTTTCAGAAATTATTTTATAACAAATATTTTGTTTATTAGTTTGGATTAATTCTTGTAATTGAGTTTTAAAATCTATAATATTGATAATTTTTTGTAAATAAGGTAATACAATATGTTGAAAGGTTTTTTGAGCTTTAATATAACCTAAATCTAAGTAAATAGCGCCAAATAACGCTTCAAAAGCATCAGCTATGATAGAATAATTATTATCATATCTTTTCTTTTCACCTTTACCTAATAAAATATAATTTTTTAATTCTATTTCTTTTGCATAAATTAATAAAGAATCGATACAAACTGCTTGAGCTCTTTTTTTAGTCATAATACCTTCATTATCTTTATTTTTTTTATATAAATAACTCGCCATTAAAAAATTAATAACAGAGTCTCCTAAAAATTCTAATCTTTCATTATTATTTTTACGAAAATGATGTTCATTAGCATAAGAACTATGTGTTAAAGCATTTATATATAATTTAATGTTTTTTGGTTTTATATTTAATCTTTTAAATAATTTTTTTAAATGCATGATTATTATTAACTCTTTTTTATGTTATTTTGTGAAATTTTATTTAAAAAATTAGCTTCAATTAAAAGTTTAGCTTGAATGATTGCTTTATAAAAAGCATATTCATTTGAATTACCATGAGCTTTTATTACAATTTTATTTAAACCTAATAACATAGCGCCACCTATTTCTCGAGCATCTAAGTTTTTTTTCATTTGTTTGAATTTTTTTTGAAATAAAATTTTACTTACAATTTTTTTCAACCAATTATTAGTTAAAACTTGTTTTATTGAATAGAAAGCATTTTGAAAAGCTCCTTCATAACTTTTTAAAACCATGTTAGAGGTAAATCCATCACTCAGTAAAATATCTGCTTCAGTATTAAAAACATTTTTAGATTCTTCGTTGCCTTTAAAAATTATTCTGTCGTCTTGTTCTAATAAATTATAAACTTTTCTTTCAAAACTTCTTCCTTTATTTTTTTCTATTCCTATATTTAATAATTTTACTATAGGTTTTTCGATTTTTAATAATCCTTTAGCCGCCCAAGAAGCATAAATAGCAAAATTTAATAAATTTTCTGGTTCAATTTCAATATTAGCACCAGCATCTATTAAAATTTTTTGTTTATTATTCATGGACTTAAAAATAGGTGCCAAAGCTATTCTCGAAACATTATTAAGAGTTCTTATTATTAAAAAACTTGATAAAACCAAAGCTTGCGTTGGACCAGCCGAAACGACTCCGTCTACTTGATTTTGTTGAGCAGCTTTGAGAGCTAAAAAAAGAGAATTTTTATTATTATCTCTTAATTCTTCTCTTGTATTTTTGATATTCATTTTTAAAAAAAACGGAGTATGAATAATATTTATCCTGTTTTCAACTGATTTATAATAAGAAGAAGAGATTTTATTTTTTATTATATAATTTATTTTATCTTTATCACCGTATAAATAAATATATAATTTTTCTTCTTTAGATAAAGCCATTAAACTTCCTTTAATTGTTATTTCAGGGGCTAAATCGCCACCCATGGCATCTATAGCTAATTTAATCATTCGTGACATACCTTTTTTAATTTTTTATATTGTTAAAATCTTTTTTAATTTGTTGTATTATTGGATAATCTTTGATTATATGTAAAAATTGACATTTAAAAAAACCACTTTGTTGTTTTCCTAATAAATCACCTGGTCCTCTTTTATAAAGGTCAAAATAACTTAATTTTATAACATCATTTTCTTTTTCTAATATTTCTAAACGTTCGTTATCTTTTTTATAAACTAAATAACAATAATTTTGTTTATTATTTCTACCTACTCTACCTCTTAGTTGATGTAATTGACTTAATCCAAAATATTCTGCTCCTAAAATGATCATAGTTGTAGCATTTTGGATATCAATTCCTACTTCAACTATTGAAGTCGCTAATAAAATACCTTTTTGATCGGATATAAATGTTGAAATAGTTTTTTCTTGTTGTTCTGATGTTTTTTTACCATGTAAAACATAAACATTTTCTAGCTTTTCTTTTTTTAAAAAAGAAGTTACATTTTCAATATTAAAAAATTTTTTATTATCTTTGATAGCAGGAACTATAATATAACTTTGTTCATTACGGGATTGATTTTGTTTTAAAATAGATACAATCATTTTAACAGAACATTTTTTTGTAATAATATTTCCTTTCGCATGAGGTTTTTCAGTTAATACTGATATTTTTAATAAACCCGAATAGATAAGAGCTAAAGTTTTGGGGATAGGAGTTGCTGTTAAATATAAGGTATCTGATATTTTATTTTGAGCAATAGTTTTATTTTTAATATCTGTTCCAAATTTATGAGTTTCATCGATAATAATGAGTCCCAATTGAAAAAAATCTATGTTAGCTAACAAATGAGTTCCAAAAATCATTTTATATTTATTATTTTTTATTTCTTCTTCGTATAATTTCTTTTTTTTACTTTTAGAAGTTAAAATAATTGTTTCGATTGTTGGAAAAAGTTTTTTAAAGTTTAAATAATGTTGTTTAGCTAAAATTTCTGTAGGAGCCATCATTAAAACTTGTTTATTTAAACTAATTATTCCGATAGCAGCTATAAAAACTGTAATAGTTTTACCAGCGCCGACATCTCCTTGAATCAATCTTTGAGTAGGATAATCTTTTTTAAAATCAGAATATATTTCGTTGACTATTTTTTTTTGATTTAAATTTAATTGAAAAGGGATTTTGTTAATCATTTGTTTAACATAATTCATGTTACATATTAAAGGTTTTTTCAAGGGTAATACACATGTTTGACACCATTTTTTAATTATAATAAAAGCTTCTTCGTATTTAAATCTTCTAAAAGCTTTGTGTAATATTTGTTGATTCGAAGGAAGATGTAAATTTTGAAGAGCTTGTTTTCTATCTATTAAATTATATTTTTTTAAAATTTTGCTATCTAAATTTTCTTTTATTCTTAAATCAGGATGTTTAAAAATTTGTTGCATCAATGTATAAATTGATTCATCCGGAATATCTTTGATTTGATAAATGGGTTTTATTTTATTCATTAAATTCAATTTACAAGATATAAAAGAAGCTATAATGGCATTATATTTAATATAATATGTACCTTTAACAAAAATATTTTGATTTATTTTTAAAAAATTTAGAAAAAAAAATTATTAAAAATAATTATTTTGAAATTCATTTTTTGATTTGTTGATATTTGAAAAATTTTGGTATTTTGTTTGAAAAAAATTTTTATAGGAATTGGTTCTTGTATTATGGAACCATATAAATTAACTTTGTCTTTATTTTGTATTGTTTCTAATTTAGATAAAATAAAATTTTGATATTTTTTAGGTTTTTTTAAAATTAATGTTTCTACATTATTTATATTATTTTTGATTAATTTAGTATATAAATTAGACTTTATAAAAATTTCTCCTAAGTTATTCGTCATTATTACCTCGTTATTTTTATGATGATTTGAAAAATTAATTAAATAATATTTTTTTTAATTAATATTAATTTTTTAAAAATTTCTTTTAAATTTTCATAAAATTAATATTAAATTTAAAATAAAGATGATTTTAAACTTTTTAAAAATAATTTCGATTTCTATTCAATTATAACATATTTTAAATTTCTATTTTCTTAACCTTTATTATTAAACGGAATTTATTTTTTGATGATTCTTTTGACCCAGTTAGAAAGCCCAAATTTTTAACATTTCAATTTGTTTACTAATTAAATTTTTATAAATTCTTTTCAATAGTTTTTGAAAAATTTAATTAGTAAATTAATCTTTCAAAAAACATTTTTAATATTTGTAAAAATTATCTCTTTACAAAATAATTTTTATTTTTATAATTAATTTTTGAAACAAAACAAGGAAATAAAGATAAAAAATTTTAAAATCTCAATCTAAAAATATATATTAAGTATATGTTATTTACTTATTATATATTATATAAAAATTAAAAAAACTTTATAAATTATTTCTCAATTTAGCGTTTATAAACGTTAGTGATTTTTAGATTTAGACTAGATTTTTAAAAAAATATTTTAATAATAATTTCTTTATTTCGTTTTAATTAAATATTCTAAAATTTAAAAATATTCAAATGGTATAGTGATACTATTATTATAATATCCTCTCTAATTCGTTAGATATATATATAATATTATATATATTTATTATCGTCTTTATTTTTCTTAATTGATTGATGTATCGATTTTTGAACTGCTGCCGCTCAAAGATTTACCTTCTGAATTTACTAATTCGTAATCGCAATTTAATGTTAATTGAAAATTTGGGTTTTCAATGATTTTTTTTGTTCGAGTTTAATTTGAATTTGAAACGTTTTTGAATTTTCTTCTTGTAATATTTTTGGTTTTTTATTATCGACGTAATGTTCGTCATTAACTTCGCAACTAAAATTAAAATATTCATCTAATTTTTCAACAGTTGAATTGTTGTCAGGATTAAATTTTTTTGTTATTTTTAAATGTAATAATGGTATAATCTTGTCCATATCTTTTTTTGTAGAGTTACTTTCGTGTTCGAATGTAATTAAGCGACTATATTTGTTGTCGTCAAAATTCTCAATGTTAAGTGGTAAAAGAATTTTGTCTGTATTATTGCCGCTTTTTCTTTGGACAGTAAACACAGGGACATTATTCATTAATTTAATGTTTTCTGTTTGTTGTTTTTTGAAGTAATAAAATATAAAGCAAATTGATACCGTAGCGATAAATAAAGCCACAATAATAATGCTAATATAGTTCTTTTATTTGATTTTTTGTTTAATATTTTCATGATTTAGTTCTTTCTACAATAATATAATATATGATAGTTTAGTTATAGATTTTTTTCTTATTTTATTATTTCAAATTTGTTCTTATCTAAACCATACGATTAAGTTTTTAAGCATAGTATTTTCGGCATCTTAGAAGCTAACTAATTTTAGTTTACTAAGTTTGTTAATTTTTGTCTAGGTTGATCGATTATTTCGATTTTTCTATATTGAGTTTTAAGTTCAACGAATACTAATTAGCTTTCTTTTTTTAGTTTATAAAGCTTTTAAATCTCTTAAATTTAAATTTTATTTGGACTTTTAGGAATCTCTAATTTTCTTCTATAATATGTTTTAGCTATTTCAGGTTTATACTTTATTTAGTCACTCCCCTCTACAAAAACCACTTACTTCCTGATATTTTTTTGGTATTGTTATAGACTTTTTGTCCAAATTGTGCAAATTTCTCTATAAAACTCTTAGGTTGTTCCGAAACATCCTTTTTTGAATCATCTAAATAGATATCGGCTTGTTCGATGGCTCTTGTGTATGTAAGAAGTTCGTCTAGGGAGTTTTGACCGCTATCAGAAGGATATTGCATATTAAAAGGATTTTTTCGTGGTTTGAAATGCACCCCCTAAAAGATCTGAAGGAGGATCTCGGAATTCAATATTGAATTGATTTTCATCATTATAAGGGTTGTATGTGGGGTGTTGTTTGCCTTTCCAGATTTTATCTTTTTCATGTTGTTGTGGATTTGAGACTTTAATAATATTTTTTTTCATGTCAGGTTGTTTGGCCCAAAATTCAACTGTAAGGGTTTCATGGTCGGCAAGGTTTATTGTTGATTCTTTTTGTATTTGGAAATATTTAGTGGCAAAGACAGGCATATGGAATAAAATAAGAATTATTAAAAAAACAATTAATAACACTTTTGTTAGGAATTTGATTGGTTTCATATTATTTTTAATTAATACTTTTGTTTAAGTCTGTTTAAGAAAAGTTTTTATTTTTGGTATTTTTTCTAAATATTATTATCTTTATCTTTTTAAATTTTGATTTTTGTCGGTTAGAAAGATCATTGAGTGATAAAATTTTATTTTATTGTTTTTAGACAAGATATAATATTCAATTATATCATAATTTACTTCAGTTTATTAAAATTCCGGAATAACATTTTGTAATTGTTGTTTCATTTCTATTATTTATTCATTTTTTCTTTTTGGAAATTATTTTTTGGTAAACAAGCCACTTATATATTCACAAAACTTTTGTAAATTATCTAACGTATGTATGGGTACCTAAATTATTAAATTCTTTTTTAAATTTAATAATTTGTTTTTTAAATTAATTAAATTTTATTCCAAATAATTGGAACTTAATATTTATTCATATATTTTAGTTTGAAATTTTATTTTATAAGAACGAGGACATTTTTAAAATTTTTAATAATATTTCAGTTTTTTTATTAAATTAAGCTATTTAACAAACTAATTTTTATAATCATTTCAAAAAATAAAAAGAAAAGATTTGTCAAATATAAATATAAAAAAATATTTAATATGGATAGATAAAATGCGTTTCAGTAGTCAATTTCTTTTATCGATATAAAAATAAAAAGTTTTTAACACAAGGGAATAGTACAAAATCTTTTTTAAAGATATTAAGGTTAATTTAAAGTAATTTAAAATTTTAAAAGTGCATTATAACCTCATATTTAACTGCATCCTATATATTAAATTTTTTTGTTTTAATTTTTATTTATGTTTGATAAGTGTTTATAAAATAATAAATAAAAATAAGGAAAAAATAATGATATATGGTTGTGGTATAAAAAAATATTTAGATATAGAAAATAAAATAAATGAATTATTTTTTATTTATAACAAACATGATAAACATGATTATTTAATCCGAGAACAAATATTTTTATTGTTTTACCGAGATATTATTTGGCGTATTGTTCGTAAATTAAAATATTATCCCAGGTGCTTAGAGAAAATGGATTTGATTCATGAAGGTGTTTTAATTATCGAAGATACATTATCAAATTATGTTTATAACAAATATAAATGTGATTTTGTTACCTTTGCTAAAGGAAAAATTAAACAAAAAATTGATACATTAATCCGTTTGAGTCATTATCCTTCTACACCTATAAGAGTTTATAATAAAAATAAAAAAAATAAAAGACCCAATAAAGATATTGAATTGTTTTCTTCACTTGAATATACAGAAAATAGAATAGTTACAAAATACGAAAATGCATTTTATTTTCCTCAAATGATTAATCCGCATCAAGTATATATAAACAAACTTAATTATGAAATAATGTTGCATAAAATGAACAAATATTTGAATAAAAAGGAATATCAAGTTTTAGCGCACAGTTATGGCATTACAAAAAAACATATTAATAATACATATTATGAATTTTGTTGGACTGATGATGAAATAGCTTTAAGGTTAGATATAACCAAAAAACAAATTTATAAATATAGAGAAAAAGCTATTTTCAAATTAAAAAAGAATTATATAAACAAATTAATTTAAAATGAATTTTATGAATAATTTTTGTATAAATGATTTTATTTATATTTATATGACCTAAGTAAGTCTAAAAACTGCTGAAATTGAAATTCATCTGTTAACAAGTGTTTTTCAATTATTTTAATTTGAAGATAATCGCGAGTTATCAAAAATAACTATTTTTTAAAGTTCTTTTTAATTTTGAATTTAGAAATTATTTCATTTATTTTATGATGACGAATTAAAAAAATAAGGAGTTCAAAAAATGGAGCAAAAAGATAACAAAGATAAAGGTTTTATATTGAAAAATCCAGAAATATTATGCAAAAATTTAAATTCAACTATAATGCAAATTATTGTTTTTGTATTAGTTTTTAATATTTATAAAGAATGGAATTTAGAACAAATTAAAAGATTAAATGTGTCTTTTTTATTCTTTTTAAAAAATTTTATTGCTTGTCATTATCAAATTATTTTATTAAATAAGTATCGTCATAAAATGAAACCATTTAATAAGGATAATAATTCTCTTCAGGAAGAATGTGATTTATTATACGCAAGAATTAAACAAAAAGTTTTAAATGATGATAAAACACAAGAACAAATATTTAATGAATTAGAAAATGAATATCAAAGTATTTTAAAAGAAGATACTGATAAACTTATTGCAGAATTTGTTTCTCAAACATTTATAAATCATTCGAAAAATAATTTGGTGGAAGAAAATTCTGATGATTCAAAAGAAATTCCTGAAAGTGAATAAAATTTTAATAAAAAAATTAATTAAAAATAAGTTATGTTTCGATAAAAAAGTTGCTTATTTTTAAATTGATAAAATCAATTAATAAATAATTTAATCTTTTTTATATTCTTTTTTATTTTTTTGAATTAAATTTGTTAAAAAAAATGATATTTAAAAAATAACTAAATTGATATCATACATATTTATTATTTTGATTATAAAATAAAAAATATAAAAAAGGAAATATAAAATATGAATTTTCCAGATAAACAAAAAATTTTAAAAATTTTTGGTTCTTTCTTTTTGTTTGTTATTTTAACTTTGTTTGCTGTATTTTCTTTTATGTTTTCTGATAAAAGTAAAGATTCTACAGAGGACGGATTTTTTTCTAATTCAGATTCTAATGATTTTTCACGTAATATACAAAAATCTATTGATTTTACTCAAATACATAACGAATTACAAGAATTAATTCAACAACAACAACAAAATATTCAATCTAAAGAAGAAGAAATTAATGTGCTGAATGATTTACTTCTGGAGAAAAGAAGTGATGATGGCGAAAATATTTCGAAATCAGAATTAAATTCATTTGCTTTAGACAAAGAAATACAAGATTTACAAATTAAAATTAGTCAATTAGAAAATTCTTTTGCAAATTCTGAACAATTGAATTCTGTATTAAAAGAAAGAATTATATTTTTAGAAAATTGTTTAAATGATGAAGTTTATTTAAAAGATATACAACAAGAACAAATGGATTCTTTAAATATAGAAAATCCAAAAATATTGAATGAAAACGATGATGTTGAATAAAAAAAGATTAAGAAAATTTATTTAATTTAATTTTTGCAAAGGAATACAAATTTCATCAAGTATTCTTAATTTTAAAATCCAAGAAATAAGAGAAGGTTTGAAATTTGTGAAAATAAATAAAAAAAATAAATTAAAATATTTTATTTTGTTTTTCTTTTTAACAATGTTGTTTTCTTTATTAGCGACTTCAATTTATTTTTTTCATAGAAAAAAAGAAGATATTCAATTAGAACAAGATTTTCCTCTTTTTGAAGTAGAACTTATAGGCGGAAATCATCAAAATAAATACCTTATTCCAATTTCTATTCCTAATTTAAATAAAGAAAAATATGAACATTTAATAGAAATCGAACATAAAGCTGTTTTACATTCTAAAAATACAGAAATAAAAGAACTTTTATTTTTAAAAATCAAAATTTCTTTAGAATCACCGAATATTACAGTTGAAAATCGAAATAAATGTTTTGCATTTCAAGTTCTTGTAACGGATACTAATGAACAAAAACAAATTTATTCTGATGACAAAAAACCTTGTTATTTACATATGAAACCAAACGAAACACAAAAAATTATTATTTTGACGCAATTGCAACAAAAAGAAGTTTGTCCATCTTTTAATCCTAAACTTTATTTAATTTATGATTATGAATTAGTAGATCAACAAGGAAAATCAATTCAAGGCGGAAATAATATTGTTTCAAATAAAATAACTAATATTACTGATAATTGATTTGTTTTTTTGTTGATAAATAAAATTAACTTTTCAAACTATCTATTATAGTTTGAAAAGTTAACAAAAAGTTTTAGAAAATAGAGGTTATCTTTGTGTGGAAAGAAAAAAATATTCAATTATTAAAAAAAATATTTTTTCTTTTTATTTTTCTTTTAATTTTTTTAATTTCGATTTTTTATATTTGGATTCACCATAAAGCGATTACTGAAAATGAAAAGAAAATAGAACAAATAGGAAAAATGAATATTTCTATAAGAGATAATTTAAAACATATTGAAAAAAATATTAAAGAAAATCAAATGAATCAAGAAAAAATGAAGACAACAGGATTGAACTCCTATAAATCATTTGAGAAAAATAAATTTCCTAATAAAGATATTTTATTAGAAAGTGAGAATTTCGTAGTACAAGATTTTAAAAAATTTCCAACTTTTGACAAATTAGTGGGTTTGAATGAATCTAAATCAGCAGCTAAAGGTTTTGTGAATTTTTTTCAAAATAAAAAAGCTTTTGAAGATAGAGGAAAAGTAGTTGTGCCAAAAGGTTTAATGATGTATGGGACACCTGGTTGTGGTAAAACTATTTTTGCGGGTTCAATCGCAAGAGAAACAGAATTACCTTTTATCGAGGTATCTTGCTCTATTTTTGCACAAGAATTTGTAGGTAGAGCCCCTAAAATGGTAACAGAATTATTTGATTTAGCTAGAGAAGTAGCTTATAAAAATAATAAAGGAGCTATTATTTTTTTAGATGAATGTGAAAATATTTTTTTAAATATTGATAGTTTAAAACCTGGATCAGAAATTGCTAATGTTGTTAATGAATTCAAAATTCAATTAGAAGTTAAAGAAGGAAAAAATGATTTAGATAAACCTATTTTTGTTATAGGAGCTACAAATCATATGGCCGGCATAGAACCTGCTATTTTATCACGTTTTACACATCGTATTGAATTAAAACCAGGTAATAAAGAAGAACGTAAAAGTCAATTTAATAATATTTTGCAACAAAATCAATTCCCTATTACGATAGAAGCTAAAAAATATTTACTAGAGACAATTAATGAGGCATTAGAATATTTACCGTTGCAACATGAAAAAACAATGGATGGAATTGTATTGGAAATTCCTGCTGAAAAAAATTATAAAAAAGCTTATCGTATTTTGGAAAGTTTAATAAAAGAAGCAAGTTTAAAATCTATTGATCGTGAAATAATAAATCTTCAAGAAAATAAAGAATGTTCACATCCGAAACATGAAGAACGTTTTAGTAATAATAAGATTTTTGCACGTAATAATTTATTGAAGCAAAAAACTGATGTTCATATTTTAGAAAATTGTTGTGAATGTAAAGGAATTAATATTGAAGATTTACAAAAATCTTATCAAATAATAATTGATGAATCACTTCAATCTTTAAAAAAAGCAGAAAATAGATAAAAATAAGATTTATTTCTTAATTAAGATATGTAAAAAAAATTTGATTAATATTTTTTTAAAATTATAATAAAAAGGGAGACAAAATAATGTTATCACCTTTTGATTTAATTGGCGGTTTTGGACATTTAAAAACATATTTTGTATTGTTTTTAATTGGCGCGATTATGTTTTTTCTTTTTTGGATAATTAAAAAATTTAGCGGCCACCAAACTTCTATGAAAGAAAATATAATTTATTTTTCTATTTTAATTGGAGCATTGTTTTTAATTTGGTTTTTTGTCTTGAAAAAAGAACCTATAACTAAAAATTATGATAAATTAATTGGCGAAGTTAATCAAGCTATTAATAAATACGACAATATTTGCAACAAATATCAAGGATTAGCTTCTAATTGGGAAAAAGAATTGAAAGATGCTGAAGACGAATTAAAAAGAATTTCTGAAATGAAAGAAATTACTGAATCTGAAAAAGTTAAAATTCAATCTATCTTAGAACAAAATGAAGAAAAAATTATTAATATCAAAGCACAATTGATTCATGTTCATGGCGAAATCTTGATTGAAAAAGGTAAATTAAAAGATTTAGAAAAAGAAAAAGAAAAAATTGAAAACGAAATCAAAATAAAAGAACAAGAATTATTAAAAGAAGTGAATGAACAAAAAAAAGCTAAATTATATTTAGAAATCGATCAACTAAGGCAAAAACATATTCAAATAGTTGAAGAAATAACGAATACAAAAATAAAAATTAAAAAATTAGAAACAGCGGAAAAAACATTAATTAAACAATTAAAAATAGTAGAAGATTTTAAACAACATTTAATTCAATCCATGAATGATTTAAATATAGAATTAAAAAAAATGGCTTCTTATATTATTACAATAGAAGAAAGAAAACATGAAATACAAAAAAATATAGATGAAATAAAAGGAAAAATAGAACAAATAAAATTAGAATGCGAAGCTTATCGTAATTTTAAATCTATTTTATTAGTATTTAGACAAAATGCTGAATCATGGGAGAGATCAAATTCATTTTCTTTTGGTAATATATCTAAACTTGTTTTTAAAGCTTTTGACAAAATAACCGATGTTTTAACTCCTAAGATGAGTTTTAATACATCTAATAATAAAGTAGTTTTTAATAATACAAATAATAATGAACGAATTAATCGAACATCAATCAATTTACCTAAAAATCATCCTATATCTGTTATAGTAGATAGTTTAGTTCAAAAAGAAGGAGAAGCACCTAAAATGATAAGTGCTGAAATGTTAAAAATTTATATGGAAGATATTAATAAGGAAATAGAAAGATTAGAAAAAGAATATAAAATTCAAGAAGACAAATATAACGATTATAAAGCACAAAATAACAGTAATAAAATTATTCAAGAAATCAGAGATTTTAAGATAAAAACAATGAAAGAAAATGATATGGTAATGAGTGATTATAGTAAATGGATAGGAGAATATGAAAAATTAACAGGTGAATTAGGACAAAAACAAGATGAATTTATAGAAAAAGAAAATCATTTAAATAAAATAGATAATTTAGATACACAAAAATATAGAATTGAAGAAAATATTGAAGAAAAAGAAATAGAATATACCGAATTACAACAACAAAATCCTAGTTATAATAAAATTCAAGAAATTCTTTTGGATAAAAGAAATAAGAAAACTGGTATAAAAGTGCCTCATTTTGAAATACAAAGAGTCAATAATTAGTTTTTATAAAATAAAATTTTATTAAAATATAAAAATATTTTTGTATTCAATTCAAAATTGATATATGCAAAGGATATTATGAATGATTTTAAAAAAAATTAAATTTTGTTTTATAATTTTATTTTATTTTTTTATTATTTTTTCTGTTCGATTTATTTTGGCACGTAGTTATTTTCATGTTCATTTAGGAGACGATTTAAACCAAAGCAAATATCAAATTCAAATTATGGATATAAATGTACTTGCTTCTGAATGGTTGATAACTGAAATTCCTACTCAGATATATAACATAAATGTTCAAGATTATGAAGGTATGAAACTCTTTTTAAAAGAATATAAATATTTAGATACAGAATTAAATAATCATGTACCTGGTTACAACGGTTTTCAACAAACACAATTAAATTATATTTCTTTGAAAGAATCTCCCAAAGGTTTGTTAGGCGTTTATATTTGCCCTAGAACAAATCCTTTTCATATAAAATATTCTCATAATCAATATTCCAATACATTATCTGGATTATTAAATGATAATAAGGTTTCTATGAAAGAAATTTATTGTTTTTGGAATGTTAGGGATAGGACCAGAGAACAAAATGTTCGAGTTCATCATATTGTAAAACCTATTCCAGATCATCGAATAGAAAGTTATATAAATGATTATTTAGATTCACACAATATTTCTAGAATCAATAGAAATGTCCGAAAAGGTTGTTATAATATGACTAAAACATCTGGGTTTATAATTCCTTTACCTCAGGGTTTTTATAATAATCATGAAGTGACGAATATTTATTTTGATGAAGGAGTCCGTATTATGGATAATAAGAAAGGCAGTGTTCAAGATCTTTTGAATATGGCGAATGGAGCACAAAATATTTATATTTTTAGTTTAAAATCCCAAATATTTGAATCCAGAAAACGTCCGCCGAGCGGCAATGTGAGACATAAAATGTTTTATACACCAGAAAGTACTAAAATTGATTATACAAATTGAAAAAATTAAATAAAAATCTTATTTGTAAAAATTTAAAAAAAACAACTGGTTTATTTCATATGTTTTTTTTATTTCAAAATTTTGAATAAATATTAATGATAAATTAAATTCGTTTATTTGTTTCAATTTTTTTAGATCTTAAATATTGAAAAGGGGATTTATAATTAAATTTAGCTAACAACCAATGTTTATTATAATAATTAATAAAATGTTTTATCTTTTTGTTTAATGTTTCTAAATTTTCTGTATAGAAATTTGGTTTTTGTTCTTTTAAATACCCTTTTAAAGTACCGAAGTAAGATTCTATCATTGCGTTATCATTGGGAAAAGCTTTTCTGGAAATACTAATTAAAAATCCTTTTTTGTTTAGATAGTTTTTAAATTTAATATTTTGATAAACACTGCCTTGATCTGAATGCATAATACAAGGCTCTTTTAGTTTAGGTAATTTTTTAAAAGTTTTTTTTACTAATTCTAAGTTTGGGTTTTTACTTATTTCAGATGATAAAATTTGATTATTAAAACCATCCATTATAACAGATAACCATAATTTACCGTTTTTAGTTGAGAAACAAGTTAAATCAGTATATATTTTTTGTAATGGTTTATCTGCTTTAAAATTTAAATTAATTAGATTAGTTTTTTGTTCTTTTTTTGTATGCAATGTTTTTTTATTATAAGGTTTTCTATATGTCATAAGCCATTTATTTAGATGCATGATTTTTAATACTTTTTTATTGTTAACTCTTTCTTTATAGGTTTTCAAATAAAGTATTGTAATTTTTCTATATCCAAAAGAATATTTATTTTGTTTACATAATTTTCCTATTCTTTGGGTAATTATTTTATATTTAGATTCTCGTTTTTCTTTGATATGTTTCACTTTATTCCAATAGTAATATGAATTTCGATTGATTTTAAGTAATTTTAGAATTTCTTGAATTTTGAAATATTTTTTATAAAATTTAACTAAAACAAAAATAAATTCTCTAAAATTCGGTTTTTGATAATTAATAACTAATTGTAATAATTCGATTTTTTTTTGTATTATAATTTCTTGCTTTTTTATTTCGGATTTTTTCATTTTTTTATTTTTCCTATATTTTAATTTGATTGTATAAAAAGATAGAAAAATATTATAGAATTATTTAAATTTAAATGTATTTTATTTTTCAAAAAAGCATAAAAATAAATTTTATTTGGGAAATTGTTATTTTTGTTTGCATATATATAGTGAATTATAATTTTTTAATTGAATTATTTATTTAATAATATATAATTCAATTATATTTTATTTTTTTATATAATTTTTAAAATTGAATATTTATTTTTGATAATGTTTCAATTTGTTATAATTAAAAGATTTTTAAAATTTTATTTTTTTTAATTATTTGGGTGCAGTTCATATTTAATTTTTCATATAAAATATAACAAAATATTTTTTTATTGTATAATAATTTAGTGATTTAAAAAAAATAAAATTTTAAAAATATAAAAAAATGTGAAAAAGAAGAGTCTACTCTCCTCTACCTGAAAAATAATATTTTTATTTGTTTTTAGGTAATATAGCACAAAAAATAATAAATACAAAAGATAATTATTGATTAAATATTTTATTTTGTTTATTTATTGTTTTTTAGCAAAAGGAGAGTGCTTATTTATACGAGTAACTCTCTTTTTTATTAAAATTATTTGTTCAAAAGGAGCATATTTAATATTAAATACAATAAAACTAATAAAAAAGATTTAAAACTGAATGTTTTGCATAACGAGAATATTCCGCAAGGAGAATATTTAGTACTTGATGAAACAGGAGATAAATTAGGTATTTTAGAAAAAGATAAAATAGTTGAATTATCTGAAGAAAAAGAAACAGATATAGTAATGATTAATCCTAATTCAGATCCTAAAGTTGTTCGTTTGATGGATTATTCGCATTTTCGTTATAAGCATCAAAAAAAATTAAAAGAAATGAAAAAAAAGCAATCAGTTGTAGTTTTAAAAGAAATTCGTGTCAATCCAACTATTGATGACCATGATTTAAATGTTAAAATAAAAAAAGCTTGTAATTTTTTAAAACAAGGTGATAAAGTTAAAATTATTATGCGTTTTAAAGGCAGAATGATAACACATAGCAATTTAGGTAAAGAGACTTTTGATAAAATTTTAACTAATTTAAAATGTTTAGGTAATTTGGATATACCTCCTAAAATGATGTCTAATCAAATGATGACTATTATATCTCCTAAAAAAATAAATAAAAATTTATCAAAAAAAACAAAAAACCCATCTCTTGAGGCTGAAGATGATGTTAAAATCTAAAAAAGGAATAAATAAAGAAATTTATGATAAAGAAAAAAACTCATAGAGGTTTAAAAAAAAGACTGAAAATTACTGGTACTGGTAAATTATTAAGAAGATATGCTTATAAAAATCATTTAGCTGGTTCTAAAACAACAAAACAAAATAGACAATTAAGAGGAATTACTAAGGTAGATATTTCAGATGTAAGAAGAATAAAATATCTCATTTAATTCTTTTTGAATTAATATATATTCTAAATTCATATTAAGAAGGCAAAATAAAGATGGTTAAAACAAATTTTGTTACAGCAAGACATAAAAAACGTAAAAAAATATTAAAATTAGCGAAAGGTTATTTCGGATCTAAAAGTACTCTGTATAAAACAGCTAATGAACAAGTAATGCGTTCGTTGCAATATGCTTATAGAGATAGAAGGCAAAAAAAGAGAAATTTTAGAAAATTATGGATTACAAGAATTAACGCTGCTTGTTTGCAAAATGATATTCGTTATTCTAAATTTATACATGGACTATTATTATCTAATATAGAAATTAATCGTAAAATATTGTCTGATATGGCTTTTAATGAACCTAACATGTTTGTTAATTATATAAATTTAGCTAAAAATGCTTTAAAACAAAAAGAAGTAGAAAAGCAAAATCAACAAGAATTAAAAGATCATACAAAAGTTCAAGAATTGCAACAACAAGAATTAAAAGATAATACACAAAAAGAATTAAAACAAAAAGAAACAAAAGTTAATATAAAAGAAAAAGAATTAAAACAAAAAGAAACAAAAGTTAATATAAAAGAAAAAGAATTAAAACAAAAAGAAACAAAAGTTAATATAAAAGAAAAAGAATTAAAACAAAAAGAAGTAGAAAATCCACAAGAATTACAAGATAATACACAAAAAGAATTAAAACAAAAAGAAACAAAAGTTAATATAAAAGAAAAAGAATTAAATAAAAAGCTTTTACCAGAACTTAAAAAGTTAGCACAAAAATATAAAATTAATAATTTTTCAAAATTAAAAAAATCTGAATTGATTGAATTATTAAAAAAAATAAATTAATAAAAATTAATTTGCTGAAAGGTATACAAATTAAATTATGATAAAAGATGTTACGAAAAAAAATGTTATTTTAGTATTTATTAAATCGGTTTTTGTTTTATTTATCGCTTTGACATTTTGGTTGCCTAATAACTTTATATTTGGAAATTTTGAACTTTACAAGTTTTTATTAGGTTTATTTATTTGTTATATTACTTTTTTTTTGATATTCCCTAATTTTAAAAAAAATAAAAATATTGTCAAGTTTTTGTTTTTTATTGAAACTTTTGTATTTATTTTAATTTCTTTGATACTTATTTCGCATTTTTATATACCAAAAGACGGAATTTTATTTAAAATATCTGATTTAAGTCATATTATTTGTTTAGTTTGTATAATTCATAGTATTACAAAATTATATGTTGAAACTATATTAGACGATAAAAATAGTATTTTATCTTTTTTGACTTTTATTTTTTATATTTGTTTGTTAAGTTCTAGTTTTTATTTATTAGGCGCTGGAACAGATTTAGAAAAAGTTATTAGATATGTTCTAGCTATTATCTTTTCAATTATCTTTATATACTATATATATTATATATATATTGGTATTCGTAGGATTTTATTGATTAAAAAACATAGAAATATAGAAGAATAAATTTTTTGAAATAAAAATAAATTGTAAATATTAAGTAGTAAAATATTTTGATAAATATATGCAAAAAATCATAAAATTGATTCTTTTAAAAGCAAACCGATCCTTCATGATATTCTAAATATTTATATATACACAAATATAATCATAAAAATTCAGTGACTATTTTAACTATGGAAATAAAAAAAGACGTATTCTAATGATTATATTATTCAAGCGAAATATTTTTATAAACATCAGTACAAGGACATTTTCCAAGATATCTGTTCAAGCAGGTATTTTTTCTTAGAATTTGGTGTTAGTTAACTTGTTAATTAGTGAAACTTCACTAAAATTAAAATTTATTTCATTAGTAAAGTTTTTCTTAATTTTTAGGAAGAACAAAAGATTGCAATTATTTAAATTGTTATAAATTAATTTTGGACAATATAGGTATATTTTATTTATAAATGAAAATGATAATTATTATTTTTATTATTTAAAAACTGATAATTTAAAATTTAAATAAAATATATTCCAATTTTATTTCACAAATAATTCAAAAGAAAAAACAAAATTAAAGAGGTTTTTGTTATTTATGAAAAGAACATATCAACCAAGTAAAATAAAAAGAGTTAGAACACATGGTTTTAGAGCTAGAATATCTACTGTTGGTGGTCGTCGTGTGCTTTCAGACAGAAGAAGAAAAAATCGTGCTAAATTAACTGTTTGATTACAAATGCATTATTCAAAAATCATAAAATTGATTCTTTTAAAAGCAAACCGATCCTTCATGATATTCTAAATATTTATATATACACAAATATAATCATAAAAATTCAGTGACTATTTTAACTATGGAAATAAAAAAAGACGTATTCTAATGATTATATTATTCAAGCGAAATATTTTTATAAACATCAGTACAAGGACATTTTCCAAGATATCTGTTCAAGCAGGTATTTTTTCTTAGAATTTGGTGTTAGTTAACTTGTTAATTAGTGAAACTTCACTAAAATTAAAATTTATTTCATTAGTAAAGTTTTTCTTAATTTTTAAGGAGAAAGATGTCAAAATATGGTTTTTAATAAAAATATGAGGAATATATAAATTTTTAGATATGAAAAAAAAATTTATTTTAAAAAAAAAAAGCGAAATAGATTTGATTTTTAAATTTAAAAAAAATGTAAGAAATTATTTTTTTCTTTTATATTATATAAAAAATGAAAATTTAGAAAATTTTAAATTCGCTTTAAGTGTTAGTAAAAAATATGGCAAGGCTCATGAAAGAAATTTAATAAAAAGACGTTTAAGAATGATTATCCATAATAATGTCTCTTTAATAGATAATAATTTTTCTTTTGTTCTTGTTGTTAAAGAAGCTGCAAAGAAATTAAAATTTTCTGATTTAGAAAAAAATTTTATAATTTTAATAAAGAAATCCTCTTTGGGATAATACAAAACAAGGTAATTAATTGTGAATAATATTCAAAATAAAAATGATAATAAGTTGTTACAAAAATTTTTATTTTTTTGTCTTTTATGTTTTTCGATATATTTTATTATAAAACATTTTTATTCTCAACAAGTTGAGCCTAGTCGCCCTGTAGAATTAAAAATTATTTTTACTAAAAATAAATTAGACGAAAAAGCAGAAAATTTTAAAATAAAACATTTTGAGGAACAAAAGTCAATATCAGATTTTTTAAAACAACAAAACATTCAAATATTTGAAGTTATAATAGACGATAATTCTAAATCTGTTATATTTCAACATTTAGATACATCAAAAATAACAAGTGTTTTAGAAGAAAAAATTAAAACACAAATATCAAAAATTTTACGAGGCGAAGACAATTGTTTTTATTTAGATAAAGATGAAACTAATGTTAAAAAAATAAGTTCTCGAATTAAAGATTTTTTCACTATTAAAGTAGGTACTAAACTAGAATATTTTGAGACAAAATATAATGATCCGAAAGACGATTCATTAAAAGTTGGTAGAATAGTTGAAGGTCGCTTAGAACCATATTCTATTACAAATTTTCCAATTTTACTTGATAAACAAGTTGATGCCAAATCAGTAAAAGATAATAAGGATGAATATAATAAGCGTATTAGAACAAGAAAAAATAAAGATAATAATAATTATTTTTATTTAAAATATGATAATATGCCAAATCCTCCAAATTATATTCAAATTTTTGTTGATAATTCAGGAGATTTACCTATTCAATGGCCTGATAAAAAAGAATGGAATTTTTTTATCGGTTGGGGATACATTTGGAATGTTTTACTCGTTGTAATTGGTTCTTTTTTAGATTTTTTTTCCAATATATTTATCAATCCATCTTGCACAGGAGTTTTTTTTGGCAATCTAGGTTTAGGTATTATTTTAACTACTATTTGTATAAGAACTTTAACATGGCCTATTTATACGAAATCTAGTACTTTTAGTATGAATATGAGTTTAGCACAACCAGAAATTAATAGAATACAAGCAAAATATATTTTGAAAAAAGATAAAGAAGATGTTCAAAGAATGCAAATGGAAATTATGAAAGTATATCGTAAACATAATTTTAATATTTTTAGCATTTTTATATCTTTTTTACAAATACCTATTTTAATGGCTATATATAGAGCTTTAAATCGTTTTCGTACTCCTGGTGGTATTTTCGCAGCTAAATATAAAACACCTTTTTTAGGATTTATAGAACTTGATTTGTTTTCGTCATCTTTTAATGATAACACACAAGTTATTGTCAGAATATTTTTATCTTTAATTGTTGCTATAACTATGTTTTTGTTAAATAAACATAATTTGAAAAAACCTTCTTATTTAAAAACAAATAATTCTAATTTAAATGCTGAACAGAAGTTAAAACAAAAAAACCAAGAAAAAACAATGAAAATAGTTAGTTATATTACAATTTTGTTTATGTTTACAGCTTCTTTTCAAGATTCAATTTTATCTTTATATTGGATAACAGGGAATATTTATACTTTATTTCAAGTAATCATTAATGCTAATTTTATTAAAAAAAAATATAATTTATTAAAACAAAAAGATTTTTAATATAATTTCTTGTTTATAAAACATTTAAATAAATTATTTTAGATATTATCTAAAATAATTTATTTTACAAAAGATCAAAATTTTTATTAGATATTATTCAAAAAAACACCTTCCAACTTCTTTTTTAGGAAGGATAAAACAAGTGGATACCTAAATAAATACTTACAAATGAAAGGTTTTTTAATAAAAATTTATATTTTTATGCTATTGAATAAGGTAAAGAAAATAAAAATTTATAATTCACGTTTTTTAATATTTTTAATATTGTTTTTGGTTCTGCTTTGTAATATACATTTCATTAACACTTCTGATAATCCACAAGAAATAATTAAAAAAATGTGGCATCCTTTTTCAACTTCGTTATTTTTTATAATGGTTTCGGGGATGGGTTTAAATTTTGTTGGTAATCAAATTCCTTTTTTGAATAAATTAGGATTGGGTTTTTTACTTTGTATTTTTGTTCCTTCTTATTTGGTATATAAAAAAATTATTATAACTCCTTTAATACACAAACAATTAACAAATTTTATTTCTAATTCAAACGATGGAATTAATTTTCCTAAGTTTGTTATTACTATTGTTATTGTGGGTGGAATATTAAATATAGATTATATTTTATTGAAAAGATTTATTTTAAAATTTGTCCCTTTAGCTTTATTGACTGTTTTTATTTCTTATTTTTTTACAGGTTTATTAGGCTATTTATTAGGATATAAACCACCAGAATTTATTTATAATAAATTTCAAAATTTTTTTATAGATTCTATTTTTTTTATTTCCGTTCCATTAACTAATGGAGGTGCTAATTTAGGTATTAATGGTGTTGCTGATATTTATCAAAAATTTTTTTGTTTAGACATAAATATCGATAAAATGAAAAGCATTCTTTTAGCGCCACTCATTATTGCAAGATGCTTTAGCATTGTGTTATCTGGTTTATTATATTTGATATTAGATAAAACTAAATATAGTGGCAAAGGCAAGTTAGAAAAAAATGGAAATACTTTTGTTAAAGAAATTAAAAATTCGACATATCCTTTAGATTATAAAAATATCGGCATGGGTTTGATGATTATTTTAGGTTTTTATTCTTTAGGAGTTTTGATTAATCAAAATATTTCTTCGGGATTAGATGAAATGGTATATGTGATTATTTTATCTTTAATAGCTAAGATGTGTTGTTTGATTCCTAAAAAATATCAAAATTATTCAGTGCAAGTAGGTCGAATTATGTCTATGCATTTTACTGTGCCTATGATGGTTGCTTTAGGATTGACTATTGATTTTGAAGTTTTGAAATCATATATTACTAATTATCAAACCATATTGTTAGTTTGTGCTTCATTATTAATTTCTGTTTTTATATCTTTTTATCTGGCTTATTTATTTAATTTTTATCTATTAGAGTTTGCTTTAATTGTAGGTATTTCTTCTTATAGTATTGGTAGTACTGGGAATATAGGAGTTATGTCTGTAAGTAAAAGAACTGAATTATTACCTTTGTCGATTATATCAACCCGTCTTGTAGGTGCTCTATTTTTTATTATAACTTCTTTTTCTTTTTGTCGTATTTATCAATAAAATTTTTCTTATTTATTTGAAAATAATTAGTTAAAATAAAAAGCTAAACTATTTTAAACAGTTTAGCTTTTTATTTTAAAATATCTAATTTAAAAAAATTAAAGAAATTTAATATTTTAGATATTGTGTATATTTGAAATTTTAATAAATTTATGATAAAGTTTTTGTTGCAAAAAATTGATTCTTTTTTTTAAAAATTTAGACGCTTTTTATTTTGCAAAATTATTTAATAATAAGTATTCATTTAGCTATGATTCAAATTAAAATTATATTTTTTTAGTTTGACAAGATATTGAATGATCTACTTAATGTAAAGTCTTAAAGAATATTTTATAGCTAAAATTTGTTTGAAAAAATAACCTGCCATTTTTCAACAAATTTAATTATTTTTATAAAATTAATGTATTAAAGATGATAAACATTATTTAAATTATTCGAAATATTGTTATAATATTATTATATTATCAAATCTAATTAATAATAAAAAATTTATATTTTAAATTTTTACAAATTTATAATAAGTATTTTTTATTATTGAGTATAATATAAATGTTTTAATAAATTTAAAAACAAAAACATAATATAATAATAAGAATTGAAAAACGATGAATTAAGTAATAAATTATAAAGAGGAGAAGAAATGTATTCTGTTAAGGATCTTTATAAGAATTACGAATTATATGCAAATCAAAAGATTTGTATTAATGGGTGGGCTAGAAATTGTCGCTTTCAAAAAAAATTATTTTTTTGTGATTTGAGTGATGGTTCTTTTGCAAAAGAATTACAAGTGGTTTATAAAGATGTTCAAAAAACGTATTTTAACGAAATAAAAGATAAACTTCAAGTAGGAGTTTCTTTATATTTAGAAGGGCATTTAATTATTACTCCTCAGGCTTCTAAACCTTTCGAGTTATTAGCTGATAAAATAGTTATTTTAGGTCTTAATTACGAATCTTATCCGATTCAACCCAAAAAACATTCTAGAGCTTTTTTACGTCAAATAGCACATTTAAGATTAAGAACTAAGCTTTTTGGAGTTGTTTTTAGAATTAGAAATGCAGTTAGTTTAAGTATTCATGATTTTTTTCAAAAAGAAGGATTTATTTGGGCACATACACCAATTATTACTACAAGCGATGGAGAAGGAGCTGGAGAATTATTTCAAGTTACTACTTTAAATTTAAATAAAATACCTTTAGATCAAAATCAAAAAGTTGATTATAACAAAGATTTTTTCGGAAGACCGACTTTTTTAACTGTTACAGGACAATTAGAAGGTGAAGCAATGGCTTTAGCTTTTAAGAAAATTTATACTTTTGGTCCAACTTTTAGAGCTGAAAAATCTCATACTGCAAGGCATATATCTGAATTTTGGATGATTGAACCAGAAATGGCTTTTTGTGATTTACAAGAAGATATGAAATTAGCCGAAAAAATGATTAAATATGTAATTCAAACTTGTTTAAGAACAAATAGAGAAGATTTTTTGTTTTTAGAACAAAATATAGAAACAAATTTAATTCAAAGATTAGAACAAGTAGCTAATATAAAAGAATTTAAACAAATTAGATATAAAGAAGCTATTGATATTTTATTAACAAGTAAATCTGATTTCGACAATAAACCTGTTTATGGTCTAGATTTATCTACAGAACATGAAAAGTTTTTAACAAATTTTTTTGGAGAACCTATTTTTATTATTGATTGGCCTATTGATATAAAAGCATTTTATATGAAAAATAATTCAGATAATCAAACTGTTGCGGCTATGGATTTGTTAGTTCCTAAAATAGGAGAATTGTTAGGTGGTTCTCAAAGAGAAGACAATTTACAAATTTTACAACAAAAGATGAAAAAATTTAATATTTCACCAGAAGAATTGGAATGGTATTTAGATTTACGTCGTTTTGGCGGTTGTATACATTCAGGTTTTGGTATAGGATTTGAACGTTTATTAGTTTATTTAACTGGTTTAGATAATGTTAGAGACGTTATAGCATTTCCAAGAACTCCTAAAAAAGCTTGTTAAAATGATAAATGAATGGAAAATTAAATATTAAAGGATTTTAATCATGGGAATTATATTAAAAAATGTTTCTAAATTTTATATAAATAAAGAAAATAAAAAGAAATTTTATGCGGTTGAAAAAATTAATTTAGAAATTGCTACTGGTGAGTTGGTAAGTCTTTTAGGTCCTTCGGGTTGTGGTAAATCAACTATTCTTTATATGATTGCGGGTTTATCTCGTGTATCAGAAGGAGATATTTTTTTTGATGATAAAAATGTTACAAAAGTATCCGCAGAAAAAAGAGGTATTGGTTTGGTTTTTCAAAATTATTCTTTATATCCGCATATGACAGCTCTTCAAAATATAATTTTTCCATTACAAAATTTAAAATTTTCAGCTGAACAAATCCAAAAAGAAGTTAAAAAAATTGCTTCTTTAGCTTCTATTGAGGAATATTTAGACAAAAAACCTTCCGAACTTTCTGGTGGACAACAACAAAGAGTATCTTTAGCTAGAGCTTTGATTAAAAATCCCAAAATTTTATTATTAGATGAACCTTTATCTAATTTGGATACTAGACTTCGTTTTAAAATGAGAGAAGAAATAAGGAGAATTCAAAAAAAGACCAAAATTACAGCTATTTTTGTTACTCATGATCAAGAAGAAGCTATGTCTATTAGTGATAAAATTTATGTAATGAATAAAGGAATTATTCAACAAAAAGATATTCCTAAAAAAATTTATGACAATCCAATTAATTTATTTGTAGCATCTTTTTTAGGGATTCCGCATATTTCTATTTTCAATGGTTTAATTTTAGATGGTAAATTGATGATTGGTGATGTAGTTATTTTAGAACATTCTACATTTAAGAATACAAATAAAGAAGTTCAAATTGCAATCAGACCAGAAGGTTATGTCTCAGAAGCAAACGGTATTTTAGAAGTAGAAGGAATAACATTGGAAAATATAGGCAGGGAATTATTTTTATTAGCCAAACATCCTCATTCATTAAATAATACTTTTCAAATTATTATCCCAACTTATAAACAAAAATCATTAAATTTAATTAATGTTTATAAAAAAAAATTTCGCTTTAATATTATTGAAAATAGATTTTTTATTTTTGATAAACAAACTGGTAATAGGATTTTGTTTAATGTTTGAAATTATAAGTCAAAAAAAGAATAAACATTGGTTTTATTTAACCCCTGCTTTAATTGTTTTAAGTATTTTTACTTTTTTCCCTTTAATTAAAGTTTGTGTTATATCTATGACGTGTTATAAACAATTTTATGATGTATTCGAAGGATTTACTTTTGAAAATTATGTAAAAGTTTGTCGCGATGAAGAATTTCAGTGTGCTTTGCGAAATACTTTATTATTAGTTTTGTTTACGGTTCCGATATCTATTTTTGTTGCTTTATTAATTGCTTTAGCTTTGAATAATATTAAAAATTATTTTTTTAAAAACACTTTTAAATTTTTTTTCTTTTTTCCTTTGATTTCTAATAGTATAGTTATGGGAATGATTTTTAGTATTTTATTTTATTATAATTCTGGTCTTTTAACAAATAAACCTACTGGTTTATTTAATTCTTTTATAAATATGTTTGGCGTTTCCTCTTGTGACTGGACTGGCAGGACAGCTCCTTATATTAATAAAATGTTTGTTTTAATTTTATATAATATTTGGGTCAGGTTACCATTTAAAATTTTTATTTTTATTTTAGCTTTAGAAAATATTGATAAATCATATTATCATGCAGCTAAAATTGATGGAGCTTCTAAATGGCGTATTTTTACTAAAATTACTTGTCCTTTAATTATGCCGATTTTTTTTTATCAGTTTATTATAGAGATGATAGCTGTTTTTAAAGAATATGATTCTGTTGTTGGATTATTTGGTGATGACCCAGGATTTAAAATGAGAACAATAGTAGGTTATATTTATAATCAATTATCTTCTTCTGCTCATGATTTTTATTCCAAAGGAACGGTTGCAGCTATGATATTATTTGTTATTTTTATTTTTTTTACTATAATGAGTGTTATTATTTTTCGAAAACAACAAATTAATTAAAAGGTTATAAAATATAATGAATAATTATAAAAAGATTTTTTTAAATCATTGGCATAATTATAAAACTAAAATAAAAAAAATTAAAATTTATTCTTTAATTCTATATTTATTTCTTTTTTTTATTACTTTTTTATTTGTTTTACCTTTTTATTTAATGTTTATTACGTCTATCAAAAGTTCATCAGAAATTATCGAAAATAATCCTTTATCTTTTTCTATGAATTTATCGAATGTTGTGAATAATTATAAAAATGCTTTTCAGGAACAATTTAAATTTATTCCTTATTTTTTGAACACTTTAAAAATTACTTTTTGTTCTACTTTTTTAGGAACTTTATGTTGTATTTTCACTGCTTATGCTTTGAGTTCTATTTTTGATTTTACTTTTAAACCAGCAATAATGTTATTATTATATTTAGGTTTGTTGACAACTTCTGAAACTTTAACAATAATTAATTATAGGATTGTTTCTGATTTAGGATGGATTGATTTCGGTAGAGGTTCGCGATTTCCTTTTGGTACTGATTTTGCGATGACTTTCCCTTATTTAATTAATATAGTTCATGTCTTCTTATTATTAAGAACTTTTAATGATGTTCCAAAAGAATTATATTATGCTGCTAAAATAGATGGTACCAGTGATTGGAAATATCTTTGGAAAATATTACTACCTATAACTAAACCTACTATTATTATTACTGTTATTTTTAGGATAGTATCTACTTGGAACTCTTATGCTTGGCCAGAATTAATAGGTGCTAAATTATTAACTAATATGATGAGAAAAAATTTTGATACCGAAACAGGCATTGAAACAATCAATATTCAAATGGCTGTGGCTGTCTTAATTAATATACCTTTGATTTTAATTTTTATTTTTTTTAGAAAATATATTATTTCAGGAGACAATAAAAGTGGTATTAAAGGTTAAACTTAAGAATTATTTAATTGTTTTGGTTTATTTTTTATGTTTATTTCTTATCGTTTTGTTATGCAATTTAATTTCTGGATATAATGAAGAACAAAATAAAAAACAAATAAGTAATTTTAAACCCACCAAATCTGATTTAGATTATTACAATAATTTATTTAAAAAAGAAAATGCTGATGTAACTAAAATTAATTTTTGGCATAATTTATATCCTGAAGAAAGAAAAATATTAAAAGAAATTATTTCTGAATTTAAAAAAGATTATCCTGGTATTGAAGTTTTAGAAGATAATAAAGGTTATTGGAAGCAAATTTTTAAAAGTGTTAATAGTGCTTTGACTGTGAATAAACAACCTAATTTGGTTGTATCTTATCCAGATCATATAGGATTTTATCATAAATCCGATAAAGCATTATCTTTGGATGAATTTATAAAAACAGATAAAGAATTTGAAAAAGAAACACAAGACCAACCTTTTTTTGATGGTTATTTTGATACAATTACAACAGATGATGACAAACAAGGACGTTATTATTTGCCTTTTTTGAAAACAACTGAAATTATGTTTTATAATAAGGATTTGTTAAAAAAAGTTTATGAACATTATAATAACGATCGTGGGGATGATACTTTTCAAGATTTTAAAACAATAGTAGATAATGAAGGAAAAATTATAAAACACACATCTTTAACTTGGGACGAAATGGATACAATATGTAAACAATTAAAAAAATATAAAACTAAAGACTTTGTTCCGATATTAGTTGATAGCGAATCTAATTTATTTATTATTTCGACTAAACAAAAAGAAATCATTTATCCAGATAATAAAGAAAAGGTAAGAGAATTTTTAGAAGATTCAAGAACAAAAGACATAATTAAGTATTTTCACCAATTTTCTAAAAAAGACTATTTGACTTTAAGTAAATTAACTGGAGAAGATAATATTCAAAAAATTATTAAAGATGAAAATATCGCTTTTTATATTACGTCAACTAGAAAAATAGATAGCTTATGTACAATTGATGGTTTTGTACCTGATTTTACTTCTATACCTACATTTGATAAAGAAAAAAATATTATACAAGGTTCTAATATTAATTTATTTTTTTCAACAGATAAAAAAGAAAATTATGCTTCTTGGTTTTTTTTAAAAAAATTAATATCTTATGACGTATATGCAAAATTTTTAGAAAATAATAAGTTATTTAATATTACACGTGATTATTTCAAGTATACAGATTCTTCAAAAAATGAAATTATCCACAAAAAAAATGAATTTATCAACAAAATAAAAGATCGAATAGAACATTCTAATTACCCTCCTAAATTAAAACAATTAAGACAAAATTTTTTTGAAAATTTTATTTTAAATAATAATCAACAAAGAAGACAAGATTTTTTTATTACTACTGTGTTTGAAAAATCTGATTTTTTTCGAAATATTATAACAGATTTATTTCTAGAGATTTTACCTAAAACAGATATTGATGATGATACAGAATTAGACTCACAAATAGCACAAGAGTTACAAATAGCTATTAAAAGAATAATAGCAAATTAAAAAAATAATTCTAAATATGTTTTATTAATTTAATATTATCTAATAAGTCAGCAAAAGAAAGGTTTTTTATAAATGGAATTTATTAGAAAACAAATTGAAAAATTTAATATAATAATTATTCATGGTCATAAAAGACCTGATGGAGATTGTTATGGTTCGCAATTAGGATTAAAAGATATAATTAAAACAAATTATCCTGATAAAAGAGTTTATGTTGTTGGAGATGAAGAAAAAAAAATATCTTTTTTAGGCAATATGGATAAAATAACGGATGATGTTTATAAAGATGCTTTAGTTTTTATTGTAGATTGTGGTAATAGTTCTAATATTAGCGATAATAGATATAAATTAGGGAAGATGAGTATTAGAATAGATCATCATTTATTTCTGAATAAAATTGCTGATTATGAATGGATAGATAGTAATTTTGCTTCTTGTTCAGAAATGATTTATTATTTTAAAAAATTTCATAATTATAAATTAACTAAAAAAGGAGCTTTACCAATATATACAGGTATTGTAACTGATACAGATAATTTTCGTTTTGAAAGAGTTAATGAAAAAACTTTTCAATATGCTATTGATTTATTACAATACGGTTTAAATGTTTTTGATATTGATAAACAAATACATTCACAAAGTGTGAATTTATTAAAATTTAAGGGTTATGTATGTTCTAATTTTATAATTGACGGCGGTTTTATTTATTTTAAATTTTGTGAAGAAACACTTGAGAAATTTAATTTAACTATTGAAGAAGCTTTTTCGATTGTTAATGTTTTAAATTATATTGAAAATAATCCAGTATGGGGATTTATTTTAAAATTAAAAAACGGTTGTTATAAAATTAGTATTCGTTCTTCACGTTTTGACGTATTTTCTATTGCATATAAATTTGGCGGTGGTGGACATAAAAAGGCTTGTGGTATTTTTGTTAAAAATGAAGATGTAATGAATAAAGTTATTCAAGCAATAAAAGAAAGTATCAAAGATTTTAATTCACAACAACAAATATTATCCACATAGAAAGAAATAAATATATGATTATTTATGATAATATTGCTGCTATTGCAACCCCTTTAGGAAGTGGTAGTATTAATGTTATAAGAGTGAGTGGACCTAAAGTTATTCAAAATATTAATCAAATTTTTAAAAGTTCTAAAAGAAATTTTGATTTATCTCAAGCCCCTTCGCATACTATTCATCACGGTTTTATTTTAGATCAAAACCAAAATATATTAGATGAAGTATTAATTTCTATTTTTAAAAATCCTCATTCTTTTACTGGCGAAGATGTTGTTGAAGTCCAAGGTCATGGAGGGATTTTAATAACTCAATTATTATTAGAGAGAATTTTATCATTAGATATTAGATTATCCGAACCAGGAGAATTTAGTAAAAGAGCTTTTTTAAATGGCAAAATAGATTTGATACAAGCGGAATCAATTATGGATTTGATTTTTGCTCAAAACGAAAACGCTATTAAATTAGCAAATTTAGGTTTGCAAAAAAAAAATTCTAAATTAATAGAAGATTTAAGTAATAAAATCATTAAAATAATAGGCCAGATAGAAGTCAATATTGATTATCCTGAATATTTAGATATTGAAGAAATTACTAATCAAATAATTTTACCTCAAATTAAACAATTGATTTATAAAATGGAAGAGATTTTAAATTTGTATACTCAAAACCGTTTGTTAAAAAACGGTATTAAAACTTTAATCATTGGAAAACCTAATGTAGGAAAATCTAGTTTATTAAATGTTTTGTTGCAGAACAACAGAGCTATTGTTTCTGATATTGCTGGTACTACTCGTGATTATGTAGATGGATATGTTGATATTAAAGGTGTTTCTTTATGTTTAATTGATACCGCAGGTATTCGCGAAACTAAAGATCCTTTAGAGCAAATAGGTGTTGAGAAATCTCGCAAACTTTTAAAAGAAGCAGAATTAGTTTTGTTGTTATTAGATCAAAGCAATGTTTTAGATAAAGATGATCAAATATTGCTTGATTTAACTAAAGAATATTCTAGAATTATAATAGGTAGTAAATCTGATTTACCGAATAAATTGAATTTAAGTCAAATTAAAGAGGAAATGATTTTATTATCTAGTTATAATCAAGAGGGCATTGAAGAATTAAAAAATAAAATTTTAACAAAATTCCAATTAGATAATCTACAAAATACAGAATTTAATTATTGTTTAAATGCAAGACATATTAAAGAAATACAAATCGCTTTAAACTCTTTACAAAATATTATTATAGATATTCAAAAAAAAATGCCTATCGATATACACACAATAAATTTAAAAGAAGCTTATAATGCTTTAGGAAATATTTTAGGCACAAATATCCCAGAACATTTACTGAACGAATTATTTTCTAATTTTTGTTTAGGCAAATAATTGATATCAATAATTATAAAATGTTAAATATGTTTTAATGGTATTCAAAATATTTTTATATTTTTAAGAAAATTTTAATAATTAATTATAAAAGGGGTAAACTTAAAATTTAGTAATGATTGATATTAAATTTAATAATGGTTCAGTTCAAAAATTTTCTAAAAAAATTAATGTTTTAGAAATTATACAAAAAAATAATTTTCATTTTGCTCATGAACCGATAGCTGCTTATTTTAATGATAAAATAATTGATTTAAACACAGAGTTAGAAGAAGATGGTTGTTTAGAAATTATTACTTCAGATAAACCAGAAAGTTTGCAAATTTTAAATTATACTACTTCTTTTGTAATGGCTCAAGCTATTAAAAGACTTTTTCCTAATGCTCTTTTAGTTTCTGGTTCAAATTATAAAGAAGGTTTTTATTATGAAATAGATTTTCAAAGTATGATTTTTTCAGAAAATTATTTATCTGAAATAGAAAAAATGATGCATCAAATTTCTCAAGAAAATTTAGATATTAGTAAAAAAAAAATAGCTTATCAAGAAGCATATGATAAATTTGCTGTCAACAAATATAAAAAAGATATACTTCAGAAAATACAAAATATAGAATTTATAGAGATTTATTCTTGTTTAGATTTTGAAGATTTTCAGCTTGATAAGCTTAATGTTTTTTTAGCGAATACTAATAGAATAAAAAATTTTAAATTATTAAATATATCTGGTTCATATTTTGAAGGTGATGCAAATAAATCTCCTTTGATAAGGATATATGGGGTTTCTTTTTTTAATAAAAAAGACTTAAAACAATATTTGCAATTATTAGAAGATAGAAAAAAAAGAGATCATAAAAATATTAATAAAGAACAAAATTTTTTTATGTTATCTTCGGAAGTAGGTATAGGTTTGCCCTTTTGGTTACCTAAAGGAGCAACAATCAGACGTATTATAGAAAGATATATTATTGATAAAGAAATAAGTTATGGTTATCAACATGTTTATACTCCGATTTTAGCTAATATCAAATTATATCAACAATCAGGACATTTAGAACTTTATAAAGAGAATATGTTTCCTATAATAGAATTTCCTAATGAAGATAAGTTAGTTTTACGTCCTATGAATTGTCCTCATCATATGATGATTTTTAAACAAAATTTGCGTAGTTATAAAGAATTACCTTTAAAAATTGCTGAATTAGGTATGATGCATCGTTTTGAACATTCAGGTGCTGTTTCAGGTTTACAAAGAACAAGAGGAATGACTTTGAATGATGCTCATATTTTTGTAAGCGAAGGACAAATTAAAGAACAGATAATTCAAATTATTCAGTTGATACTAGAGGTTTATAAAGATTTTGAAATTACAGATTATAGTTTTAATTTAAGTACTAGAGATATTTTGAATAAAAATAAATATTTTGATAATGATTTGATTTGGGACAAATCAGAAACTTTTTTGAGAGAAATTTTAAAAGAAAATAATATAACTTATAAAGAAGTTCCAGGAGATGCTGCTTTTTATGGTCCTAAATTAGATATTCAAATTTTAACTGCTTTGCATAACGAAGAAACTTTATCGACTATTCAATTGGATTTTTTATTACCACAAAAATTTAATTTAACTTATATAGGTCCAGATCACAAAAAACATTTTCCTATTGTTATTCATAGAAGTATTATTTCTACTTTAGAAAGATTTATTTCTTATTTATTAGAAAAAAATAAAGGTGTTTTACCTTTATGGCTAGCTCCTATTCAAATTATTTTGATTCCAGTGCATAATGATATTCATTTAGAATATACTCGAAAAATCAAAAACCTATTATTAAAAAATTCTTTTAGAGTAGAATTGAATGATAAAGAAGCAAGTTTAAGTTATAAAATTAGAGAAGCGCAAAAACAAAAAATTCCTTATCAAATGGTTATAGGTGATAAAGAAATGAATAGTGATTATTTAACTGTCAGAAAATATCAAAGTTTCAAACAAGAAGAATTAACTATAGAAGAATTTATAACAATGTTACAAAAAAAGATCATAGATAGAACATAAATTTTTATGTAAACATTTTTATTTTAATAAGATAAAAAAAATATTATAAAACATATTTTAATATGTTTTTGGATTTTGATTCAATTGATTTGAACAAGTTTTTGTAATAAATATTAAGGGAATGAAATATTTTTATGCGTATTGCAACAGTTAGAACATTTAAAAAAAATCATAAAATATCTTCGGAAGAATGGTTCAAAATTTTTGATGATATTAGATATACTCCTTCTTCTTTTGATTTACAGCCTTGGCGTTTTTTTATTATCGAAAGCGAAGAAGCTAAAAGTAAATTAAAAACAATTGTGAATTACGGGAATATTTTTCAAGTAGAAAACAGTTCTGCTATAGTTTTAGTATGCGGTCTTTTAGATAAAAAAAATTCAAGCGATTACATTTATAATCAGAAGTTGTTGAATAAAGAAATTGATAACAAAACTAAAGAACAAGTAGTTACAAAAATCAAACAAAATTACGGAAAAATAGATTCTGAACAAGTAAAGAATGAAATTTTTTTTGAATGTGGTCTTATTTCTTTTAATTTGATTGCAACACTTAAAAATTTTGGTTATGCTTCTTGTTTTATGGGTGGTTATTGTTTTGACAAAATAAATGCTCTTTTTAATATCCCTAGCAATTATCAACCTATTATTTTAATTTCTGTTGGTAAACCTGATATAATTTTGACACAAAAACCTAAAAAATTTAAATTAGATGCTAAAGAAATTTTTTCTTTTTTGTAATTTGTAAATCTAATTCATTATTGGAGAATAATTAAAAAGAATATAATGTAATTTGTTTATTATATAAAAATTTATTGTTTTGAGACTTTATAGTGGTCCCATATTTAGGAACTTGGAGCGTTACTTCAAAATGGCACAATCGGCAATTCACATTTTTGTTTAAACAAATATAATTTTTATGTATTTATATCTTTTTAAACAAAACGTTTTTTTATGTTATGACTAACTTACAAACTATAAAAAAACGTTTTAGTTTTAAAATTTTAACTTTTTTAATTTGCATAAATATTAAGAACACTTCCTGTTACAAAAGTTTAGACATTTTTTTTAAAATTCTTTAAGACTAACTATTAAGTTAGTCTTTTTTTATTGAAATTAAAAAAACAATCATAAATTTAAAATATTCAAATTGCTAATTTAGATTTTTAAAAATTTAATTAAGGATAGTTAATATCTAATGTTTGGAATTGTATATTTAATAAATGAGATTATATATGTTTTAATTAAAAATATTTTATAATATTAATAAGATAAAAATTTATTTATTATTTTTATTTGCAATTGTTACAAGTTGATTTAATAACAAAAATAAAAAAATTTCAAAATATTTTGAATTATGAATGATAATTATATTATAAAATATTTTCATTATAAATATTTTTGTACAAAACATCTTAAAGGAGTAGTTTTATATGTATTTCTATATCACAGGTAAAATAACATCTATACAAAACGACAGTATTGTTTTAGATAATAATGGTATTGGGTATCATATTGGTTTTTCTAATCCTTATATTTTTAATATTAATCAAGAAGTTAAGCTGTTTACTTATTTTTATGTTAAAGAAAATATTCATTTTTTATATGGTTTTTTAGAACAAGAAATTTTATTTTTTTTTAAAAAATTAATTTCTATTCCAGGTATCGGTCCTAAAAGTGCTATCTTATTAACTAGTCAAGTACTTTTTAAAGAAATTCAGCAAGCAATACATTTTGACAATGCGTTATATTTATCTAAATTTCCGGGGATTGGTAAAAAAACAGCACAACAAATTATTTTTCATTTAAAAAATAACGAATCTTTAATTAATAAAACAGTTTTTTTGCATCCAAAACAAAAAGATGTCAAAGAAGTATTAAACAATTTAGGTTTTAAAAATAAAGAAATAGATAACATTATAAAAAAATTAGATTTTAATAAAGATATAGAATTGATTATTAAAGATGCTTTATTATTGATGATAAAATAGTTTTTTCAAAAATTATAAGAAAATTTTTGGAATATAGGTTATGAAATATTTATGAACAAAATAGAAAATAAAATTCAATTAAGACCTCAAATGTTAAATGAATATATAGGCCAAACTAAAATCAAAAAGATTTTGTTTGTTTATTTAAAAGCAGCTCAAAAAAGAAAAGAGTCAATAGATCATCTTTTGTTTTACGGACCTCCTGGTTTAGGAAAAACTACTTTAGCGCAAATAATTGCAAATGAATTAGGAGTTAATTTTCAAACAGCAAGCGGTTCTAATATAGAAAAAATAGGTGACATAGCTGTTCTGTTAAATAATTTACAAAAAGGTGATATTTTATTCATTGATGAAATGCATAGTCTTCCTAAAAACGTTGAAGAAATTTTATATTCAGCTATGGAAGATCGTATTTTAGATTTTGTTATCAGGAAAAATGATGAAAAAAGAACAATTAGAATTGATTTGCCACCTTTTTCTTTAATTGGAGCAACTACTAAATTCGGTAATATTTCTTTTCCATTAAGAGATCGTTTTGGTTTAATTTTAAAATTAGAATATTATGATAAAAAAGAATTAAAATCAATTTTACAAAGAACAGCTTCTGTTTATGGAAATAAAATAGAAGAAAAAGCTGTTGAAGAGTTAGCAAAAAGAAGTCGAGGCACTCCACGTATAGCTAATCGTTTATTAAGAAGAGCAAGGGATTTTGCTGAAATTTATTCTCAAAAAAATATAACTTGTGAAATAGCTTTACATACTTTAGAAAAATTACAAATAGATGAAAATGGTTTAGATGGTACAGATTTTAATTATTTAAAAAATCTGGTTTATAAATTTAATGGTGGACCGGTAGGAATTAAAAATATTGCTGCAACAATTGGAGAAGAAATTTTAACCATTGAAGAAGTATACGAACCCTATTTAATTAAAGAAGGTTATATTAAAAGAACTTCTCGCGGAAGGGTAGCAACAGAATTATCTACGCAACTTTTGAAAAAAAGAGGAATTGACAAATAATCAAAATCATTGTTTGTATGTAAATTTAACATTTATATAATAAAGAAAACAAATTTTTTATATAAATATGGATAGGAAATAATGTTATAATTAGAAAGTCTATTCAATTTGTGAAGCTTTAATAACCTTCCTATATTAGGTAAAAATAAAAATATAGAAGGTTATTGAACAAACAAAACAAAAAAAGAAAATGAAAACATATATAAAAACAAAATGAATTCAATTTATTAGACAAGGTACTTGGAAAATTAATCATACTCTTTAGATAAGAGTTCATTTATATAAATATAAAAAATAAATTTCCAAAAGAAAAACTTTGTTTTATCTTTAATTTATATAAAAATAATGAATTATATTATTAAAAGTTGTTCGAAAATATATATAATAACAACAGGGGATGTTTATGGAATTCGCCAAAACTAAAGATTTTTTTTATGCATACCTTGGTAAGCAAGTAAAAACTTTCGAGATTTAAAATAAATGGAAACAATAAACAAACAGAAGAAACATCTTCTTTTTTCAATCCAGTAAGCAATTTTAATTTACCAGTAAATAATTTTTTAGGAATGTCATTAACTTGTTAATTGACATTTGTTAAAAAATTAAAATTTATATAAATTTTAATTGTTAATTAATTTTTCGTTTTTATCATATTCTTCAATACTATAAATAATTTTGTTATTTTTTAAAAAAATAAAATAAGTATGTAGAAGTAGAAAAAAGAATTAGTTTTGTACAGGGGTTCGAATCCCCTCATCTCCACCAACAAAAATATCAAATTAACTTAAAATAAACTTATTTTTTAAATGAATTTGATATTTTTGTTGATTGTTTAGAGTGTTGTGTGTGGATTATTAAATTTTAAAATTTTAATTATAAATGTTTATTATATATTTTTAAATTTTTATATTATGTAATTTATATTTATGTATTAGATTCGAAGGGGTATTTCGATATGTTACAAAAAAAAAATTATAAAAAAAATTTATTAATTATTTTAATTTTGTGTGCATTGGCAATTGTTTTTTATAACGGAATTCTAGCTTTTGAAGGAACAATAGAAGCTAAAGCAACAGATAAAATAGAAGAAATTTCCAAAAAAATGACTGATAAAATTGAAAGTATTGATAAATCTATACAAAATTTTATAATGTCGCTTACTCAAGATAAAGAAGAATTAAAAAAAGAATTATCTGATAAAGTGACAAAAGAAATAGAAGATATATCTGCACTTGCCAAAAAAGAAGTTAAAGATTTTTCAGAAACAATTACTCAAGATAAAAAAGAATTAAAAAAAGAATTATCTGATAAAGTGACAAAAGAAATAGAAGATATATCTGCACTTGCCAAAAAAGAAGTTAAAGATTTATCAGACACAATTACTCAAGATAAAGAAGAATTAAAAAAAGAATTATCTAATAAAGTGACAAAAGAAATAGAAATTACATCTGCACTTATTCAACAAGAAGTTAAAGATTTATCAGACACAATTACTCAAGATAAAGAAGAATTAAAAAAAGAATTATCTAATAAAGTGACAAAAGAAATAGAAATTACATCTGCACTTATCCAACAAGAAGTTAAAGATTTATCAGACACAATTACTCAAGATAAAGAAGAATTAAACAAAGAATTATCTGAGAAAACAGAAGATATTAAAATTCATTTTACAAAATCACTAGATGAAATAAAACAAGAAGCAATAGAGGCTATAAAATCTAAAGTTAATGATTATAAACCAGATTTCTTAGGTTGGTTTAACCCTTTTAAGAAGTCTACCAGTGAAAAATAATAAAAAAAATTAATATAAATATACAAAATAATTTATATCCAACAAGATTTTTGTTACCGAGTATTAAAATAATAATTTTTAGATTTTTAAATTCGGTTTTTAATATTTTAAATTAAGATAATATATGTATATTTGTTTCAATTTAAAAATATTTGTTGAAATTTAAGAAAAATATTTTATCGAATTTATTTAAATTTGGGTTTTTAAAACAAGATAAATTAAAGTATTTAAATATGAAAATAAAATTACATTATGTTTTGGAATTTTTATATTTTTATACTTTTTTTATTTATTTATTCATTAATATTTTATATTTAGTTTTAACTTTTTTGATAAATTCCGATTTTCCTTCTGAAAAACTGAATAAAGTTATAACTATTTATTTAAACCTGTATACATTTTTAAAATAAATTCTGACATTTTTTAAATTATTAATATGTTTATTTTATATGAATATTTCGGAATATTATTGTATTTATTTTTTTTAATTTATTCATTATAACATTATTTTTTTAAAAAAATAATGTTATAATTATGAGTGTGTTGGTGCATGGATAGATTGTTTTAATTTTAAATACGCACTTACTGAATACATAAATTTTTATTTAATATATTAAAAAACAAATATTGTTTAATTAATTAAAGAAAGGAACGATTATTTTGATTAAACCTTTAAACGATTATGTTGTGTTGAAATATAAAAAAGAAAAAAATACAACCGAGAGTGGTATTTTGTTAAGATTAGATGATCAAAAAACAGAACAAAACTGTATTGGCATTGTTGTAAGTTGTGGCCCAAAAGTATCTGAAAAGATAAAACCTAACGCGGAAGTCGTTTACAAAAGTTATTCAGGAACTAAAATTACAATCAAAGATGAAGAATATTTGATTGTAAAAAATGAAGAAATAATTGCATTATTAATATAAATAATAAAATTTAAAATTAGAGTAAAGGAGATATTTTTAAATGGCAGATAAATTAGTTCTTTTCGATAAAGACTCTAGAAAAGAAATTTTAAATGGTGTTGACACTTTAGCCAACGTTATAAAATTGACTTTAGGACCAAAAGGAAATAATGTTGCTTTAGAAAAAACACATGGATTACCTTTGATTGTTAATGATGGAATTACAATTGCTAAAGAAATTGAATTATCAGAACCTTTTCAAAATATGGGTGCTCAATTAGTTCGCGAAGCAGCAGCCAAAACTAACGATAATGCAGGCGACGGAACAACAACAGCAATTGTTTTAGCTCAAAGTATGATTCAGAAAGGTTTTAGTTTTGTAAATTCTGGTTTTAAATCTACTTTAATTAAAAAAGGTATTCTTCAAGCTTCTAATAAAGTAATAGAACATATTTTAAAAAAATCTAAGCCTGTTTCTACAAGAGAAGAAATAGCTAATATTGCAACAATTTCTTCAGGAAGTAAAAAAATAGGACAAATTATAGTTTCTGCTATGGATAAAGTTACTGAAAAAGGCGTTATAACTATAGGGGAATCTAAAGGATTAGAAACAGAATTAGAAGTTGTTAAAGGAATGCAATATGATAAAGGTTATTTATCAAGTATTTTTGTTAATAATTTAGCTAATATGTCTGTTGAATTGGAACAAGCATTGATTTTAGTTACCGATCATAAAATTAATAATATTAACGAAATCAGTGGTTTATTAGAAGCGGCCAAAGATAAATCAAATCCTTTATTCATCATCGCCAATTCATTTGATAATGATGTAATTAATATTTTAGCATTAAATAAATTTCATGGAGTTTTAAATGTCGCTGTTACTGAAGCACCATTTTTTGGTGATAATCAAAAAGAATTTTTAAAAGATATTTCTATTTTAACTCAAGCTAATTTTATTTCTAAAGATTTAAATATGAAATTACAAAATGTTAAAATTGAAGATTTAGGAAAAATTAAAAAAGCAATTATAAAACAAGATAATACAGTTTTGATAGGAGCTTCTAAAACCCCAGCTTTATCAAAAAGAATTCAAGAAATAGAAATTCAAATTACTAATACAACTAATGAACATGAATTAACAAATTTAAAATCTCGTTTAGCAAAATTATCTGGTGGAGTAGCTGTTATTAAAGTAGGCGCAGCCACAGAAACAGAGTTAAAAGAACAAAAATTAAGAATTGAAGATGCTTTAAATGCTAGTCAAGCAGCTGTTACAGAAGGTATTTTAGCTGGTGGAGGTAAAACTTTATTAGAAATTTATAAAGAATTAAAAGATACATTAGTAAGTTCAATACCAGATGTTCAAAAAGGCATTAATGTTGTTTTAGATAGTTTAATAATCCCTGCTTATCAAATTGCTGAAAATGCAGGTTTTGATGGAGATTCAATTATTAAACAACAATTTCAACAAAAAGAAGGTTTTGGCTTTGATGCTAGTACAGGCGAATATGTTGATTTATTTAAAATAGGAATAGTTGATCCTACCAAAGTAACAAAACAAGCTGTTTTAAATTCTGCTTCTATTGCTTCTATGTTAGTAACTACTGGAGCTGCCATTGCTTCTGTTACAGAAAAAAAAGGATTATCTAAATTGACAGATAATAATCCTTTTTAACAAAATCTTTTTCTAATGCAAATTTAAATTAAAATTTATACTGTTATAATAGTTTTCTTTTCAATTAATTGAAAAGAAAATTATTTTTTTATTATTTTTTTGTTTAAGTTTATAAAAATAATAAAAAAATGTTAAAATAATGGATAATATTGATAAAATATAATTTTTAATAATTTATTGAAAATTATATTTTTTTGTAATATCTTAAAAGGGGGAGTATTTTTTACTAATTAATCATATGAAATTAATTTTGAAATACATTTTTAAATATAAAACTCTTCTTTTATTAAATATTTTTGCTTTTTTATTAATTGTTTGCGGAGAAATATATATACCTTATCTTGTAGGAATGAAAATAATTAAATCTACTGGTGAAAAAGAATTTCGAAATGTTTTTTTAATTTTATATTTAATGGTTTTTTTAATTATTTGTGGTAATTTAATTGTTAATTTTTGTATTTCCAAAGTAGCATCTTTAGTTTTTCAAGATTTAAGTACTGATTTATTTAAAAAAATACAAACTTTTTCTTTTATAGAGATGCAACAATTAGGTATTTCGGCTTTAGTTAGTAGAAGTACTTATAATGTTTATCAAATAATGAATTTTATTATTACTTTTTATAAAACTTTTATTGTTGCCCCTATCACAGTAATTATATGTTTTATTATTATTAATAATATAAACCCTGTATTAGGTTATTCTATTATCTGCAGTATCCCTTGTTTTGTTATTATTTTACTTTTGATTATTAGAAAAAACTATTTTTTATCAATTCAACAATTTACACAATTAGAAGAAATGAATTACAAAATTAGATCTTCTATAACAGGAGTGAAAATAATTAGAAGTTTAAACCAAGAAAAAAATGAAGAAAAAAAATTTGACAAAATTAATTCGCATTTTACAAATTTAATAATCAAATTATTTACTTCGATTATTTCTATTAAACCTATTTTTTATTTATTATTAAACATGTCTATTCTTATTACTATTAAAATTGGTTCTTGTATTATTTATGATGGTACAAGTGTAATTGGCGAATTATATATTTGTATGACTTATAACATTCTGATTTTATCAGCAATTTTGAATTTTTTATTATTGTTTATGATGTTACCAAAAGTTTTAATTGCTTTAAAAAAAATTCAATATTTATTTAACGTAAAACCTTCTATACAAAATAATTTACCTCAATTTCACAAATTAGAAACCATTAACAAATTAGAATTTAAAAATGTTTATTATCGATATCCTAATACAAATAAGTCAGTTTTAGAAAATATTAATTTAGAATTAAATAAATCTGAAGTAATTGCTTTTGTAGGTAAAACAGGTTCAGGAAAAACTACTTTAATAAATTTAATCCCTCGTTTGTTAGATCCTATTAAAGGAGTGGTAGAAATTAACGGCATAGATATTAGAAATTATGATGTTCAAAATTTAAGAAGCAAAATTGGTTTTGTATCTCAAAAAAATATTTTATTCAAAGGAACTATTTTTAGTAATTTATTATTTGGTAAAGAAAATGCTACTTCTGAAGAAATGTTAGAAAAAGCTAAAATAGCGCAATCTTATGAGTTTATACAAAATAAAACCGCTAAAATTCATGAACCAATAAGTGAATTGGGTTCAAATTTATCTGGTGGCCAAAAACAAAGACTTTCCATTACAAGAGTTTTACTAAAACAACCTGATGTTTATATTTTTGATGATTCTTTTTCTGCTTTAGATTACGAAACAGATTTAGCTATTAGAAAAGTTTTTTTTGATCAAAATAAAGAAGTTATTATATTGATAGTAGCACAAAGATTGAATTCTATTTTAAATGCTGATAAAATTGTTGTTTTAGATGAAGGAAAAATAGTAAGCGTAGGAAAACATGAAGAATTAATGCTTAAATGTTCTGTATATCAAAATATTGCTTCATCTCAAAAAATAAAAGAGGTTTTAAAAAATGCAAAAAATATTTAAATACTTAAAACCTTTTAAAAAACAAATAATAATTAGTATTATTTTAATTTTTATTATTTCTGCTTTGCAATGTTATATCCCTGTATTTGAAGGTAAAATTTTAGATTTTATTAACAAAAAAGATAAACAACCAAACAAAGAAACATATAATACTTATATTAATAAATTTTTAATTTTAAATTTTCTTTTTTATGTTTTTTGTGCTGTTGTAGACTTCATTTATAATAAATTTTTAGTAACCGTTATTCATAAAGGTATTAAAAATATGCGCCAAGATATTTATACCAAAATAAACAAATTACCTATTAAATATTTTGATCAAAATACTGTTGGCGATGTTATGAATAAAATGATTAATAATGTTGATATTATTTCTAGTGGATTACAACAAACTTTGGCTGCTGTAATTTATTCTTTTTTTCATATAACGATGATATTAGTTTATATGTTATATATAAATTTATCTTTAGGGTTTGTTATTTCTTTGATGGTTCCTTTTTCTTTTATTGTTATTTTTATTATTAATAAAAAAGCACGTCATATTTTTATTCAAAGATTTGATAAAACATCTGAATATAATGGTTTTTTACAAGAAAAATTTAACGGTCAAAAAGAAATCATTTTATATAATCAACAAGAAAATGTTTTTCGAGAATTTCAAAAAATTAATCAAGATTTATCTAAAATGATTTTTAAATCTAATTTTTTATCTAGTTTGGCCATTCCTATTGTTAATTCTTTTACATATATAATATTAGCTATTATTGTAGTTTTGGGACATTTTTTAATATCTCCTGATCCTCATACCGCTAACATTCCTAATTTACTTAAAAATTTAGGTTTTGTTGCCATTCAATTAGGTATGTTTGAAGCTTTTACACAATTTATTTGGCGTTTAGGCAACCCTATTAATGACTTAAGTCATTTTTTTGTTATTACTCAATCTACCAAAACAGCTTTTAACAAAGTTTTTGATTTTTTACACGAAGATGAAGAAACAGAATTTAATAAAAAAGACTTATCTTTACACAAAGTTGAAGGATTTGTTTCTTTTTCTAATGTTTCGTTCGGTTACTTTAAAGATAAACCTATCCTTCAAAATATTAATTTACAAATTAATAAACATCAAAAAGTAGCTATTGTAGGTTCTACTGGTTCAGGAAAAACAACTTTAATCAATCTTTTAACTAGATTTTATGAAATTGATGAAGGTTCTATAACTATCGATGGAATAGATATTAGAGACTTGAATAAAAAATATTTAAGACAAATTTTAGGATTAGTATTGCAAGATGTTTGGCTTTTTAAAGGCACTATTTTAGATAATATTAAATATGGTAGCGAAGACAAAACGGATGAAGAAGTCATAGAAATAGCTAAACAAACTAAAATTCATGATTTTATAATGTTTAAAGATAAAGGTTATCAAACAGTTATTAATGAAGAATCAGATAATTTATCACAAGGAGAAAAACAATTAATTACAATAACTAGGACTTTGTTACGCGATCCTTCTATTTTGATTTTAGATGAAGCTACTTCTACTATTGATACACAAATGGAGATGATTTGTCAAAAATCTATTCAAAAATTATGTGAAAATAAAACCTCTTTTGTTATTGCACACCGTCTATCTACAATTGTTAACTCTGATGTTATTGTAGTTTTAAAAAAAGGATTTATTGTTGAACACGGTAATCATGAAGAATTATTAGAATTAAAAGGCGTTTATTATAATCTTTATAATAGTCAATTTCAACAATAATACTTAAATAAAAAATAAATTTTAGATTTTTATTTTTATAACTTTATTATATTAATATTTTTTTTGATATAATAAAGTTATATAGTTTAAGTTATTTAAAAACATTATTTTTTTATTTTATTGTAAATATTAAATTAATGTTTTATAAGCTGGTGTGGCGAAATCGGTATACGCATTTGACTCAAAATCAAACGAGTTCAACCTCATGTCGGTTCGAGTCCGACCATCAGTACCAAATAAAATTTTTCTTTTTATAAATAAAAAAATCACATGAAATTTTTTCGTGTGTTTTATTTTTTTATAATTATATTTACAAAATATTATGCTAAAAATCCAAAAATTATCAAGAGAAAAAAACATGTCTTATAAAATATTTCGTTCTTTTTTGCAAAATTTTAATAATGAATATAAAACCACTTATAAATTAACAAAAACATTAGTTTATATAAAAAACAACAAATGGGTTGTGAATATTTCAGGGGAAAAAAATTCATTAAATATTGATTTTTTAGAAAAATTTGAACAAGAAGCCAAAAAATTTATAAATGATGAAATTCAAGGACTAATACTAAACTTGCATATCGATATTTGTTTTTTATTTGTTGATTTTCATAATGTAGAAAAATCGGATTTATGGATTAAAATATTTAATTATCTTTGGAATAAAATAATAAATCACGAAAATAACGAACAAATTTTTTATGTTTTAAAAGATACAGATATTAAAATCACAAACATTGATTTTCAGAAAAACATATGTCATATCAAAATTCAATTTCCGCAATATTCCCAAGAACATGACGAATCACGATTAAAAGAACTAATTATAAAATTAGATGAAATATTAAAAAACAAATATAAATCTAATTTAAGTTTAGTTATACACGAAATAAATTATTCTAGTTTACCACAAATAATAGATAATTATAAATCTTTTATAAAATTCAATGATATTCCAGTATTATACAATGAAATTTTAGATTTTCAAAAAAAAAATAATAAATTTTGGATTAAAGGTTACGTCCAACAAATCTCTAAAAGAGAAAATAGAAATAAACAAATTACGTTGACTTTTTATTTAATTGATCCAGAAACTAAACAAGATTCTATCTTCTATAGAAATTTTTTAGATCCTAAAATAGAATTATACAAAAAAATAGATGAACAAATACAAGAAGGAAATTTAATTGAAATTTTAACTTCTATAAAACATAGTAATATTAATTATAAAAAAGATGATTTTTGTTTTCAATTACATGAATATAATATTTTAAATTCTGTTCCTTTACATCTAGAAAGAATAGATAATTATGAAGGTAAAAAAAGAATTGAATTCCATCTTCATACAAAAATGTCTAATTTAGATGCTACTAATAATGCTAAAGATTATATCGAAACAGCTATAAGATGGGGTCATGAAGCGATCGCATTTACAGATCATAACGGACTTTATGCTTATCCTGAAATCGATCAATTTTCTCTTAATAAACCTATCAAACCTATTTTAGGTGTAGAGTCTAATTTTATTGAAGAAAAACCTATTTTCATTACTAATCAAGAACAATATCCTGAATTTAATGATTTTATTTTAAAACAACATAAATATGTGGTTTTTGATATTGAAACTACTGGTTTTTCAGAATATAGAGATAAAATTATTGAAATATCTGCTGTTAAAATAGAAAATGGTAAAATAATAGATTCATTTTTTGATGAATTAATTAATCCTGAAGTAAAATTAAATAAAATGATTACAGAACTAACAGGAATTACGGCAAAAGATTTAGAAAATAAACCTACTATTGAAGACATTCTACCTAATTTTTTTATTTGGATTAAAGGTTATGTTTTAGTTGCTCATAATTATCATTTTGATATAGGGTTTTTAAAAGAAAAAGCTAAACATTTAAATATTTCTTTTAAAGAACAACCTTTTATAGATACTTTAGCTTTAAGTCAAAAATATTTTGAAACAAAGTTAAAATATTTTTCTTTAAAAAAAATTGCTAAATATTTTAAATCAAATATCGAAATAAAAGAGAATTATCATAGAGCTTTATTTGATGCTCGTGTGACAGCAAATATTTTATTAAAAATATTTGATATCTTAGAAGAACAAAATATTTTAAATTTTTACGATTTAAAAGGTAGTTTGCCTCAAAAATTCGAAAGACATTATCATGTTAATATTTTAGTTCGTAATCAAATAGGTTATAAAAATTTATTTCATTTGGTAAGTGATTCTTTAACTAAAGATTTTTATAAAACTCCTAGATTATTAAAATCTAATTTTGAAAAATATAGAGAAGGATTATTAATAGGTAGTGGTTGTTTCGAAGGGAATGTTTTTCAAACAGCTTTAAATAAAAATGACACAGAATTAAGTAAAGTTATTTCTTTTTATGATTATATCGAAGTTCAACCTGTTGATAGTTATAAACATGTTATTTATGATTTGAACGGAGATGATGAAAATAATCAAGGAAAAAAAATTATTCAAGAAATAATTTTAAAAATTATAAAAGAAGCTCAAAAACAAAACAAAATCGTTATTGCTACCGGAGACGTTCATTATTTAAATCCTTATGACAAAATTTATAGAGAAATTTATATTAATGCAAAATTAATTGGCGGCGGTTTACATAAATTATATAAATATAAATCTAATCATTTACCAGATAATTATTTTTTAACTACTCAAGAAATGTTAAATGCTTTTGATTTTATTAATGATCACAAAATTAAAGAAGATTTAGTTATTAATAATACTCATTTATTAAATGATAAAATAGAACAAATTCGTATTTTCCCGAAAAAACTTTTTTCATTAAAAGATGATAATTTTGCTAAAAATTTAAAAATTCCAAGTATTAAAAAAGAAATTAAAAAATTAATTAAAAAACAATTAAATAAAATATATGGAAAAGATTTACATCCTTTAATAGAACAAAGAATCAAAAAAGAATTAAAAAGTATTGTCGCTGATGACAAACATACAGATAACAATATAGCTCCTATATATTATTTAGCTTATTTATTAGCTAAAAAATCTATAGAAAATGATTATCCAGTAGGTTCGCGTGGTTCTATTGGTTCCTCTTTTGTAGCAACTCTTTTAGGGATAACAGAAGTAAATCCTTTAAAACCACATTATATTTGTCCTCAATGTCAATATACTGTATTCCCAAACGTGTCCATAAAAGACAAAAAAGAAAAAGTTAATCAAAAATATATCAAACTTATAGAGTTAGATGTGAATAATTATGCTGATTTAACTCATGTTTTATCAGGATATGATTTACCAAATATGAATTGTCCTTTTTGCACTGTTCCATTTTTAAAAGATGGCCAAGATATTCCTTTTGAAACTTTTCTCGGCTTTGAAGGTAATAAGACACCTGATATAGATTTAAATTTTGCAGGAGATTACCAACCTACTGCACATAATTATATGAAAGAATTATTAGGAGAAGATTGTGTTTTTAGAGCTGGAACCATCCAAACAGTAGCGACACAAACTGCTTTTGGTTATATTAAAGGTTTTGTTAAAGATAAAGAATTAGAAGACAAAATAAGACCTTTTGAAATTTCTAGAAGAGCTAATGTAATTGAAGGAGTTAAACGTTCTACAGGGCAGCACCCAGGAGGTATTGTTGTTATTCCACATGATGTTTCTATTTATGAAATAACTCCAATTCAATTTCCTGCTAATGATGTAGAATCTAATTGGAAAACTACTCATTTTGATTATCATTCTTTTGAAGATAACTTATTTAAAATGGATATTTTAGGTCATGATGATCCTATTTTAATTAAATTTTTTATGGATTATGTTAAACAAAAACCAGAGAAATTTTCTTTTGATTCTTATCAAAATATCCCGGTTGACGATCCTAAAGTTTATAAATTATTTTCTAATGAAAATTTAATGCCTAACAACAAACCTATTACTACAATTGCTATTCCTGAATTTGGAACATTTTTTGTAAAAAATATGCTTAAAGACATTTATACTAAAGAAAAAAAAGATTTTACTTTCGGTTCTTTAGTAAAAGTTTCGGGTTTATCACATGGAACAGATGTTTGGACACATAATGTTCAAGATATTTTAAATAAAAAAAGAGATTTTAGTTATTTAAATACAAACAATGACGTACGTTTTAGTGATATTATTGGTTGTCGTGATGATATTATGTTATTTTTAATGCAAAAAAATATTTCTCCTTCTGAAGCTTTTGAAATTATGGAATTAGTTCGTAAAGGAAAACAAAAAGACAAACAAGATCTTTATACTCCAGAATGGAAAAAAATAATGAATTTATTGGAACAAGAAAAAGACATACCCAAATGGTATTTAGATTCTTTAAGTAAAATTAAATATCTTTTCCCAAAAGCACATGCTGCTGCTTATGTTTTAATGGCTATACGAATTGCTTGGTTTAAAGTTTACCATCCTCTTTTATTTTATAGTGGTGTTTTTTCTACAAGATTAGAACAATTTGATTACGATGTAATGTTAACCAAAAATTTTGAAAAAATTGATAAAAAAATTGAAAATTTAGTCAAAAAAAATGAAAAACAAAAAAATACTGCAAAAGAACAAAATCTTATAAATACTTTAAATATTGCATCAGAAATGATTCAAAGAGGTTTTAATTTTTTACCAATTGATTTGAATAAATCTGAAGCTTTTGAATTTGTTATGCACGGTGACAATTCATTAATTATGCCTTTCATAACATTGGAAGGTTTAGGAGAAAAAGTAGCTCATAATATAGTTGCCGAAAGAAGCAAAAAATTATTTACACAAGAAGATTTTCACAAAAGAGTGAAATTAAATAAAACTATTTCTAAAAGAATTGTAGAAGATTTAAAATTAGTAGAACAATTACCTTTAGAATAAATTGAATTTGGTTGTTCTTAAAATTTAGATATTTTTTTATTTAAAAAATAAAAATTAATTTCATATAATTTTAAATTTTAAAGAATTCAAAACCTTAATTTTTTTGTATATAAAAAAATAAAAAATCTTATAAAGGTGATAATATATTAATAATCTGATTTTTATCCAAAACATTGTCGAATCACCAAAACAGAATTAATTTAAAACCTAAATAAATATAAAATCAAACTGTTTATTACAAAACAGTTTGATTTTTTTTCTAAATATCGAATAAAAGAAGACAAAATTTTAAAAAAATATTTATAATTTCAATAAAATTTTCAAATATTTTATAAAATTCAATCATTTTCATATTTTCGATTACGACGAAATATAAAATTAAAAATTAATCAGAATATATATAACAAAATATTTTTTCATTAATTAACAAGATTTAAAAAATCAATTAATTATTTCATAAGATTTATTTTCAAAACTTTTTAAAATTATCATTTTAAACAAACTCAAACAAAATTATGTTTTCAATCAAGAATTAAACAATTAATTATCAATTCTTGATTTTGAAGCAATAAAAACATGAAAAATAAAATTCAAAAAGTTTTTTTCAACTTATTAAAGAAGAAATCCAATCACTAATTTAGAATCGTGAGAAGTTTAAAAATATTTAAAATAGAAAAAAAATATAGATTTAGAATTTGTTTCTATTTTAAATCTTTTTCGAAAACATAAAATCTTATGTGTAATGTTCTTGCAAGAAACTAAATAATGTCGACAATATATTTTAGAAATAAAAATTACAAAAATATTATTTATTTAATATCAATTGTAAATCTTTAAAAAATCAAAAATTTAAATATCAAGTTCAATTTTGCAAAAGAAAAATTCAAATTGTTTATTTTTATTAATAAACAATTTGAATTGTTTTGAGAATTTTTTCTTGAAAAAATTAAAAAAACAATAATAAAATATAAGTTTATTATTGTTTTTTATTTGTATTTATTTTTAAATATCGCAACACTAAAAAAATCATATATTAAAATTCATGTTGGAAATTAATATAATTTGATATCATATAAATCATTTAAAAAGAAAAATAAGATTGTTGGGTCTATTGTATTTTGATCGGAAAAACTTTTTTTTACAATAAAACCTATTTTATCAATTTTCAAATTTTGTAATTTTTTAATTTTTGTTTTAAATTTTTTAATTGTTTTTGCATCAATAGGATGGTTACACCATTTACATTCGAATGCAAAAAGATTTTTGTGTGTTTTTAAAATGATGTCTATTTCTGTTTCTTCATCTTTTGGTTTGTTATCGATTATTACTTTTTGTTTTTCCCAAAGACGTCCTATTTCTTCCATTTCTAATCTATATTTGAGAGATACAAAATATTTGGAAATTTTTTCAAATTCATATGATACAAATGTATCTAATTCTTGATGAATAAATTTATTATAAAATTCATCACCTTCAAGGATAATTTTATAAGTAGTGTTTTTTTCAATAAATTTGAAATAAAAATTAAAAAATTGATCTTTAATATAATAAAGATGTTTTTTTTGATTTTTTTTACCAAAACATATTTCTTTGCCTACTAAACCTATTTTCATTAATAATTTTATATAATGTGATAAGGTTCCAGTATTTATAAAATCATTTTTACAAGCAATATCATTTAATTTTGTATTTCCAGAAGCAATTGTTTCTAAAATTTTTTTGTAATTTCTATCTTTTTTTACTTCAGCATTTAAAAAATTTTCTATTTCTTCTCTAAATTCAGCTCCATTATTTAAAATCAATTCAATAATATTGTCTTTAATACTTTTGAATTGATTTATTTTAGCAAGATATTTAGGGATTCCTCGGAATATACTATAAAAAATAATTTTGTTTTCTAAACTAACCTGAGGATAAAATAAAGAAGCTTCTAAATATGTAGTTGTTTTTGAAAAGTAGCCCTTCCAAATAGAGGTTGAGATAGGGATATCATATCCTCTATCATACCTATATGATTTCCTGATAAGATTAATTTAAGAGATGAATTTTTAATAATCGGATCATCAATTATATTTTGAAAAATAGTTAAAATACTTCTATCATCATCAATTAGATATGTAAATTCATCAATCATAATAATTATTTGTTCAGAATAATTTTTTTTAACTAAATATTTAAAAATATCTTCATATCTTTGAAAGAAAACAGGTTCTTGAAAAAAATCAGCAATTATTCGACTTAACTCTTTTAAATTAGAATCAATACCTTTTGAATTAGCAGGATAATAAATGGAATTAAGAGGATATAATCTTTGAATTTCTCTTAATAACATAGTTTTTCCGATTCGTCTCCTACCATATAATAGGCCAAACTCAAAAAAATCAGTTTCAATTTTATTTTTAAAAAGAGACATTTCACTTTGTCTACCGATAAATTTATTTTTGTTCATTTAACATATTTTTCGATTTTATTTAAATGAAAAAAATCATAATCATTTTAGAAATAATAAAAAAAGACCTTAAATAGGTCTGAGATACAAACATTAAATAGATATGATAAAAAGTTTTTTATAGAAGTTTAATCAAAAACTTTTTAATTTTAATTAGATTTGTTGTTTCGAAAGTGGAAAGGTTCCTTTTAAGCTGGATAATATTCTTGAACCATTTTCTAGCTTAGTTCCGAACAAACAATAAAAATAAAAAAATATTTATTTTTATTGTTTGTTAAAGATATTGTTTAATTATTTTTTTTTATTTTCAATTTATTTATTATAATTTGAGAAATTTTTATAAGAATATGCTTATATTTTTATTTTAAAAATATTTTTTTCTCTTTTTTTATTTTTCTTATTTTTTCAAAAATTTATTCTATAATAATATTTTTTTATTTTTATTGTTTTTTCGGAACTAAGCTAGAAAATGGTTCAAGAATATTATCCAGCTTAAAAGGAACCTTTCCACTTTCGAAACAACAAATTTGAACTAATAAAGTAAAAATATTTAATATAATTATTATTTTTTATTTTTATAATTTTTCATTCACAGCGATATAATTATACATATAAATTAAGCAATTTTATAAACAAAATTTAAATAAAAAAAATAAATATTTATAAATAAAAATTTTGTCAAATTTAAAAAAAGAAAAATATTGAATTATTTTTTTGATTAAAAGTTTTAAATCATTTTTTAATAATGAAAATGAAATAATTTTTATATACAAAAATTAATTTTTGTCTATCACATTTCTTTAAAAAGCAAGTAAATCCCCAGTTTATAATTGATATGTTCTTCTTTGCTTAATATTTAAATAAATAGTATTTAATTTATTGTAAAATAAATTAATTTTACTTAATAATGAATTAACTAAATTAACAACTATTTTTTTAATAAAATATTTATAATATAAATATATATTTATATTTCTTGAAGGAGCAAAAAAAATGTTTGTCGGAAGAACCTAAGAATTATTAGAATTAGAAAATTTAATAGCTACTCCAAAATTTGAATTTGGTTTAATTTATGGAAGACGTCAAGTAGGAAAAACTAGTCTTTTACAAAAAATTATTAAAAAATATCAAGGTTTTTATTTTATGGCTGATAGAACTAGTGTTCTTGCTAATTGTAAAAGATTAAGTTTAGAAATAACTCAATATTTACAAGAACCCCCTATTATTTTCGAAAATTTTTATGACTTATTTCATTTTATAATTAGAAGAATAGGACAAAAAAAATTGTTTTTGTGATTGATGAATTTTCTTATTTAGTAGATAAAAATTTAGATTTTCTAACTATTTTACAAAATATTGTGGATAATATGTTAAAAAACAGTCAAATGAAATTATTTATTTCTGGTAGTCATATGAGTTTGATGGAACAAATGGATAATTATTCACAAGGTCTTTATAGAAGAATTAATTATAAAAAAAAATTACAACCTTTTTTTTATGATCAAGCAGCTTTATTTTATCCTAAAATGAAATATTTAGATAGAATCAAATTATATAGTATTTTTGGAGGATTACCTTATTATTTAACTCGAATTGATGATTCTAAAAGTATTAAAGATAATATTCTAAATATAGCTTTGCCGGAAATGGATTTCACAGAAAACGAAATTTATAATAATTTATTACAAGAAATTAGGATGCCAGCCCCTTATTTAGAGATTTTAGATGTGTTGGCTGATAAAAAAGAAGTTAAATTAACTACGATTAATAAGAAAATAGAAAAAAGTTCAGCGCATACTTCTATTCTTTTGAAAAAGTTGTTAAATTTAGAAATTATATATAAAGTAATTTGTTTCGGTGAAAAGGAAAATTCTAAAAAAACTTTTTATCGTATTCAAGATCCTTTTATTAGATTTTATTATCGTTTTATTAAAAAATATTATCGCCAGAAATATTATTTCCAAAATAAAGAAGATTTTTATAATCAAATCATCGCTCCTGATTTAGAACATTTTGTTTCTTGGGAATTCGAAAATATTTGTAAACATTTTTTAATTCAAAAATATCATGGAGAAGTTTCGCGATTTTTATATTAAAATAAAGGTCAAAATATCGAAATCGATTTATTTTGTCGAACTAAAGACGGTATTAAAGCATTTGAATGTAAATGGATTGATAGAATGATAGACTCTAGAACTATTTATCAATTAGAAGATAAATTAAAAAAAATTAAAAATTTTTCTATTCAACAGATAGGTTTTTTTGTGAAAAATGATTTTGATTCAAACTTAATGAAAGACTATTTAATTTTTAAACCTCATGATCTTTATGAATTTTGAATTGAACTAAATTTTAAAATTAGTTTCAATATGAAATAATTAAACTAATTTAATGATGTTTTTAATTAATATTCGAAATTTAATAAAATTCATTTTATAAAAATATAATAAGTAATTATGTGAATATAAATTTTAAGTTTTAAAGAATAATTTTAAGAACAAAAATGTATTAAAAAAGATAGCATAGCTTTATGTTTTAAAACATAAAAAGATCTCTAATTTACTTTAGAGATCTTTTTGATTTATTTCAAGAGTTTTATTTTTTTTCGCTAATTCTTTTTGTTTTTCAGCATAAAAAATACTAATAATAAAATACTTATGACGATTAACAGTTTGATTAAAATTTTTTTCTAAAAAAGGAAAAATACCTAAGAATTTAAAAATTTTTAAATAAAAACACCATACGCACCCAAAATCATCTAAAAAATGATATATAACAAATGGAATAAAAACAATTAAAATCAAATAAAATAAAAATGTAATAATATAACTAAAACTATGATCTGTATAAAAAAACTCCAATATCCATGTAAAAACTAATGATAAAAAACAAAAAAGCCGAAATTTTCCTAAAAAAGTTCTGTTATTTCAAGTCATATATTTATAATGGTGTGTTCTTAAAAACGGAACTTTAAAAAGTCTTAATTTATTCTAAAAAAATATTTTTAGAAATTCAAATTGTTTATTAATTATTTTTCTAATAACATAGAAATAATTTTTTTAACAACAAAATTTTTTAAATTTATTTTTTTAGAAATTCAAATTAATTTACTAATTGATTTTATATTAACATAAAAATAATTTTTTTAACAACAAAATTAATTTAAAAATCTTGTCAAGGGTTTTAAGAAAAAAAATATAAAAAAATAAAGCCTCAAAAAGAGGCTAAAAAATATTTTTGATAAAAAAGGACTTGACAAAGAAAAAAAATTTTATAAAATTAAAGCGAAACTTTTTTAAAAAGAAAAGAAAGAAAAAAGAAAAGAACCAAAAGAAAAAAGAAAGAAAAGAATATAATTATATATTATGCGGACAAGCTTTCAATTGGATTCCCATAATAGCTGAAAGAGTAATTATAATCCGTTAAGCCCAATCTGTTAAAATCATATCCAGCATTTTTTAAATCTTTTGTTTTATAATTATTGTTTTTAAAATCCTTTATAGAATAACCAGATGTTTGTAAAGCTTCTGTTTTATATCCAGCATTATATATAGCTTTCAAATCATATCCTTTTTTTGTTAAATATGTTAAATCATATCCAGCATCTTTTAAAGTTTTCAAATCATATCCAGCTTCTTGTATTTGTTTAAGTTTATAATCAGCATTCATTATTTCATTAAGTGTAAATCCAGCTTTTTTTAATTCAGCAGCAGTAAAGCCAGCTTCTTTTAAAGCAACAATTTTCTTATTGTTTAAATCATGACCGCCAAAGCCTGAATCTAAAAACGCTTTTAAATCAAAACCACTGTCTTTTATTTCTTTCATAGGGAAACCAATATGTCTCAATTCCCAAGGAGTATAACTATCTTCTTTAAAAGATAATAAGGTTTTGCTTTCGGATTTTAAAACTTTACCTTTATTAATTTTCATTTCTAATTTATATAAATTTAATTCAGTTTTTCCCGAAGCTTCAATTAAAGCTTTTTCTAAATGTTTATCATCCATCAAATAAGCTTTTTCTTTAAAAGCATACATAGACGCATTATCTAAAATTTGAATCATTTGGCGTTGTGATTGATGTTTTGGATGATGATTTAAAGCAGAAGCCATTAATTCTATTATTGGAGCAGTTTTTAAATTATTCGTTTTCGGATATTTCTTAGCAACAATAAATTTTAAAAATTGTAATCTTGCTTCTTCATCTAAATAATCAACTCTTAAATAGATAATTAATACGGTTTTTAATCGCTTCATTAATTTTGTCATAATGATTAGTCACTCTAATAAAGAAAATAGGTGTATCAGAATTATTTTTTACTGATGTTAACTCTTCTTTAAAAGCATTAACAACATTGATTATTTCTACGGATTCCTGAACGGTATCCATTTCAGCCAAGGCCATTTCACATTCATCAATAAAGACAATACAAGGTGCTAATTCTCTCGCTTTCTTAAATAATTCTCTTGCTTTTTGGACTGTATCACCACGATAATGAGAGCTGAAAGAAGAACCCCCAACTTGAATGAAAGGAAAATTAGTTTCTTCCGCTAAACCTTGGGCCAAAACTGTTTTCCCAGTCTCAGGTTCTCCATATAATAAAACTCCAGTCGGCGCTTTAAAACCGTATTCTTTCGCTTTTTGTGGATTAGTTAAAAAATCTTTAAATCTAGTTAAAGTTTCTTTTTCTTTTTCCATGCCAAATAATTGTTGTAAATTTAAAAGTTGTTGATTATTAGAACTATCATAAATCTCTAATTCTAATAAGGGTCTCGCCTCTTCTTGTTGTTTTGTTAATTTAGCTTTTTCAAATCTAAAATTTCTTGATGTGTTTTTAAACCTTCTTGATGTTCTTTATAATCATATATACGAATGATTAAAGTAAGATATACCAGCGATTAAACTAGATGCCCCTAACAAAACCATAATCGCTATAAAACCTGTGCAATGTCCGATACATTAAAACAAGAAAAAAAACAAGTACATACTCCCGAAGAAAACGAGAATTTGAACAAAAAATGATATTTGTAATAGTGTAAACAGTTCAATTAGTTTTATCACAAATATTTTCAAATCTACATAAATACAATATAAATACATTTTGTTAATTTTCAAAGAATATAAACTAAAAAAGTCAAATTGTTTATTTTTTGTTAATAAGCAATTTGACTTTTTTAGTTGATTTAATCAACTTTTTTAATTAAAATATTTAATTTGTAGGACACTGTATTCTTTTTATTTTGTTGAATACTTTTTAACTTTTTTCTACTAATTCTCTAATAAAGAGGGAAAATATCTTTTGAAAATAACGAAAACTAACAAAAGTTTAGAAAACTTTTTAAAATAAAATTATATTTTTTTAGTTTCAAAAGATATGTGAATTATCAACTTAATTTTAATTTTTTAAAGAATATTGTATAGTTAAAAATTGTTTTTCAAAAAGAAACATTTAAAAAATTAAAAATTTTAATTTTTTAAATGTTATATAATATATTATGTATAAATAATATTTTTTTATTTTTCTTATCTCTGGTTATAATTTATTATTAGAAATGTTTTTTTGGATAATAAATTATCTTTACGCTCAACACATCTTATTTCGCAAAGGAAATTAAATATTGAATATAGGACTTCAACTCAGAAATTTAAGATTAAATCGAAAAATAACTCAAAAAGAACTAGCTAATAAAATTAATGTCACGAGTGGATATATTTCACAAATCGAAAATAATTTGATTTCTCCTTCTTTAAAAATTTTATTTGCTTTATTTAAAATTTTTAAAATATCAGCTTCAGATTTTTTTCAACAGAAACAAAATATAGAATTAATTCATAAAAAAGATGATTTTTTAGCTGTCAAAGAACCAAGTTTAAAAAATACTAGTTATTATCTTTTTCCTTCTATAAATAGATATCAAATAGAACCCATTATGATTGAGATTGAATCTAAAGGTCAAACAGCTATTGGTAACAATTCAAAAGAAGATGTTTTTGGTTTTGTTATTGAAGGCGACATTGTCTTAATTTTAAATAAGTTCAGATATTTCTTAAAAAAAGGAGATGCTTTTTATTTATCAACAGATAAGAAATATTATTTATTAAATCAGAGTGAAGATATAGCAAAAATATTAAAAATCATTTCATTTGCGAAATGAAAAAAAGGAGTTTTATTTAAATGAAAAAAATCATTATTGCTGGTAATTGGAAAATGAATAAATGCAAAGATTCAGCTTTAAATTTTATTTATCAAATTAATAATAAAATGCCTGATAGAAAAAAAGTAGAGACTATTATCTTCCCACAAACAACTTTATTATATACATTGACGCAGATAGAAGGTAAAAATTTACGTATCGGAGCTCAAAATGTTTTTTATAAAAACGAAGGAGCTTATACAGGAGAAGTTTCACCTAAAAATATTCATTCTTTAGGTATTAAATACTCTTTGGTTGGACATTACGAAAGGAGAACTCTTTTTGGCGAAACAGAACAAGAAGTAAAATTAAAACTTGTAGCTCTTTTAAATATGAATATTTATCCTATTCTTTGTATAGGGGAAGATAATTCGGTGAAACAAGCCAATAAGACGCAAAGTTTTTTAGATGATCAGTTAACAACTATTTTACAAGATATTTCACACGATTGTATATCTAAAATAATATTAGCTTACGAACCTTTTTGGGCAATCGGTTCAGGTAAAAGCCTTCAACCCGAAGAAGCTAACGAAATTATTAAAAATATTCGTAAAAAAATAACTTCATTGTTTTCTCAAGAAATAGCTGATCAAATAAGAATTATTTATGGTGGTTCTATTAATATGGATAATATAGAGGTTATTTTAAAACAAAAAGAAATTGATGGAGTTTTAATAGGGAATAGTTCTTTACAAGTTGAAAATTTTTTGTCTTTTGCTGAAATAGGATTAAAGATATACAATTATAAATATCTTAAAAATTTAGAATAATTTTAATAAATTTAAATAAAAGAAAGTTTTTAAAAAGAGATGGAAAGACACAAATGGTTAAATAATTTAAATAAAGAACAAATAGATGTTATTACTTCAAACGAACAAAATATTTATCTTCAGGCTGGTGCTGGAACAGGTAAAACAACTACTTTAACAACAAAAATTATTCATTTTATAAATGAGTTGAATATAAAAGGTAATCGTATTTTAGCGGTTACTTTTACTAATAATGCAGCTCAAGAAATGAAAGAACGTTTAAAAAAAATGATTCCTTCTTATGATTTAGATTGTTTGATGATTTCTACTTTTCATGCTTTTGGTTATTCTTTTCTAAAAAAACATATTCATCAATTAAATTCTAATTTTAATTCTTTGTTCGATATTATTGATGAACAAAAAAGTAAAAAAATTATCAAAGAACAAATAAATGTTTTAAACTTAGATAAAAACAAATATAATGTTCCCAAATTACAAAAAAAAATTTTGAAAATGAAAAACGACCAGTTTACAACAAGATTACGAAATGAATTAATGTCTGAGGATACATATTTTAATATAAATAAAAATTTAAATTTTTATTATAAAAAAGAAGAAGAACAAATTTTTTCTCTTTATAATGATTATTTGAAAAAAAATAATTTGTTAGATTTTGATGATTTAATTATTTATACTTGTCAATTATTACAAAATAATTTATCTTTAGCTTCTACTTATCGAAACAAATTTTCTCATATTTTTGTAGATGAGTTTCAAGATATTGATTTAATACAATACCAAATCATTAAAATAATAGGAATGGATAATTTTGTTTTTGTAGTAGGCGATCCAAACCAAACTATATATAGTTTTAGAGGTTCAGATGCTATTTGTAATGAATTATTTGTGAAAGATTTTAAAGCTAAAATATTTTATTTAAAACAAAATTATCGTTCAACTCAAAAAATTTTAGATAAAGCTAATCTTTTAATCCAACATAATTATAATGAGCAGAATAATCATTTTAGAAATGATCTTCAAAGTACTTCTTCTTCTGGTGAAAAAGTTGTTTATAAAAGTTTTATGAATTCTAAACAAGAAGCTAAATTTATTTCAAATAAAATTATAGATTTAGTAAAAAGTCAAAAATATAATTATAAAGATATAGCTGTTTTGTATAGGGTAAATATGCTGTCTGCAGAAATTGAAAATAGTTTTCTTATCCATAATATTCCTTATATTATTAAAAGTTCCATGCCTTTATATCAAAAAAAAGAAATTAAAGATTTTATATCTTATTTAAAAGTATTTCTTTTTAATAAAAATGATTTTGATTTTAAAAGAATTATAAATGTTCCACAACGCCAAATAGGAAAAAAAACAATAATAAAATTAGAACAAATAGCTGCTCAAAATAATATTTCTTTATTTGAAGCTTTGGATTATATATCAGACGATGATAATATTAAAACAAAAATCGAGAATTTGAAAAAAATTTTTCAAAAACTTTTAGATTTTTTTAATGATGAACAAAAATGTAATTTATCTAATGTTATCGATGGTATCGATGAAATACTTCAATATTCTAATCTTTTAGATAAAAAGAAAGATAATAATAATAAAGAGAAGATTAAAGATAAATTAACTTATTTACAAAAAATTTTTATCGAAGAAGATAAAAAGAAAAAAGAAGGTACTTTTTTAGAAAAACTAAGTTTGTTATTAAATGAAATAACTTTATATAATGAAAAATCAAGTGATGATAATAAATCACAAGTTCTTTTATCTTCTATTCATAAAGTTAAAGGTTTAGAATTTAAAATTATTTTTTCTATAGGTTGGGAATCGAATATCTTTCATAATGATAATCTTGTAGAAGATGATATATTGGATAAATATCAAGAAGAAAGACGTATTGCTTATGTGGCGATAACAAGAGCAAAAGAATTATTATATCTAACGAGCGCTAAAACAAGATTTTATTCCAGTGGAAAAATAATTAGTAAACCAGTGTCTTTTGTACAAGAAATGAAATTGATTTCTGAAAATTTTGTTTCAACTGATGAGAAAATTTTTATAAAAAGGAAATGGGATAAACAAATTTTAAAAAATAAACCTATAAACAAAGAATTATATAAAGTTGGTGATAAAATTATGCATAATATTTTTGGTAAAGGTTCAATTCTTTCTATTAATGAAGATATTTTAACTATTGTTTTCTCAAAACCTTATGGAATCAAAAAGATTCTTATGAATCATTGTTCTTGGAAGAAAATTTAATATTTATTTGTTTAAGTTATTAAATAATTTATAAATAATTTAATTGTTTTATTTTTATTTTTTATTGGGTATATTTATATCTTGTATTAATATTAATAAGAAAAAAATATCAAAAATTTTATTTATTCATTGATTATTTATTTTTTATTAAAAAATTTATAATATTTATTTTATATGATTTGAACTTAAATTATGTTAAAATTATTTATGTGTAATTATGAAAATCTATATATGTGTTTTTAAATTATATTTAAATAAGTAAACATAATAATATTATTTTTTATTTATTAAAAGGAAATTTTGTAATTATTAAATATTTTTTATTAGTAATTTCTTTATTTTTTTTTAATAATATAATTAATTTTTATGTTATAAATTTTATTATTATAGTAAGATTAGGCCCGTTGGAGAAACGGTTAACTCACATGCCTTTCACGCATGCATTCACGGGTTCGAATCCCGTACGGGTCACCAAATGAAGTATATAAATAGATTAAATAATATTTTCACAAACACCCATAGCTTAATTGGATAGAGCATCTGACTACGGATCAGAAGGTTAGGGGTTCGACTCCTCTTGGGTGTGCCATTATTTTTATAATTAATGAAAACGGGAAGTAGCTTAGCTTGGTATAGCGCCTGGTTTGGGACCAGGAGGTCGCGGGTTCAAATCCTGCCTTCCCGACCACTATATAAAATAAGCGAATGTCGTATAATGGCTATTACCTTAGCCTTCCAAGCTAAAGATGTGGGTTCGATTCCCATCATTCGCTCCATTAATTTTTAAGAAAATATTTTTTTTATTAAAAATATACAATTCAAATAAATTAAATATTATTTTTTTATTTGAATTGTATATTTTGTTTTTGATTTTAGTTAAATAAATATAATTGACATTTAAATGTTATTATTATATAATAATACTATATATTTGGATAATTTGCTTTCATTTTGATAAGTATTAATTATTTAGTTTTTGCATTATATAAATGATATCGAAATTATTAATTTTAAATTTTTCAATAAAATAGTTTTAGATTGTCTTAAGTAGAAAGTGTTGTATATATCCATGATGGATGCTGTAAATCAAAGAGAAAAAATAAAATCTGAAAATAAAACTTTTTCTGTTAATAAAAAACAAGTAGTTCAAAAGTGGTTTTTGATAGATGTTAAAGATAAAGTGTTAGGTAGATGTGCTACTAAAATTGCTAGTATTTTAAAAGGAAAATCCAAAATAAATTATACTCCGCATATTGATAATGGTGATTATGTAGCTGTTATTAATGCTTCTAAAGTTAAATTAACAGGCGACAAATGGAAAAAGAAGATTTATTATAGACATTCAGGTTATCCAGGTGGTTTATCTAAAATAAATGCCACTGAAATGATGAAAAAATTTCCTATTCGTGTTGTTGAAAAAGCTGTTTTTGGGATGTTACCGCATACTAAATTAGGGAATCAGATGCGTAAAAAATTATTTGTTTATCCTAATGAATCTCATAGACATGAATCACAAAAACCACAAATTTTAGAGGTTTAATATTAAAATGAATAAAAATAAGTATTTTGGTCTAGGAAGACGAAAAAGTTCAGTTGCAAGGGTTATATTAGTTTCAGGAACAGGTGTTATTCAAATAAATAAAAAAGATTTGAATGATTATATTTCTTCGAAAGAAATTCGTGTTGAAACTCTTATACCTTTATCATTGACTCAAAATTTAAACAAATATGATGTTATTGCAAATGTTTATGGTGGCGGTAAATCATCACAAGCAGGAGCTATTAGGTTAGGTATTTCTAGATCTTTATTAGAAGCAGAACCAGGATCTAGAGCTATTTTAAAAAAAGCTAAATTATTAACGAGAGATTCGCGTTGTGTAGAACGTAAAAAATATGGTTTAAGAAAAGCTCGTCGCGCTCCTCAATTTTCTAAACGTTAATTTTTATATATATTTTAAAACAAGTCTCAAAGAGTCTATTTGATATATTCAAAAGACTCTTTTTGTTGTTGTTAATTATATATATTTATTGTTTATATAATATGGATATTATTTATTTTGAAGGATATGCTGCTATAAATTATGAAAGATATAAGAGTACGTTATGCTCCAAGTCCTACTGGTTTTTTACATATCGGTAATGCTAGGACTGCTTTGTTTAATTATTTATTTGCTCGTCATTATAAAGGTAAATTTATTATCAGAATAGAAGATACTGATTTAGCGCGTAATTTATCTCAAAGTGAAGCAACTCAATTAGAACAATTAAAATGGTTAGGTCTACAATGGGATGAAGGCCCAGATATAAATGGTGCTTTTGGACCTTATAGACAATCTGAAAGATTATCTATTTATCAAAAATATATTCAAATCTTATTAGATAAAAAATTAGCTTATAAAGAATATCAAAATGATAGTCATAAATTTGTAGTTCGTTTTAAAGTTCCAGCAAAAGTTGTGTACGAATTTAATGATGTAATAAGAGGTAAATTGCGATTCGAAAGTTCTCAAATAGAAGATTGGATTATAATGAAAGAAAATGGTTTCCCTACTTATAATTTCGCTGTTGCTATTGATGATCATTTAATGCGAATATCTCATATTTTAAGAGGTGAAGAGCATATCACGAATACACCCAAACAAATAATGATTTACAAATCTTTTGATTGGGATATTCCTATTTTTATTCATATGTCTTTGATTTTAAATAAAAATAAAAAAAAGTTAAGTAAAAGAGATCTTGATGTAGTTCAGTTTATTGAAAAATATATTGATTTAGGTTATTGTTCAAATGCTTTGTTTAATTTTTTATCTCTTTTAGGATTGGCTCCTAACACCAATAAAACTATTCTTTCATCAGAAGAAATTATTTCTTTGTTTGACGAACATAAACTTGTTAAAGCACCTGCTATATTTGATGAACAAAAATTATTTTTTATTAATCATAAATATTTAAACAAAATACCTTTAAAAGAGTTAGTCGAGATAACTGGAACGTTTTTCCAAAGAGCAAATATATGTTTAGAATATGAATATTTAATTAAAATAGTTCTTTTATTTAAAGATAGAGTTAATTATATTCAAGAAATAGTCGATTTATATTTAGAATTTTTCGTGAAAAAAGAAGAATTAGATAATAAAATATTATCTTTTATAAAAGATAATAAATTGTTTTCGGAAATTCAAATTTTACAAAATTTATTTTTACAATTAGAAGATTTTAAATCATCTTGTATCGAAAAAGCAATCAAAGAATTTAGTAAACAAACTAATTTAAAAGCTAAACAACTTTTTTTAGCTGTAAGAATTTCTTGCACTGGAAAATTACATGGTCCTAATTTATTTATTTATTTAGAATTATTAGGGAAAGAACGAATTATAGAAAATATTAATAAAATATTAAGTTTATTAACTTAATAAATAATTTTATTATAAATATCCAAGGAATAAAAAAAAGATGTTATGTTGAAAATTTATAATTCTTTAACTGCTAAAAAAGACAGATTTTATTCTTTAAAACAAAAAGAAATTAATATTTATGTTTGTGGTCCCACAGTTTATGATCATTTACATATAGGAAATATAAGGAATTTAATTTTTTTTGATTTTGTAAAAAAATATTTTTCTTCTTTAGGAAAGAAAGTACGTTTAATAGTTAATATTACTGATATTGATGATAAAATTATTCAAAAAGCATTAGATAGTCAACTTTCAGAAACACAAATATCTAAAACATATATTGATTATTTTTTAAATTTATTATCTAAATTAGAAATTCAAACATTTGATGAAATGCCTTTAGTAACTAATTATATTCCTGAAATTATTTCTTATATAAAGCAATTAATGGATAAAGGATATACTTATACTACAAAAGAAGGAATTTATTTTCAAACTAACTTGGTTCCTCATTATAATTTATTAAGTTTCCAAAATTTAACTCAATTAAAAAAAAACGTTAGAAAAAAATTAGATATTCAGAAAAAAAATACAAAAGATTTTGTTTTGTGGAAAAAAACTAAAATCGGAATTCAATATGAAAGTCCTTGGTTTCCTGGGAGACCAGGATGGCATACTGAATGTGTTGTAATGATTAAAAATATTTTTGATAATACCATAGATATTCATGGCGGCGGCATTGATTTAAAATTCCCGCATCATGCGAATGAACAAGCTCAATTTTGGGCCACAGAACAAAAAAAATTAGCTAATTTTTTTATGCATTTAGGGCATGTTGATTATAACAAAACTAAAATGAGTAAATCTTTAGGCAATTGTATTTTAACAAAAGATTTATTAAAAAAATTTCATTCTAATGTTATTAAAATGTTTTTTTTAACTTATCATTATTTACAACCTATTCATTATAGCGATGAAATAATGGCAAATATTGAATCTAAATATAACAAAATGATTTATATTTTAAATAAAAATAATTTTAAGTTATTTTTGAATAGAATTCATAATCAAGATGTTGACCCCGTTTATATTCGTAAATTTAATTCTTTAATTTCAAATGATTTTGATACTCCCAATGTTTTGACTTTGATTGAAGAAATATTGAAGAAAATAAATAAAGCTGTTGAATTAGAAAATTTATCTCAATTACAAAAAACATTAATAAAAATATTCCAAAATTTAAGCATCGATATTCATTTAAAAAAGATTACAGTTGAAAATATTAAAATTTATAATTTATGGCTAGAATCAAAAAACAAAAAAGATTTTGCGGAATCTGATCGTTTGAGAAATATTTTAACAAAAGAAATGTTAATTTAATAAAAAATATTTTGTAAATATTAATATAAATTAAAACAATTTTTATTTTATTTTATAAATAATTATAATAAAATTATATATAATTGATAATATGAATGATAAAAAGATAAAAATAGAAAAAAATAATCCCGCATTTAAAATAAAAGGTTTAACGTCTGAAGAAGTAAAATACAAAATAAAAAATAAACAAAATAATGTAATTACTTGTAACATTAATAAAAGTTTTTTAAGTATTTTTTTAACTAATATTTTTAGTTTTTTTAATTTTTTATTGTTTATAGTTGTTTGTATTATTATTTATATACGAAGATTTGATCAATTGTTTTTTTTAGTAATTAATATGTTTAATTTATCTATTAATATTTTTCAAGAAATTAAAGCTAAAATAACTTTAGATAAAATTTCTATATTAAAATTAAATTATACAAAAGTTATTAGAGATGGAGTTTTGATAGAAACACCCATCGATAATATTGTCTTGAATGATATTCTTTTTGTAGAATTAGGGACACAAATTACTGCTGATGCTAAAATTCAAAAAGGGATTTTAGAAGTTGATGAATCTCTTTTGACAGGTGAATCCAAATCTATTGTAAAAAAAGAAGGAGATATTTTATATTCGGGGAGTTATGTTGTCAGTGGTAGTGCTTACGCAGAAGTTTTTTGTGTAGGTTCCGAAATGTATATTTCTAAATTAACTAAAGAAGCTAAAAAATATAAAAAAATTGAAACACCTTTATTAAAAAGTTTATATTTATTAGTTTGTTTCGTGTGTTTTTTATCTATTCCTACAATTTTAACTTTATGTTTATTTCCAAAGCAAATTGATTTAGATGATACAGAATCTGTTTTAAAAATATGTGGTTGTATTATAGCTATGATACCTTCTGGATTATTTTTATTAACAAGTACTACTTTATTTATAGGTTTTATTAAATTAGCTAAACAGAATGCTTATGTAAAAGATCTTTTTGGGATTGAAATGTTATCTCAAATAGATGTTTTATGTTTGGATAAAACAGGAACTATTACAACAGGCGAAATGACAGTAAAACAAGTTATAACATATCCAAATTTTAATTTATTTTCTGATAATTTAATAGCTACAATTATTAATGCTTTTCCTGATAATAATCCAACACAAAAAGCATTATATGCAAAGTTTTGTACTTCTAAATTACTTAAAAATGCCGAAAAACAAAATTACACAATTTTAAATACTAAACCGTTTTCTAGTATTAATAAATATAGTGCAGTAGAAATAGATACAAAGGGAACATTTGTTTTAGGCGCACCTGAATTTATTTTAAAACAAAAATTTAACCAAATTCAAAAAGATTTTCAACAACAAGTTCAATCAGGATTTAGAGTTTTACTTTTGGCACAAACAGATGATTTATTAGAAAATATTAATGATAATACCGATTATAAAATTATATGTTTGATTGCTTTAGAAGAACAAATAAAAGAAGATACTTTAGAAACTGTCAATTATTTTACTCAAAATGGTATTAATGTCAAAATTATTTCAGGAGATAATACAGATACAGTAAATTGTATTGCTAAAAAATTAAAAATTATTAAATCATCTCAAGAATCGATTAATTTAGTTAATTTAGATGATGAAGCTTTAATAAATGCATCTTCTAAATACAATGTGTTTGGCAGAGCTACTCCAAAACAAAAACAAATTATTATTCAAAATTTAAGAAAACAAAATTATAATATAGCAATGATAGGTGATGGTGTTAATGATATTTTAGCTTTTAAAGAATCCAATGTATCTATTGCTATGGCATCAGGTAATGAAGCAAGCAAAAATGCTGCTAATTTGATTTTACTCGATTCACAATTTAGTTCCTTACCTAAAGTAGTTACTGAAGGAAGACGAGTTGTTAACAATTTAAAAAAAATTTCTGTTTTATTTTTATCAAAAACCGTTACATCCTTTTTCTTAGCAATTGCTACTATATTTTGTAATTTAATTTTTTATTTTGTTCAAAAGGAAAATCAAATACATGTTAAATTCCCATTAAACCCTTTACAATTTAATTTAATTGATATTTTTTTTATTGGTGTGCCTTCTTTTTTTCTAGCATTAGAAATGAATAATAAAAAAACAAGTAAATATTTTTTTAAAATTGTTTTGCCGAAAGCTTGTGCTTATTCTTCTTTAATACTTTTATTTTATATTTTTTTATTATTCAAATTTGATCTTAATATTCACAATAGCAACGATATAGATAAAGATATATCCACATTAATTAATTTATTTAGTGCTTTTATCTTTTTTATTCTTTTGATACATAATTGTATCCCTTTTAATAAATGGAAAAAAATATTAATTTTTTCAGTTTTATTTGGTTTTATGAGTGCTTTTTTACTTAAATATAATATAAATGAATTAAAAATATTAGTTAAAAGCATTTTTTAAATTTATATTAAAATAGAATTACTTGTTCAAGTATCCCAACAAATTATTTAAACCTTTTTTAAAAGTGAATCTATATTTATTATTAGTCAGCTAATGTTTATAAATATAAATTATACTCATAAATATATTTATAAAAATCAAAAACGATTTTTTTAAATGTTAATAATATAGATAAAAAAATGATACATAATGAATAGCTATTTAACAAATTATGCTTTGTAATTATTACATAATTTATATAATTTTGGACTCCTGAATGAAAGAATATGATATTATAATAAATGATAGAAGAAAGTTGCGGATCAATTACTATCCCGAAATTTTTTGAAAGAATAACTAATTGCACGGAAAGGACCCGAAATAGTTTTAAGTATATTAAATGTAATTATTAAAAATCGCTTTTATTTAATAGTAAGGTAGTTCAAGATTCTTAAAGAAGGTTTTATAGAATGATAGTTTATGGTAAAAATGTAATTACAGAAGTTATTAAAAATAAAAGACCTATTTATAAATTATATATAAATCATAAAATGAAAGATTTAATGTTTTTGAATTTTTTAAATCAAAATAATATTAAATATCAATTTGTAGATAAACATCAATTGAATGAAAAATCTAAAAGTTTTGAACATCAAGGGGTAGTTGCAGAAGTTAAAAATTATGTTTATCAAGATTTATCTTTTTTTTTGAAATCTAATGAATTTAAATTCGATTCATTTAATAAATTTTTGATTTTAGATGAAATCCATGATCCACATAATTTTGGAGCTATTTTGAGAACTATGGAAACAACTAATTTCAAAGGAATTATTGTATCTAAAAAACATCAAGTTTTTTTAAACGGTGCAGTAGCTAAAGCTTCTAGCGGAGCATTAGAATATGTTAATATTTTTTTAGTAGATAATTTATATAAAACCATTATAAATTTACAAAAAGAAAATATTTTTATTATCGGTTCCGATTCAAATGCTAAATTAACTTTAGCAGAAATAGATAAAAATCATTCTTTAGCTGTTATTTTAGGGAACGAAGGCAAAGGCATACGCCCTTTATTAAAAAAGAATTGTGATTTTTTAGTTAAGATACCTATGCAAGGACATATAAATTCATTGAATGTAAGTGTAGCTGCTGCTTTATTTATGTATACATTACAAAATTAAAATTTAAGATATTTATTTTGTTATGTTATAATGTTATAATATTTAAAATTTGTTTTTAGTTTTTATAATTAATATTTACAGAAAGATAAATGTTTAAAGGTGATAATGAAAAAAAATATATTAATTTGTGAACAATGCTTGAATCGTAATTATCATATTAATGCACATAATCGCAATAAAAGTTTATGTTTAAAAAAATATTGTCCTTATTGCAACAAACATGTTTTGCATGAAGAATCAAAGTAAAAAGAAAGCAAAATTATTTATGTTATTAAAAACAACACCAGAAAAAGAAAAAATTAATCCTTTGTTAGATATTATTCGAAAAGAATATAGATTAAAGAATATTTTTTTTGTTATTTGTTCTGTATTTGTATTTGGTTTAGTTAGGACTTTGTGTTCTAATCAAGTTATAAAAGAACCAAAAATATTATATGGTTTAAATATTTTTTGTTATTTTATTTTTATTATCGGAATCTATCCTTTTTTTAAAAAAATTATAAAAGAAGTTGGTTTTATTATTTATCCTTCTTTTAAAGAAATTATAAATCAAATAATAAAGGTTGTTTTATTTGTTATCGTTTTAATATTTACGATTTATTTTTTTAAAGTTTTATATTCTAAAATCAACCCTCTAAAGTTTGATATTGTACATAAAGTTTGATATTGTGCAATAAACCCTCCTTTCTTACTTTATTAAAATTTATATAAGAAAAAATGAATGTTAAATGAAAAAAAAAGAATATATAAATCATAAAGAATCTTTAGATGAAACTTTGCAATCTAATATTGAACCTAAATGGTATATTATCCAAACTTATTCAGGTTATGAAAATTCTGTTAAAGAGGATTTATTAAAACTGGTTAATAGTAGCGGTTCTCAAATGTCTCATTTAATATTCGAAGTTATTTGTCCTAAAGAAAAATATGTTAAAATTAAAGCTGATGGTACTAAACAAGAAAAAGAAAGAAAAATGTTTTCGGGTTATGTTTTTATTAAAATGATTTTAAATGATTATTCTTGGTTTATAGTTAATAATTTACCAAAAGTTACTAATTTTTTAGGTTCTTCTAAAGGAAGTAATTCTATGCCAGTTCCTTTGCATGATAGCGAAATAAACCCTATTTTAATTAAAACAGGGTTTATTGAGAAGCCAAGTTATGATCATTTAATTAATAAAAAAGTAGAAATTATTAATGGTTCTTTTGCAGGCAAAAGAGGATTAGTTTCTTTTATAGATGATACTAAAAATTTGATGATAGTAGAAATTGATTTATTCGGCAGAAATACTCCGATAGAAATTTCTTTGTCTTCTTTTAAAGAAATTATGTAATAATGTTTTAGTATATTACAAATATTTTATGTTATAATTTAAAAGAATTATCTTTTTGTATTTTCTTTAATATTTTTTATAGAAATTTTAAAGAATGTATAAAATAATTATAAATTAAATAAAAAATTTAATAAATTCATCTAAATGAGGTTTTTAATTGCTACAATGGCTAAAATAACAAAAAAAGTTGTGAAAACTATTGAATTACAAATTCCTGCTGCTAAAGCTAATCCCGCACCGCCAGTAGGACCAGCTTTAGGTCAAGCGCAAGTGAATATACCTTTGTTTTGTTCTCGATTTAATGAAGAGACTAAAGATAAAATAGGATTCATACTTCCTATTAAAATTCATGTTTATGAGGATAGAACTTTTGATTTTTTCGTTAAGTCTCCTTTATCCAGCGACCTTTTAAAAAAAGCTGCTAATATCCAAAAGGGTTCATCTAATTCTAAAAAAGATAAAGTAGCTACTTTAACAAATCAACAAATAGAAACGATTGCTAAAGAAAAATCTGCTGATTTAAATTCTTATGAATTAGAGCAGGCTTGTAAGATAATAAAAGGAACTGCTGCTAGTATGGGTATCGTAGTAATTGATTAATTTTTAGAAAGAATTAATTTTTTTAATGAAGTGTTTAGATTATGAAAAGAAGTAAAAAATATTTAAATGTTAGTAAATTGATAGATTTTAATAAATCTTATCCAATTGAAGAAGTTTTTCAATTAATAAAAAAAACTCAAATAACTAAATTTGATTCTACTGTAGAATGTAATTTATCTTTAAAATTAGATCCTAAGAAAGCAGATCATAATTTAAAGGGGTCTTTGGTTTTGCCTCATGGTAGCGGTAAAAAATTCAAAATTGCTGTAATTGCTGAAGGTGCTAAAATGAAAGAAGCCGAAGATGCTGGTGCTGATTATGTTGGGAATCAAGATTTAATTGATCGTATTTCTCAAAATTGGTTAGAATTTGATGTTTTAATAACTACTAAAGATATGATGCCTTTAGTATCGAAATTAGGAAGCATTTTAGGACCTCGCCGTTTAATGCCTAATTTAAAATTAGGAACTGTAACAGATAATGTTTTTCAATTAGTTCAAGATATTAAAAAAGGAAGAATAGAATATAGAATAGATAAAAACGGAAATTTACATACTATTTTAGGGAAATCATCTTTTAAAGAAGAATATTTATTAGATAATTTTAAGTTTTTTTATGAACATTTATTATCTATTAAACCTAAAACAGTTAAAAGTAATTTTATTAAATCTATAACTGTTTCTTCCACGATGTCACCAGGTATTAAAGTTGAATTTAAATCCATTTAAAAATAAAGAATAATAAGGATTATTATTGTTATGACAAATCAGACTATTATTGAACAAAAAAAAGAAGATGTAGAAATATTAATTCAAAATATTACAAAGTCTGACTTAGTTGTTTTGTTCGAATATCAAGGATCAAAAGTAAGCGATTTAACTGAATTACGTATTGAGTTAAGAAAAATTAATAGTAGAATTCAAATATTTCCTAATAATATACTTAAAAGAGCTTTTAGTTCGATTAATTATAATGAATTAGTTACTTCATCTAAATATTCTAAAGCTTTATTATTTAGTTCAAAAGATTCTATCACCCCTATTAAAGTTTTGTGTGAATTCGCTAAACAAAACGAAAATTTGAAAATTTGCAAAGGTATTATGGGCAATAAAATATGTTCTTATGAACATATTAACGAGTTAGCTGTTTTACCTTCGAAAGAACATTTGTTAGCTATGTTATCATCAAGTATGATGTTTTCTTTAAAAACATTAACAATTGCTTTGAATATGTTGGTTAATAAATAATATTTATAATAAAATTATTTGTTTTAAAAATTGAATTGATAGAGAGAAATTTTAAATGGCTAAATTAACTAAAGAGGCTTTTGTAGAAGCTTTAAAAAGTATGACTTTGTTAGAAATTAAAGAATTGGTAGATGGTATAAAAGAAGAATTTGGTGTTGATCCTTCTAGTGTTATGGTTGCCTCCGGTAGTAACGCTGATAATGCAAATGAACAACCAGAAAAAACTAAATTTACAGTTATTATGAAAAGTTTAGGAAGCGCTAATAAAGTTGCAATTATTAAAACAATTCGCCAAATAACTAATTTAGGAATATTAGAAGCTAAAAAATTAGCAGAAAATACAGAAGGACCTGTTATAAAACAAGATATTAATAAAGCAGAAGCCGAAGATATAAAGAAAACATTGGAAGAATTAGGAGCTACTGTCGAGTTAAAATAATTTTGCGTAATTTAAGTATTTTTTTTGTTTAAAACCTAAGATATAATGTTTCTTAGGTTTTAATTTTCTTATGTTTTGTTTCTTTTGTACATTTAATTTTTAAAAGTAATAATTTATTATGTAGTGTGGAGTTTTAAAAAAAATGAAAAGATATCGTAATATCAAATATGGTACTAAATCAGAACGTCGTAATTATTCCAAAATGAATTATGATTTTGATTTGCCTAATTTAATAAAAACTCAAATGGATTCTTTTGAGTTATTTTTGAAAAAAGGGATCCAAGAGTCTTTGAATGATATTTCTCCTATACAAAGTTATAATGGTAATTTAAAATTATATTTTGATGATTTTTATTTAAAAGATCCTAAATTTGATATTCAAGAAGTCAAAAAAAGAGATTTTAGTTATTGTTCGGAATTATTTGTCCATGCAAGATTAGAAAATGTGTCTACTGGGGAAATCAAACATAGCCGTGTTTTAATGACGGATTTACCTGTGATGACACCTTCAGGTACTTTTATAATCAACGGAACAGAAAGAGTAATTATATCTCAAATTATACGTTCTTCTGGAACTTATTTTACTCAAAAATTAGATGCTAAGTTTAATCAAGTTCGTTATGAAGCGCAAATTATTCCTACAAGAGGAGCTTGGATTGAATACGAACAAAGTAATAAAGATATTTTGTATGCTAAATTAGATCGTTCTAAAAAAATTTCTTTAACTAAATTTATTCATGTTTTAGGATTTGATACTAGAGAAGAAATTGAGTCTGTTTTTGGTAAAAATCAATTTTTAGAATTGAGCTTTAATAAAGATGGTGAATCGAGTATCGATGAAGCTACTATTGAGCTTTATTCTAAATTAAATCAAGGTGAAAAAGTTTCTGTTAAGACTGCACGTGAATTTATTAGCAAAAGATTGTTTGATCCTAAAAAATATGATTTATCATCTGTAGGTAGGTATAAATTAAATAAAAAATTAGATGTTTTAAATAGAATTGAGCAAACTTTTTTAGCTTATGATTTAAAAGATATTAATACAGGGGAGATTTTATTCCCTAAAGATACTTTATTAACTAAAAATGTTATTGAAGAATTAAAAAATAAAAGACAACATTTTCGAAAAGAATTAATTAATTCAAAAATTAATTTAGAAACTGAAGTCATCGATAATGATAATATTTTAACTTATTCTAAAAATGATTCAGATGGACGTTTATATATAAAAGAAAATATTTGTAACATTTTAACTGGTGAAATTTTAGTAGAATCAGATACTTTATTAAATAATGAAATTATACAAATATTACAAGAAAATATAGATAATTTAGAAGAACATATTATAGATTTTTTTTTAAAAAACGATAATTTAAGTAGAACCAAAGAGGAAAACAATAAAAAAACTATTTTAAATGAGGTTTTAATTGTTTATGTTTTAGACGATTATGATAATAAACGTTTTATCAAAGTTATTGGTAATTATCAAGATGAAAAAAGAAAAAATATTTTTTTATCTGACATCATAGCAAGTATTAGTTATTATTTGAATTTATATGATGGTATAGGGCAAAAAGATGACATTGATTATTTAGGTAATAGAAGATTAAGATTGGTAGGAGAATTGTTGAAAAATCAATTTCGTATTGGTTTGACTAGATCCGAAAAAAATATCAAAGATAGAATGTCTATTAGTAAATTTGAAACAATTAGTACTAGTGGTTTAGTTAATTTTTCTTCTTTGACAATGGTTATTAAAAGTTTTTTTGGTAGTTCTCGTTTATCTCATTTTATGGATCAAATTAATCCTTTAGCTGAATTAACTCAAAAAAGAAGAATTTCTGCTTTAGGAACTGGTGGTATTGATCGTGATCGTGCCGGTGTTGAAGTAAGAGATGTTCATAATTCTTATTACGGAAGATTATGTCCTATTGAAACACCTGAAGGACCTTCTATTGGTTTAATCTCTTCTTTGACTACTTATGCTCAAGTAGATCAATATGGTTTTATTCAAACACCTTTTTTTAAAGTATTTAAAATTGATGGTTTATATAAAGTATCTGACCAATTCGAATATTTAACTGCTATTCAAGAAGAAGACAAAGTAATTGCTTCAGCAGGTTGTGTTTTAAATGAAGATAATAGTTTTGTTCAAAATAAAGTTATTGCTCGAAAAAATGGTGAAACTGGACTTTATGATATCAGCCAATTACATTATATAGATGTTTCGCCAAAACAAATAGTTTCAGCAGCTACGTCTACTATCCCTTTTTTAGAACATAATGATGCTTCTAGAGCTTTAATGGGAACAAATATGCAACGTCAAGCTTTACCACTACTTATTACAGAATCACCTATTGTAGGAACAGGAATAGAACATAGAATAGTGAAAGATTCAGGTTGTTTAGTTTTATCTGAAGAAGATGGTATTGTTTCTTATGTTGATTCACAAAAAATTATTATTAAAAGTGATGAACAAGAAAAAATTTATAAATTAACTAATTTTGCTAAATCTAATCAAAATACTTTAATTTTACATAAACCCCTTGTTAAAAAAAATGAACATGTTAAAAAAGGCGACATTATAGCTGATGGACCTGCTACTGATAAAGGTGAATTAGCTTTAGGTAAAAATATAACTGTAGCTTTTATGACTTGGGATGGTTATAATTACGAAGACGCTATTATTATGTCAGAAGATTTAGTTAAATATGATGTTTATACATCTATCCATATTACAAAATATGAAATTTTTGCAAGAGAATTAAAAAAGGGAGCTGGAAAAGAAGAAATTACTCGTGAAGTACCTAATGTAAGTGCCGACGCTATTAAAAATTTAGACGAGAGAGGTATTATTATTCCTGGTTCTCATGTGAAAGAAGGTGATATTTTAGTAGGTAAAATTATTCCTCAAGGGGTTTTTGAACCAACACCTTATGATAAATTGATTCATACTATTATTGGAGAAAAAGCACGTGATTATAAAGATGCTTCTTTAAGAGTTCCTTTTGGCGAAGCCGGTGTTGTACAAAATGTAGAATATTTATCTGTTGCTAATGGAGATGTTTTATCAACTCCTGGAATTAATCAAAGTATTAGAATTTATATTGCTAAAAAAAGAAAAATTAAAGCTGGAGATAAAATAGCAGGTCGACATGGTAATAAAGGTGTAATTTCTCGTATTTTACCTAAAGAAGATTTACCTTATATGGCAGATGGCACAACTATTGACATTATGTTAAATCCTTTAGGTGTGCCTAGTAGAATGAATATCGGACAAATTTTAGAAATGCATTTAGGCTTAGCTGCTAAAAAATTAGGTATTAAAATAGCTACACCAGTTTTTGATGGTGTTGATAATGAAGATTTAAAAGACATCATGAAAGAAGCGAATTTACCTTTAGACGGCAAAATAACTTTATATGATGGTAGAACAGGAGAACCTTTTGACAATCCTATTTCTGTTGGTACATTATATATGATTAAATTATCACATATGGTAGATGATAAATTACATGCTAGAAATGTAGGACCTTACACTTTAATAACAAACCAAGCTACTCGTGGACAAGGAAGTAGTGGTCCAGGTGGTCAAAGAATTGGCGAAATGGAAGTATGGAGTTTATACGGTTACGGAGCTGCTCATACTTTACAAGAGTTTTTAACTGTTAAAAGTGATGATATAATAGGGCGTAATAAGACTTATAATGCTATAGTTAATGGTTTTCCTTTGCCAAAACCTTCTATTCCTGAAAGCTTTAGGGTATTTTCAAAAGAATTACAATCTTTAGGTTTATATGTAGAACTTATCGAAGCTAAGACTAAGGAGAATACAGTGCATCATTCTTTAGTGAACAATAATAAGGAGTAAAAGCCATTAATTAGTTATGGAATTAAAAATTAAAATTGAAGAATTTCATTTATCTGAAACAACTATAAAAACATTAAAATCGATTGGAATTAATTTTTTAAAAGATTTTAATTCTTATACTTTGAATGATTTAAATAGTTTATTGGATAAAAAATGTTTTGATGAAATTATTCTTATATTAAAACAAAATTTTTTGCCTTTCAATTTAGAAAATTTAAATTTAATAAATGAAGTTATTGTTATTTTACGTAATAATAAAATTAACAATTGTCGTGATCTTTTCGAAGCTGATAATAATTTTATATATTATTTATTTAAAAATGAACATCCTTCTTATTTAAAAAACATCGAAGATTTGTTTCTTTTTTTTCAACATGATTTTAAAATAAAACCAGATATGAAACAAGAAATAAATGATGTATCAAATCAAGTGTTTCACGACGACAAAGGTTTTGAAAAAAAATATGGCAGTCGCGAGTATGACTATTTTAAAATCCGTTTAGCTTCACCTGATGAAATTAGACAATGGTCTTATGGTGAAATCGTTAATTATGAGACTATTAATTATCGTACTGCAAAACCGGAAATAGGCGGGCTTTTTTGTCCAAAAATTTTTGGTCCCTCAAAAGATTTACAATGCGCTTGTTTAAAGAAAAAAGTATCTAAATCATCTAAATTTTGTCTTAAATGTGGTGTTGAGATAACAGAACAAAAAGTACGTCGCGAAAGAATGGCACACATTGATTTAGCTTCGCCAGTAGTTCATACTTGGTATTTAAATAGTTCTCCGAGTAGATTAGCTATTCTTTTAGGTATGAAAGCAAAAGATTTATTAGAAATAGTTTACTATGCTTCTTATATTGTTATTTCACCCGGAGATACAAATTTAGAAAAAGATCAAATTATTTCAGAAATGCAATATGGTAATTATTTAGAAAATAGTACTAATTTTGTGGCTTTAACAGGTGCAATGGCTGTTAAAAAAATGTTAGAAAAATTAGATTTAGATGAAAAAATAGCAGAATTAAAAAACATTTTAAAAAGTATATCGAAGCAAAAAAGAAATAATATTATCAAGAGATTAGAAATACTTATATCTTTTAATCAATCAGATAATAAACCTGAATGGATGGTTATGGATGTTCTTCCTATTCTGCCAGCTGATTTAAGACCTATTGTACCTTTAGATGGTGGACGTTTTGCTACTACTGATATAAATGATTTATATAGAAGAATTTTAAATCGTAATAATCGTTTAAAAAAACAAATTAAACAAAAAGCTCCTAGATTAATTATTAAAAACGAAAAAAGAATGTTACAAGAAGCTGTAGATGTTTTATTTGATAATGTTAAAGTTAATAAAAAAAATATTTCTAATATGGAAAAAAATAAAACATTAAAATCTTTGTCTGAAGCTTTAAGAGGAAAAAAAGGACGTTTTAGACAAAATATTTTAGGAAAAAGAGTTGATTATTCAGGAAGATCAGTTATTATTGTCGGCCCTGAATTAAAGATTCATCAATGCGGACTTCCTAGAATAATGGCTGTTATTTTATTTAAACCTTTTATTTTAAATAAATTACGAGAAGTCAAAAATATTGATAGAAGAAGTTCTTTAGCTTTATACGACAAGATGGACGATTATGTTTTTGAAGTTTTAGAAGAAGTAGTTAAAGAGCATCCTATTTTATTAAATAGAGCTCCTACTTTACACCGTTTAGGTATTCAAGCTTTTGAACCAAAATTAATTGATGGAAAAGCTATTAAATTACATCCTTTAGTAACTCCGGCTTTTAATGCTGATTTTGATGGCGATCAAATGGCTGTTTATGTACCTCTTTCATTACAAGCACAGGCTGAAGCACGTTTGTTGATGTTAGTGTCTAATAATATTTTAGATCCTAAAAACGGAAATCCAGTTTTATCTCCTTCTCAAGATATGGTTTTAGGTAATTATTATTTGACTATTGAAGCAAAAAAAGACTGTATTATAGAAGGTTCTGATGAGACGAAAATTAAAAATCATAAACATAGACATAGAAATGAAGGTAAAATATTTTCTGATTTAACAGAAGCTGAAACAGCTTTTTATAATAAAGAAATTCATCTTCATACTAAAATTTTGATTCAAACAAAAAATGTTAATTCTGCTTTTACTAAAGAACAAAAAGAACAATATTTAATTACAACTTTAGGAAAATTAATTTTTAATAATATATTACCTTCTGATTTTCCTTATATTCAAGAACCAACCCTTTTTAATTTAGACGTTAGAACACCAGATTGTTATTTCATTCCTAAAGGTGTTGATCCTCGTAAAAAAATATCTGAATCATTATATATTGAAACTTTTAAAAAAAAATTTGTATCTATGATTATAGATCGTGTATTTCAAAAAAGTAATATTACCGAAACATCTAAAATATTAGATAATATTAAAGATTTAGGATTTAAATATTCTACTATTTCTGGGATAACTATTTCTCATAGTGATATTAATGTTTATTCTAAAAAACAAGAATTACTAGAAGAAGTCGAAAATAAAATAATAGAGATAGAAAATTTGTTTGATAATGGTTTTTTAACAATTTCAGAGAAGAAAAATTTAGTTATTCAAGAATGGAAAACTGTTCGCGATAAAATCCAAGAAGGATTGATTAAAGAATTTGTTAAAGATAATAATTTATTTATGATAAGTGATAGTGGTGCTCGCGGAAATACTTCTAATTTTTCTCAATTATCAGGAATGAGAGGATTAATGAATAGTCCAAAAGGAGGAATTTTAGAAATTCCTGTAAAAACTTCTTTTAAAGAAGGTTTGACAGTTTCTGAATTTTTTATTTCTACTCATGGAGCTCGTAAGGTTTCTACTGATACAGCTTTGAAAACAGCAGAGTCAGGTTATTTAACTAGACGATTAGTTGATGTAGCACAAGATAATATTATTACTACGGAAGATTGTTTTAGTGATAAAGGTATTTATGTTAAAGCAATTAAAAGAGATGATAAGGAAATTATTACATTAGGACAACGAATTTTTAGTCGTTTTTCTGCTGAGGATATTATAAATTCTAAAACGAATCAAATATTAATTAAAAAGAATGAAATTATTGATAAAAACGTTATTAAACAAATTACTTCATCAGAAATAGAAGAAGTAAAAATTCGAAGTGTTTTAACTTGTGTTGCAGAACATGGTATTTGTGCGAAATGTTACGGTTTGAATTTAGCTAATAATAAAAACGTTGAAATAGGTGAAGCTGTCGGTGTAATAGCAGCTCAGTCTATTGGTGAGCCAGGTACACAATTGACTATGAGAACTTTTCATACTGGTGGAGTTTTAGCAATTTCTGATATTACTCAAGGATTACCTAGAATTCAAGAATTATTTGAAGCTAGAATGCCTAAAGGAAAAGCAATTATTAGTGAATACGATGGTATTGTAAAAGAAATAAAAAATATAAATTATAATTCACCTCAAATAATCATTACACCAGATTATGATCCGAATACAGAATGTATTTATGATGTTTATTCTAATGCTGAAATTCTAATACAAAACAATATGCGCGTGTATGCTGGTCAAAAATTAACAACAGGTTCGGTTGATTTAAGAGAATTATTAAGAGTTTCTAATGTAGAAGAAACACAAAAGCATATTTTAGAAGAAGTTCAAAAAGTATATCAATCTCAAAGTGTGACTATCAATGATAAACATATAGAAATAATTATACATCAAATGTTTAAACAGGTTTTAATTGTTTATGAAGGTGATACTTCTTTTTTACCAGGAACTGAAGTTTCCGTGAAGCAATTTCAAAAAGCTAATTTAGAAATGTTTAAACAAAATAAAACATTAGCTGTTGGATATCCTATTTTATTAGGAATCACAAGAGCTTCTTTAAAAAGTGAATCTTTTTTGTCTGCTGCTTCTTTCCAAGAAACTACCAAAATTTTAATCGATGCTGCTATTAGAGGCCAATCAGATTATTTATATGGTTTAAAAGAGAATGTTATTGTAGGTGGTTTGATTCCTGCTGGTACAGGTATTTTAGAATCTGCAATGTTTAAATATCCTACTGATAATAAAAACAAATTAATTTAGAGTGATATATTTTTTTATATTTAATATGTTTTTTATTATAAAAAAAGTTATAATTATATGTATGAAATGCGATTATAATTTATTTTGTGAATTTATTATATCGAAAAATTATTAATCATTAGTTTAATAAAAAAATAATATTAAAGGAGTTTATATTCCATGCCAACTATTCCGCAATTGATAAAGAAAAATAGAGTTGATAAAGTTTACAAAAGTAAATCACCAGCTTTAAGATATAGTTTTAATAATTTAAAAAAGAAAATTAAAAAATATAATTCTCCTCAAAAATCTGGTGTTTGTATCAAAGTTTCCACAATGACTCCTAAAAAACCTAATTCAGCTTTGAGAAAATTTGCTAGAGTTAGATTAAGTAATAAAACTGAGGTTACTGCTTATATTCCTGGTATAGAACATTCTTTGCAAGAACATAGCGTAGTTTTAATTCGTGGTGGAAGAGTTAAAGATTTGCCTGGTGTGCGTTATCATATAGTTAGAGGAGCTTTAGATGCTACTGGTGTAAAAAACAGAAAACAAGGGCGTTCTAAATATGGCACTAAAAGAACTGTTGATAAAAAATAAAATATAAAATTTTAGAATTTTAAGAAAGTAGTTTGTTTGAAATGTCTCGTAAAAAACGCGTTTATAAAAAAAATATATTACCAGATCCTGTTTATAATTCTAAATTGATAACTAAAATTATAAATACTATTATGAAAGATGGTAAAAAAGAATTAGCTAAAACTATTTTATATGGCGCTTTAGATAGAGTTAAAGAAATAACAAAAAAAGAACCTATAGAAGTTTTTAATGAAGCTTTGAATAATGTTATGCCTATTTTAGAGGTGCGTACACGTGCTATAGGAAGTCAAAATTATCAAGTTCCTTCTGAAGTTCGTCCAGAAAGACGTCAGTCTTTAGGAATGAGATGGTTAATTCAGTATTCTCAAAAGAGAAGCGAAAAAAATATGAAAGAAAAATTAGCAAAAGAGATTATTGATGCTGCTAATAAAACAGGGATAACAGTTAAAAAAAGAGAAGATACACATCGTATGGCTGAAGCTAATAAAGCTTTTGCTCATTATCGTTGGTAAAATGTCTGCAAATTATTAAGGAGTAATATTTATGGCTCGCCAATTTAAGATTGATAAAATTCGTAATATCGGTATTATGGCACATATTGATGCAGGAAAAACAACTACTACAGAAAGAATTTTATTTCATACTGGTAAAATACATAAAATAGGTGAGACTCATGAAGGAGCTTCGCAAATGGATTGGATGGAGCAGGAGCAAGAAAGAGGAATTACTATTACTTCTGCTGCTACAACTATTTTTTGGAAAAATCATAAAATTCAAATCATTGATACTCCCGGCCATGTAGATTTTACAGTTGAAGTTTCACGTTCTTTAAGAGTTTTAGATGGCGCAGTAGTTGTTATAGATGCTCAAGCAGGTGTAGAACCTCAAACAGAAACAGTTTGGCGTCAAGCAACAGAATATAAAGTACCAAGGATTGTTTTTGTTAATAAAATGGATAAAATAGGTGCAGATTTTCAATATTCTATTAATACTCTAAAAGCGAGATTAGGTGTTAAAGTAGCAGCTATTCAATGGCCTATCGGAAAAGAAAGTAATTTTATTGGTATTATTGATTTGTTAGAAATGACTGCTTTTCAATATGATAATAATTCTTTTAATGAAGATGGTAAAATTATAGATATCCCAGAAGATTTAGTAGAAATAGCTACTCTCAAAAGACAAGAATTAATCGAATTATTATCGGATTTTGATGATGAACTAATGGAATTATTTTTTCAAAATAAAGAAATTAGTGCCAATTTTTTAAAAAAAGTTATTAGAAAAGCTACTTTGACTGTTGATTTTTTTCCTGTTTTGTGTGGTTCTGCTTTTAAAAATAAAGGTGTTTTGAAAATTTTAGATGCTATGATAGATTTTTTGCCATCTCCTATTGAAGTTCCTCCTATTATCGGTTTAGATATTAATGAAAATCAAATCATTCGTAAACCATCTGATGATGAACCTTTTACGGCTTTAGCTTTTAAAATTATGACTGATCCTTTTGTAGGACGTTTAACTTTTTTAAGAATTTATTCAGGTGTTTTAAAAACAGGGACTTATATCAAAAATGTTTCTAAAAATGCAAAAGAACGTATAGGTCGTTTGTTACAAATGCATGCAAACAAAAGAGAAGAAATTCAAGAAGCTAATGCTGGTGATATTGTTGCTGTTATAGGTTTAAAAAATACTACTACTGGAAATACTTTAGCTTTAGACAACGATTATATTATTTTAGAATCTATGAATTTTCCTGAACCAGTGATAGAAATTGCGGTAGAACCCAAAACTAAAAATGATCAAGATAAAATTGCTATTGCTTTAAGTAAATTAGCTGAAGAAGATCCGACTTTTAAGGTTTCTATAAATCATGAAACAGGGCAAACCATTATTGCAGGAATGGGTGAATTACATCTTGATATTATTATGGATCGTTTAAAAAGAGAATTTAAAATACAAGCTAATGTAGCTAAACCACAAGTTGCTTATAGAGAGACTTTAACTCAAGTTGTTGAAACAGAAGGTAAATTTATACGTCAATCTGGTGGTCGTGGTCAATACGGTCATGTTTGTATCTGTTTTGAGCCTAACGAAGGAAAAGGATTTGAATTTATAAATAAAATTGTTGGTGGTACTATTCCACGCGAATACATACCAGCTATTAAAAAAGGTTTAGAAGAATCTTTGGCTAACGGTATTATTGCTGGTTTCCCTTTTATAGATGTAAAAGCCACTTTATTTGATGGTTCTTATCATGATGTAGATTCGTCAGAAATTGCTTTTAAAATAGCTGCTTCTATTGCTTTAAAAGATACAAAACATAATGGAGGTTTAATTATTTTAGAACCTATTATGAATGTAGAAGTTGTAACACCAAATGAATATTTAGGGAATGTAATTAGTGATTTAACATCCAGAAGAGGAAAATTAGAAAATCAGGAAAATCGCGGTAATACAGTTGTTATTAAATCTTTAGTTCCATTATCCGAAATGTTTGGGTATGTTACTAGTTTGCGTTCGAATACTCAAGGTAGAGCGAGTTTTGTTATGCAATTCGATAGATATGCTAAGACTCCTAATAATATTGCTGAAAATATTATTAAAGAACGTGCTTAATATTTAAAATTTTTAAAAAATAAAAAAAAGGAGGCCTATTAAAATGGCTGAAATATTTTTAAGAGATAAAGCCCATGTAAATGTTGGGACTATTGGACACATAGATCATGGTAAAACTACTTTAACTTCTGCAATAACTACTTATTTATCTTCTAAAGGATTAGCAAAAAAACATAATTATGAACAAATAGATAAAGCGCCTGAAGAAAAAGAACGTGGTATTACAATTAGTACTTCACATGTAGAATATCAAACATCTAAAAGACATTATGCTCATGTGGATTGTCCTGGACATGCAGATTATATTAAAAATATGATTACTGGAGCTGCTCAAATGGATGCAGGTATTTTAGTGGTTTCTGCTGTGGATGGTGTTATGCCGCAAACAAAAGAACATATTTTACTTGCAAAACAAGTAGGTGTTCCGAAATTATTAGTTTTTTTAAATAAATGTGATATGATTGAAGATGAAGAAATTTTGGAAGTGGTAGAATTAGAAATTAGAGATGTTTTATCTTCTAATGGTTTTGATACTGATAACATGCCTATTATTAGAGGCTCTGCTTTAAAATCTATCGAAGGTCAAGAAAAATATGTTAAAAGTATAGAAGAATTACTGAATGCTTTAGATACATATATTGAAGATCCTGTACGTGATTTAGACAAACCTTTTTTAATGCCTATTGAAGGTGTTATAAATGTTAAAGGAAGAGGTACTGTAGCAACAGGACGTGTAGAAAGAGGACAAATTAAACTTTCTGAAGAAGTAGAAATTTTAGGAATTAAAGAAACACAAAAATCTATAGTAACTGGTTTACAAATGTTTCATAAAAATTTAGATAAAGAAGGTGCTTATGCTGGTGATAATATTGGTATTTTATTACGTGGTATAAATTATAAAGATATTCAACGTGGCCAAGTTATAGTAAAACCAGGTTCTGTAAAACCTCATTCTAAATTTACAGCTCAAATTTATATTCTTACAGCTAAAGAAGGCGGAAGAAATACTTTCTTCAGAGATAATTATCGTCCACAATTTTATGTAAGAACTGCAGATATTACTGGTGTAATTCACTTAAAAGATGATATGAAAATAGTAAATCCAGGTGATTCAGTTGAACTTATCGTTACTTTAATTCATCCAGTTGCAATCGAAGAGGGGACAAGTTTTTCTATACGTGAAGGCGGTAAAACTATTGGAGCCGGAAAAGTTGTTAAAATAATTGAATAATTAATTATTATAAACTTTTGAACTAAAAAATATATTCAATATTTTTAAAATAAAAAATCCAATTATTTATTTTATAATAAATAATTGATTTAGCTTTAAGTTTTTTTGTAAAAAATAATTTTATATGTTACATTCATACAACAAAATTTTTTTAAAACATTAGTTATTTTTATAATTAATTGATAATTACAGTAGTTTTTGTTTTTTATTAAAAAATAATGTGTCGAATGAATATTTTTTATATAAAAAATAAAATAAGTTTTATAAGAAGATTTTTTTATTTTAAATATTTATTATGAATATTAAAGTAAATAAAATAAGATTAAAAATTAATATAAGAGGTATTCTAATATATGAAAGTTTCTTTTATATCGAAGTTTGAATCATATATAGATGTGAATTCTGCAATACTTTTACAAGTTCAAAAAGAAGATAAAATTTTTGGCTTAGAGTTAGTGGATCCTAAAAATATTATTCAAAAAAGTTATGAAGTTGAAAATTTTGAGGGTTCTTTTGGCACTCAAATAAAATTATTGTCTCCAGAAGGTTCTCCTTTTTCTTGCGTAACAGTAATAGGATTAGGTAAAAAACAAGAAATAACTACTGAAACTTGGCTTAAAATCGGTGGTCTTTGTTTTGACACGATTAAAAAAAATAAAAAGGTAGTTATTTTTGCTGATGCTTTAGGTATTGTTATTACAGAAACACAGTTAATGAACTTGGTTTTAGGTTCTTTATTAAAAAGTTATTCTTTTGATCGCTATCATACTTATAAAAAAGAAAATAAAACTATAACAGAAAATGATGATTTAGAAATTATTATAGTTACTGATAAAGCTGATTCTTGTCAAACAGAAATGCAAGAAATACAAGCTGTTCATGAAGGTGTTAATTTAACTAAAGATTTAATTAATGAACCAGCTAATATTTTAGGAACTGAAGAGTTTACAGAAAGAATTAAAGAATTAGAAAAAATAGGAATTGAAGTTGAAATTTTAGACGAATCGCAATTAAAACAATTCAAAATGAATGCTTTATTAGCGGTGGGTCAAGGTTCTGCTAGACCACCTTATTTAGTTATTATGAAATGGAACGGCGATAAAGATAACGAAGAAAGTAGTAAACCATTGTCTTTTGTAGGCAAAGGAGTAGTTTTTGATTCTGGCGGAATTTCTATTAAACCTTCCTTAAATATGCAAGACATGAAAGGTGATATGGGAGGAGCTGGAACTGTTGTTGGTTTAATGCGTACTTTAGCAGTGAGAAAAGCAAAAGTTAATGTTGTTGGCATTGTTGGTTTAGTTGAAAATATGCTGAGTTCTAAAGCTCAAAGGCCTGGTGATATTGTTACTTCTATGTCTGGCCAAACAATTGAAGTTGTTAATACTGATGCTGAAGGCAGAATGGTATTAGCTGATGTTTTATGGTATTGTAAAACTAAAATACAACCTAAAATGATAGTGGATTTAGCTACTTTAACTGGTGCTATTCAAATTTCTTTAGGTAAAGAATATGCTGGCCTTTTTTCTAATAATGAAATTTTAAGTCGACAATTAATCGAATCAGGAAACAAAACATTTGAAAAAGTTTGGCAAATGCCTTTAGATAAAAAATATGATAAATTAATCGATAGTCAGTTTGCTGATATGAAAAATTCTGCTGGCGGTTCTGCTGGTTCTATTACTGCGGCTCAATTTTTGAAACGTTTTGTAGATGATTTAATTCCGTGGGCACATATAGATATTGCTGGTGTGTGTGTACAGAAACAAAATGAATTTAATAAGTCTTGGGCTTCAGGTTTTGGAGTACGTCTTTTAAATGATTTTGTTAAAACTTATTATGAAAAAACAATTAATGAATAATTTTAATATAATTGATGTTTTAAATTAATATTAAAAATTAATTTATTAAAGTTAGTTTTTAATATTTATTAGGATTAAGAATTAAATCACTGAAATACAAATCTAAATAGGCTTATTCGAAAACAAAATCAAATCTCTCAATGAATAATTAAAAATTTCTTAAAAAGAAAAAAATATAATAAAATGTTATTTGATTGTAAAGATGAAATTTATATTCACCTCAATTAGTTCAACAAATTTTTAATGCTAGAATGAATAATGCTTCTGAAGGAATTATTAATGATCTTATAAGACAAAATATTCAATTAAGTCAACGTATTTCAGAACAACAAATTATTTTGCATAATGCTATGACACGTGCAAATAATCGAAATCCATCAAATCATTCTAATAGATAGGGTGAGTTCCTAAATATGGAACCAATAAAAAAACTCAATTTAAAAGTCAAACTGTTTATTAATAAACAGTTTGACTTTTTCTTTTGCCACAAAGGAGAAAATCTATTTTTAATTTATCTTTATATAAAGATAGAAAGTGTAAAGATAACAAATATCTTTTGCAATTAAAGAAATATTGAAAAACAAAAAATTATATTTTTTTCATTGGAAAAGATATACAATAGATTCTTAAAGAATAATTTAAATAATTAAAAATTGTTGAAATTTTTAGTAAGTACTTCAATTTATTTTTTTTAAAATTATTTTAGAGTTATAATATATTTGAACGTATAATTACTTTAATTTATTATTTACTTGTGATAAAATATATTATACGGCGAATCATGGGCAATAATAATAATTCTATAAAAAAACCAAAATAAAATATTTTGGTATTTAATAATTTTTTTAGTAAGCAAGAGGTTTTATGTTAAAATTTAAGTTTCCTTATAAGTTTAAATATTTCTTTTTATCTTTTTTTATTTTATTAATTTTTTTCTTTTTAACTAATCATAAAGTATTAATATCGGCTCAAAAGAATAATGAATCCCTAACACCTCAAATCCATTTAGTTTTATTAGAACAACCTTATCCTTTGGTTGATAAAGAACAATTAGTTAATAATTATACTACTAAATACTTAAATAAAACTTTACAACTTAACTCTTCTCCTTGTTATAATGCTACATCTAACAATAATTTAAATACAGTTATTAAAGATACTCCTACTAATCTTTTGGGAGTTTATTTTGATGGTGGTATAAGAGAAAATAAAGAAAATTACTATACTTTAGATAATTTAAAACAAATGACGAATGATGTATCAAATATTTATTTTTTTTATGATAATACTCGTTATAACGATGTTACTATGCAAACCCGAATTAATAAAAACTTTTATTTTGATAAACACAAACAACACTGGAAAGTTCCTTCAGAATGGCGTCCTTGTTTTTGGTCTTATGAAAAATGGAGAGATTATTGGTATAACAAAAAAACACCAACCGAAAAAGGTTATTTTTTAGTTAAATATGGTTCACAAGGTTTTAAAATAGAAGTAAATATTGATGAACAAGAAACTATGGTTTTAATTCCAGCACATGCAATTGGTTCAGTTTTAGAGAATAATTTTTCTCAAGTAAAAAGTTTGACAGAAAATAACTTAAAAACTGATTTAGGTGATGGTATTTATATTGACTATGAACAACCTTTATTAACTTTTAAAACTAACAATTGGCTTGATGTTGTTTGGAATGTTTCTCATAATGTCATTAATTTTATTCCTTATGTGGGTACAGCTGTTGATGCTGTTTTTGGTGTTTTGGATATAGTTGAATCTTGGGTACAAGATAATCCACAACAAGGTATAAATGGTGTTTTAGATACTGCTTTTGCTTTTTTACCTATACCAGGTTTACAAAAATTAACTGGGTCTAATGGAATAAAATTTTTTTCTAAAAAAATACCTAAGTTATTACAAAAAGAAATAATAAAACAAACAACTCAAAATATTCTTGAAGATATAATTAAAAACTCTTTTAAAGACGGTACTAAAAAAATAATAACTCAAGGATATTTCACTTCTGAATCTATAAATATCAAATTAGATGATTATACAACTTTAACCACTCAACCAAGAAATAAACTAATATATGATATCGAATCTAATGAAAAAGTGCATGTAATTAATTATCTCGGCGAATATGATATCGAATCTAATGAAAAAGTGCATGTAATTAATTATCTTTATGAATTAATAATAAATGAATAATCAAAATTTTGTTTTAGTTGTTGGTATTTTGTTTTAGCCTTTGCATGGTCTGTTTATTGTCTAGTGACTATAATAAAAAAACTTAAAGAAAAAAAGAAACAAAATCAAGAAAATTCAGAAAAAAATTAAAATATTTGAATTAGGGTGAGTTCCAAAAAAAACTAAACCATTAGAAAGTAACAAAACAAGTCAAATTGTTTATTTTTATTAATAAACAATTTGACTTTTTCTTTTGCCTAAATTGTTTTTACATTTAAATATTTCTCATTTATAAAATTTAGAACTTTTCTAAAATTTTATAAATATTAGATTAAAAATCGTTTAAACAAAAAAGTCATCAAAAATAAAAAAAAGAATTTATGATAATTATGTAATTTTATATTATTTAACAAATTTAAAAGATAAATATAATCTTAAAGAATAATTTTATAATTAAAAGTTTGTTTAATTTGTTTCAACACTTCAAAAATTAAATACAAATTTATTGCATAAAATATAATTCATATTTTAAAATTATGATGTTTTTATTAAATTCATTATTTTTTTATTTCTTTTAAAATTTGATAAACAAGTGTTTCAACCTGCGGATTCAGAAAAAGAATATTATTTTTGTATTCAAAATGCGTTTTTTTACTACAATTTTTTAAAACGACGATTTTTAATTTATCTATATTTACTTTTTTTAACATTTTACGAATTTTTTGTTCTTTAGCTTGTTTTTTTAACATAAAATCAAACTCTTATTCTTTATTTATTTATAAAAATATGTTGACTGAGAAATTAAATTATTTTTTACTAAAATTACCTTTTAAGTAATAAAATTTTGTTGTAAAAATCTATTGAAACTATAATATAAAATTTTATGAAGAAAGAATAAATATAAATAATTTTGAACGCATAGTGATAATTTTATGAATTTATTTTTATTATTAGGTATAATGAACTTAAGTTGTTATTTGTTTAGACAACTTTTTTTTCTAAAATTGTTCTTTAAGAATTCCAATTAAGTAGATAATGTCTTATCTTTTCTAATTAACAAAATATTTTAATTAGATTAAAAAGTATCTAATATTTTTTACATTTGTTAGTTTCAAAAGATATTTCTACTAATATTTTACCTTTTTATATATATAATTAGGTAAAAAAAGTTAACAAGTAGTTCGCAAAATGAAAAGAAATTGATTTTTTAACAAAATTTTTTAAATTTACAGAGAGATTATTATGATTAAAAATTTATTCATTTTTATTGTAGGTATTATATTAGGCGCTGTATTAGGTGGTTGGTTATACTTAGAAGGTGCGGTAAACGAGCCAAAATATAAATGTAAAGAAATAGGAAATGTAGCAAATAATTTGACGATTCAGAACAAAACAATCGATAAATTCACAGAACAAAGTACTTATCAAGAGTTTTTGCATTTTTGGTTCACTTTTATAAACAAATTACATGGTGAAAAAAATAATTGAACAAAGCTGATAAATTAAAACAATAATAAAAAAATATGTTTTTTTAATTTTAAAAGATATGAAATAGAATGTTAAAGAATAATTTTATAATCAAAAAAATGTTTAAATTACACAAACATTTCGCTTTTGTTTCTAAAATTGTTCTTTAAGACTTTTCATTAGTAGTTCATTTCTTATCTTTTCAAACTAACAAAATATTTTAATGAGATTAAAAAGTGTCTAAACTTTTGGAAAATAGCAAAACCAATAATAAACCAAATTAACATAGAATTTGTGAAACTTATCATAATAAAGTGGTCTAGAAATAATGATGACAAGAATTTTAAATAAAACATTACCACTGACTCTTATCTTTTTGGGTTTCTATTTCTTTGACTTGTGCTATGGCCTATTTTTTCATAACGAAGTATCTAAAAAAAGAATATCCTGCTAAGAATAAAATACCTATAACAAAAATTAATAATGTGGTGAAACTCAAATAAAATATATTTTTTTGTAAATACAATTTATTTATTTGTTTTGAGAAGTTTATTTTATTTTAATTAATGTATTCTTGAAAAGAATACATTAATTATATCAATTCTATTTTATTACTTGTTTCAGGATTATATAATAATATTCCTAATTACTATAAATAATTTTTTGTCCAAAAATATTTTAATTGAAATATAAAAATTAGAAAAAAGTTTACAAAATCAAAATAAATATGTATAATAAAGGTATAAATGCGTTATAAATTTTAATAGGTTCAAGACTACTAAATTAGTATAAAAGGATTTAAAGTGAATAGGAATCGTTAAAAATAACTTAATTTTGAATATGATAGGCCATAATTATATTATGATGTTGTCTATCGTTATTTCAGTTAGTTGTTTTATAAAATTATTTTTATTAAACCTAATTGAAGTTGATTTTGATTTTCAAAAATTATTTATTATAAATCCATTTTGTTGTAAAAAACGAAAAATAAATATTTCGTTTTTTACAACAAATGTTTATATACGAATAATTATTATAACTAGCTAAATAAATTTATTAACAAATTATAAAAAATATTAAATAAATTAGACGAAAAAGAAATTTATCAACATTCCAAAACATTTAAAATTAAGTATTCAATATTAGATAGTTTGTAAAAGAATATAATAAAAAATTATAAATATTTGAATGTTTTGTAAATTTACCATATTAATGGTATTTATTTTTTTATTATTATAAAAAAATAAGGTTTGAAGTTAACAAGTTAGACATTGTTATAATTATATTTGAGGATCAATCCAAAAAAACGATATAAATGTAGATAAATCTTAGTTGTGTTTTAGTTGTTATCAAAATTAAAAAACTTTTTATTTAAAATAAATTGTAAAAAAATTTATAAAAATTATTTTGGTATTAAATTTTTTTCTTTAATTTAATATATAATTATTATTATATTATTAATATCTTAAACTATAATTTTAAAAATCCAAAAAAGGATTGTAATATGAATATTAAAACTCAATATCAAAGATTATTTGATTTAATTTCGTTTGCAAAAGAAATTAAAAATTTATCAGAAAGTCGTTTTTCGGAAGTTCAACAACATGAATGGTATTATTTTGAACATGAATTGCGCGAATCATTTCCGGGTGTACATTTTTTTCCTCAAAAAGAAGATAAGAATCTTTGTTTAGTAGTAGAACGATCATTAACCAATCTCCCACCTTCAGCAGAAAAAAATTCATTTTTAGAATTATGGTTGGAAGTTTTTGATGATTACAATAATAAACCTATATTAAAATCAAAAATACATAAAGAACAAATTATTAAATCAAACTTATTATCCGTTATAGATATTAATACTTATTCAAGTGATGATTATATTACACAAAAGGTTTTTTTGCAAAAACAACCTAGATTACAAGAAGAATTTGATCATTATTTACATACTATTTGGTATCCTTGGACTTTAACTGAAAAAAAACGTCTTAATACTCGTAATTTATATGAAAACTTATATAAATTAGAACAAGAATTTGCAAATTCAGAAGATCATACAAAAGAATTAATTTTTGGTCTAGGTATGGTTCTATGGAAAATGAAAAAGGGAGATGAGATTAAAAATGTTTGTTATCCACTAATCTCTTATACACTTGATGTCCAAATAAACCAACATACTAAAGCCATTGAATTATCATTTAAAGGTAATCCTCAAATTATGTTAGATATTTATGATTCAAATATGGGGTTATCTCGATTAGAAAATGAATGGAAAGTTTTTCAAAAAGATTTAATTATTGATAATGATAATTTCCTATATCCTATTAACCCTGATGTTTTTCATCATATTTTTCAAAATGCTGCTACTCATCTTGATACAAAAGGTGAATTTTTATCACGACAAAATAATATTAGTGGTAAATTACCATCATTGTCTAATCAAATGACAATTACTGATACTTGGGTTTTATTCGTACGTCAATGTAATAGCAAGTTATTAATACAAGATTTAGAAAAATTTCAAAATGATTTACAAGTTTCAATAAATACAAATAAATTATATCCTTTACCATTAGGAATTTCCGCTTTATTAACACAACCAGCTGAATCTCGACCATTAACGACAACTACTAAATTTCGCGGAATTTATTGTCAATCGGATATAACATCTCATGATAATATTGATGAACAAATAGATCAAAAAACTATGGATTTATATTTTACTATGCCTTCTAATGAAGAACAATTAAAAATTATTCAAAAATTAGAATCTTATAATGGTTTGGTAATTCAAGGACCACCAGGAACTGGTAAAACCCATACTATTGCTAATGTTCTTTCACATTACTTAACTTTAGGAAAAAGAATTTTAATTACTTCAGAAAAAAAAACAGCTTTAAATGTTTTACGTGATAAATTATTATCTTCAATTCGTCCTTTAGCAGTGAGTTTATTGTCTAATGATTATGAAGATCATAAACAATTAGAACATACACTTAATATTATTCAAAGTACAATTAATTCTATGAATGAAAATGATTATCTTAATGACATCACTTTTTTAACAAAAAAAATTGATAATTTACATCAAGAAATAACAAATATTGACAAAAAAATTGAACATTTAATTCAATCACAATTCGAAGAGATTGAATTAAATATTGATAATCATCGCAAAACTTTTACTCCTTTAAAGGCGGTTCAATTTTTAAACAAACATGAATCAAAAAACCCAACTAATTGGTTACCTGATCAACTTACGATTGATAATCAACCATTATTTTCTTCAGAAAATATTAAGAAGTTAAAATTAGCTCGTCGTTTAGTATCTCAAAATTTAAATTATTTTAATATAAATTTATTAGAAATTCCGAAATTTATTTTAGAAAAGATCCATGATACTCATCAAAATTTAATTATTTTTAATAATATTCGAAATGATATTGATAACGGAAATTTATTAGATTTAGTTGGTGATAATGATAAAAATTATCAACAAGTTATAAATATTTCTTCTAAAATCAAAGAATGTCTTATTTTAAGTGAAAAGATTTTAAAAAATAGTGGTGATTTTGATTGGCATGTTGAAGCCGAAAAATTGATAAAAAAATCATTTAAGGATTTACCGAAAACAGAATTTGAGTCTTTTTATCAAGAATTTAAAATAGTTTTTGAACAACTTCAATCTAAATTTTTGTTAAAACCAGTTTGGAGTAAACCAGATTTAGCTTTTAATGATGATATTATGTCAGTTATAACTCGATTGATACAAGGTAAAAATGCTTTTGGTTGGTTTACAAAATATAAACAGCATGTTATAGACAAACTCAACACTATTAAAATTATTAATAATCAACCTCAATCACCGAGTGATTGGCAATATATTCATGAATATTTCGACTTACAAAAACAAATTCATAAATTAATTACTATTTGGAATAATAGTTTAGCTAAAACTTTATTATTACAACCGATTTTATACGAATTCAATGAATCATCTTCAGAATTAATTAATTTATTGAAAATATCTAAAAAAGATTACGATCATTATAATATGCTAATTCAAAAACATGAATTAGAATTGGAAATTCAAGTAACACTTAAACAAATATTACCAAAATATAACGGTATTAACAAAATTACTGATTATGATAATTCAGATATTTTAAAAGAAATTGATTATATATTACACAAACATGAACAGTTATATAATTTAAAAAAATATGTTTTTGATAAAGAAGAAATAATGAATTTTTTTAATAATACTTCTGGTGATATATTTATTCAAATAGGTAGTTTTATAAAAGAAAAATGCGGAAATTCTAATGTATTACCATCTGATTTTAAGAATGAATGGGATGATTTTAATCAACAATTGCAACATTTATATAAATTACAAAAACAATTTAATATCATCAAAGAAGTATGTCAGAAAATTGAAGATTCAGGAGCGGTTTTATGGGCTATAGAATTACGTTCTCAACCTGTAATTGATTGTGCTGATGATCATTTGATTCCATCTGATTGGGTTCATGGTTGGTTATTTCGTCAATTAGAAAATTATTTAGATAAATTATATTCTGGAGATGTTCTAGAAAAATTAGAATCAGAACGTAAAAATAAAATTAATGATTTGAAAAAAAGTTACGAAACAATTGTTGATCGTCGTACTTGGCTACAAGTTTTTAAAACAATTCATCCTGGTATTGAATCTGCGCTTCAGTCTTTTATTACTTTTATAAATAAAATGGGTAAAGGGACAGGTAAAAGAATAACTTTATATCGTCATCAAGCCAATGAAGCTTTAAAACGTGTTATTGAATCAAAAGTGATTCCGTGTTTTATCATGACGCATGATAAAATTTCAGAGTTATTACCTTCTCAATTAGGAGCATTTGATTTAGTTATTATTGATGAAGCTTCTCAATCAAGTATATCAACAGCTTTACCTGCTTTATTAAGAGCAGACAAAATTTTAATTGTGGGTGATGATAAACAAGTTGGTCCAACAGATGATAATTTAGATGTTGAAAAAGTTAATAATTTAACTAAACGTTTATTAAATTCTCAAGTTAAAGATTATTCGGGTCACATTACAACTGGTTCATCTATTTATGAACTGTTTCAAGTAGTTTTTGCGCATGAAAAAATTATGTTAAAAGAACATTTCCGATCTATAGCACCTATTATTGAATATTCTAATCGAGAGTTTTATCATCACGAGATAAAACCAATGCGTTTACCTACCATGTCTGAACGTTTAGATCCACCATTAATAGATGTTTTAGTTACTGATGGTTGTTATGATGAAAATCAAGATATAAATAAGGCCGAAGCACATTTTATTGTTGATGAAATTAAAAAAATATGTCTTGATCCTAAAATGGATAATAAAACAATCGGTATTATTACTTTAAAAGGGAAATCACAAAAAGAATATATTCTTTCGCTTTTAAGTCAAGAATTATCTAGATTAACACTTGAAAAACACCGTATTAAATGCGGAGATGCAAGAATTTTTCAAGGGGAAGAAAGAAACATCATGTTTATTTCATTAGTAGTATCTTTTTATCCTAAATGTAAAAAACCTTTTGCTCTTACAAAAGAAAATCATAGACAACATTTTAATGTAGCTGCTTCACGAGCGCGTGATCGTATGTACTTAGTTCGAAGTGTTGAATTAAATAATGAACAATTAAGCTTAAAAGATGTTTTAAGAAGAAGTCTTATTTCTCATTTCAACACACCTTTTATAAAAAATGACAAAAAATTTAAAAATTCAAGATTGTTATGTGAAACTATTTTTGAAGAAGAAATTTATGATATTTTAACTGAACATAATTATCGAGTAATGCCGAAAGTTAAAATAGGTAATTATAAAATTGATATGGTCATTGAAGATGATAACGATAATATATTAGCTATTGAATTTATCGGTGATAAAATTCACGGTTCAGATAAATTTAATTATGTTTTTAATAAACAAAGAACTTTAGAACGTAATGGATGGCAATTTTTGCATATTTTTGTTTCTGTTTTTTTTAAAAATAAAAAATTATTTATCAAAAAATTAATTGATTATTTAGACAAAAAAGGTATCAAACCTATTATTGGTGCGGAAAAAACCTTTAATAATTCTTATACTTTAAATCTTAAAGTAAAATCTTTTGATAAAAAATAATTTTATAATAAATGAATATCAATTATAATGAAAAGGTATTTTCTAGTTTTTGTATAAAAATTACAATTTCATATAATATTCACATATTACATGAAATTGTAAGAAAATAAAAAATATTCTATTTAAAAAAAGTTTATAAAATTACGACATTAAATTGTGAAGTGTTGAAAAAAATTTAACAAACTTTTAATTATAAAATTATTCTTTAAGATTCTATTTCATATCTTTTCAAATTAAATAAACATATTTTGTTGTTTAAATATATTTCTCTAATTTCAAAAGATATTATTTTAAATTTTTATCCTTACACTTATATATTAGATTAAAAATTTGACATCTTCTTCATGATTTTGAAAAAAATTTGTTTTACCTTAAAAAGTATTGTATAATACAAGGAAAAAATTGCATAATTTTGAATTTTTTTTCATTTTGTTTTTGTTAGATTTTATTTTTTGATGTGAATGGAAATTTTATCTTAAACTTTGCATATATTGCAATGGAGATAAATTATTCAATTTGGTTAAAATCCATTCATTATTCCAAAATACTGTAAATTGCTGAATGATTTTTTGCACTTGTAAAAAAGTTTTTTGAAATAATAATGGATTTCTCTGAAATAAAATGCTTTTCATATAACCAAAACAACTTTCCATCATTGCATTATCTTTTGGATTAGCTTTTTTTACTCATGCTGATTAAAAATCCATTTTGAATTAATTTTTTTTGTACTTTTAAAGATTGGTAAATTGATCCTTGATCTGAATGGAGTATACATGATTCTTTTAATTTTGGTAATTGTTAAATTGTATTTAAAATTAAATCTTTATTTTGTTTATTAGAAACATGATATGCAACAATTTGTTTATTAAAAGCATCAATAATACATGAAAAATATAAAAATCTATTTTGAGTTTTAAAATAAGTAATATCTGTAAATAGTTTTTTCATTGGTTCATGCGCTTGGAAATCTTGATTGATTAAATTATTTGCTATATTCATTTGTGATTTCATAGTTTGATAATTATATTTGTTCTTTTTAATTCTTAAACAACAAGAAACATTATTTTTTCTCATAATTTGATATACTTTGTGCTCTTTAATAGTTTCATTAAAAGTTCTTTGGTATAAAAAAGTAATTTTTCTAAAACCATAAAATTTTTCATGAAGTTCACATAATGCAATAATTCTTTTTTCTTGTAAAAGATATTTTTCCTTTTCTTGTTTTACTCTATCTTGAATTTTTAACCAATAATAATATGTATTTCTATTAATTTGCAAAATTTTTAAAATTTTAACTATACTTCAACTGTTTTTAAATTTGTTTACTAAATCAAAAACTATCTCTTTATCAATCTTTTTGATGTTTTTAACCATTTGGATTAATAATTTATTTTTTTGTTCCAAGAACTTTAATTTATTTTTAATATTCATATCATTCATTATAACTTAAAAACTGAATTTTCACTATCAAAATGAGCTTGATTTTGATGCTAAATTACATGGTAATAGATATATATATTACTTGTAAAAAAAGTGATGCTAATTTTTGATACATCTAGATTTTGGATTTTTAAAAATAACTATTAAATGGTATTAAAATGCTCTTTGAATGGAAAAATTAAAAGTGCATTTTTTTCACTTGCAACAAAATTAAAAAACAACATCAAAATCACAAAAATAACCAATTTTTCATAGTTTTTAAAAATTTTTGGTGAATTTTAAAATTGAAAATATTTTATTGACAAATTGGTACTTTTGATTTTAAAAAATTTTGAAAATTAATATTTTTGATATTTAGAAAATTGGATTTGAAATTTTTGGAAAAGAAAAAATTTGGAGCTGTTTTTTAAAAAAATTCTATCTAATTATAATTAAAATTGTTAAAAAATGATTTCTATTCTTATTAAAAAATATATAACAACTAAAACTGCTATGCTACCTTTTTTAATACATTTTTGTTCTTAAATTTATTCTTTAAAACTTAAAATTAAATAGATAATTTCATATCTTTTCAAATGAACAAAACATTTTTTGTTTTCTAGTATGAATCATTAATATGTTCTCTTTTTCTAATATTTATTTAATTTATTATTTAATAGTTTATAGACATATTATGGTCATTTTATATTTTCTTGTTTTTTTGAATATACTACTGATGATATTATCATGGTTATCATTAAATGTTCTGCTATATTAAAAAACTTATATAAAAAAGTTTTTTAGTAATTAATAAACAATTTGAATTTTTAACAAAGTATTTTTTTATAACGGTTCAACACATACCATAACTCCATTTTTACCATATTCTTTAATTAAATAAATGGTTTTTTCAACTTTAAGACAATTATTTTTTGTTTATTTTCCCTAATTTCGCTTCTTTTTGTATTTAAATAATTTCGGCAAAAGAACAAGTCAAACTGTTTATTTTTATTAATAAACAATTTGACTTGTTTTGTTATTTTCTAGTGGTTTAGTTTTGTAGAAAACAATCAGCATTAAAATTGTAAAATTTTTATTTTTGTTATTAATTTATTTTCATGTATAATAAGAATGTTTTTGTTATATATTTATTTCTGAAACTCAAAGAAAGGCACTTAATTGAAATTAAATAAAAATAATATTTTTTTGTACTTACTTATTTTTATTATAATATTTTTACATATATTTTATTTTTTTTATAAATTTCAAACAAAGAAGAAACATAATATTATAGACAAAATTTCGAATAATGAACAATTAATAAAAAAAGTAACTTTAGATGAAGGTTATATAGAAGAATATGATTTTGTTACAAATAAAATATTAAAAAAAATTTCTCCTAGTGGTTATATACAAGAATTTGATCCTATTACAGGACTTTTATTAAAAAATACAAAAAATTATGCAGAAGATCTTCTCATTGAATATACCGATTTAAATAAAAACTTAATAAAGATGGTTTCCAAAAATCATAATTTACAATTAATATATGATTGTCAACAAGGATATGTAAAGAAAATTATTAACGAAGACAATAATGTTAAAGAATATGATTATAAAGAAAATGACTTCATAAAAGAATTTTATTTTATAATAAATAAGTCAAATGATAACAAAATTGACAATGAAAAAAGATTGTTAAAATATCAAAAAACATATGATGCTAAAAAAGGTCATTTATTGCAAAAAATAAATTCCCAAGGAATTATCAAAGAATATAAACCACATTTAATAAAAAAAATATTTCCTGATGGGACCACAAGAAATTATTTTGCACATTTTATTCAAGAAATTTCAGCAGATAAAAAAATAATAAAAGAATATGATATAAATTTAAAAAAATTAATTAAAATAATTTTTGACAACGGTCATATCAAAGAATATGGTTTGTATGATCGTAAATTAACAAAAGAAATTTTGCCTAATGGCGACTCAATAATATACGAACCTTTAAGCGAAAAAATAATTAAAAAAATTATGAACGACGGTACAATACAAGAATATGATGTTGATACCGGTTTTATAATGAAAGAAATAAAACCAAATAAAGAGATATTAGAAACAATCAAAGAATATGATGAGGACAATAAAAAAATATCAAAATTAATTTTACCAAACAACACAATAATAGAATTTGAACATGATTCAAATGAGATAAAACAAATAATTGAATCTGATGGTACTAAACATGAAACATTTAAAGAATATGATTTCAACCACCAAACATTATTAAAATTAATTTTACCGAATCAACATATTAAAGAATTTGATCCTGTTACTACACATTTAATAAAAGAAATTTTACCTGATGGAACAATTAAAAAATATGATCCTTTAAAAGGATTATTAATAGAAGAGATAAGACCGAATGACATAAATATTACATATGAATACAACGAGATAACAAATGAATTATCTAAAAGTATTTCTTCTGATGGCATAATTATTGAATATGATTTAATTTTTAAATAATAAAAAGTTATATGATGGAATGGAATCATATAACTTTTTATTATTTAAAAATCTCTAAAATAGAAAGAAAATTTTTTAAAAGAAAATTAATTTTAACAATAAATAAATGGGAATAAAATACTTGTTAATATAACTACAATATCTCCCCCAATACGAGTAGATATTTGTGCATAAGGAGCTAATTCCATAGAATCGGAAGCTTCTAAAATAGCGATATTACCGATACCACCAATACTATTTGAACAAAGACCTGCAGAAATAGCAGATTGAACAGGATAATATCCTAATTTATTACCTATGATAGCAGCTGATAAAGCAGTTATTATTACACATAATAAACATATTAAAACAAAAGGCCAATGCGACATAGACTTTATGATTTTATTAAAATCCGTTCCTATCCCTAATAAAAAGAAAATAGCAGATGTAAAATTGGTTGTTATAAATTTAGAAGCTTGTTCTATACATTGAGTATAATAAGGTGTAATTAAATCGAAAAATTTTAAAATTACTACTAATAGAACTAACAAAATAATAATTGGTGGTGCATCTACTTTATTAAACATAGGTATTAATTTAAATAATTTAGATATGCCTACACCAAAACAACCACTTACTATATAAAAAGCACAAATAGTTATTAAACCGGTAGTAATATTTTCGTAATTAATTTTTAATTCTTTTTTTGCGATTTCTTTTGTTATTTTCAGATTATCTTCAGAATTTATTATATTTTTTTCTAATGTTTTATTAGGACTACTATATTTACTTTTACCCCAAATTTTTTTAATCAAACCAGATAAAACAACACTAAAAATACCAGCTATCAATAAAGAAGGTAAAATATGAGTTTTAAAAGCGTCTTCTGATCCTTTTTGTACTTGTGAAAAAATTTTAGTTAAAGGAATTATTCCGGAAGTAATACCGCCTGATGCAATTGGAATAAAAATATAAAAAATAGAATCTAAAAAAGCATTTTTAGTACTCTGGGAGTGGGAGTCTAAGCCTTGTATAGGTATAGGTTTTAAAAATAAACTTATTGTTCCCACGCATAAAGCTGATATTGTTAAAGAAATAATTACTAAAGGTAAAAATTTTTTAAATACTTTACCCAAAAATCCTTTTTGAATACCTACAAGACTACCAACTATTAAAGATGATATAACAAAATCAGAAAAACCGATATTTTCGTTTTTACCAAAAAAAGAAGCTTTCTCTTTAAATGCTTCCTGAAAACCTTGAAATTGTCCATTCCCAAAATTATAATTAAAGACAAAAGCAGGAATAAGCAAACATAAAATAGGGCCGCCACCTATATTTTTTAAAATAGGCATGTTAGAACCTATATATTTTAGAAACCCAGAAAAACACATTATAAATATTAACATTGATATAAAATTATGCCAAGGTTCTTCTATTGGATTCTTCTTATCACTTAAAGGTTCTACTATTTTGTTATTATTATAACTTAAAAATACATGAAATACAATTAAACACAAAATCATAAGAATTAAAGGTAATGAAAATCCTAGAATAGTTATTTTTTTATTATTTTTTTCGTTCAAAGTAATATTATTTAAATTATTAACATTTTTGTTAATAATATATATTCTTTCTACAAATGTCGTTTATATACATTTAATTTTGTTTAATGAATTTCTTTAAAAAGATAAAAATTTATATCCTAAGAACATCAAAAGACAAGACAAATATTATTTACTTTCAAAAATTATTTTATTTTTTTTAACAAATGTTCTACAAAATCGAAAATTGTTTCTGGTGAACGAGAAGTCACAAAAATATCACTAGTAACTGCTCTTTTATTAGGGCAATAATCACCTTTTATATATTGTTCATAACCTGGATAACAAGTAAATTTCTTGTTTACTAATAAATTTAATTTTCCTAATAAAGAAGGAGCAGCACAAATAGCACCAATAATTTTTTTATTATCTGCAAAATATTTTATAATAGTTAAAATTTTATTTAAATTTAATTCATCTTCTTTTAATATTTTTTTGACATATGGTCCACCAGGAATAATTAAAAAATCATATTCAGATAATTTAATATCATCAATGAATAAATCAGATTTAACTATAATTTTTTGAGACGACCAAACTTCTAAAGAAATATTTGAAGTGAAAGTTAAAACGTCTAACGAATTTTTTCTTAAAAATGATCTTGTAGCTAAAGCTTCACAATCTTCAAAACCATCATATAAAAATAATAACCCTTTTTTCATAAACTAACAATATTTTCTTTCTATAATTTAATTAATAAAATATACTTGAATAAGTTATATATTAAATTATATAAAAATACTACATAATTATATCATTATTTTATCTTAAATAAAAAAATTCTTTTATAAAGAATTTTTTTATTTTCATAAGCTTTTTTATATGTTATAATGATTTGGATATTTATTCTTTGTTTCCAAAATATCCATAAATAAAAAATAAATAAAAAATAAATAAAAAATAAATAAAAAATAAATAAAAAATAAATAAAAAATAAATAAAAAATAAATAAAAAATAAATAAAAAATAAATTTAGAAAAGAGAATAATTAAAAAATAAATAAATCATTAATACAAAAAAATTATCTAAATAAGAAAAATTTAATTTACTTTTTTTGTTATTGTATTTTTTTTGTTTTCATATGTATTTTTATAACAAATATCCAAGCAAAAAAAATAATACAAGAAGATAAAATTGCTCAAATTTTTCAAGAAGTTTTAATAAAAAAAAGAAATGCTGAAATAGAATTAAATATTGCTAAAAAATTAAAAAATCAAATTGATGATTCTTTCATACAAAATTTTTTATTAGATAATGAAATACAAATGATAGAAAATGATAATGATAAACAAACAGCTATAGGACAATTTACAGAAGCACAAAAAGCATTTCAAGAAGAAACAAATGAAACTCTTTTAGAACAAATTTTTCTTTTATTACAAAATTCACTTCAAAATTATAATAATAGTTTAACAAATATTAAAAAATATAAAGCTTTAGTTAATAGAGAAATAATAAAAAAAGAAATTATAGAAATAAAAAGACTTTTAGCTAAAACAAATGATTTTTTTTATAATAAACAAAGTGCAATTAAGATCAAAACAGATATACAACAAGAAATAGAAAATATAGAAAAACAAGAAACAGCAGCAAGTTTATTTAATAAAGCTAAATTGATTTTAGAAGAAACAGAAAATATTCATTTTACAAATAATAATATTAATAACAATGAAATTATAAATAATAAATATGATAGGGCAACTTTTTATTTTGAAGAAGCTTACGACAAATATCAAAAAATCAAAATAAATTTAAAAAATTTTTTTATAGAAATATTTCAAGACGATAAAATAAAAGAAGAACAAGTTTCAAATAATAAAAAAATTATAATGTTATTAAATGAACAAAATAAATTTCAAAAACAACAAATTATTGTGTTAATCACCAATATAATTATTTTAATATTTATATTTTTATTCATTTATAAAAAATATAAAAATAATAATGTTTCGACACAAATAATTCCATATAAAAATTTAATATTAAAAAAGAGTTCGTAAAAACTCTTTTTTAATATTAAATCCGAATTTGTTTATTCTATTAAAATAACAAAAGCTAAAGCATAGTTTTGACTATGAGAAATTGAAATCATAATTGTACAAGTTAAAAAAGAATGAACAACATAAGGAAAACCATATACTTCATCATTTAAAATAGACCAATCAGAATAATTATTTTGATAATTTCCTTTACGATAAGCTTTAAAAATAGCTTCTTTAGCAGCCCATCTACCAGCTAAAAAACTAATTTTTCTTGTCAAATGATTAATTTTTTGATATATTAAATTTTCTTGGTGAGATAAAATTCTATTAACTATTTTATCTATCCCTATTTTTTTAATTTCTTCTAATTCAACTAAATCAATGCCGATGTTTTGCATTTATATAAAATCCTTTTTTTATTAATTTACAATATAATTATTGTAATTATATTGTAAATATTCAATTCTCAATCAAAAGAGAATTTAATTCTTTTTCATCTATTATTTTAATTTTGAATAAATGAGCTTTTTGTAATTTTAAACCACTATTTACGCCTTTAATTAAATAATCAGTTGTTCTGGAAATATCATTCATAACACAAGCACCGTAGTTTTCCAAAATAGTAGTTATTTCTTTTCTTGAATAATTATTTAAAGTACCTGTTAAAACTACTTTTTTATTTTTAAATATATTATCTGATTTACTGTTTTGAATTTTATTATCGAAATTACCAAAAATAACTCCTTTAGATTGTAATAAATCAATCTCTTTTAAATTTTCTTTATTTTGAAAATATTTGCAAATACTATTTGATATTTCAGGTCCTATGTCAGGAATTTTAATTAATTCATCAAAAGTAACTTTTTTTAAATTAATAATATTTTGAAATTTACGATTTAATATTTTAGCTGTTTTAAGGCCTACATGATTAATACTTAAGCCAAATAAAATTCTATCAAAAGTTTGATTTTTGCTTTTTTCTAAAGCATCCAAGATATTCATGATTTTTTTATCTTGAAATCCAGGTAATTTTTTTAATTGTTCATATTTATTTTTTAAAGAATATAAATCAGAAATTTTTTGAATTATTTTTTTGTTAAAAAAAGTAATTAAACTTTGTTCCCCTAAAGCATTAATATCCATTGCTTCACGAGATACAAAATGAATAATTTTTTTAATTTGTATTTCTTCACAATAACTATTTAAACAAAAATAATCAACTTCTTCATCTGTTTTAGTTAAAGGTTGTTTACAAAAAGGACATTTGGTAATCATTTGAAAAGAAATTTGATTAGTTCTTTTTTGTTTTACAACTTCCAAAATTTCAGGAATAATAGAACCCGATTTATGTACTAAAACAAAATCATTAATTCGAATATCTTTTTTTTTAATATAATCATAATTATGCAGTGATATTTTAGATAATAAACTACCATCTATCATAATAGGTAAAATATGAGCGACGGGTGTGATAACACCTGTTCTACCAATTTGAAAATCAATATTTTGAATTATAGTTTCGCCTTTTAAAGAATTGAATTTATAAGCAACAGCCCATTTAGGAAATTTAGTTGTAGCACCAATGATATCATGGAAAATTAATTCATTTACTTTAATAACAACACCATCTATATCATAAGGTAATTTTGTTTTTATTTGTTCATAGTAATTAAGTTTTTCTTTTAATGATTCAAAAGACATAACAACATCATAATAAGGATTAATAGAAAAACCTATTTTTTTTAAAAATATTAAAACTTGTTCTTGGGTCTTCACAAAAACAGGAGGATTAACAATAGAATAAATAAAAGAAGATAAATTTCTATTTGCAACTACAGTAGAATTTAATTGTCTTAAAGTTCCTGAAGATGCGTTACGAGGATTAGAAAATAAAATTTGATTTTTTTCTTTTCGCTCTTTATTTATTTTTTGAAAAGAATCGTGATCAAATAAAATTTCTCCTCTTACCTCTAAATCTATGTTTTGTTTTATTTTTAAAGGAATGTTTTTAATAGTTCTAATATTATCAGTGATCACTTCACCTGTATAACCATTTCCTCTTGTAGAAGCTTGAACCAAAACACCTTTTTTATATTTTAAATTAATAGCCACTCCATCTATTTTAGGCTCTATAATAAAACAAAAAGGAATGTTTTTTTTAGATATACGTTTACAAAAAAGTTTTAATTCTTTCAAATTAAAAACATTTTCCAAAGATAACATCGGTGAAGAATGTTCTGTTTTTTGGAATTTAGAACTTACAACACCACCTACTTTTAAAGTAGGACTATAAGGTAATTTATATTCGGGATATTGTTTTTCTAATAAAAATAATTCTTTTAATAAAGCATCATATTGAGCATCTATTAATTCTGTTTTATTCAAATGATAATATTCATAATTAGCTTTATCAAGTATATCTGTTAAATATTTAATTTTATTTTTTATGTTTGATGTCATTTAGAATAACCTTTGCAATGATTATTGTAACACATATTTAAATTTTACGCAATTTAATAAAAATTCATAAATTTAATAATTAAAATTATATTTCCAAATTAAATAATTTTTTGGCATTATTTGTTGTTTGTTTGGAAATTTCTTGAACATTAATGTTTCTGAGATTAGCTATTTTTTTAGCTATAATTTTTAAAAATCCAGGTTCATTTCTTTTATTTTTTTCTAAAGGTAAAGGAGTTAAAAAAGGTGAATCAGTTTCTAATAAAATTTTATCTAAAGGAATTTGTTGCGCAATTTTATGAGCTTCTATTGCTTTTTCATAAGTAACAATACCGCCTAAACCCACATAAAATCCTAATTCTATAGCTTTTTTAGCTTCTTCTAAATAACTAGTTAAACAATGAAAAACTCCTTTTATTTGTCCTTTATAAGGTAATAACATTTGATATATTTCGTCAAAAGATTTTCTTGCGTGTAAAATAATAGGTAAGTTATATTTTACAGCTAATTTTATTTGAATTTGTAAATTTTGTTTTTGAATTGATAAAGAATTTTTCTCATGATATAAATCCAAACCAATTTCACCAATCGCTATAACTTGGGGGTTATTCAAATATTTTTCAATACTTAAAGGATCTTCGTTTTGCCAATAGCATGGATGAATACCAACAGCAATTTTGATACAAGAATTTTTAAGAGATAAATCTAAAGCTTTTGTGTTTGTTTTTTGATCCACTCCTGGAACAATAAAATATTTGATATCATTATCAAAAGCTCTTTGAATAACTTTTTGAAGATCTTTATCAAAATTAGAAAAATTTAAATGAGTATGTGTATCAATTAACATATTTTATTTCTCTTTTAACAAATGAATTTTTTTTGAATATTTCATGTCATTAATAAAATAAAACCCAAATATTTGGGTTTTATTTTATTAATATATATTTTAAACAAAGTCTAGAATATTTATTATTAAATAAATATTACATATGAATAGGTTTATCGATTGCACCTAAAAAAGTTTCTAAAATCATTTCTGATAAAGTAGGATGCGGATGAATTGTTTTAATTATATCATAGGCTGTTCCTTGGAAACCCATAGCAACTCCTATTTCGCTAATCAATTCTGTAGCATTACAACTCAATATATGCATACCTAAAATTTTTAAACTATTTTTATGAATAATTGTTTTAGCAAAGCCATCTGTTTCATTATCAGTTAAAGCCTTGCCGATAGCACTTACAGGAAAAATAGAAACTTTGTAATCGATCTGTTTTGTTTTAACTTCGTCTTCAGTCATTCCTATAGAAGCTATTTCAGGAAAACCATAAATACAAGAAGGAACGCAATTATAATCCATAGGGAAAAGATGTTCTTTGCAATTTAAAGCATGAGAAACAGCTATTATACCTTCATGACTAGCTACATGTGCTAACATATATTTACCGTTGACATCTCCAATAGCATAAACACCTTCAGAAGAAGTTCTTAAGAATTCATCAGTAATTATTCCTGTTTTATTTGTTTTCAAATTTAACTTTTGAATTCCATCTAAATTAGGTTTAGTGCCGACAGCCATTAAAATTATATCCGCTTCTTCTTGATAAATTTGTTCTTTTGTTTTATAATACACTTTATTATTTTCGATTTTTATCACATCAGAATGTGTATAAATTATAATATTATCTTTTTTTAATTTTTTAGTATAAGCATTAACAATGTCAGTATCCATGTTATTTAAAATATTTTGTTGTCTTTCAATGATAATAAGTTTAGAATTAAATTTATTAAAAATAGATGCAAATTCTACTCCAATAATTCCGCCACCAATAATAATTATTTTGTGTGGAAATTTATCTAATTGAACTAATTCTTTACTAGTATAAAGAAATTTATTTTCATAAGATTCTTTAGCACCAGGTATAGGAGGTATAAAAGCACTAGAACCTGTCGCTATAATAAGTTTTTCAGTTTCTAATTCAATATCTCCTACTTTAACAATATTAGGATTTAAAACTTCTGCGAAAGAATTATAAAGATCAATTTTATTTTTTTTTAATAAAAAATTAATACCATTATATAATTTTTGAACTATTTTATTTTTACGATTTAAAATGGATAACCAATCGAATGTAATATTATTATTTTTTTGAAGTCCAAATTGTTCTATATGTTGAGCTAAATCAAACATTTTAGCGCTTTTCAAATAAGCTTTAGTTGGAATACAACCGTAGTTTAAACAAATACCGCCAATTTTATGTTTTTCTACTAAAGCGACTTTAGCACCTAATTGAGCTGCTTTAATAGCAGAAACATAACCACCAGGTCCACCACCAATAATTACAATATCATATTTTTTCATATATCAATTTATTTGTTTTTTAAAAAATATGTTTTTCTAATTCAGTAATATCATGCAAGAATGTAGATATTTTTTGAATAAATCTAGAAGCATCGGCGCCATCTATGATACGATGATCAAAACTTAAAGATAAATGTAAAATATCAGCTATAACAATATTATCTTCTTTAACTATTGGTTTTTTTACGATTTTTCCAATTCCTAAAATTGATAACTCAGGTAAATTAATAATAGGTGTACATTGTAAACCGCCAATAGTGCCAAAATTACTTAAAGTAAAAGTTCCATTTTGTAGTTGACTAAGTGTTAATTTACCACTTTGACCGCTTTGAGCTAATTTATGTATTTCTTGAGCTAATTCAATAATATTTAATTTATTAGCGTTTTTAATATTAGGTACTATTAAACCTCGTGGTGTATCAATTGCTATTCCTAAATTAATAAATTTTTTTATAATTATTTCATTGTTTTCGGAATCAAAACTAGAATTAAATAATGGAAATTCTTTTAAAGCAGAAATAACTGCTTTTGCTATAAAAGCCATGTAAGTTATTTTAATCCCTTGTGGTTCTAATTCGTTTTTCAATCTTTTTCTTAAAATAACTAAATCAGTAATATCTACTTCTTCTGTTAAAGTAACGTCGGGAATTTCTGTTTTAGCAACAGTCATTTTTTTGGCAATTATTTCTCTTATTTTAGACATTTTAATAATTTCTACTTCATTGGATGCATTTTTATTCTTATTTGTTAAATTATTATCATTTTTTTTTTCGTTATTTATCATATTAATTTCGATTTCCTTATATTTAAATTATTAAAATATTTATTCAATTGTTAATAATAAATCTCCAACTTCGACTTTATCGCCTTCTTTGACGAATATTTTAATAATTTTACCTTTAATAGGCGAGGATATTGGAACAGTAGCTTTATCTGTTTCAACTTCTATCAAGTCTACTCCTTCATTTACTTCATGTCCTGCTTCATAAAAAATTCTAGTAATTTCTCCTTCATTCACTCCTTCACCAATATCTGTAAAACGTAATTCAACCATTATAAATACTCAACTTTCATTTCTTTTTTATTTTTTATTAAACATTTGTTTAATTTTAAAAATAATTTTATCAGGATTTAAATTTTGATGATATTCGCCTCTAGCTAAAGGCATAATAATATCAAAACCCGTAACTCTTTGCGGCGAATCCTTTAAAAAATCAAAAATATATTCATTAACTAAAGATATTATTTCACCAGCTGGACCATAAGTTCTAGTTGCTTCGTGAACAACCACTAATCTACCTGTTTTTTTAACAGAAGTTAAAATAGTTTCTTTGTCTATTGGGTTAATAGTTCTTAAATCTATTAATTCTACAGAAATACCTTCTTGAATTAATGAATCTATTGCTAATTTAGAAATTTGAACAGCAGAACTCCAAGCCACTAAAGTAATATCTTTTCCTTCTTGAACTATTTTAGCTTTTCCTATTTCGACTTCATATTCTTCTAATGGTACTTCTTCTTTTTTACCACGATATAAAATTTTAGGTTCCATATAAATTACAGGATCTGGGCTATTAATAGCAGCAATTAAAAGTCCTTTTGCATCACAAGGATTCGAAGGAACAACTACTTTTAAACCTGGTATTGAACCTAAAATGACTTCTAAAGATTCCGAATGGTGTTCTAAAGCTTTTACACCACCACCAACTGGAAATTTCAATACCATAGGGCATGAAAAACTATTTCTAGAACGATTTCTCATTCTTGCAGCATGTGAAATTAAATCTTGCAATCCAACATATACAAAACCATCAAATTGAATTTCTGCAATCGGAATTAATCCATTCATAGACATTCCTATAGCACTACCTACAATAGCAGATTCGGCTATTGGAGTATCGAAAACACGCTCTTCACCATATTTTTGTTGTAAACCAGCTGTAACTCGAAAAACCCCCCCTAATTTACCAATATCTTGGCCAAATAAAACTATTTTGGGATTTTTAGCTAACTGAATATCTAAAGTATGATTAATAGCTTGCAATAAATTCATTGAAACTTTATTTGAATTCATTTTTTTTGATTTCCTTTTTAATATTTATCCTATCTAAATATGATATTGTATCGGGTTTTATATTAAATTATTAAATTTAATATAAATAAACTTAAAATGCTATAAAAATTATTTATAACATTTTCTCGATAAAATATATTTATTTAAAACATACGATATTATGATTATTTTTTGCTTTTTAAAAAAGCTTCGTATTCCGAGTGTTGTTCTTCTAATTGAGGTGTCATTTTATCATAAATATGTTCAAAAACTTCAATAGGTTCTACTTTATCGCCGTAAGACATAATTTTTTCATGTGTTTGTTTAACATGTTTTTCTGTTGCTTGTTCTATTTCTTCTATCATATCTTGAGTTAAAATTTTTTTATTTAATAAATACTTTTGAAAACGAATAATAGGGTCTTTTAATCTCCATTCATCTTCTTCAGTTTTCGTACGGTATAGTTTTGTATTATCGTTAGTTGTATGTGCTCCCATACGATAAGTTATAATTTCTATTAAGCTAGGGCCTTTTTTTTGACGTGCTCTTTCTGCAAATGTTTTAATAGCTACATGAACCGCTAAAACATCATTTCCATCAACTTGGATACCTGGAATACCAAAAGCATAAGCTTTTTGTGCTAAAGTTTCAGAATGAGAAGCTATTTTTCTAGGAGTAGAAATAGCATATTGATTATTTTGAATCGCAACAATTAAAGGAGCTTGATATACAGAAGCAAAATTTAAACCTGCATAAAATTCTTCATGAGCAGTTCCGCCGTCACCTATTGTAGTCAAAGTTACTTCATCTTTATTTTGGATTTTACTAGCTAAGGCTAAACCCGCTCCTATATTAACACCTGAACCAATTATAATATTTACAGGTAAAATACGTTTATTAGGATCCATTTTAGAACCTTTTTCATTACCAAACCAATACAGGTATATATTTTCTAATGAAATACCACGATATAAATATAACCCTATATCTCTAAAATAAGGAGAAATCCAATCCTTATCTTGTAAAGCAGAAGCGGTTCCAACTTGCCCAGCTTCATGTCCTTGATTAATCACATAAGAAAGCATTCTACCTTGACGTTGATATTGAATAGCTCTTATATCAGAAATACGACATAAAACCATTGTTTTATACATCTTTAATAATTCATCATCAGATATTTTAGGTTCTAATTCTGAATTTATTACTTTACCTTCTAAATCCAAAATTTGTAATTTTTGTTTTTTTAAAGGATTATATAAATTAAATAATTCCATGATACAATGTCCTTTTGAAAAAATTTTTATTAATTTGAATCATATATACATATATATAAAATATATATTATAATTTTTTAATAATTGTATTAAATTCAATTAATATTCACAAGTAATAAAGTATTTATCTAATATAAAAATATTATATGTATACGATAAATATTCGATAATAATTATTATTTGTTAGAAAACATATTTAATCGATACTAATTAAATTTTTTTTATACATTTATAACTCACTTAATAATTATAACTTATTTTTCAATAATTATTATTTATAATTTAAAATCAAAAATATATATTTTATGAATTTTTTAAAAGTATTTATTGATTGTAAAACAATCTTCAATGATACTTTTTTTAATATATTTTTGTTCTTAAAATTTTTGAACAATAACCATTAAGTTGATTCTGACTTTAAAAAGAAACCAGTAGAAAGCCAAATTTTTTTATTAAATTAATCATTAAAAAAATAATCATTTGTAATATTTATAAAAATTTACTTTTTAAAATAAAAATTATATTTCTTTCATTCGACAAGATATCTAATTATCGACTTAATTTATAGTCTTAAAGAACAATTTTATAGCTAAAAATTGTTTTTAAAAGAACAATTCAATTTTTGAATCATTTGTTATTTGACAATCTGTTTTTTCTACTATATTTTGGTTATTTCGTTTATTATCAATTGGTTTTGGTTTCTTATTAACTTGAAAATGTTGATGTCGGAAATTCATTAGTATTGTAAACTTTTGAATAAGCTTTGTTAATATCTTCGATATTAATATCTTGTCTTGTATTACCTTCTGTAGTTGCAACTGTATAATAAGTTCTAGCAATTGCTTTTAATAAGTTGTCCAAAGTTCTATTCGCTTTCATTTCGTCATCAATTTTTTTTTATCTAATGTTCCGTTAATATCTTCGGTTAAATAATGTTTAGCTTCGGCGGAGTAAGGATTTTTTCTTTTATTAATCATAAAATTTAAAAATTCTTTACGATCTTGAAAATTTCCTACTTTAACTTCTAATTTGTAATCGAATCTTGATTTAATAGCTTCATCTAATTTGTTAAAATGATTAGTTGCACCAATTACAAAAACTGGATGTTTTTCATCATTTTCAGTCGAAGTTAATTCGGTTTTGAATTGATTTACAATGTTAGAGGTTTCGCTTTCTTCTTTTAAATTACCTAAATTACCAAAAATAGTTTCGCATTCATCTAAAAAGATAATAGCACCTTTAGAATTTTTTGCTTCTTTTCTAGCGGCTTCGAATAAATAAATTACCATATCTTTTCCTACTCCTTTATATTTTTGAGAAAAGATTGATGATGAAATTTCAAAAAAAGACAAATTAGTTTCAGTCGCTATTGCTCTTGCTAACATGGTTTTACCGGTTCCTGCGGTTCCATATAAAATAATTCCACTTGGAGCTTCGACTGTTCCAAGTCTTTCATTGTGTGTTGCGGTTTCTAAACCTTTTACATAATCCATAAATTCTTGCATCGCTTCTTTTTCTTTTTTCATTCCTATAATTTTATCAAAAGATAAGAATTTGCTAGTTTGAGAAGGTTGAAAAATGTTTGGATATTGGTTGTCTTGATGTACTGAAGAAGAAGGTTTATGGGGCGAAGTTGAATCACCAGAATTAGTCATTGGTTGAATTCGTTGTGATTCAACAGTTCTAGATATGTCTTTAATCTTTTTTTGCATATTTGCCGTTTGTTGTTTTTGTTTTTCACTTTCTTCTTGTAAGTTAGTTGCTGTTTTCCAATTGACATAAGTTCCTGAAGATAATAAAATAAATAATAAAGATAAAATGATTGAAATTACAGTTAAAGCTTTGAATAGTTTTTTAGTTTTAATTTCTTTTTGCATATTTAGTTTCCCTTTTTTTATAAGAATTTTTTAATGAGAATAAAAATTGTATTTAAATTAAGATTTATATGACAGTGGTGTTTGGAAACTTACTTGCATAGTTTCGAGAAGGGCTGTTTGTAATAAAAGATGAGAAGATAAATCTCATCAATAAACGCAATTATATTATCATTATATTTTTATAAAAGTTTAAAAAGATTTATAAAAAAATTCAGTATTGTTTTTTTATTTAAGTAAATTTACAAAAATTTTAAAATCTTTTATGCTTTCATTATATATAAAACAATATATACAAAAAAATATTTTCGTACTGTTCCATGTTTTACACAATTTTTATCTATAAAATTATTTTTTTCAGGCTTAAAATTAAGTTTATAATTTCATATCTTTTCAAATTAACAAAAAAAGAGTATTTAATTAAATTTAAAAGTGTTTAATATTTTTTGTAATTTGTTAATTTCAAAAGATATTTTTTGAAATATTTGAATGTTTCTATTATTTATTTATATAAATAAAGTTAACAAATCATCAACAAAATAACAAAAATGAATTTTTATAATTGTAACATTTTATCTCTAAAATATATATATAATACTTTTCAGTTATTCTAAAAATATATTTTCAAATTTTATAATTTTTAATGAACATAATAAAATATATAATACAAAAAAACTGATTAAAAATAAAAATGCCAAAAGTTTTATCTTTATTTTAATTGTTTTGACCATGTTTATTGAATATAATTTGGAATATAATCAGTATTTTTTACTTCTTTATTCTGATTTTTAAAATATTTTGACTAATTAAATTAAGATGACATTATTTGCAACTATATTTTTGTTGTTTTTTATAAATCTTTGCTTATTATTTTGAGGCTTAATTTCATTATAACAAGCTCAAATTTTATTTACTTTTAAATTTAAATAAAATTTCTTTTATTTCTTCGTCTGTGAAAATTTTTTGTTGTTGTTTGGAAAAAACTATTTCTTTCCAATTAGGTTTTGTTTGGTCTAATAAATAAATAATAGCATTAAAAAAACAATATCCATCTCCTACAGTATCTTCGAAATCATTTATAAAAAAATGTTCTCTGTCGTTTTTAAGTTTAAAAAGTAATTCTTTTTTGTCTTTATCAACTGGACTGATTGTTTCTACACTCATATTAGGATTGTTGTTAATTATTAATTTGATTTTTTGTTTCAAATTGGATCCTAAAAAATCAATAGCGCCTTGAATCAAAGGCGTAGAAGCTGTATTTAAAAAACCTTTTAAAATTTTGTCTACATTTAATTCATCATAATCATTTAATGAATTCAAAATTATTTGATAATCGTCTATTTTATCTTGTGTTAAACCTACAAGAAATTGATTTAAACTTAAATAAGCTAAAGCTCTAGGATAATTATTATTAAATTTTACTAATATTTCAATGGTATTAGTTTTAATAATTACTTGTGATAAAGGTTCTTTTTTATTAAAAATTTTTTGTTGTATCAAAAAAATAATAAAAACTAAAATAAAAATCAAACTAAAATAACTTAATTTTGTTTTGGTTTTCTTTGTTTCAATTATCCAAAAATTTTTTTTATTGTTTTGCATATTTTTTTCTTCTTAAATTTATATTTTGAATTTAAATAATAAATCAAATTTGAAATAAAAATAAAAAAATAATAAAAATATGTGTAACTAATAATAATTATAATTTAACTTTTCATTATTGAATAAATAAATTATTAAAAATTTAGATTATTTTCAACTCATTTTTTGAACTACTCAAGAATATTATGTTTTTTATTATTTTATTTTATATATAATTATAATTAGTAGTAATTTTTAATATATTAATTTGAATTACTATTATATTTGACATTGTTATATTTTGATTAAATTTTTAATATAAAAATAACGATTAAGGTGGTAAATTAAATATATTATGAATAAAATAGTTTCTGAAAAGAAATTACATATTTTAATAATATTTTTAATAATTACATTATTTTTATTGTTTTATTTTATATTTAATAAATTGAACAAAAATGACGAACATATAATACAAACGGAACCAAATCTTCCCGAAGAAATATCGAATGAAGAAGAACAACAACCTAATTTATTACCTGATATACCTAAAGGATATTCTAGCGAACCTAATGAATTAAGTTTTTTTAAAAAAACTCATTTAGATTATGAAACACAAAAATGTTATTATAGGCTTTCTAATTTTGAAGGCCATCAAGAAGATGATTTTAAAATGAATATGGAAGATATTCAAAAAATACTAAAAGAAAAAGCAATTACTTTATATATCAAAAATCAAGATTTAAAACCAAATTCTTCTATTAATTTATTAATTGATCCAAAAGATTCAGGACAAGAAAAAAATTTATATGAATTTAGAAATAAACCTAATTTAAGATTAAGAATTAGTAGAAAAAAGAATTTTATAGGAGATGAAACTAGTTTATTAGTAACATTATTATCTTTTGGCAAAAATATAGAATTTTTATGTTCAAATACTTATCTTAATAAAAACTATCCTAAAATTAATTTAATAACGACCAATTTAACGTTATACAGAAAATCATAAAAAGAAAAAGCTATAAATAGTTTGGTTTTTGAAACTCATTTATAGCTTTTTCTTTAATTATTTAATGAATACACCTGATTATGTATAAATGATACAAAATAATTATTATAGCATATTTTGGATAAAATCCCAAAGGGGTGTTCAATAACAAGAAAAGAGAAAGAAAAATATGCCTTTTTATAAACCAAATACTAAACCAAAAAATAAAAATTATTTTCAAATTTTTCAAAAAACCTTTTATTAGTTCAACAAAAATTCAACAAAATTATCAAGAAAATTTGATAAGATTTGGAACGGTTGTGAAAGTTAAAATTTAAACAAATATTTTTAATAAATAAATTTATTTAAACAAATTTATTTATGTTTTTACAAAAAAATAAATAAACAATTAAAATTTCTAAAAAAAATTTTTTAGAAAGAAATGTGTCTTTCTGATTGTTACGTTTTTAAAAATACTCTGTAGGAAGATTTTTAATATTTTAACTCTTAACTATGTAGTTAAGAGTTAAAATATTAAAAAAAATATCTTTTGAAATTAACAAATTATAAAAAATATTAGAAACTTTTTATCTAATTAAAATGTTTTTTTATTAGTTTTAACAGATAAGAAATTATTTATTTAATTTTAATTCTTAAAAAACATTGTTGGAAACAAAATTTTTCTCAAAAAAATAAAACAGCGCAAAAGCAGTACATTCAATAATATTTCGAATAAAAAAATAAAAACATAAATTTAAATTTATGTTTTTATAAATTAATATTTATAATGAATTTTTTTGCATGTTATTTTATATATAATATTTTATTTTTATTTTTACAATGTTTTTACTTAAAATTATTTTTTAAGATTTAATTTCTATAATATAGCGCTGAATTTTTTTTGATATTAAAATAAAAAGACTTAATAAAAAAAATAAATTAAGTTATAATTATATTGAATATTTATTTTTTATTTTTGTTTTATGTTATTATGAAAAATAAAAAAAATTTTAAAAACGAGGATGTATAATGAAAGTAATTGTTATTGGTTGTAATCATTCAGGAACAGCCGCCGTTAGAACAATGTTAAAAAAAAACAAAGATCTTGAAGTTAATATTTATGAAAAAAACGACAACGTTTCTTTTTTGTCTTGCGGAATAGCATTATATATCGGTGGAGTAGTTAAAGATCGAAAAGGTCTTTTTTATTCTAGTGCCGAAGAATTAACTCATTTAGGAGCTAATGTTAAATTAAAACATGAAATTCTTCACCTAGATTTAGAAAAGAAACAAATTTTAGTTAAAGATTTAACAAATGGTTATGAATTTTTTGATAATTTTGATAAATTAGTTCTGTCTACTGGTTCTTGGCCGATAATTCCTAATATTCCGGGTATTCATTCTAAAAACGTTTTATTATCTAAACATTTAGAACACGCTAATAAAATTATTGAATATGCTAAAAATGTTAATAAAATAACAGTTGTAGGTGCAGGATATATTGGCGTAGAATTAGCTGAAGCTTTTTCTAAACAAAAAAAAGAAGTAACTTTGATAGATATCGAAAATAGAATTATGCCTAAATATTTAGACCCAGAATTTACTTCAATAGCTGAAGAGAGTTTACAACAACATAATGTCAAATTAGCTTTAAATCAAAAAGTAATTGAATTCGAAACTAAAGATGGTTTAGTCACTGATGTTAAAACTGATAAAGGTTCTTATGAAACCGAAATGGTTATTGCTTGTATTAGTTTCAGACCTTATACCGATTTAGTTAAAGGTATTTTAACATTAGATGCTAATAACGCTTTGAAAGTAAATGAATATTTACAAACTTCTCATCCTGATGTTTATGGTTGTGGTGATTGTATAAATATTGTTTATAATCCTCTGGATAAAAAAAGCATGTATATCCCTTTAGCTACTAATGCTGTAAGAACAGGAACTATTGTAGGTTTGAATATTTACGAAAATATTTATAAATATTCAGGAACACAAGGTACAAGTTGTATCCAAATTCATGATTTAAGTATTTCTTCTACAGGTTTAAACGAACATTCAGCTAAATTATTAGGTATCAATTATGATACAATTACAATCAAAGATGCTAATAGACCAGAATTTATGCCAGAATACGATAAAGTTTTATTAAAGATTTTATTTAATAAAGATACTGGTGTGCTTTTAGGTGGTCAAATATTATCTACTACTGATTTGACTGAAAAAATGAATACTTTAAGTGTTTGTATCGAACAAAAAACTACTATTGATGTTTTAGCTTTTAAAGATTTTTCTTTTCACCCTTATTTCAGTAAACCATGGAGTTTGTTAAATTTAGCTGGAATTAAATATTTAGAAACTACTAAATTAGTATAAATAGTAATCGAAAAAACTATTTTTAATAGATATAAACATAGTTTTTATTTTTCTTTATAAAAATAGTATGCAAAATAAATAATTTTAATTCGACAAATAATCATTTTATATTGTTATTTTTTTTTAACATTTTTGCAATTATTAGTTTAAAGTATATTGAATTTAAAAAAATATTTTAGTTTTGGCTAAATTATTTGAAATAAAATAAAAAAATAATTAAAATATTTTTTGATTTAATAAAATTTTGTTAAATTATTTTTATATTGATTGAATTTTTTTATGTTTTAAGAAAGGTACAAATATAAAATGATTTTTAATTTTGTAAAAAAATTTTTTAATTCTTCTGATAAATATTTAAAAAAAATAAAACCATTATTAGAACAAATTAAAAAATTCAGCGATGTGTTTGCTAAATTAAATAATGAAGATTTTCCAAAAGAAACAGAAAGATTACAAAAACTTTATCACGAAGGAGCTTCTTTAGATGATTTATTAGCAGAAGCTTTTGCTTTATCGAAAGAAGCTTGTAAAAGAGTAACAGGTTTAGTTCCTTATGATGTTCAAATGTTAGGTGCTATCGTTTTACATAAAGGACAAATTGCTGAAATGAAAACAGGTGAAGGTAAAACTTTAACTTCTGTTATGCCTGCTTATTTAAACGCTTTAAGTGGCCAGGGTGTTCATATTGTGACTGTTAATGAATATTTGGCTCGTCGTGAATCTGAAGGCCAAATAGGAGATGTTTTTCGTTTTTTAGGAATGACTGTGGGTTTAAATATCAAAGAACAAAATCTTCAAGCAAAAAAATTAGCTTATAAATGTGATATTCTTTATTCTACTAATAGTGAATTAGGTTTTGATTATTTAAGAGATAATATTCAAATTAATGTTGAAGATTTATTGATGACAAGAGAATATAATTATGCTATTATTGATGAAGTAGATTCCATTTTAATTGACGAAGCTAGAACACCTTTAATTATTTCTAGTCCGGCTAGACAAAGCATAAAATTTTATAGAGATGCCAATCGTTTTGCGAAAACTTTAAAACAAGATTGTTATGAAATTGATTTAGAATCTAATACAATTGAACTTTCTGAAAAAGGCATTCAAAAAGCTGAAATTTTTTTTCAAATTAAAAATTTATATAATGGTATTAATTATAATTTATTACATTGCATAAAAAACGCTTTAAAAGCTTGTTTTCTTATGAACAAAAATAAAGATTATTTAGTAGATAATGATAGGATTTTAATTATTGATCGATTTACTGGCAGAGTCTTACACGGAAGACAATTTAGTGATGGTTTACATCAAGCTTTGGAAGCTAAAGAAGGCTGTCATATTGAAGCAGAAACCGAGATTAGCGCAACTATTACTTATCAAAACTTTTTTCGTATTTATAAAAAGTTATCTGGTATGACTGGTACAGCTAAAACAGAGGAAAAAGAATTTATTAACATTTATAATATGAGAGTTATCGAAGTTCCAACTAATAAAGTAATGATCAGAGAAGATGCTCCTGATTTTGTTTTCGCAACTTTAAATGAAAAATGGGAATCTTTAATTCAGGAAATAGAAACCAGATATAAAAAAAAACAACCTATTTTAATAGGGACTGTTACTGTAGAAATTTCAGAACAAATTTCTAAAAATTTAAAAAAAAGAAAAATTCCTCATGAAGTTTTAAATGCTAAAAATCATTTAAAAGAAGCAGAAATTATTGCTAAAGCTGGTCAAAAAGGTTCTATTACGATAGCTACTAATATGGCCGGACGTGGTACAGATATTCGTTTAGGCGAAGGGGTAGTAGAGTTAGGCGGTTTAGCTGTTTTAGGAACTGAAAGACATGAATCTAGAAGAATCGATAACCAATTAAGAGGTCGTGCAGGTCGCCAAGGAGATCCAGGATTTTCAAGATTTTTTGTTTCAGGAGATGATGATTTAGTACAACGTTTTGGTGCTAATAAAATTCAAAATATAATTATATTGTTACAAAAAAATAAAGATAAAAATAATAATAACAAACATATTTCTTTTAAATTTTTTACTAGATTTTTTACTAATATGCAAAAAAAAATTGAATCTTCGAATTTTGATTATCGTAAATTTATTTTACAGTTTGATTCTGTATTAGGTTTACAAAGGGAAATCATTTATCAACAAAGAAAAGAAATATTAATGACCGACAAAATAGAAGAATTAGCTTTAAATATGATAACTAAAACAGTAGATGCAAAAGTTAAATTTTTTTTGTTTAATAAAATGTTAAAAAAAGAAGAACAAAATCTAATTGATTTTATTAATTATTTAGAAAAATTATTTTTGCCTAAAGATTCTATAACAATAGAAGAATTAAAAGAACAAATAGAAAACACAAATACAAGTGATGTTGACAAAAAAATAATTCAATTGGTTCATGACAAAATAGTTAATATTTTAGCTAAACATAAAGAAAACTTGATAATTGATGATAAAGAATACTACACTCAAACTTTAAGATTGATTATGCTCCGAAATATTGATAATCATTTTAAAACTCATATTTCTGATATGCATACTTTAAGCAAAAGTATTAATTTTGTGAGTTATGGACAACAAAATGTCTTAACAGTTTACCAAGAAAAAGGGCGTATTTTTTTTAATGAAATGATTGATAAGATTTCTTATGACATAACACATATGATTTTAAAATTTTCTTTGGTTAAAGAGGATTTATTAGAAATGAATAAACAGCAAGAAAGCGAATCCAAAAACAATAATTTAAATCAAGATTCTTTAAATAGAAAGAAAAAAAGAACAAAACACAAAATAGCAAAAAAACCATGGAATTAGAATACTGTATTATAAGGATTTATTGAATCATATGGAAAAATACGAAATTAATAAAATTTTAGAAAATTGTAAAATCATTTTATTGGATTTAGAACAAAAAATAGATTTAAAAGAACAAAAAGAAAAACTTAATCAATTAAATAAATCAATGACAGAATCTTCTTTTTGGGAAGATAATAATAATATTACAGAGATTACTAGAAAATGTCATAAATTACAAGAACAAATAAATAATTTTACAAATTTAGACAAAAAAGTAAATGATTTAATTTTTTTATCGGATATAATAGAAGAAAATACTGATGATTTAGTGGTTTTGGTAAAAGAATTAAAACAACTTCAAAAAGATATTAAAAATTTTGAAATTAATATTTTATTAAATCAACCTTATGATGAGAATAACGCTATTTTAACTTTGCATCCGGGTGCTGGTGGTACAGAATCTCAAGATTGGTGCGAAATGTTATATCGTATGTATCAAAAATATGCTCAAAAGAAAAATTTTCAAGTAAAAATATTATATTTGCAACAAGGATTAGAAGCAGGATTGAAAACGGTTAGCTTATTGATTCAAGGTAAATACGCTTATGGATATTTAAAAACAGAAAGAGGTGTCCATAGATTAGTCCGTATTTCTCCTTTTGATTCTAATTTACGAAGACATACTTCGTTTGTATCTTGTGAAGTTTTACCAGATATTAAAGAAGAAATTAAAATTGATATTAAAGAAGAAGATTTAAGAATTGATGTTTTTAGAAGTAGCGGAGCAGGCGGACAACACGTTAATACAACAGATTCAGCTGTTAGAATAACTCATTTACCTACTAATATAGTAGTTAATTGTCAAAATGAAAGAAGCCAAATCAAAAATAGAGAAAAAGCTTTACAAATTTTAAAAACCAAATTATTAGATTTATCTTTCACAAAACAAAAAGAAAATGAAAATATGTTGAAAGAAGGACAAAAAAATATTAGTTGGGGAAACCAAATCCGAAGTTATGTTTTTCATCCTTATCAAATGGTAAAAGATCACCGAACTAATCATGAGGTTTTTCAATTAGATTTAGTTATGAATGGACATTTAGATGAATTTATAAACGCTTTTTTAAGAAAATCACAATAAAAAAATATATAAAATAAAATTTTATTTTTTAAAAAAATCTTAAAAAACATTATAACTCAGAATATTCTTAATGCTAATATAACTTATAAAGATAATTGAATAAATTCAACAACCGCTATTAAAAACATTTTGAAAAAAGACATATGAAAATAATTACATTAACAAAAAAAATATTTTTCTAAAAAATCAGGTCTAATGACATATCTCTAGAAGTCTGTTACAGAGGATATCGTGACAGTTAAGGATTGTGTTAACAATATATACCTTATCGAAAATTAAATTTATTTTATCATTCGAAATCCCTTTTGAGGGATATAAAGATGTTAAAAGACACAAAATGTATAATATATCAATACAAAAGGAAATGTATTTTTATGCAAAATATTATCAATTATAATAATAATTATAAAAAAAAATTTTATAAATGGTTTCTTGTCATAATTAATGATATTTTCTTAGCTTTTACGATTTATTTTTTTTTTATAGGCCCTAAATTAAATAATGGCGGTTTAGATGGTTTATCTTTATTAACAAATCAAATTATTAATTTTTTTTTTCAAATTGTTTATCCAATCCCAAAATTTTTGATTTATGGATATTTATTTTTATTTTTTTGTTTAATTTATTAACAATATTATTAGGTTATAAATTTTTTGGTAAAGAATTTTGTCAAAACACATTGTTGTCAGCTGTTTTGTTAACTTTTTGTTTTTTTATTTTGAATCATTATATAGGAATTGATAATAGAAACAAAATTTTATTATATTTTTCAATTTTAATAGAAAATCAGAGTGTCTTATTTATGATATATTCTATTTTAGGAGGATTATTTATTGGTTATACCTTGAGTAATATTCGTAATTTAGGTTATAATACGGGTGGTATGGATATTTTGCAAAAAATTTTAAAAGATATTTATGGTATTAATTTTATTATGGTTTTATTGTGCACCGACGGAATTATTATTTTTTTGTCTTCTTTGGTAGAAGATAAAAAAATAAGTAATTTTTTTGTTAGATTATTTTGTTCTTTTTTATCTTTAATTATTGTTGGCTTTATAATTGAAAAAAGAGATGTTTTAAATAAAAAAAACATTTAAATGAATAAATTTTGAATTAATTTTGACATATATCAATGGAAAATAGTAAAATACATTTCAGAAAGGTTTTTATAAGTGTACAAAAATGGTTATGTTAAAATAGAATTATCAAGTCCCGATTTGCATATTGGTAATTCTTTTGAAAATGCTAAAAATATCATTAAAATTTTAAACAAAAGTAAATCAAGTTTTGTTTTATTTTCTGAATTATGTTTAAGCGGTTATACAGCAGGAGATTTATTTTTTGAAACTACTTTTTTAAAAGAAAACTTGAATTCTTTGGAATTCATTATTAATAATACTTCTTTTCAAGGCGTTTATTTTATTGGAATGCCTTTTTTATTGAAAGAAGTTCTTTTTAATGCAGCTGTTGTTATCCAAAATAAAAAAATTTTAGGTATTATATTAAAAAAAACAATCCCTAACTATAAAGAATTTAAGGAAAAAAGATGGTTTCAATCAGGAAAAAATATAAAAACCGAAATAATAAATTTTTTAGGACAAAAAGTTCCTATAGGAAATATTTTATTTATTAATAAGGAATTTGATATTGTATTTGGTGTTGAAATTTGTCAAGATTTATGGACAATCGAAACCCCGAGTGATTTATTGGTTTTGAATGGAGCTCATTTAATTTTTAATTTATCTTCTTCTACTGAACATGTAGATAAAGATACACTTCGTAAATTAGCTGTTTTAGATCATTCTCGTAAACAAATTGGAGGTTATTTTTATACTAGTAGTGGTATAACCGAATCTTCTTTAGATAATCTTTTTTCTAATCATAAAATCGCTGCTGTTGCAGGCCGGATTATTGGTGAAAAAGATTTAACAAATCAAGATATTAGTTTAGTGGTAGATGTTTGTGTAGACTCTATTAAATATCAGAGAAGAATAGATACAACTTATGCGGATCAAATTATTGGTAAAGAATTCCCTTTTTATAAGTCTTATTTTAATTTAAATAAAGTAGAATGTTATGAATTTGAAAAATCTTTTAATACAACACCTTTTTTAAATGAAGATAAAACAGAATTAAATAAACAATTGAAATTATCTAATGTTATTCAATTGTTATCTTTGAAAACAACAATGTCGTCTAATCCTGATGATAAAATTTTATTAGAAATGAAAAATAGATTAAACGAAATTTTAACTCTTTTAGTAGCGGTTCAATATTTGAAAGATAATAAAAAACCTCTTCAAAATTTAGAAATTATTATAAAAGAAGATAATTATATAGATGATTCAGAAAGATTATTTTTTGCAAAAAAATTACTTCAAAATTTAGGTATAAATAATGTTACAATTTTTCGACAAGAAATGAAATGTTTTGAAGCATCATTTAATTATGAATTGAATAAATTAGTTTTAGTAAGCGATAATTTATCTGATAATGCTAACGGGGAAATAACTTATAATTGTCAATCTAATAGTCATTTATATAATTTAAATTCAGGTATACCTAATACTTTAATGGTAGAATTAATTATTTTTTATTTTCAAACAAAATATCGATTTGTTGACGAAAATATTAAAAATTTTTATTTGCATCAAATAGAAAAATTTTTAGATCAAAAGATTATTATAGAAGATTTTATGTTGTATTATCATTTGAATAATGGTTTGTCAAAAGAAAAAATAGCTTTTTTATTAGAACAAACATTTTTTTTGAATTATAAAGAAAGTTTGTTATTGATTTCTCAATATATTAAAAATTTTTATAAAAATCAATATAAAAGAAACAGAATTTCTCCTGGTCCTAAAATCTTATCTTGTAGTTTGTCATATCGTACAGAATTACAACTTCCTATTAACATCGATAGAGAAGATACAAAATTAAATATATTAATTTATTAATTTTAAAGGTTTAATATGAAAAAAAAAGTAATTATTGGATTATCTGGTGGCGTTGATAGCAGTGTAGCTGCCTTTCTTTTAAAAAAACAAGGTTATGATGTTGAAGGTGTTTTTATGCGTAATTGGGATAGTAGTTTGAATTATGATATTCAAGGTAATTCTTTTATTAATGATAATATTTGTCCGCAAGAACGAGATTTTAATGATGCTCTTCAAGTAGCTAAACAGTTACAAATTAAATGTCATAAAGTAGATTTATCAGAAGATTATTGGAATCAAGTATTTCTTTCTTTTTTAAAAAGTTTAAAAGCCAATTTAACACCTAATCCAGATGTTTTATGTAATAATAAAATTAAATTTACTGCTTTTATAGAATATGTTCAACAATTCAAACCTGATTATATAGCTATGGGGCATTATGCTAGAATTATTTATAAAAATCAAAAAAATATTTTAGTTAAAGCTTTAGATAATAATAAAGATCAAACTTATTTTTTATCTCAATTAAAAGAACAACAGTTAAATAATATTCTTTTTCCCTTAGGAGAATTTACTAAAGAACAAGTTAGAAAAATTGCTTTGAACGAGAAATTAATTACTGCTACTAAAAAAGATTCTACTGGAATTTGTTTTATCGGCGAAAGAAATTTTTTTGTTTTTTTAAATAATTATTTAAAAACCAAAAAAGGACCTATAAAAGATATAAATGGTGTTTTTTTAAAAGAGCATGAAGGTGTTATCAAATATACTATTGGCCAAAGAAAAGGATTAAATTTAAAAGTAACAAAAGAAAACCAATCTCCTTGGTATGTCGTTGGTAAAGATTTAAAAACTAATACTCTTTATGTTGATCAAAATTCAGACAGTGATTATTTATATAGTGATTCAGCTTTAGTTGTAGATGTTGTTTGGAGAGATTGTGGTTGTTATTTTTATAAAAAAAATGATAAAATGAAAGTATCAGCTAAATTTCGTTATCGTCAACCTGATCAAGAAGTTGAAATATTATTTTTGGATGATAATAAAATTAAAGTGAACTATTTTCCAAAAATTAAATTAGTTACTCCTGGCCAAGTTTGTACTTTTTATAAAGGAGATTTTTGTTTAGGTGCTGGGATAATAAAAGAAGTTTATTCTCGAAATAAAAAAATGATTTATGTATAAATTTACTTTAAACTTATGTATTTGCATTTGTTTAATGTTTGAAAATATCATTTATAAATTATGTATATAAAATGGAATAGGCGGTTTAGTTTGTGTTATTATTAACAAATACAACTGATAACGAATCTAAACAAGAAAATAAAATATATTCTGAATTAATGGCTAAAATTAAGTCATATATTAAAAATACTGATATTTTGAATAAAATACATCAATCTTATTTATTAGCTAAAGAAAAACACAAAAATCAAAAAAGAGCTACAGGAGAAGATTTTATTATTCATCCTATTATGGTTACTCAAATTCTATCTGATTTAAAGAGTGAACCTAATACTTTGATTGCGAGTTTGTTACACGATACACTAGAAGATACTGATTTAACTCTGGAAGAATTAAAATCTTTTGCAGGTGAAGATGTTGCTGTCTTAGTAGAACGAACTACTAAATTAACTAAAATTGTGTTTAATCAACAACAAACACAAATTGACAATCAACAAAAAATGTTTTTAGCTATGGCGAATGATATTCGCGTAGTACTTATTAAACTAGCTGATAGATTGCATAATATGCAAACTTTAAAAATAATGAGACCTGATAAAAGAGTGCGTATTTCTAAAGAAACTTTAAGTATTTATGTTCCTTTAACACATCGTTTAGGTTTATTCAAAATCAAATCAGAATTAGAAGATTTATCTTTTCGTTATATTAATCCTAATGAATATTATCGTATTTCTAGTTTGATTAATATGAAAAAAAATGAAAGAGAAAAATCTATTAACAAAATCATTAGTAATATTGAAGTTTTATTTCATAATTCTAATATTCAAAATTGTTCTATCAGCGGAAGAAGCAAAAATATTTATAGTATTTATAAAAAAATGAATAAAAGGAAATTAAGTTTTGACGAAATTTTTGATTTATTAGCTATTCGTATTATTGTAGATGAAGTAGATTTATGTTATCGTTGTTTAGGAATTATTCATTCTCATTATGTACCTTTACCATTAAGATTTAAAGATTATATTGCGGTTCCTAAATCTAATTTATATCAATCCTTACATAATACTGTTTTATCTGAAGATGGAACTTTATTTGAATTGCAAATAAGAACTAAAAAAATGAATGAAATCGCTGAACAAGGAATTGCTGCACATTGGGGTTATAAAGAGAATATAACTTATTCCAAAAAAGATAAACAATTAGAAATTGCTCAAAAATTGAGATGGTACCAAGAATTAATTAAAATAACTCAAGATTCAGATAGTAATTTGCATAAAAATTCTAAATATTTTGTCAATGCTATTAAAAATGATATTCTAACAGAAAATGTATATGTTTTTACTCCCAAACAAGAAGTTTTTGAATTACCAAAAGGTTCCACACCCATTGATTTTGCTTTTTTCATCCATTCTTCTATTGGTTACAGAATAACAAACGCCATTATCAATGGTAAAATTGTATCTTTAGATTACATTTTAAAAAACGGTGATATTATTGATATTCAAACTAATAAAAATGTTTTTCGTGTAAACAAAGAATGGTTAACAATAGTTAAAACCGTTTATGCTAAAAAATTAATTAAAAAATTTTTAAATAAAAATAAAAAAGAAAATTTATATTTAATTCAAACAGGTCAAGAACTTTTAAAAAAAGAATTAAATAGCAAACAAATAGATTTTGTAATTGATCCAAATTTTTTAAATAAATATTTTCATAAACAAGAAATCCATAATGTGAATGAATTATATATTGCTATTGCTAATAAAAAAATTACTTGTAACTTAGTTATCAGTAAAATTTATGAAGCTTTAGACAAAAAAAAAGAATCAGCAGATACTAAAATACTTAAACATTATGATAAATTATTTTATTATAATGATATCGGTGTTTTCGTTGAAGGAGTTAAAAACGTTAAATTACAATTAGCTAATTGTTGTTCCCCTGTTTTCGACGAAGATATTTTAGGTTTTATTTCTAAAGGGCAAGGTGGTATTAAAATTCACAGAAAACAATGTCCTAATTTATATAAAAATAGTGCCGATAAAATGATTTCTGCACATTGGCATAAAAATACTAAATTAAAATATTTTACTTGGATTTTTTTAATAGTGGCACGAGGCCCTTCAGTTTTTATTGATATTAATAAAAAAATTCATTTATTAGGTATTGATATTTTAAAAATGAACGTAATTAATTACAAAAATAATGAAACAAAAATTAGATTAAAAATTTTAATTAATAATATTCAAGAAATAGAAAAACTTATTTCTCATTTATCTCAATTGCCGAATATTTATCAAATTTATAGAGGAATTAATTAAATATAAAATTATGAAAAAAATTAAAGGAATGCATGATTTAATATTTCCTGAAATTGATAAATGGGTTATTATAGAAAATAAAATAAAAAAATATTTAGAAAATTATAATTTTCAAGAAATTAGAACTCCTATTATAGAATATTATGAAATTTTTCAACGTTCTTCTCAATATTCTGAAATGGTTTTAAAAGAGCTTTTTCAATTTGTAGACAAAAAAGGTAAAAAAATAGCTTTAAGACCAGAAGGAACAGCATCTATCGTTAGAAGTTATGTTGAAAATAAATTTTATCATGCTAATGAATTAAAAAAATTTTATTATTATGGACCTTTTTTTCGTTATGAAAGACCTCAAAAAGGACGTTATCGACAATTTAATCAAATAGGTTTTGAAGTGATTGGGATTCAAAATTTTGTGTTAGAAATAGAAATTTTTATTTTAATCAATGATCTTTTAAATGAACTTAATTTGAAACAATCTAAAATTATAATTAATAGTTTAGGAGATTTAAACTCACGTAACAGTTTTTTACATGATTTTAAACCTTATATATTAAAAAATAAAAATCAATTATGTGATTTATGTTTAAAAAGAATCGAGTCAAATATTTTAAGAATTTTTGATTGTAAAGAGTGTGTTGCTAAAAAATTTTTAAAAGATGCTCCGGTTATTTTTGATTATTTAACTCCAGAATCTAAATATAAATTTCAAACTCTCTTAGAGGTTTTAACAAAAGCTCAAATTAATTTCGAAGTAAACTTCAAATTAGTTAGAGGTTTAGATTATTATACTGATATTGTATTTGAAATTTCTTATTTTTCACTTAAACATAAACAAAATTTTATTTTAGGTGGTGGCGGTAATTACAACGAGCTGATTCAAGAATTTAGTGGTCGCAAAATTAATAGTATAGGTTGTGCCATTGGTATGGAACGTTTAATGTTAGTTTTAGAAGAAAATTTGTTTTTTCAAAATTATCCAAAAAAAAAATTAGATGTTTATGTATTTGTTTTAGATGATACTCTTATGTTAGATGCTTTATTTTTATTAAGAACAATTAGACAAAATAATATAAAAGTTGAAATGAATTATAAAATATTACATTTTCAAAAACAATTTCGTCAGATTTTAGATTTAGAATCTAAATATATTATTTTTGTAGGTAAAAAAGAAATGGCAAAAAATCAAGTTACTATTAAAGATATTTCGAAACAAAAATCTTATATCATAGATACATCAGAAATAATATTTTTTTTAAAAGAAAGATTGCATGTATAGAATGAAAACCAAATACATTTTTTCTAATACAGAAATAACACTCAAAAATCAAGGACAACAAGTTTTAATTAAAGGTTGGATCGCAAGAAAAAGAAATATAGGAGCGAAAATATTTTTAATTTTAAGAGATTTTTCTGGCATTATACAATTAGTTCTCGATAAAGAACATCCTCAATATTTTCAAATATCTTCTTTAAAGGTAGAAAGTGTAGTCGAGATTCAAGGTTTAGTTCGCGAAAGAATAAATAAAAATTTAAATTTAAAAACAGGGAAAATAGAGATTTTAATTGAAAAATGTCAAATTTTATCTCAAGCCCAAGATTTACCTTTGAATGTTTTTGATAAAACAGATTCTTTAGAAGATCATCGTTTAAGATATCGTTATTTAGATTTGAGAATAGAAAAACAAAAACAATTTTTAGTAAAACGTCATCAAATCACTCAAAATATAAGAAAAACTCTTTTGGATAATAATTTTTTAGAATTAGAAACTCCTATTTTATCTAAATCTACACCCGAAGGAGCAAGAGATTATTTAGTACCTTCTCGTATTAATCCTTTTTCTTTTTATGCTTTACCTCAATCTCCACAAATTTTTAAACAGTTATATATGATTTCTGGTTTTGAAAGATATTTTCAAATAGCTCGTTGTTTTCGTGATGAAGATTTAAGATCTGATAGACAACCAGAATTTACTCAAATAGATATTGAAACTTCTTTTTTTAGTAAAAAAGAAATAATGATTTTAATTGAAGAAATAATGCAAAATCTTTTTCAAAATATTTTAAATCAAAAATTAAAAACTCCTTTAATTCAAATAACTTATGAACAAGCTTTAAATTTATATGGTTCAGATAAACCAGATTTAAGATTTGATTTATTTATTCAAAATTTCACATCTTATTTTGATTCTGTTGCTTTAATAAAAAATAACAGAAAACAAAAAATTAAAGGTATTAAAATTAATATCGAAAATTATTCTAATTATTTTTCTAGAAGAATAATCGATGAATATAAAACAATAATTAAAGATAGATTTGATTTGAATTTAAATTTTATGCAAAAAAAGAATAATTTGTTTCGAGGGTATTTAAGTCAATATGTTATAGATAATTCTTTTTTAGAAGAAAAAGAAATTTGTTTTTTTATTATTTTTGATGATGATTTAGAAATCCACAATAATGTTTTAAAATCTTTAGGTTTGTTAAGAAATCAATTAGCACAAAAATTAAATTTATGTGATAGTCAAAAAGAATCTTTATTATGGGTTGTTGATTTTCCTTTATTTGAATTTAATAAATCAGAAGGTAAATACTATTCATTACATCATCCTTTTACTGCGCCAGTAGATATTAATCAATTATACCAAGATCCTGAAAATGTTAAATCACAATCTTATGATTTGGTTTGGAATGGTTATGAAGTTGGTGGCGGTTCATTAAGAAATTTTAATTATCATATTCAAGAATTTATTTTTCAAAAATTAGGATTAAACAAAGAAGAAATAGAAAATAATTTTGGTTTTTTAAATGAAGCTTTAAAATATGGTGCTCCTCCTCATGGTGGGATAGCTCTCGGTTTAGATCGTTTAGTTATGTTATTTACTAAAACCAATAATATTAGAAATGTTATTGGTTTTCCTAAAAACCAAAAAGGTCAAGATTTAATGATGCAAAGTCCTAGTCCAGTGGATGACAAACAATTAGATATTTTAAAATTAAAAAAGATATAAACACATAATAAAATAAAAAATATTAAAAAGATAAAAGGATTTTTTATTGTGAATATTCATTTATGCTTAAATTTGGATAAAAAAAATATTTATATTGTTTCAGTTAGTGGTGGTGTAGACTCTATGGTATTATTAGATTATTTATATAATTTAAAATATTCATTAGTTGTAGTGCATTTTAACCATTTAAAAAGAAAACAATCATTTAAAGATAAAATTTTAATCCAACAATATTGTATTTTTAAAAAAATCCCCTTTTATTATTTTGAATTGAATATTGACCAAAAAGATTTCCAAAATCAAGCTAGAATGTTAAGAAAACAAAAATTAAAAGAAATAGCTTTAAAATATAAAACTTTTTATTTAATAACAGCTCATCATTTAGATGATTTAGCAGAAACTATTTTATTTAAAATTTCACGAGGTAGTTCTTTGTTAGGATATAGCGGGATGCAATCATCATATTTGCATGATAATTTTTATTTTTTAAAACCATTTTTATACGTTTCGAAAGAAAAAATTATATCTTATGCAGTTCAAAATAAAATTCCTTTTTTAGAAGATTATACTAATAATTTAAATATATATACTCGCAATAAAATAAGAAATAAAATTATTCCTTTTTTCAAAGAAATAAATAATTTTTCGAAAAATATTCAAAAATTTCATTGTCAAATGACCGAAATGAATACTTTTATAAGAAAACAAACTAATTGTTTTTTAAAAAAAACAGAAGAAAATTATTTTGATTTAAAATCTTTTGTACAATTAGATAATGTTATTCAAAAAGATATTATTTTATGTTTATTAGAACAAAAAGACATTTATAAAAATTTTGATTTGATCAATAATATTGTAAAAGGGTTGCAAAATATTCAAAAACCTAATATTACATGGAATTTGCCTTCTCAGAAGTGGTTATTAGTCAAACAATATAATAAATTTTTTTGGGAACAACAAAATACAACAATAAACATAAACCCTATTATACAACCTTCATTGCATTATAATGTTGATAAACGTGTTTTATTATTTTGTTCTTCAGTTCAAAAAATATTTTATGATTCAGAAAAACTGAAACCCCCTTTTGTATTAAGACAAAGAAAACCAGGTGATATTTTACAATTTAATTTTGGAAGACAAAAATTAAAAAAATTTTTGATAAATTCGAAAATCAATTTAATCGAAAGAGAAAAAATTTGGTTGGTTACAGATCAACAAAATATTATTATTTGGATACCAAATTTATATTTTAATTCTACACTTGGCAGCAAAAATTATATATATTTTGGTATAATTTAAAGAAATTCTTTTTTTAATTTACTTTTTTAATTAATAAAAAGAAATTTTATTTTTTTAATAAGGAGTTTTTAATGATTATGGATTTTTATTATATAAATAAATTCCAAATCTTTATATCTTTTTTTGTAGGATTTTTGTTTGGTTTAATAATTTTTTGTTTATTGTATTTAATATCTGTTTTGAAACAATTAAAGAAAAACATTAAAAAAACAAAAAATAAAAATGACAAACTAAAAAATGAAGATATTAATATATTGATTCAAGATAAACAAAATATTTTTAAAGAAAATATTAAATCCAAACCAGAAGATTATATGTTATTTTTGTTTCACAATTGCAAAAATTTAGTTTTAGAAATATCTTCTGGTTTTTATCCCGATTCCAGTGCTCCTTATTTAGAAATTACTATCGAAGAAAGCTTATTATTGATGCAATATTTGCACGATAGAATAAATGATTTATTTAATAAAAAAATTATATTCTTTTTTAAAAAAATGACTTTAAAACAAATTTTTGTTTTAAAACAAAAATTAGTAGATAAAAAATATATCGATAAATACCGTAAAACTAATAAAATTTTCAATATATTTTCTAATACTTTAAATATTATTAATCCTTTCCATTGGGCTAAAAAAATTTTTATTAAACTTTGTTATAATAAACTTATTGATAAAATAGGATGTTTGATTATTTCGATGGTCGGTGAAGAAGTTTCACAAGTTTACAGTAAACAAAGATTTATAGCAGATGAAAGTAAAGATATAAATGATATTATAAATGAAATAGATAAAGAATTGAAAAAATAATATATATATTATTATAATAAATAGAAAAATGGTATTTAATAGTGATTGATATTCAATGGTTTCCTGGGCATATGTCTAAAACTTTAAAAAATATTAAAAATAATTTAAAATTAGTTGATTGTATTTTGATTATTTTAGATGCAAGGATCCCTTTTTCGAGTATGAATTTTGAACTCTTGAAATTTTTAAATAATAAACCGTTTTTAATTTTATTGAATAAAAGTTCTTTAGCTGATTTAGAACAAAATAGTTTTTTTCTCAATTTGTTTTATAAAAAAAAAATATTGTATAATTTAAATATCGATGTTAAACAAAAATTAAATATTAATAAAATATATCCCAAAATTAAAGAGATTTTACAATTTCAAAATCAAAAGATAAAGAAGTTTTTAAAATTGATGATCGTGGGTGTTCCTAATGTAGGTAAATCAACATTAATTAATTGTTTAGCAGGTAAAAAAATAACTAAAACCGCTAATTTACCAGGAGTTACTAAACAAATGCAGTGGATTACTTTAAATAATGATATGAAATTATTAGATACTCCTGGTGTTTTATGGCCTAAATTTAGTTATAAAGAAATAGGTTATTCTTTAGCTATTTGTGGTTGCATAAAAGAAAATCTCTTTATGAATGCAGAAATTGTAGATTATTTATTAAAATATTTAAAAGATAATTATCTTACACATTTAAAAACTCTTTTTAATTTAACTTCTGAAGAGCTAGAAAAAGATAATTTATTACAAGTTTTAAGAAATAAAATATATAATAATGCTTCTAAAGCATTTTATTTGGAACAAGAAAATAATTTATTAAATTTAATTTTAAAAAAAATTAGAAGTAAGCAAATGCCAAAAGTAAATTATGATCTTTATTTTAAAAACTTTTTATAAAAGGTGCATAAATAAAGATATGTCTCAAAAAGAAAGTTATATATACTTATGAAACAACAAATAGTTATTTTAGAATCTCCTTCAAAAGCAAAAACTATCAACACTTTTTTAGGTGATGATTTTTTAGTTTTATATTCTAAAGGACATATTAGGGATTTATCTTTAAAAGGTTCAGAACGTTTAGGGATTGATATTTCCGCAAATTTTAAACCAGATTATATAATTATTGATAAACAAAAAGTAATAGTAAAAGAATTAATTCAAAAAACTAAAAATAAAAAAGTTTTTTTAGCAACAGATCCAGATAGAGAAGGTGAAGCTATAGCATGGCATTTGAGCCAAATTTTAGGTTTAAATCCTGAAGAAAAAAATAGAATTTTATTTAACGAAATTACTAAAAATGTAGTTCAAAAAGCATTTCAATTGCCCTCAAGTATTAATAAAAAATTAGTAGATTCTCAAGAAACAAGAAGAATCTTAGATAGAATTATCGGGTTTAAATTATCGCGTTTAGTTAGAAAAATCAATTCTCAATCAGCTGGAAGAGTTCAATCGGTTGCCTTAAAATTAATTGTTGATTTAGAAGAACAACGTAATAAATTTATTCCCGAAGAATTTAATTTAATTAAAGTTCATTTTGCTGATTTTACAGCCAATTTAATTATTAAACCAAAAGATTATAAAATGAAATCAGAGGAAGCGCTTCAAATTTTTAATCAAATTAAAGATAGAAAATTTTTATTAAAAATTATTAAAAAGAAAAAAATTAAAAAGAAACCTCCACAAAATTTTATTACATCTACTTTGCAACAAGATGCTTTTCAAAATCTTTCAATGAGCGCTAAAAATACAATGTCTATAGCACAAAAACTTTACGAAGGAGTAGATATAAATAATTTACGAATCGGTTTGATTACTTATATGAGGACTGATTCTTTTAGAGTTTCTTCTGAGTTTACACAAGAAATTCAATCTTTTATCAAACACACTTATGGTTCTGAATATCTAGGACATAATCAGAAAAAAACAAATATTACAAACAACAATATTGGAGATGCTCACGAAGCTATTAGAGTGACTGATATCAAAAGAACTCCTGAAAGTTTAAGTAAATATTTAAATAAATATGAATTATCTTTATATACTAGGATTTATAAGCGTACTTTAGCTAGTTTTATGTCAGAATCGATTATCAATGCAACTAAATTTGTTTTTGAAGTCGATCAGTATCTTTTCGAAGCAGAAGCTAATGAAATGTTTTTTGATGGTTATCAAAAAATATTCAACAAACCATTTAAAAATATTTTTTTACCTTCTTGGAAAAAAAATGAAGAATATGTTCCTGATAAAATTGAAATAATTAAAAAAATGACTACTCCACCAGTTCGTTTTACAGAAGCTTCTTTAATTAAAGAATTAGAACATTTAAAAATAGGTAGACCTTCTACTTATGCTTCAATAATCGAAATATTAAAAAAAAGATTTTATGTTGTTATTGAGAATGGCAAAATGATTTGTACAGAAAAAGGGATATTAACCAAAAATATTTTAGATAATTTTTTTTCTTCAATAATTAATGTTGAATATACAGCAAAAATGGAAAAAAAATTAGATGATATTTCAACAGGTCTTATCGATAAAATAACTCTTTTAAAAAAATTTTATAATGAATTTCGAGAACTTTATAAAATAGCTAGTCAAAAATTAGAAAAACCTAAACCTGAATTAACAGAAGAAAAATGTGATTTATGTGGTTCTTTTTTAGTTAAAAGAAAAGGTAAATATGGTGAATTTTTAGGTTGCAGTGCTTTTCCTAAATGTAATAAAATTATGAATTTAAATAAACAACAAAAAGTTGTTTTGGTAACAGAAGAAAAATGTGATTTATGTGGTTCTTTTTTAGTTAAAAGAAAAGGTAAATATGGTGAATTTTTAGGTTGCAGTGCTTTTCCTAAATGTAATAAAATTATTAATTTAGAAAAAAAATCTAAAAAATAATTCAAATAAATAAAAAAATATTTCATTATTAATTTTTTATATAATATATAATATTATGATAAAGGTGTTTTTTATGTTTGATTTTTTTAAAAAAATATTTAAAAAAAACCCTAAGAAAGAAATTTTAATAGGGGTTAAAAAATTAGAATTTAATTTTATTAAATGGCATGAAGCTGTTGTAGCAAAAGAAAATATTGATATATCTTTAATAGATGATTTGGAAATTTTATTTATTAAATCAGATATCGGAATTGAAACTTCTTCTTATTTAATTTCTTTAATTAAACAAAGAATTAAAGAAAATAAAATTTTGGCATCTGTAGAATTATTACCTTTAATCAAAAAAGAAATTTTGGCTTTTTATACAAAAGATAATGTCAAATCAAACAAAATAAATATTGATAAAGAAGAAATACAAAAAAAAGTTTTTTTGTTTGTTGGAGTTAATGGAGTAGGAAAAACAACAACTATTGGTAAATTAGCTTCTAAGTTCAAACAACAGAACAAAAAAGTGTTATTAGTAGCCGGAGATACTTTTAGAACCGGTGCTGTAGAACAATTAAAACAATGGGGCGAAAAAACTAATAGTGAAGTTTTTTATAAAGAAGGTAAAGTTTCAACATCAAGTTTATTTTTCGAAGCTTTAACTTATGCTAAAAATAAAGATTTTGATTTTATTTTATGTGATACTTCAGGAAGATTAGAAAACAAAGTTAATTTGATTAAAGAGTTAGAAAAAATTAAAAGAGTTATTGCAAAAATAATTCCTAACGCCCCCCATGAAGCTTTTTTAATTTTAGATTCTATGTTCGGACAAAATGGTTTGAAACAAGTAGAAACATTTAATCAAGCTATTAATTTAAGCGGTATTATTTTAACTAAATTCGATGGCATTGGTAAAGGTGGCTTAATTTTAACTATCAAACATATATATGATTTATCAACTAAATATATAGGAGTTGGCGAGCAAGCTGACGACTTAATCACGTTTGATATCAATCATTATATAGATGCTTTATTTGGACAATGATATTTAGTTATAAAAACGATAAAGAAAAGCGGTATTAAATAAAAAAATGAGTTTTTTAAGTAACAGTTTAACCAAAATTATAAATAAAATTAAAGGCAACAAATTTATTAGCGAACAAGATATAGAAATAATAATGAAAGATATTCGTTTATCTTTTTTACAATCTGATGTGAGTTATGAAGTTATTACTGAATTCAATGAATTGATTAAACAAAAAACCTTAGGTAAAGAAGTTATTAAAGGAATTAAACCACAAGAACAAGTTATTAAAATTATAAAAGATGTTTTAACACTTATCTTAGGAAATAAAAATGTCGGTTTAACTTTAAATAAAAAATTAGATATTATTCTTTTAATAGGTTTGCAGGGAAGTGGTAAAACAACTACTGCCGGGAAATTATCTTTTTTTATTCAAAAAAAAATGAAAAAAAAAGTTTTATTAATTGCTGCTGATATAAATAGATTCGGAGCTGTAGAACAATTAAAATCTATTGGTCAAAAAATAAATATTGAAGTGTTTTCTCAATCAAACGAAATAACTGCAAATATTATTGATAATGGCATCAAATATGCTTTAAATAATAAATTTGACACAGTTATTATTGATACTGCAGGGCGTTTGACTATTGATAATGAGATGATAGAAGAAATAAGAACAATTAAACAAAAAGTGAATCCTTCCGAAATATTAATTGTAGCTGATTCTCTTTTAGGACAACAAGCGGTTAATATAGCTAAAAGTTTCCACGAAAACATAGGAGCAACAGGAATCATTTTAACCAAAATGGATTCTGATACAAAAGGAGGAGCAGCTTTATCGATGAAATATATCACTCGGTTACCGATTAAGTTTACTTCTTCATCAGAAAGACATGATGATGATAATTTTGAAATTTTTTATCCAGAACGTATTGCTTCTAGATTATTAGATATGGGTGATTTTTTAACATTAATGGATAATGTTAATGATAAAGTAAATACAATAGAAGAACAACAAACATTTAATAGAATTTTAGAAGAAGATTATAATTATAATGATTTAATGAAACAACTTAAATTATTGCAAAAAATAGGTTCTATGAAAAAAATATTAAATTTTATTCCGGGAATTAGTTCCAAAATAAAACAAATGCCTTTTTTAGAACAAGATTGTTTAGATAAATTTCAATCTATTATCAAAAGCATGACCAAAGAAGAAAGATTAAAACCAAAATTAATCGAAAACAATAATAGAAGAAGAATAAGAATTAGTAAAGGTTCAGGAACTAAAATAATTGATGTTCAGTATTTGATGGATTTTATTAAAAAACAAAAACAAATATCGAAACAATTAGGCAATTTAGATTTGAATGATTTAAATAATCCTGAAGATTTATTGAATAAAATTTTAAATTAAAAATTTTGTAATAAGGATTATAATTGAAATGCGTAAGTTAGTTTTAGTAGATGGTAATTCTTTAGTTTTTAGAGCTTATTACGCTACTTATTATAAAAATACAAAATTAATGCAAAACAATGAAGGCGAAGATGTCAATGCATTAATTGTTTTTATTAATATGTTTAAACAAATTTTAAAACAAAGCGATAATTATATTTGTGTTGTTTTCGATTCTAAAACAAAAACAGACAAACATAAAATGTATGAAGAATATAAAAAAGGACGTGTTAAAACACCAGATGCTTTAATTAAACAAATTCATTTGATTAGAGAATATTTGACATTATCTGGTATTAAGCATTATTCTCAAGATGGTTATGAAGCAGATGATATTATTGGAACCCTTGCACAACAAGCTTCTGTAAATAATGTTTCTGTTGTTATTTTTTCTAGTGATAAAGATTTTCTTCAATTAGTAGACAATAATGTTATAGTTGCTTTAATTAAGAAGGGATTAAAAAATGTTCTTTATTATAATTCTCAAAAATTAGAATCAGATTTTTGTTTAAAACCCAATCAAATAGTTGATTTTAAAAGTTTAGTGGGAGATAGTTCGGATAATATTAAAGGAGTCCCTTCTATAGGACCTAAAACTGCTATTAAATTATTACAAGAATTTTATAATTTAGAAAATATTTTTAATAATTTAGATAAAATAAATTTTAAAATAAAATCTAAATTAATTGAATTCAAAAAAAAAGTTTTTTTAAATTTTGTTTTAATTACTATTAATAAATTAGTCCCTTTAAGTTTGAATTATACTCAAACTAAAATAAATACTCAAAAAACACATTTATTACAAAATTTTGTACAAAAATATAAATTCAAAAAATAAAAAAATGATTTTTTGATTAAAATCATCATTTTTTGTAATTTAGACCGATCTCATAGAAAAGGAAATTTATATTTATGAATTGGCAACCACAAATGTTCGAAGAACCACAAGAACCAGAAAAAAAACCGCAATATACTCAAATAGTATTACAGAAAAAAACTAAGTCATATTATTTAACTTTAATTCAAAAGATTATAAGTATTATTGTTAATATTTTTATGATTATATTATTTGGTTTACTTATATATCAAATGAAAGACACCAAAAATTTGTTACAAAATGATTCAAAATCATGGGGAAAAGAAAAAGAGGTTTGTGAAAACACTTTAAAACTGGAAGATTGGAAAGGTTATAGTTCTATATTTGATGATATTTGCGAATTAGCTCAAAATATAAAAAAACCTGAATCCAATATCGATCATATACCGAGAGGTATACTATTATGCGGTCCACCTGGTACTGGTAAAACTTATTTAGCTAAATGTTTAGCTGGTGAAATAAAAGATAATGCTGTTTTTTTTGTAGTTAATGGTTCTGATTTTGTAGAAAAATTCGTTGGTTTAGGAGCTTCTCGTGTTAGACAACTCTTTGCAATTGCTAAAGAAACAGCTTTACAAAAAAATAAAAAATATTTTTTTATTTTTATTGATGAGATAGATTCTATCGGGAAAAAAAGAAGTTTTGAATCAAACGGAAATTCAAACGAAAGAGATGATACTTTAAATGCTTTACTATCTGAAATAGATGGTTTTAATTCTAATAATGAAAAAAATCCATATCCTCCTTATGGTATCGTTTTAGGTTCTACTAATAGAGAAGATATTTTAGATAAAGCTTTATTAAGAGAAGGACGTTTAGGAAAAAAAATTTTTTTAGATTCGCCTAAAGAAATAGATATCCAAGATATGTTAAAATATTTTTTAAAAAAAAGAGGATCACGAGTTACCGATGTAAATGTAAATGCAATTGTAGAAGATAAAACTTTATTACAATTTTTCGCACAATCTCGTTTAACTGCATCAGATATTAATTCTTTAATCAAAAAAGCATTTGAATTAGCTTCAAAACAGAAGAAACATTTAACAACTGATGAATTATATGAATCTTTTAATGAAGTAAAATTAGGACCTAAAAACAAACAAGATGAAACTGATGAAAATGTTAAGGCAGACCAAAACAGGATTGCTGTACATGAATTAGGTCATGCCGTTGTATCTCATGCTTTAGGTTTTGATGTCAGTTATATTAATATAGAATCAAGAGGCTCAATAGGCGGTTATACATTGAGCAGTTCGCCACAAAATAATAAATTATTATTTACTTTTAATGATGTCGTTAAAAAAATTATTGTATTATTAGGTGGAAGAGCGGCTGAACAAGTAATTTTAAACGATGTTAGTCAAGGTTCTTGTGATGATTTAGAAAAAGCTATTCAAAATACTAAACAAATAGTAAAAGATTTTAAAATGTCATTAAAAACACCAAATGATATTATAATGATAGAAGAAAATGACGAAAACCAACGAATTAGACTTATTATAAATAATTCATATAAAATAGCACAAGAAATTATTCAAGAATATAAGAATAACAAATTGACAATATGGGAAAAATTGGTTAACGAATTAAAAAAACATAAAAAAATAAATAAAGAATTTTTCGTTAACAACAACGATTTATATAAAATGTCAAATAACACAATAAACAACCGCATTTTAAATATTTTAAATTAAATTAAATATTTTTATAAATAATAAATAATTTGTGAAATTAACACCTAATATTTAGTTTATTTGTGGAATATTTATCTTTTTTATATATAAAATAAATTGGATAAAAATATATAATATTTTATTCATAAATTTCTTTTTATTTTTTTATGTTATATTATTTATATAATTAAATTATAAAAAAGTAATAATTATATTGTTGTTTTCGAAAGAAAGAATTGTAATTCAGAAATATAGATAATTTTAAAGAAAATATATTGATATTAAGGAATGAGGATTTATTTTAATTATGAATTCAATACTATTAGGAATTTCAGGCCGACATGCACATTTATCTCAAAAAACACTTGATGTTTTGTTTGGGACCGAAAATTATCAATTAACTTTTTTTAAAAATTTGAAACAAAAAGGTCAATTTGCTTCGGCAGAAAAGATTGATGTTATGAGTACGTCGGGACATATTTTAAAAAATGTTCGTATTTTAGGACCAACTAGAAATTTAGATCAAATAGAAATAAGTCAAAGTGATAATTTAAGATGTAAATTTCAAGCTCCTGTAAGATCTTCAGGAGATATTACTAATTCAGCTCCAGCTGTTTTAATAGGTCCTAAAGGACAAGTAAATATTAAAGAAGGGGTAATTATTGCTGATAGACATATTCATTTTTCTACAAAAGAAGCACTTGATTTTAATGTTGTAGATAAACAAATAGTTAATATCGAAATTAATGGTATTAAATCAGGTATTTTAGGAAATGTTTTGTGTCGAGTAGATGATAGTTTTTCTTTAGAGTGTCATTTGGATACTGATGATGCAAGTGCTTTTTTATTAAAAACAGGTGATTCAGTAAAATTAATTAATAAAATTGTTGTTTAATATTTGAAACAATTGTGAAATATTTTCTAATTATAATAAACTTTAAAATATGTATTATTTTTTATTTTAAAAATAAAATCTAAATGAAATTAAAAATCAATTATTTAGAAAGAAGTTTTATTAAACATTAAATATAATGAATAACAATTATCAATTACTCACAGAATTTAAAAAACCATTATTCGGTTATGATTCTATTTACGGTTATATATATATATTAATTATCATTTTATAAAGCAATTCATAAACATGTCTTCAATCCAAAGATTGAGGAGTAGTGAACAATTAAGTTATATACATATTATTTTTAGTTGTATGAATTACTCAAGGTTTGTTCATATTTTCAGTGTTTATAAAATTAGCCAAAAGATTTTTAGAAACTAAACATAATATGTTAAAGAATATATTTTGCCGTAGAAGTAAATTACTTTTATTAACTGTTATTTTATTATATGATGTGGGTTGAGGTTATTATTTTTTTATATATTTAAAGATGTTTTTTCAAACGAATTATGAAGTAAATAATTTTCGAATAATTTCTAAATATTATGAAATTATTAATATTTAGAATTAAACAAATTGTGTTTATACAAATAATATCTTTTCTATTATAAAAAAAGAAAATAAATATCTTTTAATTGAACAAATTTGGATAAATCAATTAGATTTTGATTATTCAGATTATGTAAAAAAGATGCTTATTATGCTGGGTTTGTTATGTTTATATTGATAATGCATATTGAATTTCTAATACAGAAATGGATATTATAAATAATAAAATTTTTGTTAAAATAACGAATTATCTTTTCTATATAAAATTATTTCATTAATCGATTTCCATATTTATTTGAAAGCATATTATTTCTGAAGTTATAGGTTTTTCTATTATTTTAGAATTTATTTTTACAAAATAAAAGATTTATTAAGGTAAAAAAAATCTTGTTCAACATTATTATATTCTCTATTTTGCAAAGGATTTTTTAGTAAAATCTAATGATATTTATGTTTATTCAGAAATAGATGATTTTTATATAAATATTTTGGTTTTTTATTTACAAAAAGAAAAAAGATAAAATTTTTAAGTAATTTATGTAATGATTTTATCAAGTAGAATATTCGGAAATATTTATCTAATAATTTTGTTAGAAAACAAAAACAACATCACTGAAATTAATGATTTTGATAAAAAAGATTAAAAATATATTATACTTATAATAAAGAACCTCTTATTATTTAGGAATAAAATAAAAAGGATATCGGAAATAATATTTTTGTTTATAAAAATATTTGATGACAGAATGTAATTTCTGCAATAAGAATTGTCAATAATTTGTGATTATGCAATAAAAATTCAGAAAAGAAGATCAATGTTTTTTTATAGAAGATATGTAGTTGAAAAAGATGAAACATTTATTTAAAAAAAAATATGGACAAAATTTTTTAAGTGATGTTAATTTGTTAAAAATGATTATTCAAAAAGCTGATTTAGACAATAAAAATGTAGTAGAAATTGGTCCTGGACAAGGTAGTTTAACACGTTTAATATTGGAAAAAGCTAAAAAAGTTTTAGCTTATGAAATTGATCCCGATTTAAAAAAGTTTTTAAATTTCGAAGACAATAATAAAATTGACATTATTTATGATGATTTTTTATTGCGTCCTTTAGAAGAAGATTTTAAACAATATTTTCAAAAAGAAGATATAATTTTAATTGGTAATTTACCTTTTTACATAACTTCTCCACTTTTATTTAAAATTTTATTTTTATCACAAATTAAAAATTTAATTATTATGGTTCAAAAAGAAGTAGGATTGCGTCTTTTATCTTGTCATAATCAAAAAAATTATAATGCTTTGAGTGTTATGTTGCAATCTTTGTTTCATATTACTAAAATTAAGGTGATAAAAAAAAATATGTTTTTCCCACAACCTAAAGTGGATGGTATTATTTTAAAATTTGATCAACTTTTATTAAGTGATTTTGAAAAAGAATTTATTAAAAATGATTTTTCATATTTTGTTAAAATAGCTTTTAAACAAAAAAGAAAAAAATTATTAAATAATTTGAGCCAAAATTTTAATATTTGCAAAAGCCAAATTTTAATTTTTTTTCAACAAAATAACATCTCTCCGCATATTAGAGCAGAAGAAATAGATGTTGCGTATTTTAAAGAAATAACTTATCTTTTTTTTAATTTTTTTTCTTTAAAAAAAGAAAATATAAAATTTTAAACAATAAATAATATTAAAATAAATTATTTTTGTTAATAATTATCCAAAACAATTACAAACTACCTTTCTTTAGTAGAAGGTTTACAAAATGTTTATAAATAATTAATACACTCACACAAACAAATGCAAAAACTCAGTTACTTTTTAATTTCAAAAATAAGATAATATTAAAATGTTTGTTAAATAAGATATAGTTACTACTGAAGTTTATGTTAGTGAATCATTAAAGTAGAAACTTTTTCTAAAACACAATATTTTAGTTTTTTGTATTCTCTTTTTCGAGGGAAGATGTTGTTTGTAATAATTAAAATTTCAAAAAAATAAATTAATTAATAAGGAAATATATATTCAATGGAAATAACTTGCGTAAGAACAAATTTATACACTAACAAAAACAGATTAAAAGCTGTTGCATCTATTACACTAGAAAATTGTTTTGTAGTACATAATATCAAAGTCATCGAAGGAGAAAAAGGTATTTTTATCGCAATGCCTAGTACAAAAAACTCTAAAGGAATGTATGTAGATATTGCACATCCTATCAACAAAGAAACTAGACAAGTTATTGAAGATAACGTGAAAAAAACTTTTCAAGAAATGATAGACAGTCAAGAAAGTAAAACTGAAATAACTACAAATTTAGATAATAAACCTAATAATTTTGAAATAACAAATGTTAAAATTAATTTATATCATAATAATACAACAAGATTAAGAGGCAAAGCTACTATTACAATAAACAATGATTTTGTAGTTCACGGCATTAAAATGATTCAAGGCGAAAGAAGTTTATTTATCGCAATGCCTAGTACTAAAAATTCTAAAGGAGCTTATATAGATATTGCACATCCAATAAGACAAGAAACAAGACAAATAATCGAAACAGAATGTAAAAAAGTTTTTCAAGAAATGATTGAAAACGGCGAAGATAAAATAACAGAAAATAACCAAGTAAATAATACTGAAGAAGTTTTATAAAAAGATATCTTCAAATTTATATGAAATAAATTTTATTTGGATTTCCTAAGAAAGATAACTTTATATTTATGAATAATTGTAAACAAAAAAAAAAATTTAAAATTCAAAACAAATTAATTTATTTATTTATTTTGAGTTTTTTAATTTATTTGTTTATTTTTCTACCATTATGTGTTTTTCAAGAATCAGAAAAATATAAAATTATAATAGCATATTTGATTTTGATTTTAAGTAGCTATTCAATCATTAAAGAAGGTTTCGTTGAAACTTATAAAGAAACAAAAAAAAATAGAAAGTTAACACTTAATGTACATATTTTAATGATTTTAGCTTGTTGTGGTTCTTTGTATTTGAAACATTATAATGAAGCTATATTATTGATTTTTATTTTTGGATTTGCTAATTTTTTAGAAGAACACGTCGATAATAAAAACCAAAAAGAAATAAGCAAACTTTTAGATATAAAACCTAAAAAAGCTCGATTATTAAAAACAAATAATGATGTTGAAATGATAGACGTCTCCGATTTAAAAATCGGTGATAAAATTATGGTTTTAAATGGCGAAAAAATACCTGCTGATGGTATTATTGTTTCTGGCAATTCTTCTATTGATGAATCAACTATTACTGGGGAAAGTACTCCTTTAGATAAAACAATCGGTGATAAAGTTTTTAGTAGTAATATAAATTTAATTAATACTTTAGTAATAGAAGTGAATACAACCGAAGATAAAACTATTTTTGCTGAAATTATTCGTTTAACTGAAACAATTAAAGGAAATATTTCTAAAAAAGCTTCTTTAATTAAAAAAATAGAACCTATATATGTTAAGTTAGTTATTTTAATTACTTTTAGTTTGCTTATTATAACTCAATTAATTCGTTATATATTCTCAGATTCTTTATTAAGCGCGGAAATGATGAATGCTTTACAATTTCAAAAAGTATTTTATAAAAGTATGGTTTTTTTAACTATTGCATCACCATGTGCCTTAGCTGTTGCTGATATTCCAGCTACTTTATCTGCTATTTCTAATTTAGCTAAAAAAGGGATTTTATTAAAAAACGGTAGAACTTTATCTGTTTTTTCTAATATTAAAACTATTGTTTTTGATAAAACTGGTACTTTAACTCGTGGTGTAATTCAAGTTCAAGATATTTTTTATGCATCTAATATATCAGATGAACAAAAAATCAAATATTTAAATATTTTATGGTTGTTAGAAAAAGATTCCAATCATCCTATATCTTTTGCGATACAAAAATATTTAAAAGCAGAACTAGGTCAATTAAATTTAGATTTAACATTAAAGACTATAAATTTAATTGGAATCGGAATCGAAGGGATAGATGAAAAAAATAATTATTATAAAATAGCCAAATACAATGTTTTTGAATCAGTACCTTCGGAAATAAAACAAATAACTCAAGACTTTTTAATAAAAGGTAAAACAGTTATTTATTTTAGTCATAATAAAGAAATTATTATGGCTATCGCTGTAATTGATATACTTCGTTCAGAAGCTAAACAAATGGTTCAATATTTTAATTATAATGATATTGAAACAATAATGTTGACAGGCGATAATCAAGAAGTAGCTCTAGCTATTTCCGATTATTTAAATATAAAAGTTACTCACTCTAATTGTTTGCCTAAAGAAAAAGCCGAATTTATTAATCAATTCAAAGAACAAAAACGTATTGTTGCTATGATTGGTGATGGTGTTAATGATTCACCAGCTTTAGTTAGTTCTGATGTTTCAATAACTCTACAAGAAGGCAGTGATGTGATTATTGATATCGCAGATATTGTTTTAATAAAAAATGATTTAAATAAAGTGATATATACTCATAAATTATCTCGCAAATTAAATAAAATAGTATGGCAAAATATTATATTTAGTTTTGTTATTATATTATTATGTTCTTTAATAAATTTTTTTTATACAATTCCATTAGTTTTAGCGGTATTTCTTCATGAAGGCAGTACTTTATTAGTTCTTTTTAATTGTTTAAGATTAAGAAGAGATATTCAATAAAAAAGACTATTTTTTATACAAAAATAGTCTTTTTTATTTTTGGAATTTTTTTAATAGAAAAGCTTTCATTTATTTAAGTTATATAATTATATAACATTACAATATCATATAATGTGAAATTTAACTGAAATAAATATTTATACAAAAGGAATTACTAATGATTCCTTTTGTTTTTATATTTAATGCTCTTTTATTATGGATGCTTATAATTTTTTGTGATGAATCCATTGATTTAATACATTAATAACACAAACTAAAAATAAATAAATTACACTTACAATTAAAAAAGGAGTTATTGTATTATAAGTTATAGCTGCATTTCTTTCTGCTGACCATAAAAGACTTGATAAACCAATAATAGCAAATAATGATGTTTCTTTAAAATTCATAATAAACTGACTCCATAATGAAGGAATAATTCTTTTTAAAGTTTGTTCAAAAATAATATATTTGAAGACTTGTTTTTGATTCATTCCTAAAGCATAAGCAGCTTCTATTTGCCCTTTATCTAAAAATTTAGCATGATTTACCATAATAGATATTAAATGAAAAGCTGTATTTAAAGAGATAATAATTAAAGCAGTATAAAAACTACTTAAAGAACTTTTAAAAATATTTAATTGAGTTTTAAGTAATAAATTATAAATCAATAATGTTTGAATAATAATCGGAACTGCTTTACAAAAGTTAATACAACCACTAATGATATAGGATGATATTTTTTGTAATATAACATACCATAATTTACAATTTGAATTGTAAAAAGATAATATTTGGATTTTAAAACAAAATAAAGCTAAAGGCAAACCGCAAATTAATCCATATATTGCTAAAAGTAAGGAATAATATAAACCTTTTTCATAAGTTAATAAATTTTTCCAAAAACTATTTCGAGTTTTAGATTTTTTATAAATTTGAATAGCTTTTTTACAATAATTCTCATAATAATTATTGTTGACGTCCAAATCTTCAATTTGTTGTTCTAACTTTGTTTTTAATTCTATTGCAGATTTGTTTAAAAAAATTCCTAATGGTGGAAGAAATTCATTTGTATCTTTTTTTAAATTTATTTTTTTAAAATCGTTTGATTCTGTTTCGTTTATCGTATCTATAACTAAATTATCTAAAATAAATACTTCCTGTTCGTTTTGCTTTAAATAATTTAGACAAGAAGCTGCATCCGGATATGATGTTTTTTTGTAGTTTTCTGGTATCATGCTGCCATCTAAATCAAATATAGAATTCTGGATAGTAGTTATTTTTTTATCTTTTAAGTATTGTTCTTTAAATTTATTAAATGTTAAAGACGAATCAACATTATTAAAAGACGAATCATTTTTACGTACTAAAACACCTGTATCTCCTTGAAAATATTTTATAGCTAGAAATTTTTCTTCTCGGGCCTTAGTTATATTCATCATGCTCATAGCGCATTGAATTTTATTTGATTCTAAATCTTGTAAAAGCACTGATAACCCTTTATAAATTTTAATTGTTAATTTGGTATTTAATTTTTGACATAAATCTTTAAATAACAAAATATCTGAACCACTAATGTAATCGCCGTTTTCAGTTATTATTTTATCTTCTGGTTCTTCAACGTTAACAGCGTCAAAAGTAACAGGAGTTACATTACCTATAATACCTAGTTTGATTTCGTTATCAAAGTGAACGGATTTTTGAGTTTGAGGTGTAGAAATGATATATAACCTGTAATGAATTCCTATTAAAATCATTAAAAGGTTTAAAATGATTGATATTTTTTTACAATTTTTGATTATTAATTTTTTTATTTTATATATTTTAACGGACATATTTTTACATTTTCTTCTTTTTTTTAATAAATTTATTTTTTATGTTGATATTAAAATGTTGTTTTGATAAATAATATCAATAATAAGTAATAAATCAAATTTACATTTTGTATCAAGATTAGAAAATAAATATTTTAGTTAAGTGCAAACCAATTCGAAAAATATTGTGTTTGCTAAAGTTTATAAGTATATAAGATGTTTATGTATTTTACTAAATATCTTTTAGATAAGTTATTTTTCTTCATTTTCATTCGGAATATATCGAGTTTCAATTATTTTAAGCTATATATAGTTATTTATACTTCTTTTGCTTACCAAATTTAAGTATTTACATATTTTTAAATAATGTTTTTTTACAATTTTTGATTTAAAATTAGAATTTTAATTATCTATTTAAGTTTTAAGAAACATTATTTTCTTTTTTTTGCATTTTAGATATGGTTATATAAGCTGTTTTATCTTTAATTCTATATAAACTTAATTATTTCAAGTATCCAACTTATCCTATTTAGATTTTGAGTTATTTGTTAGAACAGGCTAAACTTATTCGTATTAATTACGTTAAATTTAGCATAATTCAGAAAAATCAGTGTTAAAACTAGATATAATAATTTTAATTCTATATTCAAAAAATCTAATGACTTCTTTTTTACAAATTTTTTAGTTATTTTTTTATTTTATTAGTTTTATTTTAGAAACTTATTTATAGAATTTTTTTGAGAAATCTTAATCGCTAATAACTTTATCTTGAACTATTTTTATATAAAATAAGTTATTATTATACTTCACAAATTTTTGAATTATTGTTATATGTGTTAACTTGTTTCAATCATTTTATTAAGTTTCAAATTATTCAAAAAAATTTTTAGATTTAGGGTATTTATTGGTTTTAAAAATATCTTTGGATGTCCCTTTTTCTATAATTTTACCATCTTCCATAAAACAAATATTATGAGCAATTTTTTTAGCAAATGCCATCTCGTGTGTAGCTATGATTAAAGTCATCTTTTTTTTTTGAGTTAATTTTTGAAGTATTTCAAAAATATTTTGTACTGATTCCGGATCTAAAGCTGATGTAGGTTCGTCTAATAAAAGAATTTCTGGTTCCATACATAAAGCTCTGGCGATAGCTACTCTTTGTTTTTGGCCTCCAGATAATTGTTTTACATCTTTATATAAAAAATCTTCTAAACCGACTTCTTTTAATTTGGAAATAGCTGTTTGTTGAGCTTGATTTCGAGGTATTTTTAAAATTTTGATAGGCGATAGACAACAATTTTCTAAAACATTTTTTTCTTCAAATAAATTAAAACTTTGAAAAATCATCCCTATTTTGGTTCTTAATTGAAAAACATTAAAATTTGGTTCTAAAATATTTTGTTGATTTATGAAAATTTTACCTTGATCAGGTCTTTCTAATAAATTTAAACATCTTAATAAAGTTGATTTACCAGAACCAGAATAACCTATAACAACAAGTATTTCTTTATTTTTAATTTGTAAATTAATATTTTTTAAAACTAATTTATTATTAAAATGTTTTTGTACATTTTGCATTCTAATTATGTATTTTTCCATTTATCATCTTCCTTTGTAAAAACGCTTATTAAAAAAAATAATAATTTAGATTAAAAATATTAAAAAATAATTTTTAATCTAAATTTATTTATTGAAAAACCAAAAATATATTAATTTATTGAAAAATAAAAAATGTTTATTTATTTATTCTAACATATTTTAATAAATTAAAATATAATTTTTTATATTCTTATATAAACAACGATGAATAGCATTTATTTAATACAAAAAAATTATAGATGCTTTGAAACAATTTATTTATGTTATAATATACTAATAATGAATAATAAGGTTTATTTTTCATCAATATAAAGTCGACATTAGAAATATTAGAAATCAACTAATCAAAATAAATTGTTTTTTAAAAAAATATTTATATTTTATACGAAATAATAAATTATATTTTTATTTAACAAATGTGTTCTTATCATAAATCCATAGTAAAATATTTTTTTATTTTTATTAACTTTGTTAACAAATAATTACAAATAAGTATGGAGCAAATATATATAAAATGAATCAAAAACGAAAAGATACTTATGTTTTATTTTCTTTTATAACTCTTTTTATAGTTTTATCTTGTTGCGGAATTATAAATTATTATTATCAATATGTTTTTATGCAAAAAATTGAAATTTATATTAGTATTTTATTATCTATTTTTGGATTTTATTTTTTTCTTTTACCTGAGCAATTTATTATAGGTGGTTTAGAAAGTAATTTAATTTGTTTAGATAAAATTTTTTTTTATAATAAGAAAAAACAAAAATATGTTTTAAGTAGCACTAATGGTATTATTATTATAAGAATTATCATTTTATTATTTGCTTTATGTTTGTTATTTCAAAAATATACTGATTCTAAACAAATTTTTTTTTCATCCATAATATTTAGCTTTTTGTTTTCTTTTATTACTAAAACATTCAATTATTCCCGAATTAAACCGAATACCATTATTACACAATTTCCGCTATTTATAAAAAAAAATATTTTTTATAAGTTATTCTTATCTTCTATCATTGTCGGTTTAACTATTGGAATGAGCGCAAGTGTTATTTTAAAAAATAAATATGCTAGTGGCGGAACTGATATTCTGTTTCAGTTTATAAATTCAATTTTTAAATTAAAGCTTAGTAATATATTATTAATAATGGATGGTACCTTTATTTTATTGTCTTTTATAATCGATTTAAAGAGAAAAACAAATAATAAACGAAAAATTATTATGAAGTATATTTTTTCTATTACCGCTTTTTTAATAATTTTTTTTATTATAAAATTAAGAACAGTTTAAAAAGAGAATTAATAAAAAAATGATTTCTTCCAGAGAAAATATAAAATTTAAAAAATTAAAAAAACTATTTTTAAAAAAATACCGCGATTTTTATCAAGAGTTTGTTATTTTTGGTGAACATTTAATTCAAGAAGCTTTTAACAAAAAAGCCATTATTGAATTATATACAATTTCATCATCTACCAAAGGGACTTTAATTTCTCATCAATTGATGAAAGAATTAAATAAAAATAAAATACTTTATCCTATGTGTGCTCTTTGCAAAATACAACCTCAAAAATTAATAAGTGATAAAATATTAGTTTTGGATAATGTCCAAGATCCAAGTAATGCCGGTGTTTTATTAAGAAGCGCTTGTGCTTTTAATTTTAAACATATTTTTAGTAGTTCCGAATCAGTCGATTTTTATAATGAAAAAACAATTAGAGCTAGTCAAGGAGCCATATTTCATTTATTTTTGGAAAGAGGAGATATAATAAATTTTTTATCATTATCTAAACAAAAAAATTATACTCTTTTTAGTTCTTCGGTGAATAAGAAAAGTATAAATTTAAATAATAATTCTTTTTTCAACCAAAATAATAAAAAAATTTTAATCTTAGGAAATGAAGGTTCAGGAGTATCTCCTTTAGTAGAACAAAAGTCTGATTATTTTCTGCATATTGATATCGATAATATTGACAGTCTAAATGTAGGAGTTGCTGGAAGTATTTTAATGTATTTGTTAAAATAATTTTTTTCATTGATATAAGAAAATGATTTAATTTTGAGTCATATTTTGGTTACAAATTACTTATCAAGAACTTTTAATAAGTTATTTAAAATATAATTTTATTTGAATATAAATAATGATATTTATTTGTTTATATCGTTGTTTTATTTTTTATCTAAAACAAAAATATTAAAAAATGATAAAATAATATTATGTGCTTTATGTTTTAATTTTAAAATTGAAATTTTAATTTTAAGATTTTTCGATTTTAACTTATTTAAGGAAAATAAAATTAAATTATATGAAAACTCAAAATTTTTTAAATTATATAGAACAATTATCTGAAGAGTATGAATTAACTAAAGAACAAACTTTGCAAGCTTTTGAAAAAAGTTTGATTTCTGGTTGTAAAAAAAATTTCCAAATTAAAAGTTGTCAATTGATTTTTACAAAAGAATATCAAGAGTTTTTTTTGTATAAAGAATATTTAGTTATAGAACCAGAAGTAGTACATGAAACAATAAACGAAGATAATATCGATATCAAAAAAATAACTTGTATTACTCTTGAAGAAGCTCGTAAATTAAAAAAAAATGCACAAGCAGGAGATATTATTACAATTGAAGTCGATCCTAAAGAATTTAGTTTTTATGCTAGTAAAGATTTTAAAAATAAATTTAATGAAGAAATAATTAAATATAAAAAAGAAAATATTTATAATTTTTTTAAAAATTACGAACATAAATTAATTAGTGCTAAAGTAATTTCTGTTAAAAAAAATTTTTGTGTTTTAGAATTGGAAAAAGAAGTTCAAACTGTTTTGTTTAACAAAGATAAATTAGCTAATGATGATTTCGAAATAGGTCAAAGAATTCAAGTTTATGTTGTAGCAGTTGAAAAAACTACTAAAATGCCAAAAATTTTAGTAAGTCGTACTTGTAGTGATTTTGTTCTTGAAATTTTCAAAGAATTTATTCCTGAAATTCAAGAAGGAATTATTGAAATTATAGGCATTGCTCGTTTTCCTTCGGTAAGAGTGAAAATAGGTTTATTATCTAATGAACCTTCTATCGATGCTATTGGTTCTTGTATTGGTGAAAATGGTAATAGAATAAAAAATATTATTAATGTTTTAAAAGGCGAAAAAATAGATTTATTTTTATGGAGCGATGAACCCAAAGAACTTATCGCAAATGCTTTACAACCTGCCAAAGTTACTGAAATTAATATTGTAGATTTAGAAAATAAAAACGTTTCTGTTTTGGTAAATGAAAATCAAGTTTCGTTGGCTATCGGTCGATTGGGTACCAATGTTAAATTAGCTATTCAAGCTACTAAATGGAATATTTCTATTAAAACGATTTGATTTTCGAATATTTTGATATTTTGTAGTTGAATAATAAATTATTACAATTGATAAAAATTCTTATTTAGAAAGTTTAAATGATTTTATTATAGAAGGAATATTAATGAATATGAATGAAAAAAAAAAAGATAATAATGTTGCCAAACAAACCAAAGTCAAAAGTTATTTATTTAATCCTGAGCATACTATTAAAGATTTAGCTGATATTTTACAAGTTTCTAATATTTTTTTAATTAAAAAATTCATAGAATTTGGAATTAAAACAAATATTCATCAATTTGTAACTAAAGAAATTGCAGAAACATTAGGTTTGTTTTTAGATATAGAAGTTATTTTTGATTCTAAAGAAAAAGTTTCAGTTGAAAAAATCCAAAAAAAAGTTGAAAAAGAAAATTTAACAAAAAGAGACCCAATTGTTATTATTATGGGTCATGTTGATCATGGTAAAACTACTTTGTTAGATGCATTTAGACAAACACGTTTAGTTGATAAAGAATTTGGCGGTATTACCCAACATATTGGAGCTTATCAAATTGAACACGAAAAACAAAAAATTACTTTTATAGATAGTCCAGGTCATGAAGCTTTTTTTCAAATGCGTTCTCGCGGAGTTCAAGTAACTGATATTTGTCTTTTGATAGTTGCTGCTGATGACGGAGTCAAACCACAAACTATCGAATCTGTCAAACACGCTCAAAAAGCGCAAGTCGAAATAATTGTCGTTATTAATAAAATAGATAAATTGAATAATAAAAAAGAAAATATTATGACTGATTTATCTAATTTAGGTTTAATTCCAGAAGAATGGGGCGGCAATACCGCATATATCGAAATCTCAGCTTTAAAAAAAGAAGGTTTAGATAAATTATTAAAATTAATTTTATTAGTTAGCGAAATGAAAAATATCAAAACTGATTTGAATACAACCACTCAAGGAGTTGTTTTAGAAGCTAGTTTAGACAAGAAAAAAGGACCTTCAGCTACTTTTATTACTTTTCAAGGAATTTTGAAAATTGGTGATGTTGTAACAGTTGGAGATAATACTTATGGTAAAATTCGTTCTATTAAAGATGATTTAGAAACAAGTTTTCAAAAAGTTTATCCGTCTCAACCTGTTTTAATAACAGGATTAGATACTGTACCTAAAGCAGGTGATGTTTTTGAAGTAGTTGAAAATAAAAAAATAGCTAAACAAATTATCGAACGTAAAAAGAATTTGTTAAAAGAGCAAAATAAAAATAATAACGAATCTAATGAATCTTTCTATAATAATGTTTTGGCACCACAAGAAAATAAAAATAAATCTTTAAATATTGTTATCAAAGCAGACACGCAAGGTAGTTTAGAAGTTATTATTGAATCTTTAGAAAAATTAAATATTCAAGATATAAAAGTTAATATTTTAAAAGCTTCTGTCGGTATAATTACTTTTAATGATATTGATTTTGCTAATATTTTTAATTCTTGTTTAATTAATTTTAATACATCTATTAGTAGTTCTTTAGAAAAAATAGCTCAAAATCTTAAAGTAGATATGAAAAATTATAATATTCTTTATAAAATTATTGAAGATGTAGAGATTAAATTAAAAAATTTAGTAGAACCTGTTTTAGAAGAAAAAATAACAGGTCAAGCACAAATTAAAAAAATATTTACTATAAGTTCTATTGGTAGTATTGCGGGTTGTTATGTTACTAAAGGAATAATTTTTCATAATTCTTTAGCAAAAGTAATTCGAGATCAAAAAGTTATTTTTCAAGGTAAGATCGTTTCTTTAAAACATTTAAAAAATAATATTAATAGCGCTAATCAAGGACATGAATGTGGTATTTTATTAGATAATTTTAATAATTTTCAAATTGATGATATAATAGAATCATCTAAAATAGAGAAAGTGACACTTTAATATGAGTAATATTACAATCAAGAGAAGAGCTAATATAATACATAAATTTTTGGTTCAAATAGTGAATGAAATTATTGAGGATAGCCAAATAGGTTGTATCAATTTAACAAATGTTGATTTATCTAATGATTTATCTTTTTGTAATGTTTATTACACTATTTTAAATGATAAACCAGAAATTTTAAATTTAGTTAAAAAAGCTTTACAAAAACATCAAAAAGAAATTCGTTTGAGATTAGCTAGTAAAATTAAAAATATTAAAAAAATTCCTGAATTAATATTTAAATATGATGAAACATTAACTTATGGAAAAAAAATCGATGAACTTTTCAATAATATTATCAAAGAATAAAATAAAAAAGATAAATTAATTAATTTATCTTTTTTATTTTATTGAATATTTTTAAAAGTATTATAAAAAGGACAAAATAATGTTATATGCAGAAGTGATAGTAGATAATAAAATTCCTAATTTAACTAAAATTTTTGATTATTTTATTCCTGAAGAATTAGTTAATATAATTCAAAAAGGAATGAGAGTAATTGTTCCTTTTGGATTGAAAAATACTGAACGCTTAGGTTATGTTTTAAACTTAAAAAAGGATACTTCGATCAATACAAAACGCGTCAAAACTATTATAGAAATTTTAGATGAAATTCCTTTTTTAACTGAAGAACTTTTTTTATTAACAAAAGAAATATCGCATATTCCTTTTATATCTCCTTCCTTAGTATATAATACTATTATTCCGCGAAGTTTTTTGAGTACTTATAAGAGAAAAATTACAGTTCTCAAAGAAAACAAAATACCTTTAAAATTCAAAGAATATTTAATTCAAAAAGAAGGTCTTATATCTTTAAAAGATAATTTTTTTTTAAGAGAAGACATATTTAAATTACAAAAAAACAAAATTATTAAAACACAAATTGTAATGGGTAAAAAAGATCATCGTCCTAAAGTTTCACATAAAAATAAAAACAAGCAAATTTTAGTTTTAGATCAAAGGCGAAATGAAATAACTTTAAATTATATAAATTCTTTTAGTTTAAATAAAGAACAAAATTTTATTTGGCAACAAATTTGTTTAGAAGGTTATAATCATTATTTATTGTATTGTGATCATCATGAAGATAAAATAATGATGTATTTGAAATTTATCGAACATTCTTTAAAACAAAAAAAACAAGTTTTAATTGTAGTTGCAGAGATAATTTTGATTACTTATTTAAAAGAAAAAATTCAAAAATATTTCCCAAACATTCCTATTAGTGTTTTTATAAGTGATTCTAATTTAACAGAACATTATCAAAAAAATCAAGATATTCAAGAACAAAAAATTTTTATTGTTATAGGTACAAGGAAGATTATATTTTCTCCTTTACAAAAAATAGGCGTTATTATTTTTGATGAAGAAAATGATGATTCTTTGATTGAAAAAGAAAAAAGCCCAAATTATGATGCTAAAGAATTAGCACATATTCGTGCTAAATATCATCAAATTCCTTTGGTTTTTTTTACAACAATACCTTCATCAGAAAATTATTTACTAATACATCAAAAAAAAATTATTTTTTTTGATTTAACAAGAAAAAATAAAAAAATAATGAAATTAATCGATATGAAACAAGAATTAAAAAAAGGAAATTTAACTCCTTTATCTTATGATTTATTATCGAATGTAAAACAAAATATAAAAGAAAAGAAAAAAACAATTTTATTTATTAATGTTTTAGGTTTTTCACCTTTTGTTTTATGTCGTTTTTGTAGTTATATTCCTAAATGTTTGAAATGTTCTCAAAATTTAGTTTTTTTAAAAAATGATCGTATTTTAAAATGCTCTTTTTGTCATTATAGTCAAAAATTTAGTTCTAAATGCCCTCATTGTCATAATATTGCTTTAAAAAACGTAAGTTTAGGTATTGAATATGTTTTAAATTTTTTACAAAAAGAAATACCTAATATTAAGATAGCCAGTATAGATTCAATTTCTATTAAAACATTAAAACATTATCAACTAATTTTAGATAAATTTGAAAATAATGAAATTGATCTTTTATTAGGAACAGAAATGATAGTTAAAAATTTAAAATTACCTCCAATTGAAACAGTAGGTGTTTTGATGGTAGATGCTCTTTTAAATATTCCTAATTTTAAAGCAACAGAAGGAACTTTTAAATCGCTAATGAAACTGTCTAACTATCTTTCTGAAAAAGGGAAAATCATTGTACAAGGTTATAATATAAATCATTTTGCTCTGCAAAAAGCTAAATATTATGATGTTTTTCCTTTTTTAACACAAATTTTAAAAGAAAGACAAATGAGTGAAAATCCTCCTTTTGTTTTTTTAAGTAAAATATTAATTTCACATAAAAAATTCATTAAAGTTATTAATATTGCAAAAAAAATAAAAGAAAGTTTAGAGAAAAATTTTTTGCTTAAAATAAAAATTTTTGAACCTTCTTATCCCTTGATATTTTATAAAAATGAATATTATAGAGTGTTATTAACTTTGAAATATTATGAATGGCCTTTAAATTTAAATTTTATTATTGAACAAAATTTAAATGAAGATGCTTTTATTTTATTTGATCGTTTTGCTAATATTATTTAATTGTTATTTTTATTTATAAAAATAGTAAATTTATATATAATAAAAGTGTATACTTTGATATAGTATTTTGGTATATTCATATTTTGTATATTTAATTAATAATAAATATGTTATCAGCTTTTAAATATTTTAAATTATTTAATAAATAATTTAAAATATTTAAACTTTAAAAGTTGCTATTTTATTGTTTAATATATTATTTAATATAAAAAAATGAATGGAAAGGTTATAAGTTTTTTTATGTTAATAAACTCTTCTGATAACTCACGAAAAAAAAATATATTAGAATCAGATTCTAATAAAGAAATTTCTATTTGGAAAAATTTGATTATTTTAGCTTTTCCTATCGCTTTGTATTTATTATTTCAAAATGTAAGTTCTTCTATAGATTTTTATATTATTAAAAAACCAACTTCTGTATCAAATACAAATGTTGAAGCTGCTGTTACTTACATGAAACAAATAAAAAAAGTACTTCAAAGTATCGCAATATCTTTAGGTGGTGCTGGTGTTGTTTTAGTAGCTAGAGAATATAAACAAAAAAATAACGAACAATCTAAGCAATATGCGACTTTAATTTTTATTATGTCAGTTTTAAGCTCTTTAAGTATTTTTTTAATTTTTTATGTTGGTGCTTTGTTGCCATCTCCTTTAGGTGATATTTTTTTAAGTAGGGCGTATCATTTGGATGGTGGCTGGGAATATTATATTATTTCTTTATTAACTTTTGTTTTTATTACTATAAATTGCGTTTTTATTGGTTTAGAAAGAACTAAAAATAAAAAGAGAATTGTTTTATTTTTGAATATTTTAAATATAACTTTACGAATTATTTTAGCTTTTTTAATGAAATATATTCAAAAAGATAATGTTACAATTATTCATTTAGCTTGGGCTGATTTTTTTTCTAATTTTGCTATTTCTCTTTTTGCTTTTTATTTTATGTTCAATTCTAAAAATGATTTTCAAATTCAATTTCGTAAATTAATTTTCCCTAAAAAAGTTGTTAAAAATATTTTAAAATTATCATTTATTTTGATAATAGGTAAAGCAACTTATGAAATTGGAAAAAAATTTATTAATGACATGGCTACAGACTATTATGGTAAAGACTTAATATCTATAACAGGATTGGTAGCAGCTGTTAATGGTATTTTTTATTCTATTTCTCAATCTTTTGAAGATGCCGAATCAGTAATGGTGTCTCGACAAGCGAAAATAAATAAAAATACAAATACTTTGAAAATTTTTAAAAATGCTTTTATTATCACTTTAATAATCGGTATTATCGGAGTTTTTTCTAATCATTTTTTTGGTGAATTTTTTTTAAAAATTTTAAAACCATCAGATCAAATCACTCCAGACTCATTAAAAAATTTTAAAACGGTTTTATTTTTCGAACAAATGTCTTTGTTTACTTCTGTTTGGGCCTCTATTATAATGATTTATATTGTGTCTTATACAAAAAATGCTAGTATTGTTTTATGGTTGAATATGTTAAGGATTGTAGCGAGAATGTCTTGTTTATGGTTTTGTCATAAATATAAATATATTCAAATATCAGATTATACAGAATTTGGTATTAGTACGAGCTTGAGTAATATAATTGTTTTAGCGGTCACTGTTATTTTATTTATTCGCTTTATTAAAGCACAAAAAATAATAGAAAGAAATATGAATTTATAAAATCTATAATAAAAATAAATTTTTGTTATTATTTTTAAATAAAAAAGGAGTTTAATAATGGTTCTGCAATTAGATATAGAAGGTATAAAAAAATTTTTAGATTGGAACAAAGAAGTTTCAGTTATAAAACCCAAAGTTACCGAAATACATAATCGATTACACAAAGATAAAGATTTAGAGAAAAAATATTTAGGTTGGTTGAATTTACCTTTAGATCAAAATATTATCTTAGATATAAAAAAAATTCAAAAATTACAAAAATCAATTCCAGATCTAGATGTTTTAGTAGTTATAGGTGTTGGAGGTTCTTATATAGGAGCTAAAGCTGGTATAGAATTTCTTCAAAAACCCTTTAGTAAAAATAAACCTGAAATTATTTTTGCAGGCCATCAAGTTTCAGGTAGTTATTTAACTAATTTAATTAATTATTTAAAAAATAAAAAATGGGCTATTAATGTAATTTCTAAATCAGGCACTACTTTAGAACCTTCTTTAGCTTTTAGAATTTTAAAAAAAGAAATCGAAAACAAATATAGTTTAACAGAAGCTAAAAAATTTATTTTTGTTACTACTGATTCCGAAAAAGGTATTTTATTAGATATTTCTAAAAAAGAAGGGTATGAAACATTTGTTATTCCTAATTCTATTGGTGGTCGTTTTAGTGTTTTAACTAGTGTTGGAATGTTGCCTTTTGTTTTTGCTAATTTAGATGTTGAAGATATATTAAAAGGTGCTATGACAGCTTATCAAGATACTTTAACTGATGATTTAGATAAAAATTTAGCTTATCAATATGCAGTAGCTAGATATGTAATGTATATTAAATTAAATAAAAAAATAGAATTATTTGTAAGTTATGAACCTCATTTATTATCTTTTATTGAATGGTGTAAACAATTATTCGGAGAAACAGAAGGAAAAGAAGAAAAAGGACTTTTTTTATCTTCTGTGAATAATTCTACAGATTTACATTCTTTAGGCCAATTTATTCAAGAAGGTTCTAAAATAATGTTTGAAACAGTTTTAAATATTCATAATATGACAGATGATTGTAATATTCCTATGGTTCATCCAGATTTAGATAAATTAAATTATTTACAGGGTAAATCTTTTTCTGATATAAATCAAAAAATTTTAAAAGCTGTAAAACAATCTCATATAGAAGGCGGAGTACCTAATGTAGAAATTAGTATTTCTTGCTTAGATGAATATCACTTAGGTTATCTTATTTATTTTTTTCAAAAAGCTTGTGCTATGTCTGGTTATTTAATAGATATTAATCCTTTTAATCAACCAGGAGTCGAAATTTATAAACAAAAAATGTTTAATTTATTAAAATAATAATATAATAATTTCTTTTTATTTCTTACGAATTTAACAATTTATACTAATTGACAAAATAAATTTTATTATTTGTTTTATAAAACAATTTAAATATAATTTGTAAAATTTGAAAATAAGGTGGAAATATATTTAATATTAATTAGAAAAATAATATTAAATATTAAAAAAGAAAAAATATGATAAATAAAATAAATTTAAAAGTTTTTATTTTATTTTTTATTTTTATACTTTTAATATTTAAATTTTTTCCAAATAATTTAATAGCTGAATCATTGTCTTCAAATATCTTAAATATCGAAACAGTTATACCAGAAGATAAAAGAATTATTAATATTTCCAAAGTTTATGCAAATGATAAAGACAAAATTTTAGATGAAATTAAAAAAATAAATCCTTTATTAAAAGATTTAAAACGTGAGTATTTAAATATACAAAATAATAATACAATTATGCTTCGTATTCCTGAAAATAAAAATGAAGATTTAAAACTTTCGGGTCAAGTGTTTTTGAATCTTCAAATAAATAAAAATATTGAAATAATTATACCAGAAGATAAAAGAATTATTGATATTTCCGAAGTGGATGTAAATGATAAAGATAAAATTTTAGAAGAAATTAAAAAAATAAATCCTTTATTAAAAGATTTAACTGTTGATGAATTGTCATTTTCGGACGATAATAATCCAAAAGAAGTTAGCATCATTATTTCTGAACATAAAAAAGAAAAATTAAATTTATCTGGTGTAACAAGATTAAAATTAAATATTATTCCAAATAATTCAATAAATAAAACGATCAAACCTTCTTCAAATAGATCAAATGTTATATTTGGAATTTTTATTTTATCAATATTTATTATTTGCGGCGTAATTATTTATTTTTATATAAAAAGAACAAAAGAAAATACTTTAATTTAAGCATTTTCTTTCTTTATCAAAGATAATAAATGATTAAAATAATATCAATTAATAAAATATTGAGATTTTCTAATCATTATTGATTTTGATATATTGAAAATCATCATGAATTTATTTTAATAAATAAGATTTAAATGTTTTTTTGTAAAAAAATCTTTAATATTTGAAATTACTTTATAAGTAGTAATTATTATTATTTTCAAATACAAATTATTTATATTAAAAATGTACTATTCTAACAATTTAGATATTTATTGATTGTTTGTCAAATGATTTTTTTGAGATTTTCTCTTATATAAATATTTTGATTTTGTTAATATTATTTTCAATTTTATAATATTCGATATAAATTAAAATACCATAGAACCACTCTTGAAAGTATCAAAACAAGTCGAAATTGTTTTTATTCGTAAAAAAATAAACAGTTTGATTTGTTCTTTTTCTTAAATTGGGTTAGAAATTGTTGGAATAAACAAACAAAAAAAAGAAACGAAATTAGAAAAAAATAACCAAAAAATAATTATCTTAAAGATAAAAAAACCATAAACAGTTTAACATCTTGTTCGGTGTTTTTTGTTAATTTTTTGACTAATAAAAGATTTTTTTGAAACATTTTTAAATTTTTTTTCATTTTATGTTTTATAAGTTAAAAATATATTTTGTAATTTAAATAAAGTTTTTTAAAAAAATTAAAATTATTACCATTTTTTTATTTTGAGTGAAATATTTTAATTTTTTTAATCTAATATATAAGTTGATGGATAAAAAATATCTTTTAAAATTAAAAAAATATGTTTAAATAAAAAAATATGTTTATTTAATTTGAAAAGATATGAAATAGATTCTTAAAGAATAATTTTATAATTAAAAAAATGTTTAAATATCATAATCACTTCGATTAGTAATAATAATCTTAAATTATCTTTTTTTAAGATGACTTTGATTAATGATATCACTTGGATTCTTGGGAGCTTCTGGTTTTAAAGTATCTCTCCAACAAGCATTTTTTAACAAAGTTTTCTTTTTTGGCAGCAATCGCTATTTTAAATAAACCAACCATATAAGAAATAAAATTAATTTCACTAATATACAACAAATCATTATAATATTTATTAATTTGGTGTTGAAATATTTTGGATGGAGATAAATGATGACGTAAAACATGAGAAATAAAAGGAGCTGTTCCACAAGCTGGATCAATAATATAATATTCTTCTTTTTGAAAATCTAATCGTCCTACATGAATCAAAATATCCCATAATGATTTAACAAGCCATTCAGGAGTATAATACATGCCGTTGTCTTTAGTTAAAGTAGGATTAGTTTCCTTTAAAACATCATTATAAATTTGGTTAAATATATGTTCTTTGTCATCTAAATTTTGGTATTGAAAACCTAAAGTTGTTGTAAAAAAATTAATTGTATTATCTAATGTGGCTTGGATGTGTGAATCAAGATTTAATGCATTAATTTTAGCATCTAATTCTTTTTTAACAAATAATTCGTCTTCGAAAACATAAATTTTTTTTAAAATAGGATGAAACATTAAATATTGTGCTATAATTTCCGCAGTTTTTTCTTTTTCTAAAGGGGTTTCGTATATATTTAAAATAATACCAAAAAGTTTGTTAATGTCGTTAAAAAGTTTTATTTTACTTTCTGTTAGTATCCTCTTTTGAATTTTTTGTAAAGTTTTTTGGATTTCTAAGACAACATATTTCCAACTAACCCGAGATATTTTTTTGCATTCTAAATTAATATATTTATAACAAAATTCAATTTCTTGTTGTATACAAGGATCAATAGATGGTTTGTTATTATTTGTTTTTGAACTGTTTATTTTTGGTAAATCTTTTGTTGTCTGGTCTATTATTGTTTGACGCTTATAACTATTATTTCTTTGATCTATGCTTAAAATAGTAGCGAATAATTTAAAAAAATCTTTATTATCTAAAGAAATACCTGTATTTAAAGAATGTTCGATATCAAAAGGTAAGATAATAGTAACTCTTTTTTCAGCATTCTCAAGATCTTTTCTTAAAGCACGGCCAATGGTTTGAATAATTTCGATATAAGATTGTTTATAATCAAAAAAAACAATAGTATCACATTGTGGCAAATCGATCCCTTCTGTTAAACAACGACAATTCCATAATAAAAAAAGGAGATTTTTGTTTTAATTTATTTATTTTTTCTTCACGTTCTTGTGGTTTCATTCTGGTTTCAATATAATCTGTTTTTAATTCAAAATTATTATCTTTTTTATTGAGTTCATCGAAAATACCTTCGGCGACTGTTTTCGCTGCTAAAACACGTCTTTTCATAGAACTACTCACAAAAGAAATGCCGGAAGCATAATTACCTTTAATATCTTTTGCGTTTTGGTATATATTCTCTATTTTTTTATAAATAGCTACTAATTGAACGATACTTTTTAATTTTTGTTGGTTTTTATATCTTTCTAATTGGTGTTGGTATTGTTGTTTGGCTTCATCAGTAAGAGTTGGGTTTTTAATTAGTTGTCGATATTTATATTCAGCGGAATTTTTTTTTATGTAAATCATCAATTTTTTTATCTTCGACATCTAATTTATCAAGAATCGTTTGTGCTTCTTTTAGATCATCAAAACGAGCAACGACTACACCATAATCACATAAAATATCTTTTTCAATAGCTGTTCCAAGAACAAGAGAATAAAACCTTATACCGTAAAACTCTTTGTTATCCATATCATAAAAATCTAATTTTTCATTCTTACGCGAGTGTCGGTATATTTTAACCGTTGCTGTCATAAATAATTTGCGATGAGCTTTTAATTTTTGATGTAAATCGTCATTAGAGATATCTTTTTGATTATCATCACTGGTATCTTCGAATGATTTATTGCTAACAGTATGATGAGCTTCATCACAAATAATAAAATCAGCTTTTGGCAACAATTGAGTTTGTTGTTTTTCAATCAATTTATCTATCGATTTATAAGTACAAAAGATAATAATGTATTTATATTTTTGGCGATATTGTTCTAAATCTTTGGAATTTAACAACATACTTAAATCAATAATAGGACTAAGAATGACATCGGTTTCTTTATTTTTTTTCTTTTTGGTAATAATATCTGCTTGTGTACTGTATACAGGAATAGTTAAAGTTTCAGCATCGTTAAAATAATTCATGCTTTGTTCTAATAAAGATAACCAAGGTATAAAATAGAAAATTAAGCCTCCTTTAGGTAATAAGGATTTCATAATTTTTTTAGAAACAAAAGTTTTGCCTGTGCCACAAGCCATTTCTAAAACCCCTTTATCGTGTTTTTGATAGTGGTTAATGGCTTTGTTTAAGGCTTCTTTTTGGTGTTCCAATAAAGGAAAATCTTGGCCAAAAGCTTCATTTTCTTTTTTGTTTTGGGGTTGAACATGAAAAAATTCTATTTTATTCTTGTTGAATTTCTAAACAACAGCAGATTGGAAGTCACCCTTCCCCACATTAATGAAAATACCTTTGGAGTATTTATTTTTATTTTTTTCGAAAACTTCGATAAAAATAAAAATATCTTTGACGGAAATAGATTTACTATAATTTTTTAACTTGTACTGCCAAAACTTTATCATTATGCGCAAGTTCGAAATCTACTCCTTCCTTATTATTCACTGTTTTCTTTATACTAAAAATTTTAAATTGAGGATGGTTTTCTAACCACACTTTAATTTCTTTTTCAGTTAAAGAACCTTTGATGATATTATTGAAATTTGAATGCAAATTGGTCATAAATTTATTTTATCTTTCTAAATAAAAAAATAATTATTATTTGTTATAAGGAACATAACAAGGTTTATAATTGAAATTTGACTTGTTTTATAACTATCTAGTAGTTCTATATTTAGGAACTTAATTCATAAGCTCCCAAGAATCCAAGTGATATCATTAATCCAAGTCATCTTAAAAAGATAAATTTAAGATTATTATTACTAATCCTCCATGGAAAATGGGTCAAAAAACAGATGAAGGTCGCAAAAAAGATTTATATAAACCTTTGTTTAAAGAACACTAAAATAAATATTGGGTTGATGAAAGAATTCAACAAACTTTTATTAAAAATAGTGATCAAAAATCAAACCGATCTTTATACAATATGTACTGTCGTTTTATTAGATGGTCTTTAGATCGCATTAGTAAAGGTTGGATTGCTATGTTTTTGCCAAACTCTTTTTTAAATACTTCAATCGAAGGATTAAGAAGAACTTTAACTCAAAAATGCCAACAAATCTATATTGTGGATTTAAAAGGTAAAGCGGGTGTGGGTGCGGATAAGGCACAAGAGGGAGATAATGTATTCGAAACAGAAACTCAAAGCGCTAATACTCAAGGTTGTTGTTTACTTTTATGTTATAAAGTTTCAGATACTACATTCAAAAATAAAACTTTTTATGTTTCGGTACCTCCTAAGAGTATCACGGAGACACAAGAGTTTATTATAAATAATTATCAGAAGGATGTGATTTTTTTGAAGAAATTACTTTAGACGAAGATGGACGTTGGTTTGAGAAAGCGGAACAAGCTCCTAAAAAATGACAGCCTTTAACAATAAAAGAACATAAAAACAAAAATCAACCACAACAATTTTATTTCCGAACTAGAAACGACGGGTTAGTAAGTGGTTGTGATAATTTTGTTTATGATTTAGATCGAGAACATTTAAAAACTAAAATGAGAAAATTTATTGATTATTATAATTTTTGTCGGGGAAATCAAAAAATAGAAGAAAAACCAGATATCATGAAATGGCATGAATTTTTAAAATAAATATTTTGGAAAAATACTCCTATTAAATTCGAAAATAACCAAATTATAAAAGCGTATCGTCGTCCTTTTCAAAAACAATATCTTTATTTCGATCCCTTTATTATTCAAAGTAAATCATGCCAAGATAAATACTATATAGACAAGAAACATAATCTATCACTTTGTATCAGTTATGCTTCAAATTATTTTGATTGTTTAATGGCGGTTTGTATCCCTGATAAACATATTTTCGAACAAATTAAATGTTATACCTTAAGCGAATTTATTCCAAGACAGCGCCTTATCAACCTCGGGAATGGATGTCTATTTTATACGCTGTATTCCATCATGAAAGATACAAAAAAAGCTACTTCCCATTTTTTAAAATTTAATTTACCTACTATCCCGCCTTTAACTTCAGAACAACAAAAAAAATTATTAATTTTAGGTAATGAATTATTAGAACTTCATTTAAATTACGAAAAGATTACCCCAAGTATGATTTACCAAGAAAAAGATAAAAAACCTGATGATTATATTCCATATCATAAAGATATGTCTTATGTTCCATAAGAAGCTTTAGAATATCAGTTACAAGGAGAACCGATGTTATTTAAATTAAGAAAATCTCCTTTTTTCAATCAATTAGTTACAGTCGCTTCTAAAACAGTTCAAATTATTAAAAAAATTAATCAAATTGATTTAAATTTAGATTAAGAGCGTTCTAAAATAATTCCTAAGCTCTTATATACTATTACTTGTAACAAAAGTGGATTATACAGCCATAAGTTACGATTTCGGCATTATTTTGACTTCCATAATCGAGTTTTATTATTAAATTTTATCTTTTTAAATTTAAGCACTAAAAATCAATTCTAAAAAGAAAAAGTCAAATCGTTTATTTTTTTGTTAATAAACAATTTGACTTTTTTAATTAAAATGTTTAATTTTTAGGATATCGTAGTTATTCCATCAATAGGATAATTCATTGTCTTAATATGAACTTCATTTGCGTTATATTCATCGATTGAATAAATGGTTTTTCCATCTATTCTATATTTAATTATTTTGATTATTTTTTCATTTGAATCAAATGTTCTAATACAATTAATAATTTTATTATCATCTTGATATTCAATTATTTTTTGTTAGTTTATTGTTTTCGTCATATTCTTTAATTGTTTTAATTTTAATTATTTAACCAATATTTAATTTCTTTTTATTTTCCATTTTCTTTCTTCTTTTTGATTAGTTTGAATTTTTTATTTAGTTCATCTTGTTCCTGTTGATGTTTCTGAATTAGATTTTTGTTTTCATTGTCATGGTGCTGTTTTAGAACATTTTGTCCATATTTTATTAGTACTGGTTTTAATTGTTTTATTGTCTGATTTGTTTTTAGCTTCTCTCGTTCCTCATTGTGTTTCTTATTTAGCTCCTTTCGTTCCTCATTGTATTTCTTATTTAGCGCTTGTTGTTTCTCTCTTGTTTCTTGTTCTGCTTTTTCTTTATCTGCTTTATCTGCTTTATCTGCTTTATCTGGTTTATCTGGTTTATCTGGTTTATCTGGTTTATCTGGTTTATCTGGTTTATCTGGTTGCTGGTTGCTGGTTGCTGGTTGCTGGTTGCTGGTTGCTGGTTGCTGGTTGCTGGTTGCTGGTTGCTGGTTGCTGGTTGCTGGTTGCTGGTTGCTGGTTGCTGGTTGCTGGTTGCTGGTTGCTGGTTGCTGGTTGCTGGTTGCTGGTTGCTGGTTGCTGGTTGCTGGTTGCTGGTTGCTGGTTGCTGGTTGCTGGTTGCTGGTTGCTGGTTGCTGGTTGCTGGTTGCTGGTTGCTGGTTGCTGGTTGCTGGTTGCTGGTTGTTTGATTCTATATAAAAATGACAAGCTGCTGCTATTCCTAAAACTGCAATTATTAATAAAAACGCAATAATTATTGTATTTTGATTAAATATTGATTTGATATTTGAATTTTTATAATTCATAAAATTTTTTAACCTTTCTAATATTAGAAAAAATAAACTTTTATAATTATATTTATTTTCAATGCATTATTTCATTTCAAATTTTTATAAAAATTTACAAAGATTTATAAAAAAATTAAGTGTTCCAATTTGAATTAAATTAAATCTACAAAAATTTTTAAAATCTTTTATGTTTTTATTATATATCAATAAAAAACAAAAAAAAAAAAACAATCAAAATAAAATAAAAGTTAAATTGTTGAATTTTCAATATTTCATAAGACTAAAAAATAATTTCTTATCTTTTCGAAAAATTAATTTTTTTGAAAGGTATGAAATGATAAAAAAATAATTATTGGAATAATTTTTTAAAAATAAAGAACATTTAGAAATTAGAGATCAATTGATTGAAATATATTTGTCTTTAGTCAAAAAATAGTTTCTCGATTTAAATATTATCCTTGTTGTTTAATTGTCACAAGAAGTAATTGTAAGATTAATTAAAGCTTTACATAATTATGTAGATTTGGATTATGATAAAAATAATTAATAAACGATTTTAATTTCTAAAAGAATATTTTTTTAGAATAAATTGAGACACTCCAACAGTTCTGTTTTTAATAATATTTTAATATTTTTTAATTTTTTTCTAATAATATAACTTAGATACAACGAATTTATATTAATTATTTGATATTTTGCTATAAACTCTTACATGAAATATATATTTTTTAAGAAAAATTATAAATAATGATAATAAAATTAAAAAAACAACAATAATAACAAAAATGTAAAAAAATTGTTGTGAATTAAAAAATTGATAAGGCTCTGTAAATCCAAAAAAATTTACTAATATAAAAACAAAACAAAAATATATAAAGGGATAAAACAAACTAATATAAAATTTTTTAAATTCTATAATATTTTTATCTATGCACAAATAATGAAAGCCAAAAATTAAAGGAAAAAATTTATGTTCTAAAATAGATACAAATAAATTAAATTTTGTAATTTGTTGATATGCTGTTTTATCTTCAATTTTTAAATATAAAATCGCCATTAATACATTGTTTATGAAACAAATAAAACCTAAATAAGATATTTTTTGATTTTTTGTTATTTGTATAAAATTTAAAAACAAAAAAATAGTACTCAAAAATATAGTTTGTCTTGTAAATAAATGAAGTGAAAAAAATGGCTGTTTTGTTAAAATACCTTTTCTAATGCCTAAAAATAAAATAATTAAACTTATAATAAAAAAAATTCGTGTTAATAACACAGATTTCGATTTACACATATAATTAATCACTTTCTAATTAGATAATATATTTGAATTATAAATATCCTGATAAAACACAATATTTAAGCATTAATTTTTTACGCTATTATAAAGCATGATTTGAAAATTCCATAACATAATCATTTTCATTGTTTCACAAATATTGTTTTTTTTTTTTTTTTGAATAAATTCCATAATAATAAATATTTTCAGATTTTTGTTAACATTATTTTTTACATTAGTTTCTATTATATTAGAAAATGTGCCATTCTTTTGTTGTATATATACGAACGTGATAATGATAAAGTTTTGCAAAAAGATTTTAAAGGCTTCGAATATATAAAGTTAGTAAATGAAAAAGAATTGGTTATAACTAATGAGGACATAAAAGTAAATACAAGACATTAAAAATATGATTATATCCAATAAATTTTAAGTATTAGAAAAAGTTTCAAATAATAAACATATAAAAAGAAAGAAAAATGAAAAATATCTATAAAACATAAGAAGTATTTTAATAAATTCAATAAATTTTAAAATAGGAATTTTTAAAAAATATTAAATCGTATAGAATGAATAGGTTATATTACTCATAATTTAAAAAGTTTTTGTGAAAGTTAAAGAAAATAATGAAGAAATTTCAATAATAGGTAAAGGCGTAATAATAGAAGCTAAAATAAAAGTTGTAGATTAACAAATCGAAAAAGAAGCTGCTGGTACAACTAAAAAAGATTTAGAAAAACAACGTACTGATTTAGTTAAACTTCGTGAAAACACCAAAGATAAATTCAAAAAATCAGCAGTAGAAAATAAAATCAAAGTGTTAGACAAAAAAATTGAAAAAGAAGTTGCTGGTACAACTAAAAAAGATTTAGAAAAACAACGTACTAAATTATTACAAAAACGCGAAGACATTAAAGAACAATTAAAAAAATTACATGACGCTGTGTCTAATTTTAAAGTCGATGCGCCACAATCTTAATGATAAGTATTGAAATCTAGGAAAGGTGTTAAAAAATTATGTTGAAAAAAATTTTTTATAAACCTTCCAGTACTGTCGGTAAAGATAAAAGCGCTGCGATGTCCTCAAAATTAAACATTTGATTAAAAAAAGATTGTTATTCAATGTTATTTGGTTTGTTAATAACTTATGAAATTTTTTTATACACCAAGATTGGGATTATTGAATTTATATCTTTTTTAACTTTATTTATAATAATAATTTATTATTATAAATAAAGTTAAATTATCCAAAAATATATATTTAAATGAAATACCTCGAATTTTATATAAAAGTATGTAAAAAATTTGTTTATTTATATCAATAAAAAGACAATATTTAATATAAAAATACTGTCTTCACACATATGGTTTACATAATATACATTATAGGAAGCAAAATGAGTTTCAAAAGTCCCCTTTTTAAGGCATCAATATAATTTAAATAAATTTTAATATAAAATTAATTTAAATCTTAAATAAATTTAAATAAAAAATATTCTAAAGAAATAATGTTTTTTTATATATTATTTGATTTAATAATTCAGAAATTTTATAAATTTTTAAAAGATATTTATAATTATTTATTTCTAATTTTATTTAAAATAATAAAAAATTATTATAAATAAAATTAGAAATAAATTTTAGAATTATTTTATACACTAAATTATTTATCCAAAATTATTTTTGTAACCTCCCAAAAATATAAAATATTTTTTAAAATTAAACAAATTAGAATTATATATCAACGCGTAAATATAAAAAATTTCTCAATTTCTTCATAAATAATTATTTTTCTTGTTCTTTTTCTTTTGATTAAATTGTTTAAATATTTTTAAAAAACTGATCATAAAACAAAATAATTATTTATTATAGTTAACGAGATAAATAAAAATAAAAATTTGTCCCCCTTTATAAAAAAAATATTCGCCAAAATATTTCAAAAAAAAAATCACTATTTACTCTTAAACATTTATTTCAAATATAAAAAAATATTAAAAATCAAAAAAAGTAAAATTAAATAAAAATGCAAGTTGATGTTTTTTTATATAAAAAACACAAGGATTGTAAAAAAATAACCTATTATAAAAATAATTCTTATAACTTTTTTTATATATATAAAGAATATGAAAGATTTTATTGAAAATAATTGAATCAAATTTTATAAAATTTGATTTCACCATTCTATAACATTTTGGTAAACTTGTTCACTCCCTAAATCATTAAATACATTGTGATACATATTAGGATATAATTTTAATTCTTTATTAAATTCTTGGAGAATATCAAACAATTATTGACTATTTTTTTGACAAAATAACACTATCTTCTTCTCTATGAAACAATAAAAAGAGATTGCGGATGAATAAATGAATGATTAATTAAATTTTCTTGAAAATATTGAATGCTTAAAACCATATTATTGTTTATAAAATTTGCAGTTAAGAATTTTATACTTCTCAAATTTTTCATTTCTTGTGTTAAAGGTAATCTTGATAATCTTTCATAATTCAATCCTACTGGAATAATTACGCCTTCCACATTGTTATATTTGTAAACATAACAATTATTTATCATTCTGCCTAAACTATGCCCTAATAAAATATTTTGTAAATTATTTTTTTGTTTTAAAGAATTAATTATTAAATTTAAGTCATCTATGAAAATATGAAAATTATTGATATCTATGACATAATTGGAATTATTTTTACTTTGCCCATGACTTCTAATATCATAAAGCAAAACATTATAATTATTATTATTTAAAAAATTTGCTAATTTAATGGACATAGTTTTAGAGTTTCCTTTCTTTTGAAGTTATTTGGGTAATTAAAAAAGACCCTAAAGAGGGTCTTTTTTAATAATTAATGTGTAATTTTTTTATTAATTCTTTATGTATGTTTTGTAATTTAATAATTTTAATTGTTTTTTGTTTACAATTTTCTATATCAAATTGTTCTTTATCGGGTGAATTTATTTTTATAATTAATTGTTGTCTTTCATATGAAAAATCCCAAATTTGTTGATTTATTTTAATTAATGTATTACATATTCCAATTTGTATATAAAACTTTTTGATTTTTATATCTAGATATTTTAATTTCTTTTTTAAATTCATTGTATTTAGATTAAGTCGATCATATTGTAAAATTTCATTAGATAATTTTTTACTTTGAGATAAAATTTCATCAATTTTATTTTTTATATTATTCTTTATTTCTTCAATCGATAAATCATTAATAGTTCTAACTTCATTATTATTCATTGCTATAACTCTATTATTACTAAAAATAAATGATATTCCTAAGAAAATTATTAAAAAAAAATAAATTATTTTACATTGTTTTTTAAATTCAAACATTATTTATTAAAACTCCTTTAATTTTTTTATTCCCGATCAAGGATTGTTCTTTTTATTTCCACTTCTTTGGTTTTATTATTGTTATGTTTTTCTTTGAAGATGGATAAAGTTTTACGAATAGGTTTAAAGTAAAGGTGGAAATGAGTTAATTCGTGATTGGAATTTTGAACAAAAGCCTCACCAAGATAGTAATCTTTGTCTGATCTAAGAAATGTTTAGGTCTTTTGTATTTAAGGATTAAGTAATTACCGCCTGGCTGGAGCCCTTTATTTAGTTGTTTGTCGAAATCGATATAATCATCTAAACAGATATCGCTTTTAGTATAGAATATAGAAAATTTAAATCCATTCGCTGCGGTGGTCTTATCATAAAGTTCGCCTTATATTATTCCAACAGTCGAAAGGATAAAAGTCTCTGATGTAATTGTCGAGGTCATAGGGTTCTTTTTGTTTTTCGAGGCGGTTTTGAGCAATTGAAATATTGTTATGATTACTTTTTTTTCTTGAAGTTATTGCTGATAATAATCAATTTTATTAAGACCATCGAAAGTATATTTGGCTTTAATCATTGGATATTTTTTATTTTCATCATACCATTCTTCAATGTTTTCGAATTTGGTTTCTGTTAAACTAGGGATTTCTTCTTTCGGTAATTTAATGATTCTTGTTTCAATTAAAACAATAAAATCAATAATTTAAAAAAAGAAGTATCCCTAACACGATAAAAAAACCATTTAATGATTTTTTTAATATTAAACATGATTAGTTTTCCTTTCGAGTGATTTCGAATATACTAATATTTTAACACATTTACTTTTTCATTATTAATTGAAACCATTGATATATTATATGCATCATTTTTTATTTTTGTAGTTAAAGGTTGAATTGCAACTAGTATAAGTGTTCAGAGCGTTGCTACAAAATGGCACAATTGGCAATTCACATTTTTATTTAAAAAAATATAATTTTTATTTATTTATATCTTTTTAAACAAAACGTTTTTTTATAGTTTGTAAACCTAACATAACATAAAAAAATATTATGTCAAGTTAAATTTAAAAAGTTTTTTAATTTTTTTAAAATTTAACTAAATAAAGAAAAAAAGAAAAAGAAAACATATATATGATACTTTTATAAATCTTGAATCTTATAACCTTATTTTTAAATCTTATAATCTTATTTTTAAATCTTATTTAACTAATTACTTAACAATTTCCTTGTCATTATAATATAAAAAAAGATATTTGTCAAGTATTTTATCAAAAAAAAAAAAAGATATAAGATGTAAGATTTTAAAAATATTTATGGGTGCAAAGAGACCTTATTAACAGCAAATTAACGAATTGCAATGTGTGATAATCACATAACTTCATATTCTCGGTTTATCAAACGAAAGAATGATAGATTACAGCAAAGAATAAAAGCGGGTTGAGGTGAAGTTCATAACCAAGGGATTTTCGTTTAAAATTTCTTTTAAAGATATTTGTTTTTTCATGAAAAATTATTATCTCCAAAAAGTTGTTTTTCAGTTCTTTCGATTAAATTATCTAAATCATCTTCTTGTGGAGTAAAACCAAAGACTTGTTGATATAATCTTTGATTTAAGTCTACTAAAGTATTTACTTTTGGTTCTTCTTTCAAATACAAAATTTTCTTTTGAAGATCAAAAGTATATTTTGTAGCCATGTTTAAATTCATTTGAATTTTAAAAGGCGGGGTTTTAATATTTTTTAAAAGTACTATTGTTTCATAAAGATCGGAATAATTTAAATATAAAGTTTGGTTATCTAAGTTATAATTAGTTTTTTATTTCTTTTAAACCATATAAATATTTATTCATTTTTTAAAATCTCTTTTTTTAGTTTGAACTATTTTTTGTAAGCAAAAAAATAAGTCAAACCGTTTTTTTAATAAATAGTTTGACTTAAATAACGAAATCTAAACTGGTTCCATTTTGATGGAACAGGGAGTCCTTCACAAAATGCTTGTGTAGAAGCTTTTTTCGCTAATTTTAAATGTGAAACCGTTTATTTCGATAAAAGACAACATTTAACCAAAGAAAGATTAACTCAAATTGTTCACGCTTTTATTGAAAATTATAACACTCAAAGAAGAATGAAATATTTAAATTATTTATCTCCTTATCAATTTAAAATTCAAAAAGAACACCCACAAACTACTCTCAGATCATAATGAGAGCTTTACTTGTTGGTGTTCTTTTTGAAATAATGTTCAACCTAAAATAATTTATGACCTCCATGATAATTCAAAAAATTTAGAAACCATAAAATAGAGGTTGAAGTTAATCTTAAATTTACTCTATGAGGCCTCTAATAGATAAAATAAGACATATTTATTAATTTAAACTTATATTATTAATAACTATATTTTAATAACGAATAGATACCTTATACGTTGTCATTTTTAATAAGATTATTAAATTAATATGACTATGCGGCCCTTTTTAATTTATTTAATATTTTTAATAAAAAAGTTTATATATATAAAAAAATTAATTAATAAATATTTTTAAAGTCTTGTGTCTTGTTTTTTTTAATAATTAATTCTATTTTAATAAAAAAGTTTATATATATAAAAAAATTAATTAATAAATATTTTTAAAGTCTTGTGTCTTGTTTTTTTTAATAATTAATTCTATTTTAATAAAAAATATATATATAAAAAAATTAATTAATAAATATTTTTAAAGTCTTGTGTCTTGTTTTTTTTTTTTTTTTTTTTTTTTTTTTTTTTTGATAAAAGACTTGACAAAATACATTTTTTATATTATAATAAAAATAAGACAACAAGACTTATAAAAGTATAATATATATATGTTTTCTTTTTTCTTTTTCTTTTGGTTCTTTTCTTTTTCTTTTTTCTTTGTTTAAAAATTTTTTGAAAATTTTAAAAAAGAAATTTTTATTTTTTTCAAAATATTTTTATTTTGTTGTTGACAATTTATTTTTTTGAGTTAGAATAAAAGTAATTAATAAATAGTTTGTTTTGCAAAAAAACGAATTTTAAACTGGTTCCATTTTGATGGAACTCAACTTATCTCCAAATACGAAAATATTGTCGAAGAATTAAATAACAAAAGAAAAGAAGCTTCTGATACATTAGTATTAGAAGATGAACGCAATAAACCAGAAGAACAACTAGACATAAAAAATGTAGAAATAGACGCAAGAAAAAAAGAACTAAAACAAAAAACCCCCTAACTAAGCTAAAGACCAAGAAAGAATTAAACAAAAAAGATATAATAAATTCTTTAAACCTATTACCAATTAATAAATATATCAAACTTTTTCTTTAAAATTAACACAATAAAAATGTATATTAGTAGTAATTAATTTCTTTAAAAGATAATAATAATTACTACTATTATCGGAAATGTTATTAAAGAATGAAATTTTTTAAAAATTATAAAAAAACAATTATTGTTTTAGGATTTATTGCAATTTTTATTTTAAGTATATTTATTTTAAGTATATTTATTTTAAGTATAAAAAATCAAAATCAACAAAATCTAATATTTAACAAAGAACAATTCTTAAATAATAACAAACAAGAAACAACGATGTCTTCAAGAACCAAACGCGCAATAGAACCCCCCAAACCAGAAACTCCCAAACCTAAAATTCAAATAAATTATGATAAAATTAAATCTTATATTTTATCAAAAAATGAAAATGAAGTTTTATCACTAAATAATCTTTCACAAGAAGAAATAACCGAAATTGAAAAAGCTAGAAATTCACAAAAACAAACATTAAAAATTTTAAAAGAAGAAAAAAACAAATATGATGAAAAACAAAAAAAATGTAATGAATTAATCATCCAAAGAGATTCAGTATTAAACCAAATTCCACCATTACAAAAACAACTTCAACAAAAAGAAGCAGAGTTAGGAGATAAAAACAAAGAAATAGATAAATTAAAATTAGAAAGACAAACAAAACAAACACAATTACAAACACAAGAAATATCAATTTATAAAAATAATGAATTAACTCTGATTAACGATGAAATAAACAAATTACAAGACGAAAGAAACGAATTAATTAAACAAATAGTTCCGATCAAACTCCAAATCGAAAAATTAGAATCCGCTAGAGAAAAATATGAAAGTATGTTATCTCGTGCTAAAGATTTTCAAAAACTATTAGAAAAACAATATAAAGATTATGATAAAGCACAAAAATATCATATCTTATCTGAACTCAACTCCCTCTACGACATCACCTCAGTTGAGGAATAAATAAATAAAAGGAGATTTTATTAATGATTAAATTAAAAAACCAATTTAAAATAATTTATCTTTGTTTAATAACTTTTATAGGATTATTATTTATTTTTAATAATCATCAAATTATGGCTATGCAAAACAATAAAAATAAACAAATTTTACAAAAAGAACAACCTAATGATGAAGAAGTTAATGATGTTTTTAGATTGGTCAAAAAACAAAAAGAAATAATTAAAAATATAAAAAAACAACATCCCCATTTACAAAACGCTTCTATTAAAGAAATAGAACAATGGATTTGTTCAGATATTGATCAAAAATTAGAATCTCAACCTAGTAATAAAAAACAAAAAAACCAAAATTTCGATTTAAATATTATTCCAGACAAATAAAAATCAAATATCATCATAATTCAAAGACCCTTCCCGGGGTCTTTTTCTTTTACCTAAACAAAAACACACATTGCGGAAAGGGACACTAAACCAAAACCCAAAGAAGGAAAAAAATATGACTAAAACAAAACCCCTAAAAAAGTTTTCTTAAACATTTTTTTATTAATCTTTATTTTATTAACTCAATCTATCTTCGCCCATAACTATTTCCACAAACAAACTAAATCACCCGTTAAATTATCAAACTACGAAACCCTACAACAAGAATGGTTAGACACTCAACCTAAATTCCAAAGATACGACATTAATGTTCTAGATATAGAAGATATACATAATATCTTAGAATATTTCAATATACAAACTGAACTGTTACCTTTTTTAATACATTTTTGTTTTTAAAAATGTTCTTTAAAACTTTAATTTAAATAGATAATTCAATATCTTTTCAAATTAACAAAACATTTTAATTAGATAAAAAATGTCTAATATTTTTTTATAATTTATTAATTTCAAAAGATATTATTTTTAATATTTTATTCTTACATTATATATTTAGCAAAAAAATCGAGAAAACTCTCCTACAAAATGACAAAAATATTTTTTACTTAAAAAAGTCTTGTATAAAACAAGTAAAACAAATTACATAAATTTTAAATTTTTTTAATTTTGATTTTTTGAATTATAATTTCAAAAATTTATCTTAAACTTTGTATATATTGCAATGGAGACAACCAATAGTTCCAATTATAAAAACATTTTAATTGTTAAAAAACTTTTTTTCAAAAAAAATCTATATAATATAAATATATAAATATTTAAAATAAAAACTAAATTTTTTGTAGAAATTGAATAAAAATATTGAAATTCATTATTCATGTAAAAAGAATAATTAGAATATAAAATATTTTATTTAAATAAATTTAAATTAAAAGTAGTTATTAAAAAAATAATATCATTAAAAGGAATAAGAGCATAAAGACCATGAGCAAATGTTATATAACTCAAAAAACAACTTTATTCGGTAATAAACGCAGTCATGCAATGAATGCTACTCGTAAATTATGGAAAGCTAATTTACAAAAAGTTCGTATCATAGACGAAAAAGGAAAAAAGAAAAAAGTTTATATATCGACACGTGCATTAAAAAAATTAGAATTAAAAAGAGCTTAATATATAAAAAAACAAATATTTTCATTAAATATTTGTTTTTTTGTTTTAAATATAGTTCGATATAGGGCTTGTCAAAAACAAAATAACAAAAAAAGATAAAAATAATAAAGAATCAAAACGATCTAATAATCCGCCATGCCCTGGTATTTTATTATCAAAATCTTTAATTGCAAAATCTCTTTTAAATTTAGAAGAAATTAAATCTCCTATTTGAGATATAACACAATTGCAAACAGTGAACATCCAAAAAAAAGGGTTTTCTGTTTTTTCTATGAATAAAAATAAAACAATTATTAAAGTCATTATAATGCCACAAAAAAAACCTTCCCAAGTTTTTTTAGGGCTAACACTAGGATATAATAAATGTTTACCAAATAAAATACCGCCTAAAAAAGCAAAACTATCATTTGCAATACTGATAACAAAAAGATATAAAAACCATGTAGAATCGAAAATAATTAAAATTAAAAAACAAGCATTAGAAAAAACAACATACAATAAAATGAATAAAATAAAATTGAAATCATTTGTTTTAAAATCACGAATAAATAAAAAACAAAACCATAAACAAATAAACAAAAATAAAAAATAAAATAAAAAATAATCTTTTTGAATTAAACATATTAATTCCACTAGATTAGTTTTGGTAATATTAGGATACTTAGTAAATATAGATTTATTTTGAACTTGTGAAAATAGAAAAGAAATAAATAAGAAAAAAAATAAAAAAGAAAAAAGAAAATAAGGAACTTGGACGATTTTATTTTTATTTAATTTAGTGGATTTCAATATTTCTTGAATCGAACCTATTAAAATGAATAAAACAAAAAATAAACACAAATAAATAAAAATATTTGTGTCATTTTCTTTATCAAAATTTGTTACAAAATAAAAAACAAATAAATTACTTAAAAAAAGAATGATTCCAACATAAATTTTCTTAATAATTGCTTTTTGTTTTGTATTAAATTTCGGATAATTCATTATTTTTTTGAATTGTTTCGATGTTTATGGATTTAATAAATTTCTCATTTAAATAAGTTAAATCTTTTAAAAAAATATTTTCTAATGTTTCAGCGGGTTTAGTTTTTTGAAATTTATCTTTTCCTTGACGACTAATATTTCTTATTTGAACTTTAGTTTGTTCCGAAATCTTTTTCACTTCTTTCATTAATGTTTGTCTTTTTTCTTCTGTAGGTTTTGGAAAAACTAATTTTACTATTTGACCATCATTTTCAGGAGTTATACCTAAATCCGAATTTAAAATAGCTTTTGAAATATCATTAAGAATTGTATTATCAAATGGTTTAATATGAATTTGATTACCTTCTACAACGTTAATACTGCAAATATTTTTTAAAGATATTTCAGAGCCATAATAGTTAATAACTATTTTATCCAAAATTTTTGAATTAGCTCTTCCTGTACGAATATGATCGAATTTATTTAACATTATTTTTTGAGCTTTCAACATGTCTGTTTCTAATTGTTTTAATATTTCTTTTGTTAAATCTTCCATTTTATTTCTCCCTAGAAGTAATCAAGGTGCCTACATTTTCTCTTAAAATAACTTTTTTAATATTTCCTTTTGTATTCATATCAAAAACTAAAATATCAATCTTATTTTCCCAACACAAAGAAATAGCTGTCATGTCCATAATTTTTAATCTTTTAGAAATGATTTCTTTATAATCAATATTTTTTAATAAACAAGCATTTGGATTTTTTTTAGGATCTTTATCATAAACACCTTGAACTCCGTTTTTAGCCATTAAAATAGCATCTACATTTAATTCCGCAGATCTAAGAGCGGCTGCAGTATCTGTAGAAAAATACGGTAAACCCAAACCTGTTCCCAAAATAATAACTCTGTTTTTATCTAAATGCTTTAAAGCTTTTTCTTTAATATACGGTTCTGCTACTGCAATAACAGGGAAAGATGTCATCACCCTCGTTTGAATTTGTAAATTATTTAAAGCATCTTGTAAAGCTAAAGAGTTGATAATAGTTCCTAGCATACCCATATAATCAGAGCGACTTCGTTCCATTCCCAACTCTTGGCCTACAAAACCTCTCCAAATATTACCTGCTCCAACGATAATTATAATTTCAATTCCTAAATTTTTAATTTCATTTATTTCTTCAGCAATTTTTTTAACTTTTTGAGGATTAATGTTAAAATTTTCTCCTTTTAATGCCTCTCCGCTTAATTTTAAAAGAACTCTTTTAAACATTAATTTTCCACCTTTTTAAATATAAAAATTTTTTCTTAAAAATTAATTGTTTTTAATTTATAAAAAACAAGCAAATAATTTGAATTCAAAAAAAAATTATCTTTTACCGACTTCAAACAAATAATAAGCAATAATATTAGTGTTATTATGATTTAAATATTCACTAACTTTTTGAGTAAAATCCATATAAAAAGGTTGTTCTAACAAACAATGTTTTTCGATTAAAACTTTTAAATTATTTTCTGCTATTTTTTCTAATATTTTATCATTTAACGGTTTATTAATATTTTTTTGTTTTATTTGTTCTAATAAATTTTCTTTTTCTTGAACAAAAAACTTCATATCTGCTGAATCTTTGTTAATAAATTTAGGTTTCATGGCTACTATATGTACTGGCAAATGCTCTTCGACATCAGCAGAAGAATTGCTTAAATGGACTAAAGAAGAAATTTTTCCTCTTTGATGTTTATAAAAACCAAAACCTTCTTTATCTTTTTTATAAACTATTTGAATACGTGATAAAATGATTTGTTCTTTAATTACAAAAGCTTTTTGCGCAATAATTTCTTCTACAGTTAGTCCATTATATTTATATTTCAAAAAATCAGTCAAAGTTTTGACAGACATATCAGCTTCTAATAAAATTTGCCCTATTTTATTATATAATTCTGTAAAATTTTCATTTTGGACAACAAAATCTGTTTCTGCATTAAATTCATATAAAATAGCTTTATTTTTGTGAATTAGAACATTTGTTAAACCTTGTAAAATATCTTTTTTTTGGTCAGGTTTATGATAAAGGCCTTTTTTTTTTAATATATCAACAGCAGAATCAACATCTCCTTTAGTTTCTTCTAAAGCCTTTTTACAATAAGTAATCCCTGCTTGAGTTTTTTGCCTTAACTCTTTAATCATTTCAAGTGTTATTTTCATGGACTTTTTCCTTTAATCATGAATTTCAACATATTATTAAAAATCAAATTTATTTTATCTTTTATTGCAAAATATATTTCACTTTAATATAAAAAAATGTCTTAATGCTGGTGAACACAAACATCTTTGAATTATTTTATACTTTTTGTTCTATCTCTGATTGCGTTTTTTCTTGTGTATTTATAGCACTATCCTTAATTTTATTTATTTTTTTTTCGCCTTCAATTGCTGCATTAGCTATAATAGAAGTTATTAATCTAACACCTTTAATAGCATCATTATTAGAAGGAATAATATAATCAACTAAATCAGGATCACAATCACTATCAATAATACCAAAAACTTTAATATTAAGTTTACGAGCTTCAGTTATCGCTATAATATCTTTTTTAGTATCAACAACAAAAATGGCTTGTGGTAATTTATTCATCTCTTTGATTCCGCCTAAAAATTTCTCTAATTTTTCTCGCTGTCTTGTTAATTTTATAATTTCTTTTTTAGTTAAACCATTCCATAAACCATCTTTTTCTTGTTTGTATAAATCTTTTAAAAAATTAATTCTTTTTAAAATAGTTTGGAAATTAGTAAAAGTACCACCTAACCATCTATATGAAATGTAATACTGGTTAGATCTTTCAGCTTCTTGTTGAATGATTTCGCGGATTTGTTTTTTTGTGCCTAAAAACAAAATTTTTCCATTATTAGCCACTAAATCCACTACTTTAGGATAAGCTAATTCAATTGCTTCAATTGTTTTTCTAAGATCTATAATATGGATTTTATTTCTGACAATAGGAATTCCATTTTCATTTGAAAAAAGAAAAGGTTTCATTTTATAATGACATTTTCTAGAAGCACTGCCGAAATGAATTCCCGAACCTAATAATTGTTTAATAGAAACAACAGATGACATAAAAACAAAACAACTCCTATTTAATTTTTATAAAAATTTTGAAAAAATTTAAAACGAATAAACTTGTTACAAAATAAAATTCATCATCATTTAATATACAAATTATATTTTTTTATTAAATTATTATTTAAAATGATTCTAAAACATATTTTAACATATTTTTTTTATTTTTAGAATTTAAATTTCATTTCATTTTATTAGTGCTGCCAAATCCATCTTTACGAATTTTATTATTTGCAACAAAATCATTATTAGTTAAATAAAAATCTTGTAAAATACCTTGTGCTATTCTTTCTGTTTTTCTAATTTGGATTTCTTTATCAAAAAAATTATATAAAGGTATAAATATATGTCCTTCATTTTCCGGATTATTATAATAATCACTATCTATAATTCCAACTCCATTAGGCATTATTAAACCTTTTTTTATAGATAATGATGATCTAGGATAAATAAATAATATTTTATCATGGTCAAAACAACTTTTTATACCTGTAGGAAGTAAAAATAATTCTTGCGGTTTAATAATAATATCAATCGCAGATTCGAAATCATAACCTGCGCTAAAAAGAGTTTGTCTTTGAGGTAAATTAATACCTTTATTTTTATAAGCATTTACTATTTCAAAAAAAAATTTTACTTTATTTGTCAATTCAAATCACCTTTTATTTTTTTTAATTAAATTTTGTTTATACAAATTTCTAGGATGATTTTCTAAAAATTTATTTTTTACAAAAACATCAGAAATATAAGTATAAATTTGAGTTGTTGTAATATTAGCATGACCTAATAATTCTTGAACAACTCTTAAATCTGCACCATTATTTAATAAAACAGTAGCAAAAGCATGTCTAAAAGCATGTGGATATAAAGGAACTTTTTCATTAGTTGTCGAACTTAATTTATTTAAAATAAATCTAATTCCTTTTTCTGTTAACGAATTACCTTTATAATTTGTTAACAGAAAATTGTTTTTTTGTTTTTTTAATTTTGGATTTTTATCTAAAAATTTATTTCGAACAGAAATTAAATAATGTTTTAACATATTAGATAATGTACTATGAATAGGCAAAAATCTTTCTTTTTTACCTTTGCCATAAATTAAAATGCGTTTATCCATTAAATAAATATCTTTGATTTTTAAATTAATTAATTCGCTAACTCTCAAACCACAACTATAAAGTAAATCTAAAATAATATAATTTCTGTAACCTAAAATATTAGATATATCAATAGAATCAAATAAATTTTGAATAAATTTTTCAGATAAAATTTGAGGTAATTTTCTAGATTTTTTCTTTAATTTAATTAATCGAAAAATATTATTTTTTAAATTATACCTTTCAATTAAAAAATTATAAAAAGTTCTTAAAGCCGAAATCTTTCTTAAAATACTGATGTTCGAAAATTTTTTCATACTTAAATAAGATACAAAATATCGAGACTCATTTTCTTTGGATAAATTGTGTAAATTAAACTTCATGTTTTTTTTTTGCAAAAACATTTGAAATTCTTTTACATCATAAATATAATTTTTAACAGTAAAAAGAGAATAATTACGTTCAATTTTTAAAAATATTTCGAATGCATTAATAAAATTCATTTTTTTGAACAACCAATACTAAATAAATTTTAAAAACTTCATACTATGAACATTACAAATAATATTAACTTTTATTATTTTCCCCATATTTTATTTATTATATTAAAATATTGCAATTTAATAAATCTCAAAATCCAATAATCTTCCATTATAAACAAATAAATAATTGATAAAAAAATAAACAAATATCCTAAATATCCTGTATATTTATCTTTAATAAAAATTTTGGATAAAGGTATGTGATATACAATTTTAAATAAAATATTTTTATAATCAATATTTTTCTCTAAATCTAATATACTTCTATTATTAATTCCTTTAGTTGTTATAAAATGTTCTGTTGGATTATTTATTTGTACTTCATGTAATATAAAAGGATTTTGTTTCAAAACAGGATTTGTTTGAAAGTGTTCATCAACATAAAAAACTATCCAATCCCCTGGCTTTAATAACTCACGTTCTTCATCGGTTATTTTTCTTGTAATAATTAAATCATTTTTATTTAATTTTGGTTTCATACTTTTGCTAGATATACGAGAAATATTAAAAAAAATAAATTTAGACATCCATCTAGGATAAAAAACATGAAGAACATTAAGCAAAATAAAATAAATAATAAGAAATAACAAAACATAATATAAAGAAAAAATAATAAAATTATAAAATTTTAATATTTTTTTATAAATCATATGAATCGCTCTTATACTTTTTTAATATATTACTGAAATAATTTTTATTTGTTAATAATGACAAAAATAAATTCTAACATCAAATTTATATTTTCTAGAATATATACTAATAATAGATTTTAAAAATTTAAATCATATCTCTAATTATAACTCATTACGTTATTTTATGTTACATAAAAAATTATAATTTTTTATGTTATTATTTATGTAGTAAATAAAATATTTTTGAAATTATCCAAAGAAAAAATATTTTAAAATTTTATGTTTTTATTCAAAAAATTTAAGAAAGTTAGTAAACCAAATCAATGAATAAAGTAAAATTAATCGCTACATTAGGACCAGCTTGTGAAGATAAAGAAATTTTAAAAAATTTAGCTAAAAAAGGTTTATCAGTAATTCGTTTTAATTTTTCCCATGCTAATCACAAAGATAGCGAAAATATTTTAAAAATAATTAAAGATATCAATAAAGAAAATGATAATTATTTAGGAACTATGCTTGATACTAAAGGACCCGAAATTAGAACTCATGATTTTGTTGAAAAATGCCAAATTAAAAAAAATTCTGAAGTGAGAATTGCTTTTAAAGAAATTTTAGGTACAAAAGAAAAATTTTCTGTAACTTATGATAAATTATATGATGATATTCAAGAAGGTAATTTGATTTTTATTGATGATGGTTATTTAACTTTGGAAGTGATACAAAAAGATGCTCAAAATCATGAATTAATAACTAAAGCTAAAAATAGTCATGTAGTTAAATCCCGTAGGGGTGTGAATATCCCAAATATTAAATTACAAATGTCTTATATTTCAGAAAAAGATAAAAATGATATTATTTTTGCTTGTCAACAAAATTATAATTTTTTAGCTCTTTCTTTCGTCAGAAGAAAACAAGATATTTTAGATGTAAAAAAAATTTTAAACTCTCAAAATAATCATAATATACAAATTATTTCTAAAATAGAAAATCAAGAAGGTTTAGATAATTTAGAAGAAATTATTAAATATTCAGATGGTATTATGGTAGCTCGAGGAGATCTAGGAATTGAAATTAATAGTGCAATGGTTCCTTTTTATCAAACACAAATAATTCAAAATTGTTTAAAATTTGGTAAACCTGTTATTGTGGCGACACAAATGTTAGAATCTATGCAAAAAAATCCATGTCCGACCAAAGCAGAAACAAGTGATGTGTACAACGCTGTACTTGAAGGAACATCTTCTACAATGTTATCAGGAGAAACAGCTGCAGGATTGTATCCTGAAAATGCAGTAACAACAATGTATCAAATTCAACAAGAAGCTGAAAAAAATATAAATTACGAATCACTTTCACAAATATATAATTATCAAAAACCAGAAGATATGTTTGCTTGGGGTATAATTAAAATGACTTTAAAACATTCTTTTGCTGCTATTATTGTTGATGATAAAAAATATAGTATTGCTTTATCTAAATTCAGACCTAAAATAAAAGTATTTGTTAAAGTAGACAGTATCCATGAAGCGACTTCTTTAAGCTTAAACTTTGCTAATATCCCTTATTTAAGCGATTCAGAATTAGACAAAAAACTAAATATATTAAAAAAAGAAAATAATAATGATTTGTTATTACAAATAACAAAAGACACTTTAAAAATCAAATCTTTATCACAACAAAATTATGAACTAAATATAAAATAAAATATCAATATAAAAAAGTTGAACTTTTAATAAAAAAGTTCAACTTATGTTCGAAATAATTTAGATTTATGATAAATAATATTTATTAAAAAGATTCATCGAAACTATAATATTTATAAGAAAATAAATTACCATTTTGGTGATTTATTTTTTTTATTTTTAGCCCTTCGCCATCATATTCATAAGTATATAAAACCAAACCTCTTTTGTGCATTTTATTTATAAAACTTAATAAAAAATTATTTCTTTGAAATAAAAGATAATAAGATTTTTTTTGAATTTTTTGTCCTTTTTCATTATATTTGTAATTTACAATATTTTGTTTTAAAAAATTTTTTTCACATGGTAAAAATTCTATTTTTTTAATTAATCGACCTTTTAGATCGTATTCATATTTAGTTTTACTATTATTCATACAATTAATAGCATGAATAAGTTGATTTTTATCATTATATTCATATACAATGTAAAAATTTGGATTTTTTAAATCTTGTTTATAAATGATTTGATTTTTATAATTATAACCGTATCTATATTCTTGATTTCGACACATATAATGTTTACAGGTCAATCTTCCTTTCAAATCATAATCATAAATAACATTTATTTTTTCAATTCCTTTATCTTTGATATACTTAAAAATAAGTTTATCTTTCCAATAAGGTACTAATTCATTTATAGTATTTTCTGTGTGTGGAGTTTCGAATATGTCAGAATCGGTTTCTATTACACAACAACAATTTAAATAAGTTTGTTTATCGCAAACACCATATATTTGATTAAAATTAAAGCAAATAATACAAATAACAATTATAAATAAATTTAAAAAAAAATTATCCATTATATTTTTTTTCAAATACATAAGTTACTTTCTTCTTTGATTTTTAAAATAAAATTTTATTTTAAAAAAACATAGTTCTATATAATTTTTTAGAAACCAAAATAATTATATATGAAAATGTTTTATCAAAAGAAAAAATTAAATTATAATAAAAACTAAAATTTTTGACAATAAAAATCATTTCAAATTATTTTGGCCAAAATCTAAACAATTAAAAATAACCCAAAACAAGATTTAAATAAAAATAAGATTCATTAATAATAAAATTAAATTTTCAAAATCAAAAAATCAGAAAATGAAATATTACAACAACTAACTTTTTTATTTAATTTTTTAATTTGATATATATTATTATCTTTAGATTGAGATTGAGCATAAATATAAATCAAAATAAGACGAAAAATATCTTGATTTGTTTTCAAAATTATTTCTGACGCTTTTAAATAATTTTTTTGATTTAAAATTTCTCTTACAAAAGAATTAATATTTTTACGATTAAAAACAAACTTTTTTTTCAAAAAACATCTTTGTTTTTCTTTTAAATTAATTTCTATTTCTTCAGGAATCAAATCTAATTCTGAATTTATTATTTCTTGTTTTTGTACTCTCGGTTTATAAAAAGAAAATTCATCTAAATTTTTGATATTCCACAAATTACAAAAAAGAGATAAATTAATTTTATCTTCTAAAACTAATTTAATAGCATTATTCAGAAGATTTTCCATATTTTTCTTTTGATTATCAAAAAATAAAATTCTTTCACAAGCAATTTGCAAATATTGTTCGTTTTTTTGATCTATAATTTTTATTAACTTATCTACTAATTTAAAATTATTTTTTATTTCTTGAATTTTTGTTTTAATTAAATTATTATTCGTGTTTATAGAATTTTTATTTATTTTTTGTAATTGAACATTTAATTTTTCAAAATAAATGGGATTTTCTTCTATTTCTTTTAAAAAAAAATTAATTTGAATACAATATTTCAAAAAATTATCAGTTGTTTTTAAAATATAATAAGATGAATCAAAAAAATTTTTTTTATAATCTAATAATAACTGTTCTAAAACATTTTGTAAATTAAAGTTGATGTTAATTAATTGATAATAAAAACGAAAAATATTAGCTTTTAAAATTTTCAATTTTATTACAAGACTTTGTGTTTTTAAAAAAGCTTCTTGAAAAGTAGAATAATTTTTTTCTAAAAGAAAAGATTTCAAAAGAGAATATACACTATAAATATTTCCGATTGATTCAGGTTTAATTTGATTTAAAGTTTTTTTAAAACAATGAATCATTTCTAAGCTATAATCAAAAAAATTTAAATTAACAATATTATAACTAATTTTTTCTTCTGCTAACCAACCAGTTTTATTAAATAAAGAGATAACTCTAGATGCTTTTTGACGATTATTAGAAATTAATTCTTCTTTATTATTCTCTTCATTGTCTTCATCGAATAAAATTTGTGACTTTTCTATAAAATATTTTTCTAAAACATTTAAAGCTGTATTTTTATTAATACAAAATTCATCATCTTCAACAGCTAATTTTTCTAAAATCAAAAGACAATCAATATAGATATTTTTATTAACTGAAACTAATAATTGAAAAAAATTATAAGGGACAATTTTAAATAAATCTGAAAACATTATATATTCACATCCTTGACATAATTTGAATTTTAAAAAAAATATTTAAACTGTAAAATTTATAAAGATTTGAAAAATTGTGAATATAATTTAATATGAGATATGATTGTCAAATTTTTATCATTCGCTTATAAAAATAAACAAATCCACATTATAACTCCAATTAAAAAAATAAACAAATAAATTTTGATATTTTATGCGAATAATTAATTTTCTTTTTTTCAATATAGTTCTTTTATAGATAAAATTTTTATTTAATAATTTTTTTATAAATATAATTTAAAGCGTTATCTAGTTCTTTTTTATAAACAAATATAAAATATAATATTAAAAATTTAAAAATTGTTTAAAATTTGAAATAAAATTAAAAATTAAATATGAATATTAATAAACCAAAAAATAATTTTATATGTTAATATAAAAATAATTAATAAACAATTTTAATTTCTAACGGTTCCATTTTTAATAATACTTCAATTTATAAAAAAAGACCAACTTAATAGTCAGTCTTAAAGAATTTTGAACAACAAAAAGTGTCTAAACTTTTAGAAAAGCTTAATTTTATAATTTTAAATTAAATAAAACAATATTCTGCACTTTCATATGTTTATAATTAAAAAATATTGAATAATTTTATAATATACGCACAATATATAATTTAATTGTTTTATTTAATTTTATCTAATTTCTTGCATAAAAAATTAGCAATAACATGAACTGTTTGAACTAATAAAAATATAACTATAACATAGACAAAAATAAAATATAATCGACTAAAACCTATTTTATTAAAATTAATATTCTGGTTTAACCGTCCATAATCCAAAATAATCCCACTTAAACCAGCTTGCCCTAACAAATGTAAAACACTAGAATAAGCAATCGCAGAAATAAATAAAGAAACTATTTTTAAAATTAAAAAAACTCTAGTTTCATTTAATAAAAAATATATAATAAATTGCTTGTTATTAGCGCCTAAACTATAAGCTGTTTGATAAATTTCTGGATTCATTTGTTCAAATATTTGTGCACAATTACGAGCAAAAACAAAAATTAAAATAAAACTTAAACAAACAAGAGACGGTTTAAAACCATAATACCATTTTAAATATGGAGCTGTTACATGATCTACTATTAAAATAATTAATATTATATAAGGTGTGGAAAGTATTATATTAATAAAACTGTTTATAATAAAATAAATTTTTTTTTTATTGTTTATTTTGCATAAATATAAACAAACTGCTAATAAAAAACCTAAAAAAGAAGAAATCATACAAGCACAAAAAGTTAATTTTATAGTATCACTTAAACCATGTAATAATAAAAAACCTCCATCAGAACGACGATAAAGTAAAATTTTTATAAAAGAAACAAAAAAATTTATCATAAATTATTTCACATAACTATTAATTTTATTTTTTATTGATTCCATTTCATCGACTTTGATTAATTCCACATTTTTACCATAGTTGTTTTTATAATGTTCAATTATTTTTGTTTGCTGTAAAACTCGTTTTAATTTGTTTATTTGTTCGTTATTTTCATTGTTTGATTTGATTATTAACGAAATCACATAGCTTATCGAAGAATCATCTTGGTCTGGTTTTGGAAATGTTGTAATAGTTTGTAATTTATCAATATTTTCGTTATTAATGTTTGCTTTAATAATCGCCGGGTATTGAATCAATAAATCATATTCAAGCATGTGTTCTTGAAAAAAATGAGAAGATTGATATAAATTTGCTGTAGGAGGGACAGTTATTTTTATATGATTCGGTATGTCGAAAGAATCATTTGTTAAATCAGTGTATTTATTTTCAAGTTTTTCATCTTTATATTCTTCTTTTCTTTGTATAAGTTTTAAATGTTCTAAAAAACGTAACATCAGATTTTGTTGAATAACATCATTGCAAAGTAAAATTGTTATATCTTGTTTTTTCTTATGTCTATTTTCTAAATCTTGATAATCATTAATTTGATTTGCGATTCGATCATTTTTTATATTATATAATCCTAAATGAGCCCAATAGAAAGGTTGAGCAACAATTACTGGATCATGTGATTTACCATCTTTTTTGTAACAAGTTCGAATATAAGGAAGATGACAATCTAATATAGCTGTTACTTCACCGACATCAAGCCAATTAGTAGTCTGATTCCAATCACACATAGTATGTAATATTTCTAATTTAATATTTTCTTTTTCGAATTCTGCTTTCACAATAGGGTCTTGTAAAAAATTACGTATATCAGGCAAAGCAGTACCTATTTTTAATGTTGGTTTTTTTGTAAAAAAGTCGTTTAAATATAAAATAAATATTAATATTATAGAAAATCCAATACCAATTAAAACAAATTTTAAAATATTTTTTTTTTGAGAAGAATTCATATTTATTCTTATATCCTTAATATTTTATATTTTTTTATAAAATTATTTTATTTTTTTTGCAAAAATTTCTGGATAAGATAAAGATGCAAAATTATAAGAAGGTTTTAAATCAATAATTTGCTCTATTGTCCTTTTGTTCAAAATAACAACTATATCACATAAAGATTTTATAACAGAACTATCATGAGAAATAATCATAATAGTTGTTTTTTTTATTTTATTTATTTGATAAAATAGCTTTAAAATATTTCCACTGATTGTTTTGTCTAAAGAAGAGGTTGGTTCATCACAAAACATAATTTTGGGTTCATAAACTAAAGCTCTTGCGATAGCTGTTCTTTGTTTTTGACCACCCGAAAGTTGTTTTGGATATGAATAAGCAAAATTTGATAATCCCACAAAATTAATCACTTCCAACACTTTATTTTGGATTTTGTCTTTAGAATATTTCCTGAGTTTTAAAGGTAAAGCAACATTATCAAAAACATTAGAATTAGATAAAAGATTAAAATTTTGCCAAATAGTACTACTTTCTAAATGATTAAAGTTTTTAATAATTTGTGTATCTTTTCTTTTATCAGGTTGTTCTAAACCATTCATTATTTTGAATAAAGTAGTTTTACCAGAACCAGTTTCACCTACTAAACCCAATATTTTACCTTCAGGAATCTCTAAATTAATTTTTTCTAAAACAGGGATATATTTTCGATTAATACAAAAAGTTTTATAAAGATTAATTATTTTTAAAATCATTATTCAACCAACAATAATCATCCTTTCCCCAAATTGAAAATAAAAATATTTAATTTTTTTTTTGTTTTTTATCTATTATTTGCAATAATAATTTCCAAGGCATACTGGCGCATATAAATCTCCCCGGAAATTTACTAATAACTTCTAAAATCTGCAATTCTTTATCTAATATTTCAGAATTAAATTTTTTATTTTGTAACATATTACAAAAATTATTTATTTTAACAACAGCTAATTTTAAATTACATTCTTTCAAATAAACAGACATTAAAGAAGAAGAAGCTATTAAAATTGCACATCCTTCGACTTCATATTTAATATCTACAATATTGGAATTATAAAATTTTACTTGTAGAATTATTTTATCACTGCACGAAATATTTCTTTTTTGAAGTATAACATAATTTTGTTTTTGACTATTTTGAATTAATCCTCTATTCAAAGGATTACGATAATGTTGAATTATTAAATCGCGATATAATTGATTCATTCAATTTAAAAATCAACCTTCCTTGTATTTCATCTAATAAATTAAAAGGCAAATTTTAATTTTGACAAACAATTAAAGCATGAATTTTATTTTTTTTAGTTAATAAAATATATTTATTATTACATAAAGCTATTTCGGGCATAACAATAAAATCTAATGTTTTAATAGTTTTTTGAAAAATTTTAATTTTGCTAGAATTTATAATACTTTTAGCTTTTTTTCTAGAATCAATCAATTTAGTTTGAACTAAAGCATCAACGATACTAATAGGTTCTTTAATTTCTATTGAAAATAAATATTTTCTTAATAAAACAAATTCTTTTTCATTAATTTCTTTTTGTTTATTTAAGAATAAAATATTATTTACTTGACAACATTCTTGAAAAATTTTTTCTCCATGAACAAAAGAAACAACTTGTTTAGCTAATTCTCGTTGAGCTAATCTAGAATTAGGACTAACTTGAACTTGTTTTTCTAATTCTAAAATTTTGTCAATTTCTAATAAAGTTAACATTTTCAAATAATTAATAACTTTATCATCATTCACATTAAAACAAAATTGATAAATTTGATAAGGATTTGTTAATTTTTCATCTAACCATATCGCATTTTTTTCGCTTTTACCGATTTTAACGCCTTTATCATCTAACAAAAGCGAAGTACTTAAAGCAAAAGGTTTTTGTTGAAATTCGTTTTTTTTCTTTTTTCTTATTAATTCTAATCCAGCTGTCATATTACCCCATTGATCAGAACCACCTATTTGTAATATAATATTATGTTTTTTATATAACAAATAAAAATCTAAAGCTTGCAAAATCATATAAGAAAATTCAGTATAAGAAATTCCTTTATTTAATCTTTGAGCTATCTTTTCCTTAGAAATCATATAACTTACATTAAAATATTTACCATAATCTCTTAAAAAAGCTATCAAATCAATTTTAGAAATCCAATCAAAATTATCTATAAATGTTATTTTGTGTTCTGTTAATAACTTAATTAATTGTTTTTTTATTTTAAATAAATTATTTTCAATTTCTTCAAGAGATAATAATTTTCTTTCTGTTTTTTCTTTAGGATCGCCTATCAAAGAAGTTGCACGCCCAATCAAAATAAAAGGTTTATGGCCTTTTTTTTGTAATAATAAAATAGTTATCATTTGAACTAAATGACCAATAGTCAAAGAATCAGCAGTTACATCAAAACCCCAATAAAAATTAATTTGTTCTTGATTTAAAAGTTGTTCTAATTGTTTATCATCATTGGAATTTTGAAATAAATTACGCCATTTCAATTCTTGAAATAAAAACATAAAAAGCCTCTTTTATTATATTCATACAAACATTCTATTAAATTTAAAATTAAAATAAATAAATAAAAAAAAAAATAAATTATTTTCTTTCTTTAATTTTAATAGCTTTATTAGATAATTTTCTGATGTAATATAATTTAGCTCTACGAACTATACCACGTCTTACGATTTCTATTTTTTCATAACAATTTGAATGAACTGGAAAAATACGTTCTACGCCTACACCTGCATATACTTTTCTTACTGTAAAAGTTTCAGAAATATGACTGCCTCTACGACTAATAACTATACCTTCAAAAACTTGAATTCTTTTCTTATTTCCTTCTTCGATTTTATTAAAAACTTTTACAGTATCTCCTGGTCTAAAATCAGGCACATTTCTTAAATTTTTATTATTAACTGATTCAATTAATTGTTGTCCTTTAAGATTCATTATCTTCATCCTTTCACTATTTTTTTAAATTTTAAATGTTTTCTTCTTTTTTAATTTCTCTTAATAATTGCTGCATTTCAATATCTAAATTCAGTTTATTCAATAAATCAGGTCTTTTTAAAAAAGTACTTCTTAAACTTTCTTTTTTGCGCCATTTAGCAATTTCAAAATGATTTCCAGATAAAAGAATTTCAGGCACTTTATGATTTTGATACTCTTTAGGTTTAGTATATTGAGGATATTTTAATAAAATATTATGATGCGAATCTTGTAAATAAGATTCTTTTTTGATTACTCCAGGCAAAATTCTTATCAAAACATTCAACAAAATGATTGCTCCAAATTCTCCACCAGTTAAAACATAATCTCCTATAGATATTTCTTCATCAACATACTTTAAAATTCTTTCATCTACACCCTCATAATTACCACATAAAATTATTAAATGATCATGATCCTGTGAATATTGAATAGCTTTTTGTTGATTAAATAATTTTCCTTGCGGAGATAATAAAATTATTTTAGTCTTTTCCTTTTTATTTATATTTTGTAAACATTCATAAAAAGGTGGAAAAGATAATAACATTCCATTATCTCCTCCATAGGGAGTATCATCAATTTGATGATGTTTATTTTGACTATATTCTCTTAAATTATGAATATTAATTTGAATTTTGTTTTTATCTTTAGCTCTTTTAATAATAGAATGATTTGATAAATTATCAAAAAAATTAGGAAAAATAGTAATAATATCAAATATCATTTTTTATTTGAAATTATCTTTTTTCTGATTTTTTGCCCTTTTAAGTAAATTTATAACAGTTTTGGTGGGTTGTGAACCAACAGATAACCATTTTTCAACTTTAGCTAAATCTATATCAACTAAATTACGAAATGGTTCATAAGTTCCTAAAATTTCTAAAAATTTACCATCTCTTTTACGATGAGATTCTGCAGTCACTACACGATAAAAAGGTCTTTTATGATTGCCAAAACGTTGTAAACGTATTTTTGTTGCCATTTTAAATAAACTTTCACTTTCTAAAAAATAATAAAATTTTATATATATAAAAATAAATATGTTAGATAAGAATATCAAAAACTAGAAGATTTACGTTCATCTCCAAATAATCTAATTAAAATTTCTAATATTAGCACGAATATATTTATAAATAAAGAAACAAAAGCTAAAGATAACTGCCATTCATATTTATTTGGCATACTTTGAGTAATAATATCTTCTACATAATTAAAATGTAAAATCAACAATATTACATCAAATGATATAAAAAATAAATTAATAGGAATAGCCACCACACTATAAAACATAGGATTTTGAATACCGAATAAAGTACAAATAATACAAGAAAATATTTGTGCCACAATCAATATAAAAAAAATTAATTTAGATTTATTTACTAGTGAAGAATCTTTATTTATTATTAAAGAACCTTTATAATATAAATAAGATACAATAAAAAAAACTAAAAAAGTAGTGACTAAAGCAATACAAGCTAACGAGACAACATTACTATAAATTTGTTGTACCATTGCTAAAAATACACCAATGTTCAAGCCCATAACATTTGAATATATAAAAGAACACACTTTAGCTTTTTCAATATAGCTAATACCTTGTTTCAAAGCAAAAACAGAAACAAAAAGTAAACATATTGAAATTGCAACATTCAATAAAGGAGGAAAGCCACGCAAAAGAAAAAAACTGAATATTGTAGATAAAGAAGTTAAAAATAATAATAAAATTGTTTTAGCAGCAATACCAAAACGTGTAACTCTATTTTGATAAATAATATTCATTGAAGAAGTATTGTAAAAATTATCTTTAATTTGTACAAAACTATCATTTATTTTAATTTTGTCAGTTAACATTAGATATAAACCTCTCTTATATTAATAATAAATAATAAAAATTATTAACTACACTATATTATAGTATATACAATAATTTTATCTTTTTTTCTTTTTAATGTAGTGAATAAAATATTTTTTATATTTGTTTTATTTCAATAAAATTTAAAGTGCTAAACATAATAACCGAAATAAAATTGATCTATCTGAGTTAATTCATAAAATCATAAATAAAAATATTTTATTATAGATAGTTTAATTATAAAAAAATAAATAATTTATTATTATCAATATAAAAAAATATCTATCGAAAAATTTTCTTTTTACAAAAGCAAACTTATAAAACTGAATTAATTATTTTTGTAACTATTTTATTTATTTCTTGAGTATTTTTATTTTTATAAATCTCCGGAGTTACAATTGGATGAATGAAAACTTCTACTTTTTTACATCTAAACCAACATTTACCACGCATAGCACAACTTCCCTTTAAAGAAATAGGTAAAATATTTGATTGACTTTTTAAAGCTATCTGAAAAGAACCATCTAAAGAATGACTAATTTTATCATCAACAATATGTTTAACCCCACCTTCGTGGAAAATAACAAACGCTAAATTTTTTTTAATATTATCGATACTTTTTAAAATATTTTTAATAACTTCTCTATCATTTCCTCTTGTAATTTTAATACAATTTGTAGCATTAAAACAATAACTTAAAAACCAACCTATTTTTCCACGATATAATTCATCTTTCGGAGTAAAAGAAATAGTCCTGTGGAAAATAGAAGCAATAACAAAAGGATCGAAATTATTTTTATGGTTAGAATAAATAATTAATCGACCGTCAAGAGGAATTAAATGTTTATTATGAACAATTACCTTAATTCGAAAAAAACGTATTATTAATCTAGAAATACTACCAATAATTTTTTGCCTAAAAGGATGATCTACTCTTAATTTTTTAGAAAACCACATCGCTAAAAATAAAATATTTAAAATAAAAATCCATGATAAAATCAAACTAATTAAAAACCACAAAATATAACACAAAAATCCAACAAAAAAATTCCACGTTATAAAATCAATACATATTGGGAACAAAAAAGGTAAAATATTTAAAAACAAAACGAATATAACAAAAATAAAAGTAAACATATATTTAAAATCCTTAACTTCATTTTCTTATATAAGTAACAAAAATTAATTGAGGTACTATTGTTTTGTCTTTAATCCAATATTTTGAATATTCAAAACTAGGAAAAAAAATATCACCTTGATATCTTTTAAGAATATGAGTAATATACATTACATCAACATATTCCAGAGATTGTTGATAAATTTGACTACCACCAATAACAAAAATATTTTCTTTTGATGCTTTATATTTATCTAAAAAAGATTTTAAATTTGAAATTCGTGTCACATTAGAATCTAAAATATTGGAATTACTCGCAACATAACTCTTATTAAAAGGGAAAGGTTTATCTTTATAATAACTTTTTAAAGATTGATAAGTGTTAAACCCCATTAAAACATTTTGATTTGTCACTTTTTTTTTAAAAAATAAAAGATCTTCTCGATAATGCCATGGTAATTTATCACCTTTTCCAATTAAAAAATTTGAATCCACAGCCGCAATTAAACTTATCATACCGCCACCTTAGCTTTCAAAGCATCATGGGAAATATAATTTTTTAATTGGAAATCTGAAAACTTAAAATCTTCTATATTTTTGATATTAAGATTTAAAATTATATTAGATAAAGGAAATGGATTGCGTTTAATTTGAATTTGAATTTGTTCTAAATGATTTTCATAAATATGTGCATCACCCAAAGTATAAACAAATTCATATGGTTTTAAATTAGTTACTTGTGCTATCATAATTAAAAATAATGAATAAGAAGCAATATTAAAAGGAACACCTAAAAAAACATCACCACTTCTTTGAAATAATTGCAAAGAAAGCTGATCCTTGTATACATAAAATTGCATCAGAACATGACAAGGTGGTAATAACATTTTATCTATCAAAGGCGGGTTCCAAGCAGAAATAATTAAACGTCTTGATGAAGGATTTGTTTTAATATCTTGGATAATTTTTTGTAATTGATCGATTCCTGAAAAATCACGCCATTGTTTACCGTAAACAGGTCCTAATTCTCCATGCTCTTTAGCAAAAACTTCATCTTCTTTAATTTTTTGAATAAATTCTTCTAAAGTTTCTTTTTTAAATAAAGAAGATTTAGAATATTTTTTATAAGGCCATTCATTCCAAATATTAACATTATTTTGAACTAAATATCTAATATTAGTTTCCCCTTTAATAAACCATAATAATTCATGAATAATCCCTTTTAAATACACTTTTTTAGTAGTTACCAAAGGAAAACCTTTATTTAAATCAAAACGCATTTGATGTCCAAAAATACTTTTAGTTTTCACATCAGTTCTATTTATTTTTACAACGCCTTTTTGTAATATTAAAAAACATAATTCTAAATATTGCTTCATATAAATAAGTTTGTATCCTTTAAAAGATTTTTTTATAAAATTAAATATAAATATTTTGAATAAAACATAAATATGTCAAATAAATTATTGGCGGAGGAAAAGGGATTCGAACCCTTGCATCTGACAGATCTACGCGCTTTCCAAGCGAGCCTCTTAAACCACTTGAGTATTCCTCCGAATATATACCAAATTTTCTACTTCAGTAGAAATTTTGGTATATAATTAACGCTTTTAAAAAGAAAAGAGGGTTCAAAATATTTTTGCGATAAATAAAAAAAAATAAAAATTATTGAGTTATTATTTGGCTAAATTTATTTTTTGCTTAAAGAAAAAACTTCACGTGCTATTGTTAACTCCTCGTTAGTAGGAACAATCATGACTTTAACAGAAGATATTTCACTAGAAATAACTTTTTCACCTTTTTGTTTATTTAATTCATGATCTAAATGAATATTTAAAATTTCTAATTTTTGAACTATTTCTCGACGAAAAAACGAAGAATTTTCACCTATTCCAGCTGTAAAAACCAAAACATCTATTCCTTTTAACAAAACATAATAACTTGCAATATAATCTACTATTCTTTTAATTTGAATATCAAAAGCTAAAATAGATTGTTTATCATGTTGCATTACTTTTTCTTCTAAAATTCTTGCATCATTAGAAACTTCAGAAATTCCTAATATTCCTGATTTTTTATTTAAAATATCTAAAATTTCTTTATAATTTTTATCTGCTTTTTTAGCAATAAAAAAAATAGAAGTTGGATCTATATTTCCGCTTCTAGTACCCATAGGAACACCTTCTAATGGAGTTAAACCCATCGATGTATCAACAGATTTACCATTTTCAATAGCAGCTAATGAAACACCATTGCCAGCGTGACAAATAATCATTTTTAAATTAGGTTTTTGTAGAAGTTGTTCAACTCTTTGAGAAACATATTGATAAGAAATACCATGAAAGCCATATTTTCTTAATTTATATTTTCGATACCATTCATAAGGTACAGCATATAAAAAATTTTTTTCTGGTATAAATTGATGAAAAGTAGTATCAAAAACCCCTACTTGCAATACTTGAGGTAAAATCTTTTTAAACAACTTAATACCTAAAACATTTGCGAAATTGTGTAAAGGAGCTAAATCATTCAAACTTTCTATTTTACATATATTTTCATCTGTTAAAACAACAGAATTTTTAAAAATTTCTCCACCTTGAACAATTCTATGCCCTATACCTTTAATATCTTCCCAAGAATTAACGATTTTATATTTCGTCAAAGATTCTAATATTAATTGAATAGCTTGATAATGATCGCTAATTAAGAATTTTTTTTGAATTTTTTTTTCTTTAAATTCAATAGTAAAAATAGCATCATCACAACCTATTTTTTCAATAGAACCAACGCAAATAAAAATTTCGTCAGGCATATTTAATAATTTAAATTTTAAAGAGGAACTCCCTGAATTAATAGATATTATTTTCATTAGTAATGCAAACTTTCTAGTTCTTTTTCATAAATATAACAAAACACATATCCAAATATTTTTATTTTATATCTATTTTTCACCGTAAGCAAATAATTTATAATTACTAAAATAAATTTGAATATAGGATAATTTCTGCTTAATAAGTTCAATAACACAAACTATCGTAGTAACAATATCTGTTGAAACAGATATATAGATATGTCTTATTTGTTCTAATGTTTTAAATAAATATTTCCGTTTTGTTAATTTTTATATTCTATTAAAATATTGTTAATGATATTGATATTGGTATATTTTTATATCGACAAATCACTGTTTGTTACAATTGTATTTATAAAATACTTTTATATTTAGAACATTGTTAGTTATTCATAGCACGATTAATTTTGTTTATTTTTGTTTTGTTATTTAAAAGAATTTTTATTTTTTAAATTTAACGTATTATATTATAATAATATATTTTTCTATTAACACAATAAAAAGCTCATATCTGTTCCTTTCAGAAATAGTTTTTAAAGTATTTTTAATAAAAAAACATTTAATACATTTATATTTTTAAACAATACACTTATATTTTATATAAAATTTATTCAAAAAATATATATTTTTTGAAAAACATAATAATAATTATTAACATTGTATAAATATTAAACGAAAATAAATATTGATTCAATATTTCAAAAAAAAAAAAGCAAATAATTTTAAGTTTGTTTAAAAAATAAAGCAAAATATTAATAAAATAAATAAAAATATCAGTATAATATTAATTACTAAGTTAGAATAAAAAAAATTATATTGATTTTGTTTTTTATTTATATTTAAGTATTCAATAAAAACTGTATCCGTGTGTTTATCTGAAGAAAGAAAAACACCTGTGGAACTAGGTTGTCCTTGAAATTGTAAATTGATTGGATTTAAAGCAGGGTTTAATCTTTTGACTTGATGAATAATTTCTTTTTCACTTAGATCGGAAATTTCACCTAAATTCTTAATACGAACTAAATCATTTAAAGAAGAAATCGGTTTTTGTTTTATTTGGTAATTAATAAAAACTGTATCCGTGTGTTTATCTGAAGAAAGAAAAACACCTGTGGAACTAGGTTGTCCTTGAAATTGTAAATTGATTGGATTTAAAGCAGGGTTTAATCTTTTGACTTGATGAATAATTTCTTTTTCACTTAGATCGGAAATTTCACCTAAATTCTTAATACGAACTAAATCATTTAAAGAAGAAATCGGTTTTTGTTTTATTTGGTAATTAATAAAAACTGTATCCGTGTGTTTATCTGAAGAAAGAAAAACACCTGTGGAACTAGGTTGTCCTTGAAATTGTAAATTGATTGGATTTAAAGCAGGGTTTAATCTTTTGACTTGATGAATAATTTCTTTTTCACTTAGATCGGAAATTTCACCTAAATTCTTAATACGAACTAAATCATTTAAAGAAGAAATCGGTTTTTGTTTTATTTGGTAATTAATAAAAACTGTATCCGTGTGTTTATCTGAAGAAAGAAAAACACCTGTGGAACTAGGTTGTCCTTGAAATTGTAAATTGATTGGATTTAAAGCAGGGTTTAATCTTTTGACTTGATGAATAATTTCTTTTTCACTTAGATCGGAAATTTCACCTAAATTCTTAATACGAACTAAATCATTTAAAGAAGAAATCGGTTTTTGTTTTATTTGGTAATTAATAAAAACTGTATCCGTGTGTTTATCTGAAGAAAGAAAAACACCTGTGGAACTAGGTTGTCCTTGAAATTGTAAATTGATTGGATTTAAAGCAGGGTTTAATCTTTTGACTTGATGAATAATTTCTTTTTCACTTAGATCGGAAATTTCACCTAAATTCTTAATACGAACTAAATCATTTAAAGAAGAAATCGGTTTTTGTTTTATTTGGTAATTAATAAAAACTGTATCCGTGTGTTTATCTGAAGAAAGAAAAACACCTGTGGAACTAGGTTGTCCTTGAAATTGTAAATTGATTGGATTTAAAGCAGGGTTTAATCTTTTGACTTGATGAATAATTTCTTTTTCACTTAGATCGGAAATTTCACCTAAATTCTTAATACGAACTAAATCATTTAAAGAAGAAATCGGTTTTTGTTTTATTTGGTAATTAATAAAAACTGTATCCGTGTGTTTATCTGAAGAAAGAAAAACACCTGTGGAACTAGGTTGTCCTTGAAATTGTAAATTGATTGGATTTAAAGCAGGGTTTAATCTTTTGACTTGATGAATAATTTCTTTTTCACTTAGATCGGAAATTTCACCTAAATTCTTAATACGAACTAAATCATTTAAAGAAGAAATCGGTTTTTGTTTTATTTGGTAATTAATAAAAACTGTATCCGTGTGTTTATCTGAAGAAAGAAAAACACCTGTGGAACTAGGTTGTCCTTGAAATTGTAAATTGATTGGATTTAAAGCAGGGTTTAATCTTTTGACTTGATGAATAATTTCTTTTTCACTTAGATCGGAAATTTCACCTAAATTCTTAATACGAACTAAATCATTTAAAGAAGAAATCGGTTTTTGTTTTATTTGGTAATTAATAAAAACTGTATCCGTGTGTTTATCTGAAGAAAGAAAAACACCTGTGGAACTAGGTTGTCCTTGAAATTGTAAATTGATTGGATTTAAAGCAGGGTTTAATCTTTTGACTTGATGAATAATTTCTTTTTCACTTAGATCGGAAATTTCACCTAAATTCTTAATACGAACTAAATCATTTAAAGAAGAAATCGGTTTTTGTTTTATTTGGTAATTAATAAAAACTGTATCCGTGTGTTTATCTGAAGAAAGAAAAACACCTGTGGAACTAGGTTGTCCTTGAAATTGTAAATTGATTGGATTTAAAGCAGGGTTTAATCTTTTGACTTGATGAATAATTTCTTTTTCACTTAGATCGGAAATTTCACCTAAATTCTTAATACGAACTAAATCATTTAAAGAAGAAATCGGTTTTTGTTTTATTTGGTAATTAATAAAAACTGTATCCGTGTGTTTATCTGAAGAAAGAAAAACACCTGTGGAACTAGGTTGTCCTTGAAATTGTAAATTGATTGGATTTAAAGCAGGGTTTAATCTTTTGACTTGATGAATAATTTCTTTTTCACTTAGATCGGAAATTTCACCTAAATTCTTAATACGAACTAAATCATTTAAAGAAGAAATCGGTTTTTGTTTTATTTGGTAATTAATAAAAACTGTATCCGTGTGTTTATCTGAAGAAAGAAAAACACCTGTGGAACTAGGTTGTCCTTGAAATTGTAAATTGATTGGATTTAAAGCAGGGTTTAATCTTTTGACTTGATGAATAATTTCTTTTTCACTTAGATCGGAAATTTCACCTAAATTCTTAATACGAACTAAATCATTTAAAGAAGAAATCGGTTTTTGTTTTATTTGGTAATTAATAAAAACTGTATCCGTGTGTTTATCTGAAGAAAGAAAAACACCTGTGGAACTAGGTTGTCCTTGAAATTGTAAATTGATTGGATTTAAAGCAGGGTTTAATCTTTTGACTTGATGAATAATTTCTTTTTCACTTAGATCGGAAATTTCACCTAAATTCTTAATACGAACTAAATCATTTAAAGAAGAAATCGGTTTTTGTTTTATTTGGTAATTAATAAAAACTGTATCCGTGTGTTTATCTGAAGAAAGAAAAACACCTGTGGAACTAGGTTGTCCTTGAAATTGTAAATTGATTGGATTTAAAGCAGGGTTTAATCTTTTGACTTGATGAATAATTTCTTTTTCACTTAGATCGGAAATTTCACCTAAATTCTTAATACGAACTAAATCATTTAAAGAAGAAATCGGTTTTTGTTTTATTTGGTAATTAATAAAAACTGTATCCGTGTGTTTATCTGAAGAAAGAAAAACACCTGTGGAACTAGGTTGTCCTTGAAATTGTAAATTGATTGGATTTAAAGCAGGGTTTAATCTTTTGACTTGATGAATAATTTCTTTTTCACTTAGATCGGAAATTTCACCTAAATTCTTAATACGAACTAAATCATTTAAAGAAGAAATCGGTTTTTGTTTTATTTGGTAATTAATAAAAACTGTATCCGTGTGTTTATCTGAAGAAAGAAAAACACCTGTGGAACTAGGTTGTCCTTGAAATTGTAAATTGATTGGATTTAAAGCAGGGTTTAATCTTTTGACTTGATGAATAATTTCTTTTTCACTTAGATCGGAAATTTCACCTAAATTCTTAATACGAACTAAATCATTTAAAGAAGAAATCGGTTTTTGTTTTATTTGGTAATTAATAAAAACTGTATCCGTGTGTTTATCTGAAGAAAGAAAAACACCTGTGGAACTAGGTTGTCCTTGAAATTGTAAATTGATTGGATTTAAAGCAGGGTTTAATCTTTTGACTTGATGAATAATTTCTTTTTCACTTAGATCGGAAATTTCACCTAAATTCTTAATACGAACTAAATCATTTAAAGAAGAAATCGGTTTTTGTTTTATTTGGTAATTAATAAAAACTGTATCCGTGTGTTTATCTGAAGAAAGAAAAACACCTGTGGAACTAGGTTGTCCTTGAAATTGTAAATTGATTGGATTTAAAGCAGGGTTTAATCTTTTGACTTGATGAATAATTTCTTTTTCACTTAGATCGGAAATTTCACCTAAATTATTTTTTATCAACAATTCATCTAATCTATTTTTATACTTAAAAGAAAATGTGTATTTCGGAATCAAATGTTTATTATCATGCATTTGGTTTAAACCTAATGTAAAAAAATATTGATTACCAGATACAAAAACAGAATTATCAGAAGGAAAATTATTACTTTTGTCAATAATCTTAAATAATGGCATATTTTTTAAAATAAACTGTCGATCTTGTTCATTGATTTTCAATTTTTTTTGATTTATACGATTTTTTACTAATTGTTTTAAATCTTGTACACGGGCACTCTTTAAATCTGTTGAAGATACTAAATCTAAAATATATTGAGATTCAGCAGAAATTATATTCAATGAGAAAAAAAATAAAAAAACAAAAACATAATATTTGGGGTTTATCAATCTAACTATTTTATATCTTTTCATAATTTATGTAACTACCTTTATTTTATTTTTAGTAGAATATAAATTAAATAGAAAAAAATTAAAAAATATTTTGATTAAAAAACTTTATTACAAATTTATTTTTTTATATACAAAAATCTAAAAATAGAAAATTATATGTTTATCTTAATAAAAATGTTTCATTTTTTCTTTAAAAATAAATTTATTTTTATGATTCAATAATTCCCTCCTTTATTTCATTATTTTATCAAAAAATTGACATTTTATAATATAAAAATTATGTAATATATTACAACAAAAAAAGAGTTTTTCAACTCTTTTTTTATAAAATCCATAATGAAAAATATAAATTTATTTTATAATTAAACATGTATTTAAGTTCAAAATAAATTATTTTTTTTAAAAAAATTAAACATATTATCTTTGATAATACAAAAAGCTATTAAACTATAATTTTGTCTAATTTTTCATAATTTAAATTACCTATGTAGTTTTTTTAAAATTTTAACTATAAAATATTCTTTTTGAAAATTCATTAAATTCTGTATAATGCTCTTTGCGTTTTTAAAAAATTAAGATTGATTTGTGCTTTTGAAAAGAATTAATTTCTTTTTTATTTCTTGTTTGATAGCTAAATAACCAGGTTGTAATAATTTTCTTGGATCGTATCCTTTATTAGTTAAATCTTTTTTTTGTTCAATATACTCTCTAGTGGCTTGAGCAAAAGCAATTTGAAATTCGGTATTAACGTTTATTTTAACTACTCCTAAAGAAATTGCTTTTTTAATCATTTCATCTGGAATACCAGTGCCGCCGTGAAGTACTAAAGGAGTTTTATTGTTGGTCAATTCTCTAATTTTTTGAAAAACGTCAAAATTAAGACCTTTCCAATTAGAAGGATATTTACCGTGAATATTTCCGATACCAGCAGCTAACATATCAACTCCTAATTGTGCAATTCGATAGCATTCATAAGGATCTGCAATTTCTCCTTGACCTATTACACCATCTTCTTCGCCACCGATACTACCTACTTCAGCTTCTACTAAAAGTCCTTTTTCATGACAAACTTTTACAATTTCTTCTGTTTTTTTTAAATTTTCTTCAAAAGGATAATGGCTTCCATCGAACATAATCGAATTAAAACCTGCTTCTACAGCTTGATATGCACCTTCATAAGAACCATGATCTAAATGTAAAATAACAGGAACTGAAATATTGTAAAAAGCATCAAGATTTTTAACTAAAGAAACTACTGTCTTAAAACCACCCATATACTTAGCAGCTCCTTCAGAAACTCCTAAAATAACAGGTGATTTTAATTCTTCTACTGTTTCTAAAGCAGCTTTTATCCAATCTAAATTATTAATATTAACTTGAATAATCGAGTATCTTTGTTCATGAGCTTTATCAATAACTTTTCTATCTGAAGTTAACACTCGTTTTATTTCCTTTCTGGATTCAAATCCAATATGTAAATTATAAATTTTGTAAAAAATAAAAATTTAAAAATTATTTCAATAAATTAATATTATTTATCTTTTAAATCAAACAAGTCATTTTATGAAGTAAACGAATTAATTGACTTACATAACTCATTTCATTATCGTACCAAGCGATTATTTTAACAAAACGAGGTTTTTCTTTTAAAACTTGAATCGCATTAGAATCATATAAAGAACCATAACTTGTTCCAATAATATCAGATGAAACAATAGGATCTGTAATATAAGCTAAAGTTTCGTTAGCATTTTTTTTAAAAACATCATTAAGAATTTCTACAGTAACTTCCTTATTTAATTCAACTGTTAAATCTACTAAAGAACCACTTAAAGTTGGAACTCTAATTGCTGTTCCATCTATTTTTCCTACTAATTCTGGAATAACTAAACCAATAGCTTTTGCTGCTCCGGTAGAACTAGGAACGATATTCGATGCTGCTGCTCTTCCTCTTCTTGTTAAAATCCCTTTGGGATGATTTTGATCAATAAGCGATTGATCGTTTGTATAACTATGTACAGTAGTCATAAAAGCTTGATTAATACCAAAATTATTATTTAAAACTTTTATAATTGGAGCTAAACAATTTGTTGTACAAGAAGCTCCGCTAACAATATTATCTGATTTATTTAAAATATCATCATTGACATTGTAAACAATTGTTTTAATATTTCCGCTAGTAGATGGAGCACTAATTAATACTTTTTTTGCTCCCGCTTCTAAATGTAATTTAGCTTTTTCTTCGCTCACGAAAAATCCAGTACATTCTAAAACTATATCTATTCCCAAGGCTTTCCAAGGTAAATTTTTTGGATCTCTTTCTTGAAACACCAGAATCTTTTTACCTTCTATTATTAAAGCATCTTGTTCAAAATTAATATCATTGTTTTTATAACAACCTTGCATACTATCATATTTTAATAAATAAGCTAAAGTTTCTGGAGTTGCTAAATCATTAATAGCTACAACATCAATTTCAGGATTTCCAAATAAAGAACGAAAAGATAACTTTCCAATACGCCCCAATCCATTAATTGCTATTTTTTTTTTCATAAATTTTCAACTTTCTTTAAAATTTTCAATACATTTCAAGCCTGGCATCTCTTTTTCTTCTAAATATTCTAAAAAAGCTCCGCCACCAGTAGAAATATGACTAAAATTATTTCCTAATTTAAATTTAACTACAGCTGCTGCACTATCTCCGCCACCAATAATTGTAATTGTTTTATTTTGTAATTCACTCATTATTTGTGCTATAATTCTAGTTCCTTGTGAGAATTTATCAAATTCAAAAACTCCTAACGGACCATTCCATACAATAGTCTTAGCAGACATAAGATAATGTTTAAAAATCGAAATAGTTTTAGGACCTATATCCAACCCCATCATATTAAAAGGGATTTTATCATAATCATAAATAATAGCTTCGGTTTCTGGGGAAAATGTTTCTCCGCAAACAACATCTTGAGGTAAAATAATTTTTTTTCCTTCAGAAGACAATAATATTTTTTTAACTAAAGGGATTTCATTCTCTTCTAATAAACTTTTTCCTATTTGAAAACCAAGAGCTTTCGCAAAAGTAAAAGACATTCCACCACCGATTAAAAGAAAGTCTACTTTTTTTAAAAGATTTTCGATAATTTGTATTTTATCAGATACTTTAGAACCTCCTAAAACACCTATCAAAGGTCTTTGAGGTGAATTAACAATTTTATGCAAAAAATTAATTTCTTTTTCTACTAAAAAACCAAAACATTTCTCTGAAATATAAGTAGCAATACCTACATTAGAAGCATGCGAACGATGACAAGTTCCAAAAGCATCATTAACAAAAACATCTCCTAAAGAAGCCCAATATTTTCCTAATTGAACGTCATTTGTACTTTCTTTTTTACCATTTAAATCTTCAAAACGAGTATTTTCGACTACTAAAACAGAACCGGGTTGTAAATTATTAATTTCTTTTTCTAATAATTCTCCTCTAGTTTCAGAAACAAAAACTACTTTTTGATTTAAACAAAAAGATAATCTTTCTGAAACTACATTTAAGCTAAATTTTTGCAAATCTTCCTTTGTTTTAATTCTACCTAAATGAGAAAAAATAATTATTTTACCTTGATTTTGAATAAGGTATTCTAAAGTAGGTAAAATAGCTTTAATCCTACTATCATCAGTTATATCGCCTTTATATAAAGGAACGTTTAAATCAGCTCTTAATAAAATTTTTTTATTAACAATTTTAGAGATATCTAAATTATGAAGTGTTTTCAGCATTTTATATCCCTTTCAAATATTTTTTTAATTAATAAAATAATCTAAATAATTTTATTCAAATAATATACAAATATTTGGATTTATTCAAAATAAATTCTTTCGAATATATTTAACAAATAAATAATATTTTTAAATTAATTTAACTTTTAATTTTTTTCTTAAAAAAATAATTTTTTTATTATAAATGTTAAAGAATATCATAAAGTTTATTACGAACATTAGAAACATCTAAAATATTATTAAAATCAATATGAATGATTTCTTGTTTTTGGATGGCAACAGCACAATTATGAATATTTTGTTTTAATAAATTTACAGCATAATTTCCCATTTGTGTTGCTAAAATACGATCTTCAACAGTAGGCGTACCACCTCTTTGTATATGCCCTAAAACTTGAGCTCTTGTTTCGAATCCACTATAACTTTCGACTTCTTTAGCTAATTTATAAACATCAAATATATGTTCAGTAACAACTATAATAACATGTCTTTTATTTTGTATTTTGAAATTTTTAATTTTATCTAAAATAAGTTGTTTTGATATAAGATTTTCTTTTGTGATAATAATATCTGAGCATGTAGCAAGTCCACCATATAAAGCTAAATCACCTTTATTACGCCCCATGACTTCAATAAGAGTGCATCTATTATGAGATAAAGAAGTATCACGTACTTTTTCAATAGCGTCCAATACATTATTAACAGCTGTACTAAAACCGATTGTTAAATCTGTTTTTTGAATATCATTATCAATAGTAGCTGGAACCCCTATACATTGTATACCTAATTCTTCTAATTTCATAGCTCCACGATAAGAACCATCACCGCCGATAATAATTAATTTATTAATCCCTTTGTTTTGTAGATTTTTAACACATTTTTGACGTACACTTAAATCTTGTTGAAAAGGTAAAAAACGAGTTGTTCCTAAATAAGTTCCTGCTCTATTAATAGTACACAATGGAAAAGGTATTAAAATTTAATATTTCTATTAAATCATGATATAATCCGAAATACCCATCTTTAATACCATATACTACATAATTTTTTTTTTCACATGACAACAAAATAGCTCTAATCGCGCTGTTCATTCCTGGTGAATCACCGCCCGAAGTTAAAACTGCTATTTTGTGAGTTTCTTCTTTATTCGTCATTAAAAATAATTCCTTTTTTATTAAATTTATCTTAATATTATTAAAAAATTATATTTTTTTATTCAAAAAATACTTTCTGAGATTCATCACAAAATTTAATAATATTATAATTATCTCAATTTTTATATTCTTTATATAAATAAAGTTTTAAATTAATTTAAAATTAAACTGTTGCCTTTCATTTCCTTAGGCTTTGGAATATCAAGCAACTCCAATAAAGTAGGAGCAACATCACATAAATAACCAGTTCTTAAATTACAAGTTTTATTAATTACAATAAAAGGCACTGGATTAGTTGTATGCGCAGTATGCGGTTTTCCTGCATCATCTACCATTTGTTCAGCATTACCATGATCAGAGACTACACAAGCAATACCACCAATTTTTAAAATAGCTTTTATAACTTCTTTTAAGCATTGATCAACTGTTTCAACAGCTTTAATTGTTGCTTCTAAAGAGCCAGTATGACCTACCATATCTGGATTAGCAAAATTTAAAATCATAGTTTGATATTTTTCAGATAAAATAGCTTTTGTTGCATTTTCAGCAACTAAAAAAGCACTCATTTCTGGTTTTAAATCATAAGTTTTGACTTTTGGAGAAGGAACTAAAATATTATCGACATTCAAAAATTTTTGCTCTTTTCCACCATCAAAAAAGTAAGTCACATGTGGATATTTTTCTGTTTCAGCAATTCTTAATTGACGTAGTCCATTAACAGAAATGATTTCACCATAAATGTTTTTTAAATTATCTGCTTCAAAAGCAACAACACCAGAAACATATGGAGAATAAAACGTCATAGAAACTACAAAAAGATTTTTTAGTATTTTTATGCCTTGAAAAGATTGTTTGCCTATAGTTTGAAAATGTGAAGTCATTGAAGAATTAGATAAAGCAACTGCTAATCGAGCAATACGATCAGAGCGAAAATTTACAAAAATAACACTATCATTATCTTCTATAAGTCCTGTTTTATCGATAATAAAAGGTTTTATAAATTCATCACTAACACCTTCTTTATAAGAATTACGAATTCCTTCTAAAGGAGATTTAATTATAAGTGCTTGGCTAGAAGTTAACATATTATACACTAAATTAATACGTTCCCAATTATTATCACGATCTAAAGCAAAATATCTACCACTTACAGAAGCGACTTTAAAACCATAATTTAAAATTTGTTGCATATACTTTAAACCTGAATAAGGATCGGTATCTCTTCCATCTGTAAACGCATGTAAATATGTTATATCCTCTACCTGATGCTTTTTCATCAAATCTAATAAAGATTCAAAATGCTTCAAATAAGAATGAACTCCACCATCCGAAATCAAACCTAATAAATGTATTTTGCTATTATGTTTTTTAGCATGATTTATTGACTTTAAAAATTGTTTGTTAACAAAAAAAGTTTCATCATCAATAGATTTATTTATTTTTGTTAAATATTGATCAATAATTCTGCCAGATCCTAAATTTAAATGTCCTACTTCACTATTACCCATTTGACCTTTAGGTAATCCAACTTCTAATCCAGAAGCTTTTAAAGTAGTATTAGGGTAATTAGCCAAAAGATAATCTAAATAAGGAGTTTTAGCTAAATAAAAAGCATTATTTTCTTTTTGAGATGATAATCCTAAACCATCCAAAATAATTAAACCTACAAATTTATTCAAAAAAACCTCACTTTTAATTAATTTTTTATTTCTCATAAATAATAAAAAATTAATTTTTTAAATTATAAAAAGTTTTCAACCCTAAATAAGGAGCATTTGTTAATTTTTCTTCTATTCTTAATAATTGATTATATTTAGAAATTCTATCAGTTCTTGAAATAGAACCTGTTTTTATTTGGCCTGCATTAGTAGCAACAGCTAAGTCAGCAATAGTAGTATCTTCGCTTTCGCCACTACGATGCGAAATAACAGCTGTATAAGAAGCTTTTTTAGCCATTTCAATAGTTTCTAAAGTTTCTGTTAAAGTTCCTATTTGATTTAATTTAATTAAAATGGAATTTCCTATTTTATTGTCAATCCCTTGTGCTAATTTATTAACATTAGTAACAAATAAATCATCACCGACCAATTGAACTTTATGACCTAATTTTTTTGTTAAAATTTTCCATCCATCCCAATCGTTTTCATCTAATCCATCTTCGATAGAAATAATAGGATATTTGTCTACTAATTTTTCATAATAAGCAACTAATGATTCGCTATCAAAAATTTTATTATTTTCCGAAGCTAAAACATATTTTTTTTGATCTTTATCATAAAATTCAGAAGCAGCAACATCCATACCTAAAAAAACATCTTTTCCAGGTTTATAACCGGCATTCGTAATTGCTTGAATAATATTTTGTAAAGCTTCTTCGTTAGAATTTAAATCAGGTGCATAACCGCCTTCATCTCCGACAGTAGTTGGTAAGTTTTTTTGTTTTAAAATTTTACCTAAATGGTGGAAAACTTCAGCGCCACAACGTAAAGCTTCTTTAAAAGTAGAAAAATTAGTAGGTAAAATCATAAATTCTTGAAAATCAACATTATTAGAAGCGTGAACACCACCATTGATAACGTTCATCATAGGTACAGGCATTTGTTTAGGTTGAATACCGCCTATATATTCATAAAATTCTAAACCTAAATAATTTGCTGCTGCTTTCGCACACGCTAAAGAAACTCCTAAAATCGCATTAGCTCCTAATTTAGATTTATTATACGTTCCGTCTAAATCAATCAAAATTTTATCAATCAAATTTTGTTCTAAAACAGAAATTTTTTTTAAGTTAGGTTCGATAATTTTGGATACATTTTCGACTGCTTTTAAAACACCTTTGCCTAAAAATCTTTTAGATTCATTATCTCTTAATTCTATTGCTTCATGTTCTCCTGTAGAAGCTCCCGAAGGAACAATAGCTCTACCTAAAAATCCTGATACAGTATGAACATCTACTTCTATCGTAGGATTACCTCTAGAATCTAAAATCTCACGAGCAAAAATTTTATCAATACATGACATCCGTATAAAACTCCTTTTTAAAATTACGAAAAATAAATAGTTATAAAAAAACATTTTTCTAATTATCCAAATACATTGTTATTATAATAATAATTTGCGAATATTTTAAAAAAATAAACTGTTTATTTATTAAAATAAAAATAAATATTATAAATATAATACTAAACATTAATAAATTCATCAATAAACATGTAAAAATATATTTTAAAATTTGTGTAGTGTTTAACATTAATTTATGAACTTTTTTATACAATTTATAATATATATAATATATGTTAAAATTATATATGATCTTAAAAAATTAATAATTATATAAAAAATGTTAATAATTTTATAAAAAAGATCATAAAAATAAAAAATTTAATAAAAAAATTAACAATTCATAAAAATATTAAAAATCTAATAATAAAAGAGGTTTAATAATGTTTATAAATAAATTAATAATTTTATTATCAGGCATATTTATAGGAATTTTTGTAGGAGCTATTTTATACAAATTCATTTTAGACTTTCCACCAGCAAATTTAAAAACATCTAAAAGTCACTTAGATAATTGGTTATTGAAATGGTTTGATTATATAAACATGTTAAATCAACAAATTTCTCGATTTATTAAACCAAAAAAATAATAAATAAAATCATACAAGTTATGTAATTTAAATTAAAAAAACAAAAAGATCTTAAACAATAAAAAAAGATCTATTGTTTTTTTATATTATATTTGGGAATATCGAAATCAAAATAAAAATAATTCAATTCAATACAAAAATAAAACTTATTTAATTAAAAAAATTAATCTTATAAATTTAATTATTAAATATTTAAATTATTTTGAAAAATATAAATTAATTTATCAAAAACAACTTTCTTTCAGAGAAGATATGGAGTTACAAAAAAATTTGAGTCTAAAAAATATTCATCAGAAAGAATATTTAAATAAAATATTTTTTTAATATTTATTATTTTTAAATTTTTTTTACAAAATTAATAATTTTTTAGTTTTCAATAAAAAAGATTTTAAATTATAAAAACTTTAAAGTTTTTTTATTGAAAAAAATATCATAATTTTGAATTTAAGACAAATTTAACAACATTATAAATCTAAAAATTTATAAAAATTTAGGATATTTATTGTTTTTTAACAATTTATAAATACGATAAAGTTTTTTTAATTTTGGCATCATCATCTCTTTTTTTTAAAACTGCTCTTTTATCATATTTTTTCTTGCCACGAACCAAATAAATTTCTAATTTTAACAAATTTCTATCAGAAAGAATTTTAACAGGGACGACACTTAAACCTTTAATTTGGATTTTATTTTTGATTTGCAAAATTTCTCTTTTTTTTAATAATAATTTTTTTTTTCTTTTGTCATCATAATCAAACGTATTACAAAATACATATTTATCAATAAACATATTAAAAACAAAAACTTCGTCATTTTCAACATTAACATAAGCATTATCTAAATTAACTTTTTTCAATCTAATAGCTTTTACTTCATTACCTAATAATTTAATCCCGGCAACATATTTTTTTTCTAAAAAATAATCATAAAAAGCTTTTTTATTAATTAAAATTGTTTTTATCATTATTTTCAATCACTTTTTTTGAAATATAAAAATCAATTATTTAATTAAGTATTAATTAAATAATTGATTTTGTTAAGTATTTTATACAAAATATATTTTTTAAAATAAATACAATTATTACTTTTGGATTTGTTGATATTTATCTAAACATTTACGAATAACACTTAATGATTGAAATTTACCATATATTCCTTCTATAACAACTTTTTTTTGTTCCAAATCTTTATAATGAATTAAAAAATGTTCAATTTGTTTTAAAATAGAATTCGAAATATGTTTAATATCTTGGCATTCCATCATAAAAGAATCTTTTATAGGAACAGCAAGTATTTTTTCATCTAATTCACCGTCATCCATCATCTTAATAACTCCGATAGGTCTACATCTTACAAGAACCATTGGTTCTAATACTTCTTGAGATAAAACAAAAACATCTAACGGATCATTATCATCAGAATGTGTTAAAGGAATGAAACCATAATTAGCAGGATAAACAAAAGAAGTATTTAAAATGCGATCTAAACTTAGTAAACCTGTTTCTTTATCTAATTCAAATTTTTTATTACTACCTTTGGAAATCTCAATTAAAACGAGAAAATCATTTTCAGTAATTCTTTTTAGATTTATTTTTTTTAAACAATTCATATATTAAATTTCCTTTATTTCATTTAAACAAAAAAATCAACATTAATCTATTTTAAAATAATAAAAACATATCAAATTATATTTTTTTAAGTCCAAATAAGTTAATATTGTTTGAGAAAATATTTTTATTTTTTTTTATGTCTATCGACAAATGATTAAAAAATAAATATTCTTTTGTTTGTAAATCTAAAATCAAAATTTTATCTATTAATTCAAATTTGTCTTCTAGTTTTTCCTCATCTTGAAAAATTTCATAAAAACAAAGATAAAAAACATTGTCATTAGCTTTTTGAATTTGTAATAAAAAACCTACAGTTTGATGTTCTTTTTGTGAAGATATTTCTAACTTCATCTCTTGTAAAGGTTTAGATTTCTTATAATCTACTGAATTATGCAAAGAGAAAAATTTAGGTATAAATATACTAAATAATTTTCTTATCAAATGTAAAAGAAAATGTTTATCTAAAATTTCAATATCATCGATTTTAATAATGCTTTCTAAAAAATCTTCAATCAAAATATCAATTTCCTTTTGCGATATTTCTTCCTTATCTATTTGAGTTAAATGTTCAATATAAGAATTTAAATGTTGTTTAAAAACAATTAAATCTTCATTTTTAAAATTAATTACCTCAAAAATTAAATCTACAATTGAATAACCAGAAATTTTGCAATTACAAAAAGATATATTAACAGAATTAATTTTTTTTCTATCTTTATCTCGAAAATAAAAATAACCTAATTCAGGATTTTTTTGTAACAAAGAATAAAAAGAAACACTCTCTAAACCTATTTTAGCATATTTATCATCTATAAATTCTTCTTTTAAACCTGAAATATCTAAAAAATCAAACAAAATTTCTATTTTAGGAATATGATGTTCTAATAAATTAAATATAATTTGTTTAAAATTTAAAATTTCTTGAAAAGAAGAACAAGAAACAGTTCTAGATTGTTCATTAATATTATAAAACAATCTCATTTTTTTAGAAAAAAAAGAACCTAAATCATGTTTCCAACCTATAACAAGATGTTTTTTATTTAAATCTTTTTTATATGCTTTTGTTAAAATTTCTATTTCTTCATTTTTATTATTGAAAGCGACATCAAAAGTCACTGATTTATCATTTACTTTTAAATCTTTAAAAACAATTGAATTTGCTTGAAATTTTAATTTGTCATTTAAAACATCTTTTTTTTCTTTAATTTTTTCAACATATTCTTTAGAAGGAGTTTGCGTTAATTCGCTAACTTCTAAATTTGCATTATTTTCAATTGCTTTTATACAAATAAAATTAATTTGTATAAAATATAAAATCAAAAACAATGTAACAAAATTGATTTTTTTTAAAAAAAATTTTTTTCTTTTCAATCCTTTATTTCTACCCGCATCTATATCATGTTTTTATTATATCATGTTTGTATATTAAGAAATGAAATAAATATCTAAAAATGAAAAAATAAAAAATATAATAAAAATTTTTTTAAAAAAAATAACTTCAAAAAATATAAATTTTAATAAAATGGTGGCTCCGGGCAGAATCGAACTGCCGACACGAGGCTCTTCAAGCCACTGCTCTACCGACTGAGCTACAGAGCCACTTTTTAATACAATAAAATGGCGGTCCGGACGGGATTCGAACCCGCGATCTCCTGCGTGACAGGCAAGCATGTTAACCGCTACACCACCAGACCTCTTTAATTATTCATTATTTTAATATTATTAATTTTTGTTGGTTGCGGGAGAAGGATTTGAACCTCCGACCTTCGGATTATGAGCCCGACGAGCTACCAATCTGCTCTATCCCGCGATCATTTTTAAAACAATATAATTCTTATGTTAACAAACATGGCGGAGAAAGAGGGATTCGAACCCCCGCATCCTTTCAGACCTTCCAGTTTTCAAGACTGGTCCCTTAAACCACTTGGGTATTTCTCCAACAATCTTTGAAAATAATAGTGGTGGACCTGGTAGGATTCGAACCTACGACCAACCGGTTATGAGCCGGTAGCTCTAGGCCAACTGAGCTACAGGTCCAATTGGTAGCGGCAGAGGGATTTGAACCCTCGACCTCACGGGTATGAACCGTGTGCTCTAAACCAACTGAGCTACACCGCCTTTAGTTTATTAAATTATTTTTTTATATTGTTGTTCTCATTATATTATAAACTATTAAATCTTATTTATTATTATAAAATTTAATAAAATGGTGGAGTTTAGCGGATTCGAACCGCTGACATCCTGTGTGCAAGACAGGTGCTCTACCAACTGAGCTAAAACCCCATCATGGTACCTAGAGCCGGAATTGAACCGGCACGGCTGTTAACCATGGGATTTTAAGTCCCACGTGTCTACCAATTCCACCATCCAGGCAATCAATAAATTATTTTATTTGAAAAATCAATTTAAAAATGGTGTCCCGTAAAGGACTCGAACCTTTGACACCTTGATTAAAAGTCAAGTGCTCTACCAACTGAGCTAACGGGACATAATGATGGTGCCAAAAACAGGAATCGAACCCGTAACCTACTGATTACAAGTCAGTTGCTCTACCAATTGAGCTATTTTGGCTTTTCATTTTATTATTTAAATTATCAATATTGGTAGAGGATGAGGGACTTGAACCCCCGACATTCTGCTTGTAAGGCAGACGCTCTCCCAACTGAGCTAATCCTCTAAAGTTTACCTTGGCTAATCTTATTTTTGCTTTTGAAATCAAAAACTATCTTCAGGTTAAAAGGACTTAACTACTGTATTCGGAATGGGAACAGGTGTTTCCCCTTTTATAAATAACCAAGGATCTTTCAAAACTAGATAAATACAACTTTTTTCATTCTTTTATAAAATCAAAGTCAATGGATCTATTAGTATCAGTCAACTCAAAAGATCACTCTTCTTACATCTCTGACCTATCAACCTGTTAGTCTTTCAGGGATCTCATAGGGAAATCTCATCTTAAAGGAGGCTTCACACTTAGATGCTTTCAGTGTTTATCCTTTCTATACATAGCTACTCAGCTATGGTCCTGGCGAACCAACTGAAACACCAGAGGTATATCCATCCCGGTCTTCTCATACTAGGGACAGCTCTTTTCAAATTTCCAACGCCCACGACGGATAGAGACCGAACTGTCTCACGACGTTCTGAACCCAGCTCGCGTTCCGCTTTAATGGGCGAACAGCCCAACCCTTGGAACCTTCTTCAGCTCCAGGATGCGATGAGCCGACATCGAGGTGCCAAACCGCTTCGTCGCTGTGAACGCTCAGAAGCGATAAGCCTGTTATCCCCAGGGTAGCTTTTATCCGTTGAGTTACGACCCTTCCATTCGGTATCGTAAGATCACTAAGTCCGACTTTCGTCCCTGCTCGACTTGTAGGTCTCGCAGTCAAACTCCCTTATGCCTTTACGCTCTCTAAATGATTTCCGACCATTTTGAGGGAATCTTATGAACGCCTCCGTTACTCTTTAGGAGGCGACCGCCCCAGTCAAACTGCCCACCAAACACTGTCCCTCGTAATACACTTACGCAGGTTAGAAACTAAAAAATTGAAGAGTGGTATCCCAAAGGTGACTCCCTCTAAACTGGCGTCTAAAGTTCTCAGTCTCCCACCTATTCTGTACATCAATTTCTCAAATTCAATATTAAGCTACAGTAAAGCTCCATGGGGTCTTTTCGTCCTGTCGCGGGTAATCGGCATTTTCACCGATAATTTGATTTCACCGAGACTCTTGTTGAGACAGCGCCCAAATCGTTATGCCTTTCGTGCGGGTCGGAATTTACCCGACAAGGAATTTCGCTACCTTAGGACCGTTATAGTTACGGCCGCCGTTCACTGGGACTTCAATTCAATGCTTTAACACATCTCCTCTTAATCTTCCAGCACCGGGCAGGCATCAGCCCCTATACATCACCTTGCGGTTTAGCAGAGACCTATGTTTTTGATAAACAGTCGCTTGGGCTTCTTTTCTGTGACTTTTACTTTTTACGTAAAAGTTCTCCTTATCCCTAAGTTACGGAGCAATTTTGCCGAGTTCCTTAACAAGAGTTTTCTCGCGCGTCTTAGTATACTCTACCATCCCACCTGTGTCGGTTTACGGTACAGGTAAAAAAACAATTAACCCTAGAAGCTTTTCTTGAAAGTATGACTTCGGTCATTTTACTTTCGGATCTCATTTTTTAGAATAAGAAAACGGATTTGCCTGTCTTCTCAAACTTGATCCTTCTACCCTAATCCATATAAAGGGCATGCCTAGCCTTCTTTGTCCCTCCATCAGTTGTTTTCTTAGTGCAGGAATATTCGCCTGCTTGCCATCGACTACGTATTTCTACCTCGCCTTAGGACCTGACTAACCCAGGGCGGACGAACCTGCCCCTGGAAACCTTGGGTTTTCGACGGATAGGATTCTCACCTATCTTTTCGTTACTTACACCGGCATTCTCACTTCTGATTTCTCCACCACTGCTTCCGCTATGGCTTCACTGACATCAGAACGCTTCCCCTACCATATTTAACATTTAAGTTAATATCCGTAGCTTCGGTATAATGTTTGAGCCCCGATAAATTTTCGGTGCGAAGTCATTAGACTAGTGAGCTATTACGCACTCTTTAAAAGATGGCTGCTTCTAAGCCAACTTCCTAGCTGTTTTAACGTCTTCACTTCCTTTTCCACTTAACATTAATTTAGGGACCTTAGCTGACGGTCTGGGCTCTTTCCCTTTTGACTATGGACCTTATCACCCATAGTCTGACTGCTGATTTATTTTCATGACATTCGGAGTTTAATTGAGTTCAGTACCCCGAGATGAGGCCATCACTCATTTAGTGCTCTACCTTCATGAAAATCTTTTGAATCAACGCTAGCCCTAAAGCTATTTCGGGGAGAACCAGCTATCTCTGAGTTCGATTGGAATTTCACCCCTAGCCACAAGTCATCCAAATACTTTTCAACGTATCCTGGTTCGGTCCTCCATGTGAGATTAATCACACTTCAACCTGCTCATGGCTAGCTCACTTCAGTTTCGGGTCTATGACATACAACTAAACGCTCTATTCAAACTCGCTTTCGCTGCGGCTCCGTTCCTTCAAACTTAACCTTGCTCTATATCATAACTCGCCGGTTCATTCTGCAAAAGGCAAGCCATCACTCCTTAACGAGCTCTGACTAATTGTAGGCATACAGTTTCAGGATCTATTTCACTCCCCTCCCGGGGTTCTTTTCACCTTTCCCTCACGGTACTAGTTCACTATCGGTCACTAAGAAGTATTTAGCCTTGGGAGATGGTCCTCCCGTCTTCCAACCAGATTTCTCGTGTCTTGCCGTACTTTGTAAGATACTCTAGATAAAAAGTTTTTCTTTACAGGACTATCACCTTCTATGGTATTTCTTTCCAAAAACTTCAAGTAACTTTTTATTTTGTAACTAGTATTAGTATCTAAGGCTTTTCCGCGTTCGCTCGTCGCTACTGACGGAATCGTTATTACTTTCTTTTCCTACAGTTACTTAGATATTTCAGTTCACTGCGTTCCCTTTTTGATATTAAATCAAAAAACTACAAGTTTATTGTAGTAGGTTGCCCCATTCGGAAACCCATGGATCTCCATTTATTTACAACTCCCCATGGTGTATCGCCGTTAATTGCGTCCTTCATCGGCTCTTAGTGCCAAGGCATCCACTGTACGCCCTTACTTTCTTCAATTTTATGAAGAGAATTTAAAAGCTATATTTATCTACTTTTCAAAGAACTTTCTTTTAAGCAGGACCGTTTATATTAATCTATTGGTGGGCCTAAATGGACTTGAACCACCGACCTCACGCTTATCAGGCGTGTGCTCTAACCAACTGAGCTATAGGCCCTTTGGTGCTTAAAAAAGAAAAACTTATTTTTTCAATCTAAGTCTTTCAAAACTGAAGATGATGAATTTATGTATTATCCTTAGAAAGGAGGTGATCCATCCCCACCTTCCGGTAGGGATACCTTGTTACGACTTAACCCCAATCATCAACCCTACCTTAGACAGTTCCCTCTTCTTGCGAAGTTAAGCTGCTGCTTTCGGGTATTGCTAACTTTCGTGGTTTGACGGGCGGTGTGTACAAACCCCGAGAACGTATTCACCGCGACATGCTGATTCGCGATTACTAGCGATTCCAACTTCATGAAGTCGAGTTACAGACTTCAATCCGAACTGAGACTGCTTTTTTGAGATTGGCTAAAAACTCGCGCTTCAGCTACTCTTTGTAACAGCCATTGTATCACGTTTGTAGCCCAGATCATAAGGGGCATGATGATTTGACGTAATCCTCACCTTCCTCCAATGTTTAATTGGCAGTCTCGTTAAAGTGCCCACCATTACGTGCTGGTAACTAACGACAAGGGTTGCGCTCGTTTTAGGACTTAACCTAACATCTCACGACACGAACTGACGACAACCATGCACCACCTGTGTCCCTGATAACCTCCACTATATTTCTATAGCTTTGCAGAGCATGTCAAGACCTGGTAAGATTTTTCGTGTATCTTCGAATTAAACAACATGATCCACCGCTTGTGCGGAGTCCCGTCAATTCCTTTAAGTTTCATACTTGCGTACGTACTACTCAGGCGGAGTACTTAATGTGTTAACTTCAGTACCGAGTTTTATCCCGACACTTAGTACTCATCGTTTACGGCGTGGACTACCAGGGTATCTAATCCTGTTTGCTACCCACGCTTTCGTGCCTCAGCGTCAGTCAAGACCCAGCAAGCCGCCTACGCTTCTGGTGTTCCTCCATATATTTACACATTTTACCGCTACACATGGAATTCCGCTTGCCTCTATCTAACTCTAGTCAAGGTAGTTTCTATAACAAGACAGCGTTAAGCACTGAAATTAAATTATAGACTTTCCTAACCGCCTACGCACCCTTTACGCCCAATAATTCCGGATAACGCTCGCCCCCTATGTCTTACCGCGGCTGCTGGCACATAGTTAGCCGGGGCTTATTCATTGAATAACGTCAAGATAGTTTTTCCACTATTTTTTCTTCTTCAATAAAAGAACTTTACATACCGAAATACTTCATCGTTCACGCGGCGTTGCTCGGTCAGAGTTTCCTCCATTGCCGAAAATTCCCTACTGCTGCCTCCCGTAGGAGTTTGGGCCGTGTCTCAGTCCCAATGTGGCTGTTCGACCTCTCAGTCCAGCTACACATCATCGTCTTGGTAGGCCATTACCCCACCAACAAACTAATGTGGCGCAAGCTCATCTTTAAGCATACCTTTCGAAAAAGGTCTTTTAAAAATAAAAAGATGCCTTTTTATTTCCTATCCAGTCTTAGCAACTGTTTCCGGTTGTTATCCTCGTCTTAAAGGTAGATTACTTACGTGTTACTCACCCGTTCGCCACTAAAACCTTTTGAGGGGTTTCCGTTCGACTTGCATGTATTAGGCACGCCGCCAGCGTTCATCCTGAGCCAGGATCAAACTCTTTGTTTTATATTTTAATTTCATAATAATAAAATTAAAATGTTTAATTAAATTTTTATATAAATATCATCTTCAGTTTTCAAAGAAATAAATATTCAAAATAAAGTTCAAAAAATAAATTTAATTAATTTATTTTTTGAACTTCCTAAAATTAATAACAAATTAATTATAACATAAAAAAATAATTTTAAAATTTTTATTTAATTTTTATTTACTAAATTTAAAATTTTTTCTATAGTTAGTCCCTCAATAAAATATAATAATATATCTATAAATACAGAAAACTTATTAAAAATATTTTCCTTAATTTTTACATCAAAATTACCTAAAACATATTTATTTAAAGAAACAGAAGAATTATATTCAACACCTATTTTTAATCTTTTAAATTGATCGGTTCTTAAAATATCTATAATATTTCTTATGCCATTATGACCGCCATGACCACTTTTTTCCTTTAATTTAAAAAAACCAGCTTTTAAATAAATATCATCATATAAAACTAAAATATCTTTTATATTAATCTTATATTTATGCATAATTTCATTTATAGCTATTCCTGATAAATTCATATATTTTTGTGGTTTAAATAATATAATTTTTTTTTCATTCATTTGTAATTGATAAACAGAATTCAATATTTCCGTCTGAATTTGATATTTTTGTTTATATAAATAATCTAGAAAAAAATCAATCATCATAAAACCTATATTATGAGGAGTATTATCATAAATATAACCTGGATTCCCTAATCCCACAATAAGTTTCATTCTTCGCTGTTCCTTTATAAAATAAATCAAAATTAATTATGAATTTATTTTTTATCGCATTTAATTTTATTATGAACATATTTATAAATACAATCAAAAAATAATATTATGACAATACAAGAATTCAAATAAATATAATCTTTCCAACTTATTTGAGTTGTGCCAAAAAACTTATTCAAACTATCAAATTTTTGTGAAATAAGAATAAATAAAATTAATTCACATAAAACTCCGAAAAACAAAAGAACATTCTTTTTTCTAGCAGTTTGCCAAAAATACAATTTATCAGATCTACAAGCAAAAACATTTCCTATTTGAGCAAAAATAACAGCTCCAAAAGCCATAGTAGAAGCAAATTTAAACTCTTCACTTGTTGCTAATACTTTATCATTTGTAAATATTCCTGATTTATAAAAAACTAAGAAAAAAATTAAAGCTAAAAATCCTTCAACTAACCCTAAAAAACCATAACTTCTTTTTAATAATTTTTTATCTAACAAACGATCATTTTTAGTAATAGGTTTTTTTTCTAATAATTCTTTTTTAGGTTCTTCTTTTCCCAAAGCTATAGCTGGTATTAAATCCGTTATTAAATCTATAGCTAAAATTTGCATAACTGTTAAATAAAGAGGAACATTGAATAAAGCCATAAAAATAACAGGAAAAATTTGTGGAATATTTGAACTAAACACATAAGTTATAAATTTTTTGATATTATCATAAATTCCACGAGCTTCTAATAATGCTTTTGGAATAGTAGAAAAATTATCATCCAATAAAATCATATCAGCTACATTACGAGCGATATCTTTACCAGATTTACCCATAGCAATACCAATATGAGCCGCTTTCATAGCTAAAATATCATTAACCCCATCTCCTATAACCCCAACTATTTCTTCATTAGAACGATAAGCTTGTATAATTCTTAATTTATGTTTAGGGGTTGTACGAGAAAAAATTATAGGTTTAGAGGATTTCAAATTATTTTGCAATTCATTTTCAGACATTTTATCTATTTGCGAACCATCTATATTAATATATTGATTATCTTTAATAATGCCTACTTGTTTACCAATAGATACAGCTGTTGGGCCATAATCTCCTGTAATAACAGTGACTTTTAAACCAGCTTTATATAATTGTTTTATTGATTCTCTAACTTCGATTTTAGGAGGATCATAATTGACTATAAGTCCTAAAAAAACCATGTTGTTTTCTTCTAATTCATCTTGTTCTGATTTTATTTTTTTATAAGTAATCGCTAATAAACGATAACCTTGACTAGCTAATTCTTCGTTTTGTTGTACAAAAAAATCTTTGTCTTTTTGACTAAATTCCATTGTTTGTTTAGTTTTATATTGGAACTTACATTCTTTCAATAAAACACTAGGAGCACCTTTAATAAATAAATATCTATCGTTAATATCATAATTATCTTGAGATAAATTTTTAACTAAAATACTCATTTTTTTTATTTCTGAAGAAAAAGGATTAATTTTTTCTATTTTAAAATTTTTTCTTATTTCTTCAACATTAAGACCATATTTCTTGGCAGCAATCAAAAAAGAACCTTCAGTAGGGCTTCCTAATATTTGAAAATCTGTTTTATTTATAGGATCATCAATTAAATTAGCTTCAGAACACATTACAGCAGAAATTAATATTTTTTTTAAAACCTTATCATTTTCTTTTTTATCAAAATCTTTAAATTCACCTTTTTTATTAAAACCATTTCCTGTAATTTCAACAGAACCACCTGGAAACAATATTTTATGACAAGTTAATTTATTTTCTGTTAAAGTGCCGGTCTTATCCGTACAAATAACACTAACAGAATTTAATGTTTCAACCGAAAATAATTTTTTAATTAAAGCTTTTTGTTTAGCCATTCTTTGTGAACCGATAGCTAAACTTAAATTAATAGTTGGCAATAATCCTTCCGGGATATTAGCGACTAACATTCCTAAAGCAACTGTAATAGATGTTTGGAAAAGTTTTACATTATAAGAATCAATATCTGAACGCCATAAACAAATACAAAATACTATGACAGCTAAAGTTGAAGCGATAATACTAATCGTTTTAATAACTTTATGAATTTCTTTTTCAAGAGTACTTATGTCTTTATCAATATTTTGAACTAAATCGGAAACTTCTCCAATTTGAGTATCCTTAGCAATAGAATAAACAATTGCTTTAGCACTACCTTGAGTTACTGTTGTACCTGCATATACTAAATTAGGTATTTCAGAAACAACTTCAATATTAACTTTGTTTTCAGAATAAGTTTTATGTAAAGGAATGGATTCTCCTGTTAACATAGAATTATCAACATAAAAATTATTAGTTTCAACTAATCTGGCATCTGCAGGAATAGTAGCACCAATATCTAAAAAAATTAAATCTCCAATTGTTAAATTAATTACATCAATAAATTGAACTTCACCATCACGATAAACTTGAATTTTATTAGGAATCATATCACTTAAAGAAGATAAAATTTTATCAGTCTTTAGTTCTTGAAAAAAAGAAAAAATACCATTAATAATTACAACTGTTATAATAGCTAATCCTATGGCATATTCCTTAATTAAAAAAGATAAAAAACCCGACAATATCAATAAAAGTGCAAACATAGAAGTAAATTGTTTAATAAATCTTTTCAATATATTTATTTGTTTATTTATTTTAATAGTGTTTAAACCATACAAATTATTTCTTTTCTTGACTTCTTTAACACTTAAACCTTTGCTACTAGTATTAAAATGTTGAAAAACTTCTTCTGAAGTTAAATTACTTATTTTTAATAAATCATTCTTATTCATATTGTTTCACAATTACCTCTTTTAAAAAACATAAAATTTTGGAATAAAAAATATATTTATATTTTGAAAATTTTAGATTTTTATTTATACAAATCTAAAAATATAACAAAAATTGTCTTTAATATTATATTAAAAAAATTAAAAAAATAATAATCTTAAGTATGTTTTAATTTATGATATTTATTTAAATTTTTTTTATATTTTTCTTTTTCTTCTTGAATTTTTTTTGGATTTGCTTTTTCCATAAAAGATTTATTATTTAAAATTTTTTCGCTTCTTTTAATCTCTTCTAAAAGAATTACTTGTTGTTGAATTAAATTATTTTTAATTTCATGATTATTAATATTTTCCCAAAGATTTTTATCTATCAAAATAGATATATTTAACTCAGAAAGCAAACAAAAATATTTATCATCTAATAAATTAGACACGATTTCGATTTCATTAACTTGAAACAAATTCGTTAAAACTAAATTAAAACAATTGAATTCTTTAATATCTTCAAAAGGAACTTCAATATATAATTTTAATTTCTTTTTATCAATTAAATAAGATTTTTCCCAATGACGGAATTTAATAATTAAATTTTTTAAATTTTGAAATTTTTCAACAGCTTGATCGTTGCAATAAGAAATTTTAGGCCATGAAGAGTGAACAATAGATTCCTTTGTTGTCAACTCTTCATAAATAGCATCAGTGACAAAAGGGATAAAAGGATGTAATAATTTCAAAATATTTTGTAAAATAAAAAGCACAAATTTATGAGTATTTAAATATTCCTTTTTATCTTCTTTTAAAAAAATTTTTAAAAATTCTAAAAACCAATTACTCAAATCGTCCCAAATAAAATGATATAATAACTCGCCTATAATATGAAATTCATATTGTGCATACAAAGAATCAACTTTTCCCACCAATTGTTTAAATTTTGTTAATAAGGCTTTTTCAGGAAATAATAAAAATTCTTCTTGAAAATCTATTGTTACAACCCGAATATTTAATTTAATCAAACGACTTATATTCCAAATTTTATTAATAAAATTTCGACTATCAATTATTTTTTTTTCATCATAAAATAAATCAGAACCATTAGCAACACTTGTAGTTAAAAACCATCTTAGTGAATCAGTACCATATTTATGAATGATTTCTTCTGGTAAAACACCGTTACCTTTAGATTTAGACATTTTTTGTCCTTTATAATCTCTAACTAAACCATGTAATAAAACATTGTGAAAAGGTTGTTGTTTTGTTAAATAAAAACTTTGTATAACCATTTTAGTGACCCAAAAAGTTAAAATATCATAACCAGTCACTAAAATATCAATAGGAAACCGTCTTTTCAATAAAGAATTTTCTTTTCGCAAAACATCTAAAGTACTTATAGGCCATAAAGAAGAAGAAAACCAAGTATCTAAAACATCAGAATCTTTAATAAAACCATCACCTGGATTTTCGACTTGAACTTTTATTACATCATCCTTATACCAAACAGGAATCGAATGTCCCCACCATAATTGACGAGAAATACACCAATCTTCAACATTATCTAACCAATTATTAAAAATTTTTAAAAACCTTTGAGGGAAAAAATTAATTTTATGTTTATTCAAAACAATTTTAGATAATTCTTTTGTTTTAAGGAACCATTGCAAAGATAATCTTGGTTCTATCATAGAACCTGAAATACTAGAAAAACCTACCATATGATTATAATCTTTTATTTGGGAAACTAAATTTTCTTTTTGTAAATCTTGAATTAATTCTCTTCGACACTCTAAAATACTTAAATTTTGATATTTTTGAGCTTTTTCATTCATATGTCCATCTTTAGTAATACATGATTCAAACTTTAAATTATTTTTTTTACCTACGAGAAAATCATTTTCGTTATGAGATGGAGTTATTTTGACTACTCCTGAACCAAATTTAATATCAACAAATTCATCGCTAATTATAGGAATTGGTTTGTTTGTATAAGGTACTAAAACTTTTTGGCCAATCAAATGTTGATATCTCGAATCTGTAGTATTAACAGCTAAAGCTTGATCAACAAAAATAGTTTCAGGTCTTGTAGTAGCAACTTCCAAAAATAAATTAGAATCGTTTAACATAAAATATTTTAAATAAAAAAGTTGACCTTTAACTTCTCGATAATCAACTTCTATATTTGATAAAGTAGTTTGAATTAAAGAATCCCAATTAATAATTTTATAATCTCGATAAATCCAATTTTCATTATATAATTGAATAAAAACTTTATTTACTATTTCATTTAAATCAGAATCTAAAGTAAATTTTTCATATTGATAATCTAAAAACAAACCTAACAAAGACCATTGTTGGCGAATAATTTTAGAATAATCTTCTTTCCATAAAGAAGCATATTTTAAAAAAATTTCTTTAGTTAAATTTTGGTCTGTCCAACCTTCTTCTCTTAACTTTTGTTTAATTTTATTTTGAGTAGCTATTCCAGCATGATCCATTCCAGGTAAAAAAAGAATATCATAGCCTAACATTTTTTTTCTACGAATCAAAATATCTTGTAAAGTATTGTTCCATGCATGACCCAAATGCAATTTACCCGTAATATTAGGTGGTGGAATAACAATAGTAAAAGTTTTTTTATTTAAATTATTTTCGGTCTTAAAATAATTTTTATTTAACCAATTTTGATATCTTGTTTTTTCTACTAATTCAAAAGAATATTTCGATTTCATAATTTTTTATCTTTCAGCGTTAAATTATATGCAAAATTATTTAATAATATAAAACATAATTATATACCTATAGAATGAATCAAATCAATAATATTTTGTATTCCATCTTTAGTTTTACAAGATATTAAATACATAGGTATTTCTGTATAACCTAATTCATAAAATTTTTGTTTAATTTGTTTTAATCTATTTTTAATCTGATTTAACAAAACTTTATCTTTTTTATTCAAAATTAAAATAGGGTTTAATTTGGATTTTCTTAATATTTGATATATTTCTAAATCCAAAGTAGTAGGACCTACTTTAAAATCAATAATATGAAAAAGTATTTTAATATAATTATTATTCTGCAAAAAATTATTAATCATTTTAATAACATTTTTTTTTATTTGTAAATTTTTTCTCATGTAACCATAACCAGGAGAATCTACTAAATAAAATGAATCATTTAATAAAAAATAATTTAAAGTAATGGTTTTCCCGGGAGTATTCGACACTAAAGCCATTTTTTTATTATTAACTAAACTATTAATAAAAGAACTTTTCCCAACATTACTTCTTCCCATTAAAAAAATTTCTGATAACAGAGGTGAAGGACGGTATTTTAAATTAGTAATACTTTTTGTAAAAACAGATCTAAAAATCATATTTTATTTACCTTGTTTAATTATTTTATTTTTTTGTCACAAAATTAATAAATTTCATATTTTATGAATTAAAATTTGCTATTATCAATAATTATATAATATTTAGAACTGATTATAACTGAATTATATTTCAAAAATTCACTGTTCTTTTTTAGATAATTTTTATCCATAAAATTATTTTTAAGGTTCAACATAAAACTAATAATTTCATATCTTTTCAAATTAACAAAATAATTTTAATTAAATCCAAAAGTGCCTAAGATTTGTTATAATTTATTAATTTGAAAAGATATTTTTTTTTAAATATTTTGTCATTTACATTATATGATTAGAACAATTCATCAACTCAAACGCACTTGTTCTAATCATATAAAAAAGTGTCTAAACTTTCGGTTCATTGCATTCATTTAATAAAATTTTATTAATGTTAAAATTAATATTTAAATTATGCTACAAAAAAATTATATACTTTTTGTAAATTCTTAATTAAGATTTCAACATCTTGTTCATTATTATGAATACCTACTGAAATCCTTATTGTATTCGTTGCCTTTATTTGATGCGAAGTTAAATAAGAACAATGTTGCCCTGTTCTCACATAAATATTATCTTGATTTAAAAAATTTTCCACATCATGAGAATGTAAATTTGTAAAATTAAAATTAATCATATTTGTTATTTGTGAATTAAAAATTTTAATTCGAGGTATTTTCAATAACTTACGAAAGATTTGTTTAGTTATTTTATGTTCATATTCAAAAATATTATTTAAGCCTATATTTTCCATAAATTCTAAAGATTTTCCCCAAGCTATAATGCTTCCTATATTAGGTGTTCCAGGGGACCATTTATAAGGTAAATCGTTAAACCAAAATTTCTTTTTTTCAATATCAATTTCTTTGATGCTGCCACCTCCTATAAAAGGAGGTTTTAAATTTTCTAAAAAATTTTTTTTACCAAATAAAATACCCAGTCCAAAAGGACCATAAGCTTTATGAGTAGAAAAAACCATAAAATCAATATTCAAATCTTTAACATTTAAAGGAATATGAGCTATTGATTGAGAAGCATCTAAAATCACTAAAGCTTTTTGTTGATGAGCTAAATTAGTGATTTCTTTAATAGGTGTTATATGTCCTAAAACATTGGATGTATGAGTTAAAATTACAATTTTTGTTTTATTTGATAAAACTTTTTGAAAATTATCAATTTGAATTCTATTATCACAAGTCAAAGGAATAAACTTTAAATTAGCTTTTTTTTGATTAGTAATTTCCATCCATGGCAATAAAGAAGAATTATGTTCCAAAGAAGAAACAATAACTTCATCTTGTTCATTAATCAAAGGAGATAAAATTTGAGCTATAATATTTAAACTATCAGTAGCACCTTTAGTAAAAATAATTTCTTCTGATGTTGCTTTTACAAAAGAAGCAGTTTTTCTTCTTATTCTTTCTAAATTTTGTGCGTTTTTTAAATTTAAAAAGTTACTACCTCTAATGTTTAAACCATTATTTTCATAAAATTCCTTTAAAGCATTAATCATTGTATAGGGTTTTAAAGAAGTAGCAGCAGTATCAAAATAAACTAATTGAGGGTTTTTTTTAAAAATAGGAAAGGCAGTGCGAACATTATTTATTGGATTTTTTAACAAAAATTTATGCTCCTTTATTCTTTGAAAAGAAAAATTTATTTTTTTAACATAATTTAATATTATCGAACAAATTTAATTTTATTTTTTAAAAAAAGAATAATGACAGATAAAAAATAATAAATTATAGTTAAAAAAATAATAGCTAAAAATAAATAAAAATAACCTTGTCCACCTTCGGATTTTATATTAAAAATACCTGGTTTCTCAGGATTGATAATATCATAAGGATAATATTTGTTTTTAAATAAATTCGAAATATTAGCGAATAAATAAAAAAAGAAATAACATAAAGGATAAATAATACCTAAATAAGCTTTTTTAATATTTAAACCAGGGTTGGTTCTAAAAAAATAAAAAATAAGATATAAAATAGGAATAATAGTGTGTTGATAATGTTTAATATCTAAAAAAATTATTTTTTCTTTCAATTGTCGCAATAATTCTGTTTTTTCATCTTTAAATAAAATCAAATGAACCATACTAAAAGTTAAAAAAATATTAATCGCAGCAATAAACATCAAAATAGAAAAGATTTTTTTATATCTTAATGAAGTAAAAAATAAACACATGACTATTAAAATCCAAATATTACTTTGATAAGTAAATTTGTCTATTAATTCTAACATTTGTGTGTTATCAATATTTAATCTTCTATAACAATGTAAAATAAAAATCATTGAAGAGATCAAGGTCAAAATAAAAACATAAACTTTACTAAAACAATTATCTTTTTTTCGAGATATTTTTGTTTTCATATATAAAATTTCCTTACTATCTATAAAAATAAAATTATGTAAAAAATTATTTATTAATTAATGCAAATTTAATTAAATCCAATTATATATTAAAAAAATATATATAAAAAATAAATAAAATAAAAATAAATAAAAGTAAAATAATTAAATATTTATCTTTAGGATCTGGATAGGCATAAACTTCATTCCAAGTATCATTAATTTGTGTTTTATACTTTTCACTATATTTATATATCTTATCTTTTTCATTTATATTTAATTTAATAACTTGTTGTTCTTGTATATCATAAGGAGAATCATAACCAATAAAATCATTGTTTTTTTTTCTATTTTCTTCTTTTAATAAAAATTCAATAAAATCATAAGCGCCTTTTGTTTGACTTCCTTTAGGTAAAACAATTCCGTCAAACCAAATATTTGTACCTTCATCATCAAATTGATAATAACCCAAATTTGAATTTTGTTGAACAAGATATCTTGCATCACCAGAATAAACTAAAGCAATATCATAATTTTCTTTTTTACTTATTTTCATTCTATCTAATATTTGATCAGTAACAAAAGATAAATTATTATTTTTCTGTTTTAATTGTATCAACCATTCTTTAGATTTTTGGATATCTTCTTCATAATTAACACCGATATCACCGCCAACAGCTTTGAGTCCAACAAACACACCTTCGAAAGCATTATTATATAAAGCAATTTTATATCGAGAATTTTGGAGTAAATCCACCCATTTATTAGATGATAAGTGTTGTTGATAATCGATTTTATCTTTTCTATATAAAAACCCTAAATTTCCCCAAAAATAAGGAATAGTGTATTCAAATATCTGTTGGTTATCCAATTTATTTTGAAATTTTTGGAAAATGTGTGTGAATTTTTGTTCTTGTGGTTGTATTTTTTCTAAATAATTATCTTTTAATTGTTCGATTGCGTATTCACTTAAAATAGCAATATCATATTGATTACCAGATTTAATTTTGTTAATAGCTAATTCATTAGAAGAAAAAAAACTTTGTTTAACAATGAATTCCTTTGATTTCTCATTGTATTCCTTAATAATATCCGGATTAATATATTCACCCCAATTAAACAAAATAATAACTTTTTTACTATCTATATTTTTATTTTTAGTCATTATCCAATAAATAAAGCTAAATAATAATAAAATAAAAATAATCAAAATAATAAAATTTACTTTTTTTTTCATTTGCGTTTTAAATCTTTTCTGGATTTCATCAATCCGATTATTATTTTAAATAAAACAATTAAAATTAAAACAGAAGATAAAGCGTTAATTGTGGGATTTATTGTCCCTTTTAAACTATAAATATAAGCTGATATATTTTGATAATCAGATCCACCTGCAAAATAAGAAATAATAAAATCATCAAAAGATAAAGCAAAAGCAATACCAGCACTAACTAAAATAACATCTTTTAATTGAGGTAAAATGATTTTAGTAAGAGTTTGAAAAGAAGTAGCACCTAAATCATAAGCGGCTTCAATTAAATCCGTTTCTAAAGTTAAACATTTAGTATAAACAGAAATTAACACATAAGGGGTGCTAAAGGAAATATGAGATAATAACATTCTCCAAAAACTATTTTTTAAGCCAATAGAATTAAACAAAACAAACAAAGCTAAAGCGTGAATTATTTCGGGTATAATAATCGAAAATTGATTAAAATTTATTATAATTTGACGCCATTTTTTTTTATAATTAATCAAAGAAAATGCTGCTAAAGTTCCTATGATTGTTGAAATAATTGTAGATAAAAAAGCTATTTGAAAAGTAATAAAGATGGAAGATTTAATCGCTGAATCTTCTAAAATCCTATAATACCATTTCAAACCAAATTTATTAAAATGAACTAAAGAAGAAATTCTTCCTTTGCTTTCGTTAAAAGAAAAAATAATTAAAGATATAATAGGAGAATAAATAAGAAGAAGAATCAAAAATAAATAAACAAAAGCTAATTTTTTTTTATTTATTCGAAACATTAGAATTATAAATTTTTTCAATTTGATTCTTCTTATAAAAAGTTAAAATAAAAATCATTAAAAAAGTTAAATTGATAGCGATAGCACAAGCGCTTTTGATATCACCACTTAAAAAAGTTTTATTTTCAATCAACTCACTAATAAAAACAACAGTTGTAGGACCTAAATATTTAGGTACTACTAAATTAGTTAAAATTTGTAATGAAGTCAAAATAATACCTGTATTTAAACCTGGAATAGATAAGGGGAAAATAATTTTTTTAAAAATTTGTTTATCATTGGCACCTAAATCTTTAGCAGAATCAATTAAATTAGGATCTATTTTAGCAATACTAATAAATATAGATAAAAACATATAAGGAAAAAATAAATAAATAAAACCTATAAACATCGCTAAATTAGTTTCTAATAATTTTATATTGAAAAAATTTTCTATTAAAGAAAAGATTTGTATCAAAGATTGTGTTTTTAAAATCATATTAATCCACATAGTACCATTAATTAATAAAATCAAAATAGATTGTTTAGAACTCTTATATTGGGCGACGATGTATGATAATGGATAAGCAATAACAACGAGAAAACAAGTTGATATAATAGCTATTACAACAGAACGTAACAAAACATAAAGAAAAACTTTTGTAGTATAAAATTTTTGATAATGTTTCAATGTAAAAGAAAAATTAACAAATTTATTTGTAGTATTTTCTTGAATAGAATCTAAAAAAATAATCAAAATAGGGATACAAACAAATAAAATAAAAATAATAAAATAAGGCAGAGCTAAATATTTATAAAATTTATTACCTTTATTATTAGAACTGTACGAAAACAATTTATTTTACCACACTTCCATAATATGTAAATCTTCAGGATTAAAAAAAATACCCTTTTGAGTATTTAATTCAATAAAATCAGTTGTATGAACGATATAATCACGGTAACAAGTTTTAATATTAACTTCCCAATGAACTCCTTTAAACAAAATATAATCAACAACGCCTGTAAATAAACCTTTATCTGGTGCAACAATATCAATATCTTCAGGTCGAATTACAATATCGACTTTTTGATTTTTTATAAATCCAGAATCTACACATTTTAATTCTTTATCATCAAAAAACACTAGAAAATCTTCTTTCATGATACCAGAAATTAAATTAGATTCGCCTATAAATTTAGCTATAAATTTATTAGCAGGTTCATTATAAATATCTTGTGGAGTTCCTATTTGTTGGATTTCGCCTTGATTAATAACAACTATTTTATCACTCATAGTTAATGCTTCTTCTTGGTTATGAGTTACAAAAATAAAAGTAATACCTGAATTTCTTTGAATTTCTTTTAATTCATATTGCATTTCTTGTCTTAATTTTAAATCTAATGCAGCTAAAGGTTCATCTAATAATAAAACTTTTGGTTTATTAATTAAAGCTCGTGCAATAGCTACCCTTTGTTGTTGTCCTCCTGATAATTGTCTAATATCTCTACTTTCCAACCCTTTCAAACCTACTAATTTTAAATAATGTAAAACCGTTTCTTTAATAAAAAGCTCTTTTTGCTTAGAATCTAAATTTTTATTTTTTAATTGATTAATTTCTTTTTTAAAATGTCTACTTAAAATCTTTTTTTTTATTTTGAATTCTCTTTTCAATGCAATTATAAATGGGTTTTGTTCTTTAAAAAAAGATATTAAAATAGAAAAAAAAGATTTATCTTTTAGGGAAATATTAGCAAGATTTATTTTTTGTATTTTATCTCGAAATTCTTTATCTATTTGTTCTATTTTCATTTTATATTGCATTTTAAATTTTTGTATTTTTTTTTCATTTTGTTCATTTAAATTTTTAATTCTTAATCCAAAAGCAATATTTTCAAAAACATTTAAATGTGGGAACAAAGCGTATTTTTGAAAAACTGTATTAATCAATCTTTTATGAGAAGGAATATTTCTAATACTTTGATTATTAAATAATATATCGCCAGAACTCATATTGTCAAGTCCGCCAATAATTTTTAAAATAGTAGTCTTGCCACAACCCGAAGGACCTAATAAAGTGACAAATTCATTTTCTTTAATTTCTAAATTTATATCATTTAAAATAATTTGATTATGGATTACTTTAGTAATATTTTTTAATTCTATCAAATTTGTCATCTTTTTTTCCTTAAAATAAATCTAATATTTTTGAAATTATTTATTATCACTAGATAAAATAGCTAAAAAAGCTTTTTGAGGTAACATTACTTTGCCTAAAGATTTCATCTTTTTTTTCCCTTTTTTTTGTTTAGCTAATAATTTCTTTTTTCGAGTAACATCTCCACCATAACATTTATCAATCACATTTTTACGCAAAGATTTGATATTTTCTCTTGTGATTATTTTTTTACCTATAGCAGCTTGAATAATTATTTCAAACATTTGTTTAGGAATTAAATTTTTTAATTTTTGACAAATATTTTTAGCTCTTTGATAAGCAAAATCTGCATGAATAATAAATGATAAAGAATCAACTATTTCGGAGTTCAATAAAATATCAACTTTTTGTAATTTACTTGGATAATATTTTTCTAATTGATATTCGAAAGAAGCGTAACCCTGAGTTAAAGATTTTAATTTATCAAAATAATTATAAATAACTTCTGAAAGAGGTAACAAATATTTCAATAACACTCTATTATTAGCTAAATATTGGATATCTTGTAATTGTCCTCGTTTACTTTGAGACAATTCCATAACTGCTCCAATATAAGTCTCAGGACAAGTTAAAAAAGCTTCAATATAAGGTTCTTCAATTCTTTCAATTAACTGACTCGCTGGCCATTTAGTTAAATTATCAACAATAATTTTTTTATTATTAGGTTGATAAACATAAAAAACAACTGAAGGTGCTGTTATAATTACTTCAATACCGAACTCTCTAACAATTCTTTCTTGAGTGATCTCCATATGTAACAATCCTAAAAAACCGATTCGAAAACCAACGCCTAATAATTTAGAACTTTCTTTTTCATAAGTTAATGAAGAATCGTTTAATCTTAATTTTTGTAAAGCTTCTTTTAAATGGTTATATTTTTTTAAATCAGCGGGGTATAAACCACAAAAAACAACCGGATTGATTTTACGATAACCAGGCAAGGCTTTGACTTGAATACAACGATTCAAAGTAATTGTATCACCAACTCTAACATCATCAATATTTTTTATGAAAGCACTTAAATAACCGACATCACCAGCAGCTAAAAAATCTTTTTTTAAAGGTTTGGGTGTAAAAACACCTACTTCCATAACTTCATAAGTAGCTTGACTAGAAATAAAACGTATCTTATCTCCTTTTTTAACACAACCATTAAAAACACGAATAGACGGAATAACTCCCTTATAAGCATTAAAAACAGAATCAAAAATTAAAGCTTGTAAGGGTTTTTCGATATCTCCTTGCGGAGGTTTAATATATTTGACAATATTTTCTAAAATTTCTAGAACTCCTAAACCTGTTTTACCACTCGCAACAACCATTTTATCAAGATCTAAATTTAATTTTTCTTGAACCTCTTTTTTAGTTTTTTCGATATCAGCTGTTGGTACATCAGCTTTATTTAAAACAGGGATAATTGTTAGATTATGTTCTAATGCTAAATAAACATTATTTAAAGTTTGAGCTTGAATACCTTGTGTTGCATCAATAACTAAAAGAGCTCCTTCACAAGCAGCCAAAGAACGAGATACTTCGTAATTAAAATCGATATGTCCAGGAGTATCAATTAAATTCATAATATAATCTTCATTATTTTTACTTTTATAATGGATTTCTACTGTATTTAACTTAATGGTAATTCCTTTTTCTCTTTCTAAATCCATAGAGTCCAATATTTGTGCTTTCATATCTCTTTTGTGAATTGTATTTGTAATTTCTAAAATTCTATCAGCTAAAGTAGACTTGCCATGATCTATATGTGCAATAATAGAAAAATTACGAATTTTTTTTTTTCTTCGATTTATTGTCTCTAAATTCATATCCGTACCTTTTAATAATTTTTAATTTAAATTTATAAATAAATGAAAAAAATATTTTATTTTTTTTTCTTTTTATTCACTTCTTCCACAAAAGATACATAATTATGATAACGAATAGGTAAAATTAAACCATTTTGATAGGCTTCTTTCACTTTACACTTTTCTTCTTTAATATGTAAACAACTATATCCAAAAAAACATTGATCGGCCAATTTTACAAAATCATCATAAAAATTTTTTATTTCTTCGGGTTTAAATTCTAACAAATCTAATTTGGAAAATCCTGGCGTATCGGCGATATAACCTTCATGAAACAGGAATAATTTGGAATTTTTAGTAGTATGTTTACCTCTATTCAAATATTTAGAAATTTCTTGTGTTTTTAAATTAAGAGAAGTTAAAGCATTAATTAAAGTGGATTTGCCTACTCCTGTTTGACCTGCTAAAATAGTTATTTCGTTAGTAAAAAGAGAATATAAATCATTTAGTCCGTGTCTATTTTTACTATCTACATAAAAAATAGGAGCAAGTTTTTTGTAATAAGATATTTTATTTTGAAATAAATTTAATTCAGATTCAGAAATTAAATCTATTTTAGTAAAAATTAAAATAATTTTTAAATTGAATTTCTTTAAAATTAATAAAAATTTATCTAATAATTTAAATTGGAATTTAGGCTCTACTAAAGAGAAAACCAAAAATAATTGAGTAATATTACTTATATTAGGTCTATTTAATGAATTAGAACGAGTTAAAATACTATTAATTAAAAATTTATCATCTTTATATTCGTATAAAACTAAATCACCTATTTTGATTTTAGAATAATCTAAACTATTATTTGTCTCTTTTTTAGAATTATGATTTTTGATTTTTCCTGTGATTTTAGCACGAATTTGTTGTTTCGTTTCTAAATCTATAATCATATATTCTTTGACTAAAAATTCAATTACAATACCTTTTTGCAAAAATATCTCTCCATACTTATATTCAATAAATTATCTTAATTTAACTTTATAAATTTTTATAATTTTATTTTCTATATTTTTCATAATTTTATTAACGAATTCGTTAGATAAACTTTTCTTTTTATCATTAAAAGTGAAACGAAAAGATAAAGAATGTTCTTCCGTAAATACTTGATTTCCTTCATATAGATCTAATAATTCACATTTAATTAAAATATCTGGCACTTCTTCTTTTAAAGTTTGAAAAATTTCTTGAAAAGAATATTTTTTAGAAACAAAAAAACTTAAATCTCTTTTAATAGAAGGTAATTTAGTAATTACTTCGTAAATAACTTTTGTTGAATTATCTAAAAAATCATTTTCTAAATTTATTTCTAAAAGAAAACTTGACTTTAAATGATACAATTCTCTTAAAGAAGGGTGAATTTCTCCAATAAAACCAATTTTTTTATCTTTAAAAAAAATATTAGCTTGTTTACCAGGATGTAAATTTAAGTAATCATAAGTTGGACGTAATTCGAATTTATATCCTAATAATAAACTTAATTTATCTAAAACTCCTTTTAAAACAAAAAAAGAGCTAACTATATTTGGTTTAATCCAACCTAAAGAATTTAAATTACCACTTAAACCTAAGACCAAATGTAATTTTTCTTCTTGTAAACTATAAACTTTTCCTATTTCGAAAAAAGGATTATCATAATTATTATGCTTTTGATTATAACTTAAAGTTTGAATCATATTACCACTTAAATGCTGTCTTAAGATAGTATATTCTTTCGAAATAGGTTTAGCTACTTCTATATAATCTTTATTATGTGGAAATAAATTTAAAATTTGTAAATTAACTAAACTATAAGTAATAATTTCATAAAAACCTAAATTCACTAATAAATCTTTTATTTTATATAATGTTTCTTGTTTTTGATCCCTTAAAATAGCTTTGTTTTTTTGTAAATCTGTTATTTGTAAACGATCTATTCCGTATAATCTAATAATATCAAAACAAACATCTTCAGGAATTATAACATCATAACGTCTAGAAGGAGCTTGCACTTGTAACACTTCATTACTAATAATTTTTACGTTATATTCTAATTTTGTCAAATAATTTTCTATTTCTTTTAAAGAAAAAGCCAATCCTATTTTATTTGCCACAAAATTTAAAGATAATAATATTTGAGGATTTAAATTATTTTTGATTTTTTTAGAAACAATGTTAGAAGTAATAATTTCTTGATTTAATTGTTGCAAAAGAATTTTGGCTTTATTGAGAGCCGCAACCGTTAAAGAAGCATCAATACCTCTTGACCAACGTAAAATTTTTTCATTTTCTATTTTTGCTTTCTTATAATTTTGTAAAATATAAGACGGTTTTATATAAGACGAAGCTATAATAATATTAACATTATCTTTATTAAGATTTTGAGTAAAAGAATTAAAAATACCAAAAACGGACAAAATATTTTTACCACTAGAAACTATCAAATCTTCTTTGTTCAAAGAAATTTTTTTATTTTGATCAACAAAAATTGTTTCTTCATCAAAAGAGTTTCTAATTTCAATTTTTTTGTCTTGTAAATCAGAAACGTCAAAAATTTCTAAAGGAATACCGTACTCCAATAAAACTAAATTAGTAATATCAATCAAATTATTAATAGGTGTTATATTATGGGCAAAAAGAAAACTTCTTAACCATAAAGGAGATTTTTGGATTTTAACATTTTCAAGATAAAGTATGTTGTATTCTAGACAATTTTTATTATTAATTTCGATTTGAAAAGTATTTTTGATGTTCGGTATCTGTTGTTCAAAAGGAAATGAAAATTTTAATTGATCTTTGTTATATACAGCTTTTAAATCTTTGGCAAAACCTAAATAAGATAGTAAATCTCCTCTGTCTGGAGTAACATTTAATTTTAATGTAAATCCTGTTAAATATAAATATTCCAGAGCATTTTCTCCAATAGGTGCATTATCATCTAAAATTAAAATCCCTTGTTTTTCTTTTTCTGTTAAAAATTCTGAATTTAAACCTAATTCTTGAGCAGAACAAATCATTCCTTCGGATTCTACACCTAAAATAATTCTTTTTTGAATAAGAGTTTTAATTGATTTTAAATAAGCTCCAATTAAAGCTACTACTACTTTTTTACCTTTTTCTAAATTAGAAGCACCGCAAATAATTTTTAAATACTTATCTTTAACATCTATAGTAGCAAAATAAAGTTTATCCGAATTATTCATTTTTTCAAAATTTATAATACGGCCTATAATTAAATAATTATCATTTCGAGACATTTCATATTTATCTATTTCAGTAATATGATTATTTATTAAAAATTGTAATTCATTGAAATTATAATTCTCAAGAGATAAATATTTTTTCAAAAATTTTTCATTAATTATCATGATTTTTTATTATATCCTTAATCAAAAATGATTGTTAATAGCATAAAGCTTATTTCAAATATTAAATAAATTGACTTAAAAAACGAATATCATTATTATAAAAAACCCGAATATCTTTGATATGATATTTTAACATTGTAATTCTTTCAATTCCGATTCCAAAAGCTAAACCATTATATTTTGTGTTATCAAAACCACAATTTTTTAATACTTGAGGATGAATCAAACCAGCTCCAAGTATTTCTAAATATTTTTTTTTGTTATCTTGAGTTTCAATAACCAAATCTACTTCTAAACTTGGTTTAGTAAAAGGGAAATAAGAAGGTCGGAATCTTAATTCTTGTTTATCTCCAAATAAATATTTAATAAAAGATGTAATAATTTCTTTTAAATCTATTAAATTAATTTTTGTTCCGATAACGAAACCTTCTAATTGGGTGAATTGATGACTATGAGTATCATCGTTTTTATCTCTTCTATAAACCTTGCCTGAAGAAATAATTTTTAAAAATTTATTTTTATTTTTTAACATTGTTTGAATTTGGATGCCTGTAGTATGAGTTCTTAAAAGAAGTTCTGGATTATTATTTAAATAAAAAGAATCTTGCATATCTCTGGAAGGATGATTTTCGCTCATATTCAACATTTCAAAATTATATAAATCTGTTTCTATCTCGTTGCCTTCATAAATAGAATAACCTAAGTTTAAAAAAAAATTTTCCATTTCTTTAATCGTTTTATTCAAAGGATGTATAGAACCTTGGGGAAAATTAAAAGAAGGCAAACTAAAATCTATTTTTTCTTTTATGAGTTTTTGATTTAAAATTTCATTTTCTAAAGTGTTTTTTTTATGTTTAAGTAAATCATAATTTTTCGTTTTATTTATAAAAATAATTTTTTTAAATTCTTTTTGTTTTTCTAACTCAAAATTATTAACTTCTTTTAATATTTTTGCAAAAAGACCTTTTTTACCAAAATATTTTATTTCTAATTCTGATATTACTTGAAGTTCATTAATTTGTTTTAATTCTTGAAGTAATTCAACATCTATTTTATGTAGTATTTTATTTAATTCGATAATATTTACGTACATATTAACATAATTCCTTTTTTTTATTAAATATTTTTATTTAAATTAATTTACAAATTTGTTTTAAAATTGTTAAAAATTATATTTTTTTATTTTCAAAAAAGTTATTTCAATATATAAATATATTATATATATAATAATAATAAATATAAAGACATGTTTTGTATTTATGATATATATCAAAAGAACTACAAAGAAATTGATTGATTAAATCAAATTAATTTTATTTTTTGTATTTTTTTATTTTTTTATTTTTTTATTTAAAAAATGATATAATTAATTTAGTGAAATTTTAAAACGATATTTTTTAAATCAAATTTTAAAAAATTTATTAATTAAATCAAATCAATTCTAATTTAATTTTTTAAATTCAATTTTTTGAAAATACTAAAAATTGTAATCTTATTTTGCATACTAACATAAAATATTTTTTTTGAAAAATAATCTTAATAGTATTGTATAAAAACTTATATTCACAAAATATTTATAATTTAAAAATATATTTTTAAATTATAAATCATAATAATATTCTAATAACAGAACTCTATATTTTGCTTGAAAACAAATAAATCATAATAATATTCTCATAACAGAACTCTATATTTTGCTTGAAAACAAGTGAATTATAGATTAATTAATTTATTATTTTCCAATATTATATTGGTTTATAATGAATTAATTAATCTATTTTGAAAAATGTATATTTTATTATTTAGTTATCTAATATAACTCAACAAAAAATTATATTTTTGAAGAAACAGAGAGGAAATTAATAATGTCTAAGACGTTCACAAACAGATTTATAACTTTTTTTATTATTATTTTTATCACTTTTATTGTTTTAATATTTCCTGTTTTGGCTATTTGTCAAGAAACAAAAACAAATACTTCAGGCGAATCAAAACAAATACTCACGTCAACTACAATGTTAAATGATATGATTAAACATTTGTTAGGTGATGTAGATTCGGAAGAAAACGATCAATATCAAAAAATAGAAAATATCAAATGCAAAGAACCTTTAATGGGTGTCGGAATTGATCCACATAATTATAAAACTAAATTATCAGATCGTAATAAAATTAAAACAGCTGATTTCTGTATTGTTAATGGTTTGCATTTAGAAGCTAAAATGGTTGAAGCTTTTGAAAAATTAACAAAAAAGGATAATTTCTGGCGCGCAGGAGAAGATGGTTTAGATCCAACAGACCCAAGAAAAGAAGACGAAGATTCAAAAGAAAGTGATCCTCATATTTGGTTTGATATTGATTTATGGCAAAAAATTGCTGAAAGATTAAAGAATAGATTAAAAGAAACAATTATAAATAATGATGATGATAAAAAAAAATTAGACAACAATTTTAAATTATTTAAAGAATCATTGCAAGACTTAAGAAAACATATTATTCAAGAAATGACAGAATTAAAACAACAAAAAGAAACACAAGGAGTTAAATTAATTATTGTTACAGCTCATGATGCTTTTTCTTATTGGGAAGCATTTTCTCAAAAAAATAATTGTGAATTTGAATTAGAACCTATTCAAGGAATTTCAACTCAAACAGAAGCTAGTATACAAGCGATATCGGAATTAGCGACAAAATTGTCTAAAAATAATGTTAAAGCTATTTTTACTGAAAGTTCAATGCCAAAAGATTCTTTAGAGAGTTTACGTTACACCACTAACAATTTGAGAAGACAACAAGGAAATAAAGACGACATTATAATTCCTTCAGAAAAAGATCCAGACATTGAATTATATTCTGATTCTTTAGGCACAAATGATAAAATAGAAGAATTAAATGGAAAAAAATATAAACATTCTACTTATGTAGGTGCTTTTTTAAATAATATTAAGGTGGTAAAAGAAAATTTATTATGAAAAAAGATATATCAATTAAAATTAGAGATTTAACTGTGGCTTATTATTTAAAACCTGTTTTATGGGATGTAGATGTTGATATTTATCAAAATTCTTTAACAGCAATTTTAGGACCTAATGGAGCTGGTAAATCTACTTTAATAAAAACTTTAATAGAAATTATTCCTAAAGTTTCAGGTGAAGTTTTATTTAATAACGAAAAATATAAAAACATAAGAAAAAAAATATCTTATGTTCCGCAAAGAACTTCTGTTGATTGGGATTTTCCGGCTACTGTTTTCGATGTGGTTTTAATGGGAAGATATGGTCACTTAGGATGGTTTAAAAGACCTACTGATAAAGATAAAAAAATAGCTTTAGAAGCATTAGATAAGTTAGGGATGTTAGAATTCAAAGATAGACAAATTTCAGAACTTTCTGGTGGCCAACAACAAAGAATTTTTATCGCTAGATCTTTAGCACAAGAAAGTGATATTTATTTAATGGATGAACCTTTCCAAGGGATTGATATTCAAACAGAAAAAAAAATTATTACTATTTTAAAAGAATTACAAAAACAACAAAAAACTATTTTATTAGTTCATCATGATTTAGAAACTGTGAAACAATATTTTGATCATGTTGTATTAGTCAATATTCAAAAAATAGCAAGTGGACCAACTGATAAAGTTTTTACTTCAGAAAATATCCAGAAAACATATAAAAATTATCAATTCGATAAAATAAGAAAATTTTAATAAAAGGTATAGGATAAAATGTGGTATTATTTAGAATTATTTTGTAGTATATTTACAAATCCCATAGCTAGACTAATGTTTATAGGTTCTTTTTTATTAGGGATAACATCTGGTATTTTAGGTATTTTTATTAATTTGAAAAAAAAAATTTTAATAGGGGATGTTTTATCGCATACAGTTTTACCTGGAATTGCAATAGCATATATTATTGCAAATTCAACTAGTGAATGGGTTATTTGGTTAGGGGCTTTTGGATCCGCAATAGTATCTTTATCTTTAATAGAAATTATTAAAAGATATTCAAAAATTAAATTTGATACTATTTTATCTTTAATGATTGCTTCTTTTTTCGGATTAGGTAATGTTTTAATTGCTTATGCGCAAAAAGGAAGTGAAGATTGTTCAATTGCTGTTTTAGAAAAATTTATTTTAGGACAAATAGCTTTAATTTCTGAAACTCATGTTATAATAATCGGCGTTCTAACTTTTATAACTATTTTAACAATTTGTGTATTGTGGAAAGAATTTAAAATTTTTACTTTTGACGAACAATTATCTCAAAGTCTAGGTTTTAATAATATAATTTTAACACTTATTATGAATGCTTTATTGATAGGATTGGTTATAATTAGTTTAAAAATAACAGGAGTTATTTTAACTAGTGCTTTTTTAATTATGCCTGGTATTATTGCAAGACATTTAAGTGATAAATTATTAGTCAATATTATTTTAGTTTCTTTTATTTCTTTTTTATCTAGCTTTATAGGAATTAATATGAGTCTTTATATAGAACAAATGCCTACTGGTCCTATAATTATTGTAATTTCAACTTGTTTTATTTTATTAACTTGTTTATTTGCTCGTACAAACGGTATATTTAAAAAATTTTTAAAACAAAAACAATATCAAAGAAAAATTAAAAAATTCAAACAATTAATTCATTTTTATCATAATAATAAATCACAAGATATTGTTGAAATAGAATCTTTTTTATTAGAAGAAAAATATTTACATAAAGAATCGGGTAAAATTTTGGTAACTGGTAAAGGAATTAAATTAGTGGAAAATTTAATTAAAGGCGAATTTTAATTATGAATAATATTTTAAATATAATTTTAGAATCTTTTGAAATAGATACTTTTTTAATTTTAATTTTATGTTCTATATCTTTAGCAAATCTAGGTGTTTTTTTAATTTATAAAAAAGTTTCAATGGTTGTGGATGCTATTAGTCATAGTGTTTTATTAGGAATTGTACTTGCTTATTTATTGGTAAATGATTTAGATTCTCCTTTTTTAATTATAGGAGCGACTTTGGTAGGTGTTTGTACTGCTTATTTAATAGAATTAATAAGCAAAAACAAAAAAATTTCTAAAGGTTCTGCTATAGGACTTGTTTTTACTTTTTTCTTTTCTATTGCTATTATAATTATTAGTAAATTTATCCGAAATATTCATATAGATACTGATGCTGTTTTTTTAGGTAATATTGAATTATCAGAAGCAAGCATACTATATAAAATAATCCCTATTTTAATTTTAAATTTATTTTTTGTTTCTATATTTTACAAAGAATTAAAAATATTTATTTTTGACCCTCATTTATCTAATGTTTTAGGTTTTTCTTCAGTTATTATTAATTATATTTTAATGGCATTAGTCTCTTTAACAGCAGTTATTTCCTTTGATGTTGTTGGTTCTGTTATGGTTATTGCTTGTATGATAGGCCCAGCAGCAACAGCTACAATATTGACTCAAAGATTATTTAATTGTTGGTTATTATCTTTATGGTTAGCTTTTATAAGCGCTAGTTTAGGTTATTATTTAGGGATTTATTTGGATCTTCCGGTATCAGGAATGATTTCTGTAGTTATTTTAAGTATTTTTGTAATTGTTTTAGTGTTTGAACCTAAAAATGGTATTATAGCTAAAATAATTAAAAATTATTTTCATAAAAAAACTTTTATGATAATTTTATTATTAATGCATTTAGAAAATCATTTAAAACAAAATATTAAAAATTACATTCAAGATATTCAAAATGATTTAAAATGGCCTTCAGAGCGTTATCAAAAATGTTTAAAAAAAGCTATAAAAGATAAATATATAATACAAAAAAATAAAGAATTAATTATCACTAATGTGGGGAGAAATTTTTTACACCAAAAAAATAAAAATTTTGGTTTGAATTAAAACTTGTCTAAAATTTTAATTTAGCATATATAAATAAAACTAATATAAAAAAGTTTTTCTTTTTTTATATTAGTTTTATTTTATATTTCTTATTTAGTGTTATTTCTTGTTGGGTTTATTTAAATAAACTGGCAAAAAAACCTTTTTTGCGCTTTTTTGATATAAATCTATCATCTTTTAATTCATAATCCTCTTCATAACATTTTTTTATTTCATCAACGTTAAATATACGTGCGTATTTCAAGCCATTAGGTTCATATTCAGCTTTATGGAAGTCTTCAATTGTAAATCCCACATTTTTTAAGTCTTTAGCTGAATATTGAGCGTTTTGGAAGTCTTTAATTGGAAATCCAGCATCTTTTAATTCATTAAGTGGATAATGTTCTTTTAAATCTTCTAATTTAAATACACCTGTTAATTTATTAGGTGAACAATATTCTTTTAAATCTTCTAATTTAAATACACCTTTTAATTCATTAGCTGAATATTGAGCGTTTTGGAAGTCTTTAATTGGAAATCCAGCATCTTTTAATTCATTAGGTGGATAATGTTCTTTTAAATCTTCTAATTTAAATACACCTGTTAAGTCTTTAGCTGAATATTGAGCGTTTTGGAAGTCTTTAATTGGAAATCCAGCATCTTTTAATTCATTAAGTGGATAATGTTCTTTTAAATCTTCTAATTTAAATACACCTGTTAATTTATTAGGTGAACAATATTCTTTTAAATCTTCTAATTTAAATACACCTTTTAATTCATTAGTTGAATATTGAGCGTTTTGGAAGTCTTTAATTGGAAATCCAGCATCTTTTAATTCATTAGGTGGATAATGTTCTTTTAAATCTTCTAATTTAAATACACCTGTTAAGTCTTTAGCTGAATATTGAGCGTTTTGGAAGTCTTTCACTCCAAATTTATATTGTTTTAATTCTTGAACTGTAATTCCAACATTTTTTAAATCATTAAATAAAGACTGTTTGCGTACATATCGACTTAATGCGTTGTCTTTGTAAAGTAAATAAATTAATTTTTTTAACTGTTCAATTTGTTGTTTTAAATTTGTGTCATTTTCACACGTTTTATGTCGAAAGGAAATATACAACTCGTCTATACTTAGAGCCTCCTGAGTAGATGACAATTTTTCAGGTAAATTAAATTCTAACTTTAAATCAGATGTATCAATTGCATTAAGTATGTCATGATCTTTTAAAATTGAATCAGGTATATAAGGTTTTTTTGAAACTGTAACAGGTTTATCATGTTCTTTTGAATCAGATGATGTATCAGGTTTAGCAAGTTCTTTTGGAGCAGATTCAGATTCTTCTTCTATTGGAACAAAACCATTTTGTTTATAAGTTTTTACAACAGGTTTTAGACGGTATTGAGGTATTGTGTGTTTTAATTCAAAGTCTACTTTATATTGTTTATCTTTCGAATTATTGTCTAAAGCTAAAATCTTACAAACATCAAACAAAATAAATATTATTAATACAATAATAATATTTATATATTCTTCTTTATTTTTTTTGTAAAATATCATAAATCACAATTACCTTTTATAATTTATTCATAAAGTATTATTATCACATTTGATTTTTAAATTCTATTTGTTTAATTTAAACAAAGATAACCACTAAATAGAAATACAAATGAACAAAATAATACAAGACAAAGCCTATCAATATAAAATAAATGTTAAATTTTTCAATTTATTATTTATTTTTCGATTAATGTTACTTATTATTTTATGGATTCTTTTATTGTTAATTATTAATGTATATTAGAATTTATTTAATTCAATTTAATTTCTAACTGTGCATTTGTTATTAAAATTATCTAATGTCTAATTTATTTCAAGAATATTCATTATACATTATCTTTATATTAAATAAAGATAATGTATCTATTTTATCTAATCCTAAACGTTGAGATACAACCCGAAGGTAACAGACATAATTTATGAGATATATAAAGGATAAAAAAACAAAACAAAAAAATATGAAACAAAATTAATATATTACGTGTTAACGAATAAACAGATGAATTATTTTTATTTTTTTTAATATTTTTGTTTTTTCTAATTTTTTTGTTTTGTGTCAAATTTGAAGGTGTTTCAAAATCTAATTTCATTACTTATCACATTATCACTTATAAATTCGAAATAATCTATTAATATTCTTCATATATCCCAAACACTAATAAAATCCAAATAACAATCATCTCCAAGACTTTTGAAAATATATAAAAAAACTTTTATATATTTTCAAAAATTTTTTAATAAAAATAATTTATATAAAAAATAAATTATTTTGTAAAGTATAATATCATAAATAAAAAAAAATACAAGTTTAAAGTATTCTTTGTAATATTGAATAAAATAATAACTTAAACCTTTCGGTTGATTTACTAGTCTATTATTGTTCTAATTTTATTAGATTAATACATTTATGTATGATTTAAAAGATTTATTATTTCTATTTTTAAAAAGTGAACAGAAACCACATTAATAATTTTATTTGATGAATTTTTCTATAATAATATTAAATACCAAAATTATTCTATATTATGAACATTTACATTGTTTATATTTTTTTGTGTAGTTCTTATTGTCCATTACTATTGCTTTATATTGAAATATAAAAATTATTACTAAAACAGTAATCAAGCAAAAATATAAAATATAAGAGTGTAATCAAACCAATTATTAAATTTGTCTTAATACTGTGAAACCTGCGGTTTCCTAAAATTTAAACATTTAATTAAAAAAAGATTTTTAAAAAAAATATTTAGGAGAATATTTATTTTTATTTATGGGTTCATAATAAGCTATCCAATTTTGTTTTTGATCTAAAACAACAAAAGGATGACGAGTTATAATTTGTCTTTCATCTAATGTAATACCATTTTTTACTAATTTAATTAAATAATCATTTAAAATTAATTTTTGTTTTTTTTGAAAAAGTTCTTTAACATCTCTTAAATGTTCTAAAGTTACTGATTCAATATTTTGAGCATTTTGTAAATTATAAGAACCTATTTTAGTTCGAGTTAAATTTTGTAAAGCTCCATAGGTATTCATTTTGGAAGCAATATCTCTAATTAAACTTCTTATATAAGTGCCTTTAGAAACTTTTGTTTCAAAATTTATTGAATCATTTGTCAAAGGCGGTATTATTTTTAAATTTTTAATATGAACTTCTCTAGGAGGGATTTCAATATGAATATGTTTCCTAGCTAAATGATACATTTTTTGACCTTTTATTTTTATAGCAGAATACATAGGGGGTATTTGTAAATATTTTTTTTTATCAAAATAAAGAGAACTTTTTTGAATTTGTTCAAAATCTAAAATATTTTCTTTTTTATTTATTAATTTACCTGTTATATCTAACGTATCAAAATTTTGATTAAATAATGCACTACCTTTATATGTTTTATCTAATTTTTCAAATAAAAAAGCTAATTTAGTAGCTTTATTAATTAAAACAATCAAAAGACCTTCTGCTAAAGGATCTAAAATACCTGTATGTCCTGCTTTAAAAAGGTTTAATTTTTTTTTGATTAAAAAAATAACTTTCTGAGAAGATATATTTTTTGCTTTATTAATTAAGAAAAAACCGTTTTTCAAATTTTATTTTTTTATTCAACAAAAGATTGTAATTCTTCTTTTGAACAATATCCTATTTTTCTTTTTTTTTCTTCTCCATCTTGAAATAATATTAGAGTTGGAAAACTTGTGATATTATATTCGTTCATATATTCACGATGTAAATCCACATCAATTTTAATTATTTCTATATCAGGATTTTCTTTAGCAAAAATATTTAAAACAGGTATTAATTTTTGGCATGGACCACACCAAGAAGCATAAAAATCGATTAAAACTGTTGTTTTTTGACTAATTATTTTTTTTAAATCTATATTTTTATTATTTTCGCACATGTTATTTGCAAAACCTTTCTTTTATAATGTTTTTATTTTTATTATATATCTTTTTATAAGTTTATTTATAAGTTAATTAATTAACTTATAAATAAAAATCATAAATCTGGTTTATAAAAAGATTTTCCTTTTATTACAGGTAAATTTTCAGTAAATTTTCCTTTTTCAGTTTTTTCTATTTCTTCTTTTAAAGTATTTAATTTAGCATCTAAATCGTCTAAATACCATAATAAAAGAGCTTCGCCGATTTGAGGTTCTTTAAACGCACCATATTGTAATAAACCATGATGTGCAATTATTAAATGTTTTAAAAGCAAAATTTCTTCTTTGTCTTGAAACCCTAATAAAAGAGCTTCTTCATGGATATTATTAACTCCTAAAATTAAATGCCCTAATAAAACGCCTTGTTTGGTATAACTTTTCGTTTCGAAAGTAAATTCTTGTATTTTAGCCATATCATGAAGAATAATACCACATTGTAATAAATCTTTATTTAAAAAAGGATATAATTCTAGATAATGATTAGATATCTTCAATATACTTAGAGTATGATGGCTTAAACCACCGTAATAAGCATGATGCATTTTGCAAGCAGCTGGTGAAATTAAAAAATTTATTTTATATTTAGAATAAATATTTTGAGTTATTTTTTTGAAAATAGGATTTTTGATATTAGATAAAAAATTAGTTATTTGTTGATCTATGACATGAAAAGGAATATTTGTGCACGTAAAAAAATGATTATAACAATGATAAATTTGTTCTAAATTTAAATTATTTTCGATTAAAGAATATTTAAGACATATTAAAACGTTTTTATTGTTTTTATTTTGTTGATATGCTGTTTCGAAAACATAAAGTTTGTCTTTTTGAGGAATATCAAAAACAGAATCTATTTTGATATTTACATTAAAATTTTCCATTAATAAAAAGTCAATATTACAAAAATGTTCGCCTTTATTAAGGCTAATTATTTTTCCAATAAAAGTGATTTTATCATTTATTTTTTTATTTTGTAAAAATAAGTTTTGATTCATATTATATAACCTTTTTGATAAAAATATATTTTTTAATTTATTACTAACGAACTCTTTATAAGTTGTTCATATAAAGATAATATTTTTTGAAATTGTTCTTTTTTGCTTTTATTAAATGTGAAAGAATGGATTATTTTAGGATTTAAAATGAATGATAATTTGAAAAATAATTCTGGTGTCATTTTTTTAAAATTTGCTTCAATTATAAAAAGAATACTCTCTTTGAATTCTTTTAAAAAAGAAATAGCATTAGTGCGTTTTAAAGATAAAAAAGCTTTTTGATAAAATTTTTGTTTTGTTATTTTTTTTAATTCTTCAAGAATATATTGAGTTTTTATTTTGCTTATTAAAGAAATATTATTTATTACAGCTTGTTCGGTTTCTTCATCTATATCAAAATTAGTTTTAGCTTGAAGTGTAAAAAGTCGCATTATTCTTAAAGCATCTTCTTTAAATTTTTTATCAGAAAAACCAATAGTTTTTATTTTTTTGTGATTGAATTCATTATAAGCATTTATATAATCAATTATTTTGCCGTTTTCATCCATTAACAAACTATTAATAGTAAAATCACGTCTTTTTAAATCTTCTTTAATATCTTTAATAAATTTAACAAAAGAAGGATTTCTGTAATCTAAATAAGGTCCTTCTTCTCTATAAGTAGTTATTTCAAATTTTTCTTTTTCAAAAATTATTTGAAAAGAACCATATTTAATATTTTTTTTTTTACAAATGAAAAATTTTTTTATTTCTTCATAATGACCATTAGTAGTTATGTCGATATCATTTATAGATATATTTAAAATGATATCTCTAACTGCTCCGCCTACAATAAAAGCTTCAAACCCTTTTTGTTTCATTTCTTTTAATATTTGTTGTGCTTTTTGGATTTTCGTTTTTTCTTGATTATTCAATTTCATTTCAAAAATACCTTTTTTAATACATTTTTCTCAAGATTTTAAAAGAATGATTCCAACTCCTAAAACATCATTTCCTACATGAGCTCCGATAGCAGGCGAGGAAGGAATTTCTAAAATATTATTTAAATTAAGTTCTTTTTCTAAAAATGTTTTAAATTTTGTTTTTAAATGAGGGTTGCCAGTAGTTAAAATATGAATTAAAAATTTTTTATTCATTGTATATTTTTTGATTTTTTCTAATATATAAGTGAAAGAACTATCAATAGTAAATTTTTTACCAATTAAAACAATTTCTCCGTTTTCATTTACTTGCAAGATAGGATTAATTCTTAACAATCTACCGATAAAACCTTTTTTTTTAGTTAATCTACCGTTTTTAATTAATTGTGTTAAAGATTTAACTACAAAAAAAATAGTATTATTTTTTTTTAAGAAATCTAAGTGTTCAATAACTTCTGTTAAAGTAGAACCTTCATCTAAAAGGCGTTGTGTTTCTAAAGCGAAATAACCTTCAGAAAAGCACACGGTGTCAGTATTATAAGGAATAATTTCAATTTTATCATTTAATTGTTTTTTTGCTTGACAAATAGCATTATAACTACCGCTTAATTTTTTAGAAATAGTCGTAATAAAAATTTTTTTATAACCTTGTTGAACTAAATTTTCAAAATAATCAATTAACTCACCAACAGAAGGTTGTGATGTTTTAATAACTAATTTGTTATTTGCGTTCATCATATTGTAAAATTCATCAGCTTTGATAGTTTTACCATCAATATATTCTTTATTATCAATATAAATTTTAATTCTAATCAAATCAATATTTGTATTTGTTTTAGAATAATAATCTAAACAACTTGTAGATGTTGACATTACTTTTATTTTTTGATTTGTTTTATTTATTTTATTCATTTTAAAACCTTTTATTATTTGAGAGTTTTTATTTCAAAAAAATTTTATAAATATTTATTATATTTTGTTATGTTCTTGTTTTATTATTAAATTTCTGTAAAAAGCTGCTTTTTCGAAATCTAATTTTTTAGCAGCTCTTTTCATTAATCTTTGAAGTTTTTTCACACTATAATCTGATGGATATTTTTGATGAGAAGATAAAAATGATTCTATACTTTCATTTTTTTCTTGATTAATATCTGTGATTTGCGCTACATTTTTATTAATAATAGTCGGCATAAGATTCTGAGTTAAATTATAATTTTCTTGTATTCGGCGACGACGTTGAGTTTCTTTAATAGCAATTTCCATAGCATTTGTTATTTCATCACCATACATAATAACTTGTCCTTGAATATTTCTAGCTGCCCGCCCAATAGTTTGAATTAAACTTTTATAACTTCTTAAAAAACCTGGTTTATCAGCATCTAAAATAGCTACTAAAGAAACTTCTGGCAAATCTAAACCTTCTCTTAATAAATTAACTCCGATTAAACAATCATAAACGCCTTGTCTTAATTTTTTTAAAATAATCATTCTCTCTAAAGATTTAATTTTACTATGTAAATAAGCTACTTTAAGACCTACTTTTTTAAAATATTTTGTTAATTCTTCGCTCATGCTTATAGTTATAGTTGTGACTAAAATTCTCTCGTTTTTTTGTATTCTTTTTTTAATTTCAAAATATAAATCTTCAATTTGGTTTTTAGTAGGCCTTATTTCTATTTTAGGATCTAAAATAAAAGTAGGTCTAATAATCTGTTCTACAATAGGAATATTTTTATTTAATTCGTAATCACCTGGAGTTGCTGATAAATAAATAACTTTATCTAATTTTTGTTCAAATTCATAAAAAAATAACGGCCTATTATCTAAAGCACTAGGTAAACGAAACCCATAATTGACTAAATTTTGTTTTCTAGAAAAATCTCCTTCATACATTCCTTTAATCTGAGGGACAGTAACATGAGATTCATCAATAATAGTTAAAAAATTATAGCCAAAATAATCGATTAAAGTTGTGGGTGGTTCTTTTTCTTTTTTAAGTGATAAGTGTCGAGAATAATTTTCAATCCCATTACAATAACCTATTTCTTTTAACATTTCAATATCATTTGTTATTCTTCTTTCAAGATTTTGCATTTCAATTAATTTATTTTGTTCTTTAAAATATTGAATGCGTTCTATCAATTCTTTTTCAATTCTTTTAATAGTTTCTTTTATTTTGGTTTTATCGGCCATATAAAGATTTGCGGGATAAATAACAATATTATTTAAATCATCAATAATTTTGCCTGTTAAAATATCAAAAATATGTATTTGTTCAATCATTTCATCATCGAATATAATTCGAATACCTCTTTTATTTTCAGAAGATAAAATAATTTCTAAAATATCTCCTCTTATTCTAAAAGTACCCCTGCCAAATTCTATATCATTTCTTTTAAATTGCATTTCTATTAATTTTGTTGAAATTTCTTTTAAAAAAAAGTTTTTATTTTTTTCTAAATAAAGAATAGATTGTTTATAATCATTTATATCGCCCACACCATAAATACAAGAAACAGAAGAAATAACGATAACGTTTTTACCATAAACTAAAGAATTAATTGTTCTGTTACGCAATTGATCTATTTCAGCATTAACTTTAGAAGTTTTTTCGATATAAGTATCATTAGCTACAACATAAGCTTCTGGTTGATAATAATCATAATAAGAAATGAAATATTCCACTGTATTTTCAGGAAATATTTCTTTAATTTCGTTATACAATTGTCCCGCTAATGTTTTATTATGAGCAATAATCAAGGTATTTTGATTTAATTTTTGGATTATATTAGCTATCGTAAAAGTTTTTCCAGTTCCTGTGGCTCCTAAAATAATTTGTTCTTTGATATTTTGATTAAAATTCATTAATAATTCTTCAATAGCTTTAGGTTGATCGCCGCTAGGTTTATATAAAGTTTTGATTTTGAATGACATATATAATTTTAACCTTATTATTTTATTTGAGATTTAGAATTTTTTTTAAATATTGTCCTGTATAACTTTGAGGATTATTACTTATTTCTTCTGGTGTTCCTGTAGCCATAATATAGCCACCTTTTTGACCTCCTTGTGGTCCTAAATCAATAATATAATCAGCATTTTTAATAATATCTAAATTATGTTCAATTATAATAACAGTTGATTTATGTTTTACTATGCGATGAATGATTTGAATTAATTTTTTCACATCTTCATTGTGTAAACTTATAGTGGGTTCGTCTAATATATAAAGTATATTCGGAATATTTTGTTTCTCTAATTCACTCACTAATTTGATCCTTTGTAATTCTCCATCTGAAAGAGTAGCAAAACTTTGGCCTAAACGTATATAATCTAATCCTATGTCTTTTAAGTTTTGTAATTTTTTTTGTATAAAAGACAAATTATCAAAAAACATAAAAGCTTCTTGAACTGTCATATTTAATATTTCCGCTATATTTTTGTTTTTATATTTTATTTTTAAAATATCTTTATTGAATTTTTGCCCATTACATTTTTGACACTTAACTAACACATCAGGTAAAAAATACATGTTAATTTTTTGAATACCTTCGCCAGAACAATATTGACAAATTCTTTTTTTATTATTCAAAGAAAAATCATTTTTTGTATAACCTTTTATTTTAGCTTCCAAAGTTGAAGCGAATAAATTTTTAATATGATCTAAAATTTTTATATATGTAGTTAAATTAATTTTAGGTTTTTTACTTATAAGAGCAGAATTAATTTTAATAATTTTTTGAATATGATTATGTTTATTCAAGAATATATTTGAATTTTTTTCTGAAAAAGTTTTCGTTTGATTGATTGATTTTAAAATTTGATTTAATAAAGTGGATTTTCCTGAACCAGAAACTCCTGTTATAACTGTGAATACTTCCAAAGGAAAATCAATAGTAATATTTTTTAAATTATTTTCGGAAGCATTTTGGATATGGATAACTTTTTTAAAATCAACAAGATTTCTTTTTTGTGGTATATCAATTCTTTCATGACCTATTAAATACTTTCCTGTTAAACTTTTTTTATTTTGCATTATTTCTCGAGGAATGCCACAAGCTATAATTTCACCACCTTGTTCTCCTGCTAGTGGTCCAATATCTATTAAATAATCAGCCGATAAAATTGTATCAACATCATTTTCTATTACTACAAGGGTATTACCTAAATCTCTAATTGTTTTCAAAGAATTAATCAGTTTTTCATTATCTTTAGGATGCAAACCGATTGATGGTTCATCCAATGTATATAAAATACCTGATAATTTAGAGCTAATGTGATTAGTTAATCTTATTCTTTGGTTTTCTCCACTAGATAATGTTTTACCATAACGATCTAAAGTTAAATAACCTAGACCAATATTTTTTAAAAAAATTAATCTATTAGTTATTTCTTCCAAAATAGAATCTGCAATTTTTTGTTCTTCGCTATTCAATTCTAATTTTTGAAAAAAAATTAATAAATCTTCTATAGATAATTGTGTCAATTCATAAATATTATTATTTTGAATTTTAAACATTAAAGCACTTTTGTTCAAACGAGCTCCTAAACATAAATCACATTTTTTTTGAGACATAAACAAATCAATAAAATAATTAATATTATTTTTATCATCATTTTCGTTATAATAATATTCCAAAATTTTTATTACTCCCATATTCATAGGATTTAAAATATTTGTTTTTAATTTATCATCTTGTTCGCCATAAAGAAGAGTATTCAGTAATTTCGGACTTAATTGTTGTAAAGGGGTTTCCATATCAATATTATGATGTCCACAAAAAGCTTTTAAATCATGAATTTGAGTATATAATTTTTTATAATAAAAATAAGGAATGATACCACCATCATTGATTGATTTATCATAAACAATAATTAAATCTAAATCTAATTTTTTTTTTATTCCTAAACCTCGACAATTATCGCAAAAACCAAGTGAATTATTAAAAGAAAATAAACGCAGGTTTTGAATAGGGGTATCAAAATTTTGCTCGTGATCAGATAGATTACGATTAAATTTAAAAATTTTTTCTTCTTGATAAACACATACTTGTTCAGAAATTAAAGAAAAAGCTAATTCCAAAGAATTATGCAATCTCTCTTTGTTATTAAGAACGAAACGATCTATTATTGTATAAATCTCATAATCGGGATTTGCCTTTAATAAAACATCATCATCTTCCAAACATAATATTTGATTATTAACAAGAAAACGATAAAAACCTTTTTTAATAAAGTTTTTGAAAATATTCGGATTTTTATCTTTTTCTTCTGTAGAAATTGGAGCTAAAATAAAACTTTTTATATTGGTTTTTAATTGTAAAATTTTATCAGCAATTTCTTCTAAAGTTTGATTTTTTATTATTTGATTTGTAATCGGATGATGAGGAACAGCAATATGTGTGTAAAGTAATCTTAAATAATCATAAATTTCAGTCATAGTTCCGACAGTACAACGAGGATTATTAGAGATTATTTTTTTCGAAACACTAATAGCAGGACATAAACCTTCAATCTTATCCACATCAGGTTTTTCGAAATTACCTAAAAATATTTTAGTATAGGAATTAAGAGATTCTATGTATTTCCTTTTTCCTTCTTGATATAGAGTATCAAAAACCAAAGAAGATTTGCCTGAACCTGAAACACCCGTTACCACGATAAATTTAGATGTAGGAATGTCTAAGTTAATATTTTTTAAGTTATTTACTCGTGCACCTCTAACTTGGATTATTTGATTATTATTCATTTGATTTATAACACTTTCTTAAATGTTTCTTTTTTTTATATTTGTTTTTTAATTTTAGTAAAAATATTATAAGAAATATTTAATTTTTTAAATTCTTCATAAGGAGCTTTTTTGATTTCTTCTATATTTGTAAAATGCTCTAATATTTTTTGATATTTTGTTATTCCTATATCAGATATACATGATAAAATTTTTTTTGTTTCTTGCATTTGAGTTTTTTTATGAAAAGATAAAGCAAAACGATGTACTTCTGTGCTTAATTGTAATAAAAAACGAAATAATTTATCGTTAGATTGAAAATAAAAAGTTTTGTTCATCGTAATTAAAGCTTCTAATTGATGTTTATCGTTTTTTTTCAACGCTCCAGTTGAAATTTTTAAATTTAATTTGTTTAAAACCTGATTACAAACATTCAATTGACCTTTTCCACCATCTATTAAAATAAGATCTGGTAGTGGTGCTTGAATGTCTAAAAGTTTTTTATAACGTTTACTCAATATGTATTCGAAAGCACGATATTCATCTTGAAATTCTTTGTCTATATGAAATTTTCGATAACATTGTTTATCAAATTGAAAATTCTTGAATACAATCATAGCTGATACAAAAGATTTTTGAAACAAATAGGAATTATCAAAAACTTCAATATGATTAATAGGTTTTTGAAATAAATCAGACAAGATATTTATATACTCTTGCATGATTTGAAATTTAGATTTATATATTAAATTATATTTAATGAGATTTTCTTTAGCATTTTTAAAAGTTAGCTGATACAAACGCAATTTATGATTTTTCAAAGGAATAGTTATTTTAGTTTTCAATAAATTCTTGATATTCTTTTTTTCTTTATTCAATTCTGAACCTACAATAATTTCTTCAGGAATAATTTGATTGCGATAATATAAATTTAAATAAGTTATAATATTATTTTCAATCGAACCTATATATGAAAAAACTATTTGATGATGATCAAAAATATTGCCCTGATTCAATCTTAAAATATATAAAGAAATTTCATTATCATTAGAATAAGTAGCAATGATATCACAATTTTTAACTTCTTTTAAATTATTTATAAATTGTTTTTCAGTTATTCTTTGTAAATGAAATAGAATTTTTTTATATTCCATTGCTTTTTCAAATTCTAATTCTTGGCTAGCTTTTTTCATTAATTTTTTTATTTTTTGAATAATTTCTTTGCTATTGCCTTTTAAAAATTTAGTTATAGATTCTATATTTTTTTGATAATCAACTTTAGCATTAGCACAAGGTCCTAAACACTGTTTCATTTGGTAATAAATACAAGCTGTTTTATTAAGTGGATGACATCTTCTTAAGGGGAAAACTTGATACAAGATGTTTATTGTTTCTTTTATAGTTTCACAACTAGGATAAGGACCAAATAATTGTTTATTTTTAGTAACTTTTTTATATTTAGATAATATTATTCTAGGATGTTTTTCATTTGTTATTTCAATATAAGGGTAACTTTTATCATCTGTTAATTTAAAGTTATATTTAGGAGTGTGTTTTTTAATTAAATTCGATTCTAATATCACAGCTTCTAATTCGTTATTTGTTAAAATATAACTGAAATCTTTAGTTTCCGATATTAAAAGATTTGTTTTATGATTATGAGAACCTACAAAATAACTTTTGATTCTATTTTTTAAATTTTTAGCTTTGCCTATATAAATTATATTTTTATTTGTCGCTTGGAAAAAATAACATCCTGGCTGAGTCGGTAATGTTTTTAGTTTTTCTGATAACACACGTTTATACCTTTAATTTATATATCTAGTTGAACAATTTCAATACAAACAAATATCTTTATAAATTCAAGAAAGATAATATATTTATATTATACTTGAATTAATATAGTAAAAATTTTAAAAAATTTATTTTCTTCTCATATTTATTAAATAAAAATTATAATATTTTAGTTTCTTTTCAAAAGAAAATAAACAAATATTTTCTTTTGAAAAGAATTTTATTCAATTTTATTAAATTTATAAAAATAAAAAAAGTCAAATTATTTATTATTTAAAATAAATTGACTTTAGTTTGTTTTAAAAATGGATTTATTTACAATTTATATTATTAATAATATAAATTGTATTTCATGTGTGTTTTGAAAAAAATTTTTATTTGTCTAATATAACTTCAATGACTTTCTTTTTAGCAAATTTGTTAATAGGTAAAAAAATAGATAAAAAAGTAACTATTAAATTCATTATGAAAAAAAAGAAAATTAAATTAAAATAATTACACCAAAATCTAAAATTTTCAAACCCTTTTTTTAAATATGCTTTACAGTCGTTATATTGTTCTTGATTTCGCAAGATACGTGCCGATTGCATTGGTTGCAATACAAACATTTGTTGTGATTTTTCTTCAAATGTCTGAGTTTTAAATGGATAACTCCAATTAACTGGGAAATATGGTAAAATAAATACTACGCCTAATATTAAAGTTACTAGACAAGAAATAATAAAGCCTTCAATAAAAAAAATTTTTAAAACATCTATTTTTCTAGCTCCTAAAGATCTTAAAACCCCTATATCTTTTTTTTTAAATTTAATAGTGCTTTTTACAAAACCGCCTATTAAAAAGAAAGATATCAATAAAATACAACAAAACAAAATACAAATTGTCCCCAAATGTTTTTGCATTAATGTTTCTAAAAATTCTATAGGCGGGGATTGCATTATGGTAACTAATTAATCACCAGAGAAATTTTTGTTTAGAAAACTTAACAATTGTTGCCATTCACAACTAAATAATATATTAAAATGAAAAAAAACAGAGAATAAATTATACAAAGCAGCTGTAAATAAAACAACGAATAATGAATAAAACTTTTTTGTTTTAAAAAAACTGGCACCCATTTTAACAGCTAATGATAAAGGCAAATGGCTTGAAATTCTGATTAATGGTTTGATTTCTGTTGTTTTATGTTGTTGAGGTGTTGGAATAAACATCTTTTTAGAATCAGACGAGTTATTGTCTAAAATTTGTTTTAATACTTCCTCAGTAATAACTTTACCTTTTAAAGAATTTATTTTATTTTGTGGTTTTATATTTTTTAATCCAGGTTCTTTAGATAAATCAGATATAATTTGACCGTCTTTTAATTCTATAACTCTATCACCGTATGAAAAAGCACTTTCTGCATCGTGAGTAACAACTAAAATCAATTTATTCTCTGACATTTTTTTTAACGAATCTAAAATATCTTTAGCAGTTTCTGAATCTAAATTACCTGTAGGTTCGTCACATAAAATAATGCTTGTATCTTTAATAAAAGTACGCGCAATAGCTACTCTTTGTTTTTGTCCACCTGATAACTGATTAATAAATCTATGTTCATAACCTACTAAATCTACTTTTTTTAATGTTTCGGTAATCAAAGAAAGTTCCACTTTTTTTCCTTGTAGTTGCAAAGATAAAGCGATATTTTGAGCAACCGTTAAATCCGAAAGTAAATTATAATCTTGAAATATAAACCCTATATTACCATTGCGATAATTATCATAATCAACATTTTTAAACTTACGTACAGAATTATTATTAATTAAAATATCTCCTTCGTCTAAATTATCTATGCAGCCTAATAAATTCAATAAAGTAGTTTTTCCTGAACCTGATTTTCCTAAAAGAAAAACCAAACCTTTATCAGGTAAATCTAAAGATATATTCTTTAAAACAGCGTGTCTCAAACCTTTTTTTAAAATATAATGTTTACTTAAATTAACTAAATTTAACACCAATCCATACTCCTTTTATGTTATAAATAAAAACTCAATAATTTATTTGTATAAAAAACATTCATTGAATAAATATCAAATAGAAATAAATATTATTTTGTTAATAATTTATATTAATTATATATTAAAAAAAGAAAAAAGCAAGCGGGCTTTAAAACTTCGAGACTATATTTTACATAATTTAAACAAAAAAAAACGAAATATATATTCGAAGACAGATTTTATATATTTTATGAAACTTTATAAATTACTCATTTTTTAAAATGTTGTACAATCTATTACTTTTATGTTTTGTTATTGTTCTGATATCATAAATGTCCTTATTATCCGTTATTTCTTTTAAAAATTCTTCATTTTATCATGTTTACTATGAATATTTATTAAAATGTCATTTATTTTTATAGACTTTATACAATATACATACGTGACCAATAACCATGTTATTATTATCTTTCGACACATTAGATTCGAGTATTACTAGGATTTCGTGTTTAGAGGTTGAATCCTTTTTCATAATAGTTTTAAACTTGCGATGACCTCTCGACTAGATAAATTTATCTCACGTCGCTTTTATTTCTAATGTAATCTGCTATTTTTGAGTTTAATAAATAGAGGCAATTTCCACTTTTACATGGTGTTGTAGTATTAACATAACTACAGTAATTAACTAAATTATATTGTTTATATTATATCTTGTAAAACTATCAATTTAAATCAACTTTAGAACCTAAGTGTTCACCTAAATTAATTGGAGTTTCTTTATTTTGCAAACTATTTTCCAAAAAAATTTTATCAAAAATTACTTTATTTTTTTGGATAAATAAAATAATAGTTGAACCTCCAAAAGAAAAAAACCCTTTTTCTTGAGCCTTATTAAAATTAGTAATAGGATGATTATTAATTTTGCCTATTAATAAAGCTCCAATTTCCATTTGAACTATGGTACCAAAATTTTTTGTTTCTAAAATATTATATTCCCGACTATTTTCTTGCCAAACATTAAAATATTTAAAAGCAATCGGATTGACAATATGCAATTTTCCTTTAATTTTAACAGAATTCTCTTTTTTTTGAAATCCATCATCAATAAAAATATAACGGTGATAATTCAAAGGAGTTAATCTTATTATTAACAAATAACCTTCTGTAAACATAGAAGCTAATTTATCATTTTGTAAAAGATCATTTAAATGATAATTTACCTCTTTAATAGAATAAATACTATTTTTTTGAATAGGTAAAATCATTAACCTTCCTTCGCCTGGACTAATAAAAATAGAAGAATCATTACAAAAAGATATTTTTTTAAATTGACGTATAAAAAAATCATTATAAGAAGAAAATTTCTGTTTTGTAAATAATTTTAAATTCATATTATTTTTGCGAATCACTTTTTTAATATGTATTTTAGATAAACAACTTCTTAAATAAATACTAAATAAAAAAGTAACTGTTTTAGAAATAACAATTCTTAAAAATAATCTTTTCAAAAAACTTTTATGTAAATTAGAATATAACATTTTTTGTTTTTGACTATATTCAACTTTTAGATCATCCATGTTTTTATATAATCTTTCTTAAAATTAATAAAAAACAAATCAATAATAAAAAAATAATAATGAAAAAAATTAAAAAAACTTTTTTTTGAGGTTTTTTAAGTTTAACTTTATCAAAAATAAATAAAAAAGACAATAAAATAATAAAAAATAAATATATTTGACAAAATAATAATTTAACTGCTGTTTTATCAAAAAAACAACAAAATATATTTTGAGATAAAATTAAAAAAGGGAATACAATAGAAGCTGAAGTTACTGGAACACCAATAAAAATTTTTGTTTTTTCTTTTAAATATGGACAATTTAAATTATTTTCTGCCAAAACATTAAAATAAGCTAGTCTAATAACAACAGCTAATATATATAAAATACTACCACAAACAAATAAAAAACACAATATCTCGCTTGGGTTTTCTAAATTTTTTAATAAAGCAAAACCCATCAAAAGAGGTAAAATACCAAAACTAATAATATCTGCTAAAGAATCTATTTGAATACCATATTTTGTTTCTTCTATAGAGCGTTTTTTTTTAAAATTGCTTATAAAACCATCAAATATATCGCAAATTCCAGAAATTAACATACAAATAGATATATATTCAGGGTTTTTATCAATCATAATAAAATACATTCCTATAAAACCTGACAATGCATTTAAATAAGTTAAATAAACAGTATAATTATAAAACCCTAAAAACATATAAATCTGCCTCGATTCTTAAATTATCATTTTATAATTATTATTTGTAAAAATAATCATCGTCGTATCTACCCATATATTCTTCTTCTTCATTTTCATCTTCTTCTTTGCTTTTATTGACGTGTTCGAATTCTTCTTCTAATTTATCATCGTTATCATCTGAATTATCTAAAGATATATCTAAAGAATCTAATTTATCTTCATCTAATTCTTCTTTTTCATCTTCATTATCTTTATTTTGATCTTTTTTTACATCAAAATCTTGAAAATTTAAAATTTCCTTATCTATTTCTGGTGAAAGTTTGTCATTTTCGTTAAAATATTCTTGATCTAAAAAATGTAAATTATTAGCTTTAATATTCCAAAGATCATTGCCGCAAAAAATAAAAAGACCACTTGTAACTATATCTACATATAAACGACAACAAACATCTTTATTATTGATATCCATTTGTTTAATTTCAAAAACTTTTTTTATTAATTCTTGAATAATCATAGGTTCTTTATTTTGAAATAAAACTTGATAAGCAATATCAATCATAGCATTCGATGGATTTATTTCTTTCTTATTATTTTTCACAAACTATAACATTTCTCCTTATGATAAAAATAAATTATTTTGGTTTATTTATTTTTATAAAATAAATAAACCAATTTAATTTTTTTAAAAATTAAAAACCATAATCTTTAGCAGCTTTTATAAATAAATCTTTAGTAGCATTTTCTACTTGTTTTAAAACATCGTTAAAAGATAATAAAATACTTTCTTGAACCAAATCTAAATTTTTAACTAAATCTAAATTTTTAATACAAACATCAACTACTTGTTTTGTACCTTGCATAACAATCACAATATCACCCACTCTTGAAGTAAATTCTCTTAATTCTAATTGTTTTTGTTCTTTATCAATATTTTCTTGCATTTTTTTTAATTTTTCTAATATATCCATTATTTAAAATCCTCTTTTAATTAATAATTTCTAAATCATCAGAAGCGAACAAACGCCTAGCTAACTTTACAATAATTAATTGATTTTGTTCAATATTTAAAGAAGAATTTATTTCATAAAAATCAGTTTTAAAAAGAGATAAATCTAAATCTTCTTTTTTTTTAGTTTTTAAAAATTTTAAATAAACAGGTTTTATTATATTTTCCCAATCCTTATTTAAGATCACAAAATATTCTTTTATTAATGTTTTTTTTGCATTTAAAATTTGCTTAATTTCATTTCTGATATCATGTTTTAAGAATTGTCCATATTCTATATCATCTCTACACGATAAAAGAATTTCTTTGTTAAAATTTATCATTAAAAATTGTGAATTATATAATAATCTAGCAGTATGAGATAATTTAGAAATAGGATAATTTTGTAATTTTCGCCATCCTTTACAAATTAATTCTTTAGTGATAATATCAGAATTATTTAAAATATTAATAATATTAAATACAAAATTTTTTTTAAATGTTGATAAATTATTTTCTTTGACTTGGATATTAGATATAAAAGACGTATCGTCCAAAAATTTTTGTTTTTGTATGTTTATATTTAATTGTGTTTTCGACAAATTAATTTGTTTTTCGTTTGAATATGACATCTTTGGTACTTGATTTAGTGAAAATACAAAATGATTAATTTGAATAAAACCAATAATTAAAAAATTTCTCTTATTTTGGGATAATGTCAAATTATTTTGTAATTCGAATAATTTTTGTAAAATTTTATCTCTTGATTGATAATCAAAATTAGACCAAACAACAAAACTATCATCATTATTTTTAAAATAATGAATAACTTGTTTCTGAAAAAAATTAACAAAATCATTCAAAAAAAGCACATAATTTGTATTAGGAGTTAAGATGTTTTCTAAAAAAGTAATAAGGTTTTTTATATTATTTTGAAATAAAACTTGAGATAATTTGTGAATATTTTCTTCAGAAACAAGTTCTAATATTTCTAAAACATCTTTTTCTTCAATAATATCATTTTTATAAGAACTAACTTGATCTAATACATTTAAAGCATCTCTTAAACTACCTCGAGAATAAGAAGAAATCTTATTTACAGCTGCATCAGATATAGATATTTTTTCAATATTAGAAATTGATTTTATTTTCTTTTGAATATCTTGAGAAGAAATATTATTTAAATAAAAATATTGTGTACGTGAAAACAAATTTTCAGGAATTTTATGATATTCGCTAGTAATTAAAATAAAAATAACATTCGGGGATGGTTCTTCTAAAACTTTTAATAAAGCGTTAAAAGCATTGGGAGATAAAACATGAATCTCATCAATAATATATACTTTATATTTCAAAAAATCAGATTTATAAAATAATTTATCTTTTAATTCACGTATATCATCCACGCCGCTATAAGAGGCACCATCAATCTCAATAAAATCTAAAGTTTTATTTTGGTCGATAGACAAACAAAATTCACAACAATTCTCGTTATTATGAATGTCGCAGCAATCTTCTTGTTTTAAAAAAAAAGAACAATTTATAGCTTTAGTTAAAACTTTAGCTAAGGTAGTTTTTCCAACTCCTTTATTACCACTAAACAAATAACAATGATGAATCTTTTGATATTTAATAGCGTTTTTTAAAGTTTGTATAATAATCGTTTGACCAACTATATTTTGAAAATTTTTAGGCCTATGTTTTCGATATAAAGCTATATATTTCATATTTTTTTTACAAAAAACCTTTTTATTATTTATTAAAAAAATAGTCCAAAATAATTCAAATATCTATTAAATTAATTTTCACCGGCAATAGTTAAATCGCCAACATAAACGCTAGGACTTCCGAAACCTGAAGTTTGTAATAATAAATCATTCGCAATATCTTTTAAATTTAATAAAATATCAAAAAAATTACCAGTCATAACAAGCATTTTTACAGGAGTAGTAATTTTACCATTTTCTATTTTAAAACCAGATGCTTGAACACTAAAATCTCCACTTACATCGTTAACACCTGCATGTAAACCTATTACATAATCAATATAAACTCCTTGTGTAATAGGCGATATCATTTCTTCTAAACTTTTGTCTCCTTCTTTTAAATAACAATTAGTCATCGCAATAGAATTAGAAAAACTATTTCCAGTAGGTTTGGCATCAAAAATAAATGAAGTTTTTAAATTATGAATAAACTGTTTCAAAACCCCTTTATCAATGATCTTTTTAGTGTAACAAGAAACACCTTCATCATCGAATTTATATTTGAAAAAAGCTTTATCATATAAAGGTTCGTCAATTAAAGTAACTTTAGATGAAGCTATTGGTTCGCCTACTTTATCTTTTAATTTAGTTAAATTACGATAAGCATACATACCATTGAAAATATTACTAAAACTATTTAATAATTTAGCAAAAATTTTATTAGATAAAACAGTTGGATAAACTTGAGATTTTAATGAATGTGTTGTTAATTTTTTTTCTCCCAAAGATATTATTTTTTGAGAATATTCAGAAATATTAATTTGATCAAAATTATGAACTGTTAAACTTTCGATAATTTCTTGTATTTCTTGATCTTTTTTAAAAATACAATAAACATGTAAAGTTAATAAACTAGATTCTTCCTCTAAATTCAAACCTTTAGAATTAACTATTTTATGTTTCGAAAATATTTCATTATAAGAAATATTTTCTATTTTGTGTAAAAACATACTTTTAGTTAATTGTTCTTTTAATTGAAAAAGTAAATCATATTTTTTTTGAATATTAATTGTTGCGAAGTTGAAATTAGAATTTATAACATCAGGATAAACAGAAGAACCTTCAAAAATAAAATCTTTTTCTTTAAAATTTAAAAATGATATTTGATCTTTTAATAATTGCAAAGTTTCTTTCATTTGCGTTTCATCTATTTTCTCTAAATACATAGAAGATTTTTTATTTTGATATAAACCTTTAATAATGTTTGTACATATATCACTTTTCACATGCTCACAGATTTTACCATCTTCTAATGAAATAGACATACTTATATCTTTATTGGTTAAAAACTCTAAAGCTTGAAAACCTTGATTTAAAGCATTTTGAAACCACTTTGTATAATTTATTTTATTATCATATATCATTATTTTTTACTCCCTCCCACAATTATATCTGTAACTCTAATAGTTGGTTGTCCTAAATCAACAGGTACATATCCAGAAAGAGAACCACAATGACCTGGGCTTAATAATAAATCATTACCAACACGATCTATTTTTAATAAAACATCTTGACCTTTGCCGATTAACATCATTCCTTTAACAAATTTAGTTAATTTACCATCTTCGATTAAATATCCAGATGTAACCTTAAAATTAAATTCACCTGTAGCAGGATTAACAGTTCCGCCACCTAAATTTTCGGCATAAAGTCCATATTTAGTATCTTTAATAATTTGTTGAGGATCATCTTTACCCGCTGCAATATAAGTAGAATTCATTCTAGAAGTGGGAGAATATTTATAAGATTCTCTTCTTGCAGAACCAGTTGTTTTTAAATTCATTTTTAAACTATTACGATAATCTATCAAATAATTTTTTAATATGCCGTTTTCAATTAAAAGATTTTTTTGAGTGGGTTGTCCTTCATCATCGAAATTTAATTTACCAAAGGAATTACTAATATTACCGTCATCATAAGCAGTTACAATATCTGAAGCTATTTTTTGATTTAACTTGTTACAAAAAACAGAAAGTCCTCTAGCAATAGAAGTCGCTTCTAAAGAATGTCCACAAGCTTCATGAAAAATAACTCCACCATTTCCGTTGCTAATAACTAAAGTCATAATTTGAGGTTTAATTTCTTCTGCTGTTAACAACATAATAGCTTTTTCAGCCACTTTTTTCGCTTTAGCTTCAAAATCAATAATATCAAAAATTTCTAAACCCATAGAACATGCTTCGCTGTCATAAAATTCTTCCATTTTTTGATTTTTTTTAGCAACAGACATCATATAACACATAATATAAGGACGAAAATCTTTTTGATAAATACCTTTTGAATTAGCAATCAAAACTTTTTGTTCTGTCTCTGTGAAACCAACTATACTTTGAATAATATTAGAATCATATTCTTTCATAATACGAGCCAATTTCATTATTTTACTGATTTTATCAGAAACAGTCCATTTGTTAAAAGGTATTTGAATATTATTATTAATTTCTTGAGATTCACCAAGTGGAATAATTTTTGTAATTTGTTTGTTATTTTTTTGTTGTTTTTGTTCTTCTATCAAAGATAAAATATATTTATAATCTATGTTATTAGTGTAAATATAAATTTCATCTGTTTGTTTTAACAAACGAATACCTACACCAAAAACATTTTTAGTATGATAATCAACTACTTCCTTATCAAGAATTCGTAACTGATTAGTAACTTTATCTTCAAAAAATAATTCAACAAAGTCAAAACCTTTATTTAATCCTTTTTGTAAAATTTCTTGAATTTCGTTTTTAGATAACATAAAAAATAATCCCTTTTATTCCTTCAAAACTTTTTAATTATTATTTTGAATCCAAAATAATAATTCTTTAAATATTCTAACTACATTAGAAAAGTTAATATTAATTATTTTGAAATAATCAAGGCAAATAAAATTCATTTTATATTGCCACTATAATTCAATATCTTCCTTGAAAAAGGATTTTGTTATAATTTTATAGATAAATTCAAGAATTTTATTATTTAATTTAGATTCTTTCATAATTTGTTCAATATTGAATTCAAGTATTGATAAAATTTATTTAAATTGTATATATAATAGCTTATTATCGTAATAAATATTATTTTGAGACTGAATTTGTTTAGCCAAATTAGAAGGAATTTCGAAAATAGTTTTATTATAAAAATGCTTAATATTACCGATATTTTGACTATAAATATTAAATTTTTCTCTTAATAATTTTAAAAGCAAAGAAGGATTGATGCCATCATCCTTACCTAAATTAATAATTAATTCTGTCATCGGTTTTTGGATTATTTTATTATAACTATTATAGTTATTATTCGTTTTATTAAAATTGGATGATATATTATTTCTTTTAACATAAGAATTTTTCACATTATCATTTTTAAATATTTTAGGTTCCGCTATATATTCATAATTTTTATTTTGAGGTGCTAAATATTTTAAAAAAGAAGCAATAATTTCTTTAGGTTCTTTTTTGTTTAATAATGTATCAATAAAAGCATTATCTTGAAATTGTTCTTTGTTTGAAGTATCTATTAAATGTAAAATTTTTTCTTGAAAAATTTTATTTTGTTCTTTTTGAACTTCTTCTATTGTTGGAATTCTTAAATTAGTAATTTGTTCTTTTAAATAAGACATTAATTTTTTAAATTGAAAAACTTTTCTTAAACCAACAAAAGTGTAAGCTGAACCTATTTTGCCTGCTCTTCCTGTTCTCCCAATTCTATGTACATAAACTTCTTCTTCATAAGGCAAATCATAATTAATCACTATTTTAATATCAGAAATATCTATACCTCTAGCGGCTACATCTGTAGCAACTAAAATTTTAATATTTTTTTTTCTAAAATTGTTCATAACATAAAGTCTTTGAGTTTGTTTCAAATCCCCATGAATAGCGTCTACTAAAAAATCTCTTTCTTGTAAATAATTCAAAATTGTTTCAACATCTCTTTTTGTATTAGCAAAAATAATTACTGAATCAGGATTTTTTTGATCTAAAAGACGTACTAATAATTTATTTTTATCAAATTCTTTCACAATAAAATAAAATTGTTCAATAGATTTAACAACAATTTGATCTTGTTTAACTTTAACAATTTTAGGACTTCGTTGATATTTATAAGCTATCTCTTGAATAGAACGTGGCATCGTAGCTGAAAATAAAATTGTTTGTCTTTCTTTAGGAACGTTAGATAAAATAGTTTCGATAGCTTGTTGAAAACCCATTTTTAACATTTCATCAGCTTCATCTAAAGTCAATATTTTAACTGAAGATAATTCAACTTTTTTTCTCTCTAATAAATCTATCATTCTTCCGGGAGTAGCAATAATAATTTGTGGTTTTGTATCTAAAGCTTGAAATTGTTTAATATAAGACTCACCACCATAAACAACAATTGCTTTAATTGCAGATTGAAATTTTAATAATTTTTGAATTTCTAAAAAAACTTGTAAAGCTAATTCTCTAGTAGGACATAATATTAAAGATTGAACTTTTTTGATTTTTGGATCAATTTTTTCAATGATAGGAATACCAAAAGAAAAAGTTTTACCTGTTCCTGTTTGAGATTGTGCTATAATATCATGACCTTTTATAATTTCTGGAATAACCAAAGCTTGAATAGGCGTAGGTTGTAAAAAATTCAATTCCACTAAAGCATCTTCGGTTTTTTTTAATAAATTTAATTCTTTAAATAAAATACTCATTTCATTTTCCTTTTATATTGCATTAAAAATAAAAATATTTATTTTCGTTAAAAATTTTTTTAACTTTATCTAAGAAATAATCCAAAAAATGTCGCTTTTTTTCTTTTTCAAGTATATTCTTACAAAGAAAAAAATAAATTAAATCAGCAAACAAATTTATTCAAAATTCAAATATTTATTATTTAAAATTGAATCTCCTTGATAAAATATAATAAATTTTAGAAAAAATATATTTTATTATCCTATTTAAATAAAGAATTAATCCAAATTATATTAAACACATCATAATATTATAATCAGAAATAATCAAAAAAATGAATCAATTTCAAACAACAAAATATTAATAAATTTATAATTTTTATATTCCTAAGTCAAATAAATATCTTTTAATAATTATACAATATTTAATTAATAAAATAAATATAAAAATACTATTTTGAATTATTACTACTTAAATTATTTTCTTTGGATTAAAACATAAAATAAGTGTTAATAGCTAATTGAATATTGAACTAATGTCAAATCTAAAAATAAAAAGTTCTCATAATAATGAGAACTTCTAAATATTAAAATGAAATTATAATGTATAATTAAGATAATAATAAAAACTCAAATTGCGATGTTCTTTTTTAAACTATTTTATGATAAATAGTTAATTTATAATAATTCTAACTACGAACTATTTATAATTTTTTTATTTTTATTTAAGTCGCTGCATATCCGTTGTAATCATTTTCTAAATTAATTGAGTTAGTTATAATAATTCTTAATATATGCGATTTCGATACGAAAACCGAACAATAAATATTTCAGTTTTCGTATAACGAATTTAAATTAATTTCAAAAATATTGTTTTAATCATTAAAAAATATAAAATTTATTTTTGATTAATCCTTTTATCTTCTTTAATTCATTCGGTTTCTGAGTATTTTCCGCATAGAATAAAAATTCCTGGCAATATACCAAAAACCAATGATAAAATTCCGATGAAACAACGAACTCCATTACTAGCTTGTCCGTTCACAATTCTAAATTCTAAAACTAACATCATAAGAAACAACATAAACCAAATAATAGTAAAGAAATTAAACGACAGGAATAATCCAATTCCTAACAAAAATACAAGTGGAAATTGCCATATCATATTTATAATTAAGCCTGCTTTTACCAAACCATCTACTTTAAATTCTTTCATAACGTTTTCAACCTTTTCAAAACAATTCATAATTATATTATATATTATTTATCTTTATTTTATTAAACTTTTATTATAAAAGTTTTTTATTTAAATTCATTTGTTTCAAATTCAAAATTAATTTAAATGTCATATTTTTTCAAATATAAACAATGTTTTTCATGTTATTACAAAAATAATTAATAAACAATTATTGCGATTATATTATTCCAAAAGTTTAAATACTTTTGGAATAATATAAGTTACTACTTTTTGCGCTTTTAGGTCCATTTTAGTAATTATCAATAGAATTATTTATTCTCGCAAGATCATCTGGGTTATGAACTTCGCCTCAATCCACTTTTTTCATTCGCTGTAATCCATGTTTTTTCATTTTAGTAGAATAAGGAAATTAATCGTGCTATTACCAAACAACGCAGTTCGTTAAGCTGCTTATTATATATAAGGTATTTTTACCACTATCTTTGTTATAAATAAATTCTTGTCTATTTTCTGTAATTTTTAATCTTTTTTATTTAAACAATTTCTCCACCCAATATTTTTAAAATGGATAAAATCTTGGTTTTATATTTAATTTTTTATTTCATTTTGAATAAAGTCTTTGGATGATTTACAAATAATAAAACAAAAACAAATAAAAATATAAAAAGAAACACAAAAGAAAATATAAAAGATAAATTTTCTTTTAATTTACTTTGTTGCAATAAACTCAAAATTTCTAATTCTTTAGGTAAAGATACTGAAGCAAAATAAGAAACAAAATTATCATTTTTTTTATTAATACCAATAAAATTACCATTATCATCAAAATAAAACAAATTAAATTTTGATTTTTTTTTAGTTAAATCAAAAACAGAATCACATAGAAAAATATTTTTATCTTTATAACTTACAACACTTTTAAACATGTGTGGATAATAAGAATCATTATCATTATTTATTAAAAAAAATATTTCTTCTCCTAATTTTAAATTTTTGGTAGGCCGACCATGAACAACATCATAATCAAATTCAGATTCAAAAGTAATCAAAATTAGATCATTATTAAGCAACAGGTTTCTTATTTCACCTTTTTCTTTTTTGTATTTTCCGTTAATACAAGTAATTATTTCTACTCCATCATAAAAAATATTTTTAACTGATTTTAAATAAGATATCCAAAAATCATCTTTATGTATATCAGTTGATAAAACAAAATATAAAAATTTATTTTTTGATAATTCTTTTTTTTGAAAAATAATTCCATTACCATTAATTTCTTTGTTATGTTCGATAACAACTAAAGAATTTTTTATTTTTTGTAAATTCATTAATTTGTTATTATCATTATTAGAAAAAGAAGAATAATTCAATTCTAAAGATAAAAAAGGTTCATATGGATAAAATTGTTGAATTTCATCAATGGAATATTCTTTGGTTTCTGATAAATCATCAGGTCCTTTTTTGCGAAAAATAATTTTTTGGTTTTTTTCATCATAACTTATTGTAATTATTTCTTTTGTTGGATCAAAAAAAAATATTTGTTTTTGACCATATATACCAAGGATTAAATCAATTTTCAATTGGATATCTTGTGAATCTTGCAAAATATCAGAACTAATTGACTTGTTAGGCATTTCCTTTAAACATTCAACTAAATCTTTAAATAAAACAGTCTTTTCTTTCAATAAATTTTTATTTTTAACATCAGTCAAAAAATGATCTTTTTTTTTATTTGATGTATGAATAACATTCGAAATAGAACTTTCAAAATCATCATCATGAAGTTTAATTATTTCGTCAAATTTTTGTTTTATATGTTCAATATAAATACATTGAGAAATTTGATCCATAAGAGAATCTGGACTCAAAACAATACTTTTATTCATTCCTATAATTTGACCTTGTTCATTAAATACAGGACCTCCACTATTACCTCGATCAATTTGGATATCAAATGCAACTTCTTTAGCATTACAATAAACAACATTGCCTTTTTTAAGTAAATTAAATCCTATACTTTTATAATGATTGAAATTATGGGGTACATTCATCATATCTTGATCATTAGAATTAAAACTTAATTTTTCTTTCGGAACATCAGATACCTGAGAACCCATACTATAAACAATTTGTCCTGGATAAATATTTATTTTCTCTTTCGGGAAAACTTTATCTAAAATATCTTTAGTATTTTGAAAATTACTTTGATTTGAATCTTCAAACACCAAAACAGCTATATCATCATAAACATCTTTATTATATAAATACTTTCTGTCGATTTTAAGATGTTTCGGAAATTGAATGTTATCGTGACAAAGTTGAATTTTTGGCCATGTTAATTTATGATAGTCGGATATAACATGTCTATTGGTTAACACATAATATTTATAAGTATTATTTTTCATTGGTTTAACTTTATAAATAAAACCAGAACCTAAACTATAAGAATGCTGATTATCCCATAAAGCGATTAAAACAGTAATCTGGTGCAAATTTTTAATTATTTTATTTTTAGAACTCTCTGGAATTGTATCATTATGAATATATGTTTCAGAAATATTTTGTCTACATTGTTGTAAATTAAGGAATTCAAACAAACTTTCTAATAAGTTATTTGGTTTTGATTTAAATTTTTTATGCAAACCCAAAAATAAGCCTTTATTATCAAAAAAAATTTTATGTTTTATCCCTGTGTCTGTTGTAATCCAAAAATAATAATCATTTGTAATTTTATCATCATCAAACCAAGCACACTGTGATAAATAAAAAATAGAATTAGAAGTGATAATATGATTAATTTCCATCGACTCATCTTGAACTGGCCCTGAAATACCTATAAATTCCCCTGCATCATTAAAAAAAATTTTATTATTTTTACCTTTCACAGAAACAAATAAATAATCATCACTATCTAAATTATAATCTTTACTTATTATACCTTCTTGAAAAGGATTAATATCGTTATCAATATCCAAAGAAAAAGCATAAACTGTGTCCCCTTTAGTAAAAATATGAGGTTTGATATCAAAAGTTGGTTTTTCCGTTGAAGGACCAAAAATATTTTTGACTTGATCTTGTAATTTTTTTATTATTTTCTCTTTTTGTTTTAAATCTTGAATATTTTCTGAAGATAAAATTTGATTTTGTTCATATTGATTAAAAATAATTTTATCTTTATTTAATTTAAATAAAAAACAATAATAAAAAAATAAACATAATATAAAAAGCAAAAAAAAGACAACAAAATGTTTCTTTTGTTTTTGACAAAGAATACATATTTTCTTTTTTGCAAAAATCATGAGTTTTTTGAATTAATCCATTTCATATTTAATTTTTAATGTTTTTTTAAAATATTAATTTATATTTTTAATTTATGGATTGACAGAAAAATTTTTAAAATGCTTTTCTTAATATAAGAATACATTATTTTAACATATTTTTTATATTTATAATAAATTAAATTTAAGTATTGACTTTTTAAAAAAAAATAATAAAATAATATTAGCAGTTATTTTTGTGAGTGCTAAAAAATGATTTAAAATTTAAAAATTATTTTCTTACAAAAAATATATTTAATTTAAACTGCTTTGATATTTCTTTTATATTAAATTCAATTTAAGTATTGACTTTTTAAAAAAAAAATAATAAAATATATGTTAGCAGTCATTATTATGAGTGCTAGAATCAATAAACACTAGGTGGTGTTAAATTGCTTTCAAATCGTGAGAGATTGATTTTAAAAGCTGTAGTAGAAAATTATTCTAAAGAAAAAAAACCTATAAGTTCTGAATTATTATCGAAAACACCTTATTTAAAATATTCTAGTGCTACTATCAGATATGATATGCTTCAATTAGAAAAAAAAGGTTATTTAGAGAAAACTCATAAATCTAGTGGTAGAATACCTTCTTTAGAAGGTTATATTTTTTATCTTAATAATTTGATAACTCGTAAAATCGAAAATATTGAAATTGTTTCTTTATTTGAACAAATAATTCAAAAAAAACATTTAAATAAAGAAAAAATTGTTAAAGAAATTTTGAAATTATTATGTGATTTAACTAATCACGCAATTATTAATATAAAACCTGATGTTTTGAAAACAAGTAAAATTCAAAAAATTGATTTAATTTATGTTAATATAAATCAAGCAATTATCTTTATTGCAACAAATAAAGGTAATTTACAACATCAAAATATTTTTTTAGATGAAGAAAAAAATTTTCAAATCGAAGATTTAAAAAAAGTTATTAATATTTTTGATAAATTTCTCATCGGAAAATATTTAAATGAAGCTTTAAATATTATTCAAAGTGAAATTTTTAAACAAACAATTCAACAACATATTAAATATCAAAAAAAATTAATAGATTTTTTTTTAAAAGCTTTTAGCAATTTTTGCAATAATAGTGCTTCTGTTTATGGTGTTAATAATTTTTTAACTTCTTATGAAGAAAAAGATATAAATATCAAAGATATTTATGAAATTTTTGATAAAAAAAAATTAAGTAATTTGTTTTATGATTCTAAAGATTTTATTTGCACATTAGCTAATCAAATTAGTTTAATTCCTTACAATAAAAAATTCATTTTTATTTCTATTCCTTATAGTATCAACGAAGATGAAAAAGGATTTATAGCTGTATTGGGTTCTAATATAACAAAATATCAAGAAATTATACCTATATTAGAATATTTATCTTCTCATATTTCTAATTTATATGAGAAAAAATAAAATCTTAATTTTGATAAAGGAGCTGTTTTTAGAAAAATGAAAGATAAAAAAATTCAAAAAGACAATTACGATTGTAAAAATTGTAGTTGTGAAGAAATAAAAAAAGAACAACATGATAATAGTAATTCACAAAAAGACGAAAAAAAATCTTGTGACAACCAATATAATGAATGTTCTTCAGATGAAACAAAAATAAATCAGCAACAAAGTGATAAAACAAAGGAAAACACTTCTAATTTGAATGAAGAAGAACAAAATTGTCATAAAAAAAACAATGAATTAGAAAAAGAAATAAAACAACTAAAAGAAAATTTATCTGAAATCAATAAAATGTATAAAAACGACAAATTAAAATACCAAGCAGATTTAGATAATTTTCAAAAAAGAATTCAAAAAGAAAAAATGCATTCTTTAAAATATGCTTCTATGAATCTAATTACTGAAATTTTGGTTCCTTTAGAACAATTAGAAAAAGTTTTAGAAATGTCTACCGAAGAACCTTTATTAAAAAATTTCTTATCAGGTTTTAAAATGATCTATCAACAAATAAAAGAAATTTTGAAAAAAGAAGGTGTGAAAGAAATTCAAGCTTTAGGTGAAAAATTTAATCCTGAATTTCATCATGCAATTGAAAAAATTTCAGATAAAAAACAACCTGACGGTATAAACGTAGCTGTTTTACAAAAAGGTTTTTTATATAAAGATTTAGTTATTAAACCTGTTATGGTAAAAATCAACGAATGGAGAGAAGAAAAAAATGAAAACAAATAAAATTATTGGAATAGATTTAGGAACAACTAACTCTTGTGTTTCTGTTATGGAAGGTAAAGAGGCTAAAGTTATCATTAACTCTGAAGGCGGAAGAACTACTCCTTCAATAGTTGCTTTTAAAAATGATGAAATTTTAGTAGGAGAAGTTGCTAAAAGACAAATGTTAACTAATCCAGATACTATATTATCTATCAAAAGACATATGGGAGAAAAGGATTTTAAAGTTAATATCAAAGGTAAAAAATATACTCCTCAAGAAATAAGTGCAATGATTTTAAGAAATTTAAAAAAACAAGCTGAAGATTATTTAGGAGCAGAAGTGACAAATGCAATAATTACTGTACCTGCTTACTTTAATGATGCTCAAAGACAAGCTACTAAAGATGCTGGTAAAATTGCTGGTTTAGAAGTAAAAAGAATCATTAATGAACCAACAGCTGCCGCTTTAGCTTATGGAATTGATAAAAGCGATAAAGAACAAAATATTTTAGTTTTTGACTTAGGTGGTGGTACTTTTGATGTTTCTATTTTAAATTTAGCAGAAGGTACTTTTTCTGTTTTGTCAACTGCTGGTGACAATCTCTTAGGTGGAGATGATTTTGATAACAAAATTATTGATTTTTTACTTAAAGAAATTAAAAAAGAACATTTAGTAGATTTAAGCAAAGATAAAGCTGTTATGCAAAGATTAAAAAGTGCTGCTGAAAATGCTAAAAAAGAATTAAGTAATGCTATGTCAGCCCAAATTTCTTTACCATTTTTAACAATGATTCAAAAACAAGATCAAGGAAACTCTATTGGTGAATCTATCCATTTTGAATATAATTTAACAAGAGCTAAATTTAACGAATTAACTCAAGATTTAGTAGATCGTTGCTTAATCCCATTAAAACGCGCTTTAAAAGATGCTGATATTAAACCAGAACAAATTCAACAAGTGCTTTTAGTAGGTGGTTCCACTAGAATTCCTGCTGTTCAAGACTTAGTAAAAAAAGTATTAAACAAAGATACTTTAAATAAAAGTATTAATCCTGACGAAGTAGTTGCTATGGGTGCTTCTATTCAAGGTGGTATTTTATCAGGAGATGTTAAAGATATTCTTCTTTTAGATGTAACTCCACTATCTTTAGGAATTGAAACTTTAGGAAATGCTTTCACTAAATTAATCGAAAGAAATACAACAATTCCAAAAACAGCTAAACAAGTGTTCTCTACTGCTGAAGACAATCAAACTGCTGTTGATATTCATGTTTTACAAGGTGAAAGACCTTTAGCAAGTGAAAATAAAACTTTAGGGCGATTCCGTTTAGATGATATTCCAGCTGCACAAAGAGGAATGCCACAAATAGAAGTAACTTTTGATATCGATGCAAACGGTATTGTTTCGGTAAAAGCTAAAGATTTAGGTACTAACAAAGAACAAAATATTACTATTTCAGGTAATAGTTCATTATCAGAAGCAGAAATACAAAGAATGATTAAAGAAGCTGAAGAAAATGCACAAGCCGATAAAATCCAAAGAGACAAAATTGATACTGTAAATGAAGCTAATAACTTAATTTTCCAAACTAACAAAACTCTAGACACACTTAAAGATGAAATTAAACCAGAAGAAAAAGCAAAAATCGAAGAACAAATAAAAAATTTAGAAGAAGCTGTGAAAAAAGAAGATATCGTTCTTATTAAAGAAACAAAAGTTATTTTAGAAAAAGAATCTCAAGCATTAGCTATAAAAGCTTATCAAAAAGCTCAAGAAAAAACAAAAGAAAATACGAATAATAATGATCCTAAAAAAGAATCTAATCCAGATGAAGTAGTAGATGCTGAATTTACAGAGAAAAAATAATTTTATTTAGAAAAAGAATAAGAAACCAAAAAAAGATTAATTTCTTTTTTTGGTTTCTTTGTTAGAAATAAAAATCTATTATAAAACTAGAGGAGTTTTATTATGAAAAAGGATTACTATGATATTTTAGGAGTTTCTAAAAATTCTAGCGAATCAGAAATTAAATCAGCTTATAGAAAACTTGTCAAAAAATATCACCCAGATATATCTAAAGAACCTAATGCCAGTGAAAAATTTAAAGAAGTACAAGAAGCTTATCAAGTTTTAAGTAATGCTCAAAAAAGAAGCAATTATGATCATTACGGACACCAAGAATATAATAACAGCGATTTTGGAAATGATTTCCAAGGTTTTCAACAAGGTTTTGATTTTGGTGATATTTTTGAAAATTTTTTTGGAGAAAAAAAAAGTCAAAAAAATAAAAATAAATATAAAGTACAAGATCAAAAAATAGAATATGTTATTGATTTTTTAGATGCATGTTTAGGTAAAAAAATAGAATTCCAAACTAAATTTGAAAAAGATTGCGAACACTGTAACGGAACAGGAGCACACAGTAATCAAGATTTTCGAACATGTTACTATTGTGAAGGTTCAGGATATATTACAGAATATCAAAAAACTTTTTTAGGTAATATTGGCACACAATCGATATGTTACCATTGCAATGGTAAAGGAAAAACTATTAATAAAAAATGTGCTTTTTGTAAAGGATTACAAAGAATTTCTAGTATAAAAACTATCAAAGTAGATATTCCTGCCGGAATCGAAGACGGAATGATAATGAAACTTGATAAACAAGGACATGGAAAACATTTAAACTCAGAAAATAGTGATTTATATATAACCATCAAAATTAGACCACATAATATTTTTGAAAGAGACAAACAAAATATCATATCAACTGTTTATATTAATTTTTATGATGCTATTTTAGGGAAAACAATAAGCATACTTACTATTTATGGAGAAGTTGAATTAAAAATACCAGCAGAAACACAAACACATACCAAATTCAAATTAAAAGGCAAGGGTATTCCTTATCTAAATTCATCTTATCGCAAAGGCGATCATTATGTTACAGTAAAAATAAAAAACCCTAGATTATCTAATAAACAAAAAGAACTTATTAAGCAAATCAAAGATTTAGATATATTATTTTAAAAAATCAAAAAAAATCGAAAAAAATTTTTTATATTTGCTTTTTCGATTTTTTTAAAAGGAAATAAAAATGATTTTAGTAAAATTTAATAAATCTACAAATTTCAAACCTTATTTTTATTTTGCTCTTGAAGAATATATTTTAAATAATCTTTTAAAAAAAAATGAGACCTTTTTTTTTCAATGGCAAATTAAAGGTATAGTTATAGGAAAAAATCAAATTATTGAAAATGAAGTAAATTTAGATTTTGTACGTGACAATAAAATTGAAATTTTTAGAAGAGCAACAGGCGGAGGATGTGTATATAATGATCCTCAAACACCTCTTTTTAGTATTATTTCTGCTCAACAAAATAAAAGTTTTAATTTTAAAAAATATTTAAATAAAATTGTCGAAGCTTTTAAAAATTTAGGAATTGATTTATATTTAAGCGGAAGAAACGATATTCTTATTAATGATAAAAAAATTTCAGGCAATGCTTTTATGAAAAATAAAAATGGTATGGTTATGCACGGAACTTTACTTTATGATTGTGACATCGATACCATGGTGAAATGTATTACACCTGATAATAAAAAATTAATTTCCAAAGGCATAAAAAGTGTTTCTTCTAGAGTTACTAATTTAAAACAATTCCTACAAGAAATGAGTCAAAAAGAATTAACAACTTATTTAGATAATTATTTAACAAATCAACAATATATTTTAACTCCGGAAGAAATCACTCAAATAGACAAAATAGCACAAAAATATTCTTCTCAAGAATGGATTTTTGGCGAACAACCCCAATATGATAAAAAATTAAAACAAAAATTTGAGTGGGGAAATTTGGAAATTTTATTATCTCTTGATAGAGGGAAAATAACAAACATACTTTTAAAAGGGGATTTTTTTCATAAAGAAGACAATTTAACAGAATTTTTAAATAATTTTATTAATGTTTTGTATAATAAACAAACTTTGCAAAATATTTTAAAAAAAGTTAACATTGAAGATTATATCGTAAATGCTACTAATGAAGATTTTTTATCCTTATTAGAACAAGGCATTCTTTATTAAAATCACTATGAATTTCGTTAATTTTATAATATTCAATTATATTTTGATTTTATGAAATAAAATTCAATAATTATCGTTTAAAAAATTTGTTAAAATACGATAACTATCTCATTCGAAAGTGAAATCAAACCTTTACAGCGTCCTTAAAATTAAACATTTAATTAAAAAATATTTTTAAAAAATTGATTAAATCAACTAAAAAAGTCAAATTATTTATTAACAAAAATAAACAATTTGACTTTTTTATTTTATATTCTTTGAAAATTAAAAAAATGTATTTATATTGTATTTATGTATATTCGAAAGTATTTGTGATAAAGGTGGAACTAAAGTGTTAAACATTTTAAAACAACTTTATAATATTTAATTTCTATAATAATTCAAACAACTTCTTTCTAGTTTGAAAGTAATTATAAAAAAATTATGTAAGAACAACTATTTAATTGATCTTTTTTTTATTGAGATTAAAAAAACAATTATAATGAAATTAAATTTTAATGTTACAAAATGTCTAAACTTGTGACAAAACTCAATCTTGTGATTTATCAGTGTGTCTTCCTTTGTAATAACCAACAATATATGATATAGACAAAGAAAGTAATAAAGTTCTTTTTCTTTTACTTTCTTTATTTTGTCTAGTTTTAAAACCTAGTTGATAACCTTTTTTATAAAGACGCATTTCACGCCTAATAAAATAAAAAATTAAAAATAATATAATTAAAACAAGTACGATTGGATCGTTTTTGTATAAATATTGTGAAGCTTTTATGGGATAAACAAAGAATATGCGACGCAAATCTTTGCCGAGTCCTGGATAATACCAATAATTATACATTATTATAATTTGATACATTATCAATTTAATTTTCCAGCATAAAGATTGGGTATTATAGATGGATCTAAACCATCTTTAGATACAATTAAATCAACTAACAAATGAGTACTTTCATCTAAAGAAGTTGAATCAATCAAAATAGTTTGTTTATTTGGAGTTATACCAAAAACATCTACTTTGTTTTGATTAGGGAAATTAATAACAAAACCTAATATTTTTTCATTATTAATATATTTTGGATCGAAACTAATTACTTTAACAATATTTTTAGTTGAATCTAATTTTTTATTTATTTTATCATGAGCAACATCAAAACCTGGAACTAAAATTTTACCAAAAAAAGTCCCAATACCTGTTTTAGTACTTTTTTTCCATGCTTGTCGTGCTATTGTATGACCGATTTTTTGTTTAATATCTTTAACTATTTCTTTTTCTAAAGTTTTATCAAATGTTTTTCGACTTACACTTTCTGTTTGATTTAATAGGGTATTTTCTAAATCTTCTACATCATCTATATCATCATCAAAAATATTTTCGGGTGTAATTAGATCGCTAATACAACCTACTAAACTAACTTCATTAGCACATTTACAAAAAGTAATATGAATATCTTTGATTTTCTCAATTTCGTTCTCATCAAAAAAGAAAAAACCTCTGCCGGGATCAATTTCTAATGAATGTTTAACAACGTCATTAAACATAGAAATTTTAGATTCAGTATCACCAATAAATTTATCAGATAAACCTGATATATCTGAAAATGTAGAAATAGTTTTTATAGCGCCTTTAAATAAACTACTACCAGGAATAAAACAAATGCCTGTTGTGAAACTATCTACTCCTAATTGTTTAGTATTCAACCATTCTTGATAAGTATGGCACGGAAATACTTTAGCTCCTTTTATTTTATAAAAAAGCCTTGCATTGTTATCATAAAAAGCACCATCTTCGCTTTTCCAAGTCAAAAAGATATGTTTTTTATTGTTGTCTTTTGCATAACTATTAGAATTAAAAGTTGGAGAATAATTTCCGCATCCGCCACCATCACACTGAATAGCACCATAAACTGAAGAATAAGAAAATAATACAATAAATATAATTATTGACGTAGCAATCAAATGAATAAAATTTTTTGGAAACTTGAAATTAGAATTCAATTTCATCACTAAGCGAAACCTCATTTCTCAACATAAAGCATTTTAATTTTATTAAAACAAAATTATATTGACACATTATATTGAGAAAAAATTATAAGAGATGATTTATGAGTTAATTATAGTTGATTTTTATTCAATATACTTTGTTTAAAGGTATTATAACATTTTTATTTTATAAAAATAAAAATTTAAAATGCAAATAATATTTTGGTGTGAAAAAAAAATCGAAATTATGAAGTGTTTCAAAAGTATCTAAACTTGAGGAGCATTGCAACTTTATGTTATAATAAAATTATAGAAATGAAAGGTAGTGTAATTATGGCAACGAATAATAATCAAATTACTATTTTTGATGTTGCTAATTATATTATTTAACAAGTGCCAAATATTACTAATATGAAATTACAAAAACTAGTGTATTATGCTTATGCTTATTATTTGGTTGAAAATAAGAACGAAAAAAAATTAATAGATACACCTAATATTCAGATTGAAGCATGGCCTTATGGTCCAGTTTTTCCAACTCTTTATTTTAAATTTCGTAATTATGGTGCAAAATCATTAACGACGATTAAAGAAGCCGACTCCACAAAATTAGACAAATCTAAAAACAATGACAAAAAAACCATTGATTATATTTTAAATTTGTATAAAGATGTTGATGCGCGTGATTTAAGTTATAAAACACATCTTGAAACACCTTCGAACGATGCATTTATTGATAATTTAGTTTATGATGAAAATATTATTCAAGGGGGTTTTTGTTTATTTTATTATGTAAATACTTGTTTTTATTAATATTTAAAATTTAAATATTATAAATTCGTTTTTAATTTATATTATTTAATAATTTTTTTTATTTTTGTTTTATTTTTTTATATATTATTTCGCGTTTTTATTAACAAAAAATTTTTTTTATCTACAAAAATAACCTTTCTTTTTTGAAAGGTGTTTTCTTCATATATTTATTTTATTTTTTTTAATTACGCTTTATTTTTTAAATATTGTAATTCATCAACATAATTTTTAAAATTTAAATATTGATGTTGTTTATTTTTAACACGTTTTTTATCTAATTGAAAAAATAATTTAATATTTTAATCATTTTTTTATATTTAGTTGACATTAAAAATTTTTGATATATTTTTTTGAATAATACAAAATCATATAATATTCATCTGTTTTTTGTTTTTTTTTTTTTTTTTTTTTTTTTGCTTTAAAAAATAATTTTCATAAACTATTTTCCTATCTTTTACATTCATATTTTTAACAAGATTTAAATAATATATTTTCTTTTCTTCATATTGAACTTTTTCATTTTGTAATAAAAATTTAAGATAATGATTTTTTTGTCTTTCTCAATCTCTAAAAAATTTTTAACTGTAAAATTTGTTAAAAAATAACCATTTTGATGAAAATCATAAGGAAGTTGCTTAATAATCTTTTTAATTTCTATTTTTTCGCAACTTCTTAAAAATTGAAAAAATTCATTCCTTTTAATAAAAAATCTCCTCCTTCCTTTATCATCTTTTTAACTTGCTTCACATTTAACCCAGTATTATATTTTGTTAAATAATTAGCTATTAATTTAGTCATATCATATTTAACAATTTCATAATTTTTATAATTATCTTTATTGATATTAAAATGAGCATCATTAATTTCTTGTTTAATTGTAAGGTCGTTTTTTATTTTTCTAAAAGTTTGTAAGTCCTGAGCCCTTGGGCTTAAACATTTTAAATTCGGGAATTTTTCAACTACTATATTATTCCAAATTTTAAAAACATTTGGTACAATACATTTTCTATGAATTTTAAATTTTTTATCATTTGTCATATAAACAACTTCATAATTTTCATTACCTAACTTATCAATATTAAAAAATTCCATCGATTTAGTTTTTTTATTAAATAACATTTTATTATCAAATCCAAAAACTTTTAATAAATTTAAATTAATTAAAATATGAAAATGTATTGTTTTCTTTTGTGTGAATTGTAAACAATAAAAATATTTTAATGTTTTAATAATTTCTTTAATTTGTTTTTTTGTATATTTTTTTTTAAAATCAATTTATATTGTTCTTTTAATTCAATAAAAAATTTTGCAATCATTTTTTTAAGTTTTTTAATACCAAATATTTTAACGTCCTCAGATAATAAACCGTCTTTGTTTGTAATTGGCATTGTTAAAGTTAAAAAACTAATATATGAACATCAAAAAAATTTTTAATGGCTTTTTGTTTAGCTTTTTCTTTACTATTTTGTAAATTTCTTATAATGTCATGTTCTTTATTTAAATAATATAATTCTAAATTTTCTTCTAATTCATTTTTTTGTAATTGATTGCAAACACTAAAATATTGTTTTAAAAAATAATTTTCTTCTTTTCTCATTTTTAAAAGCATTTTAAAAATTAATAATTGGCTTTGTTTTTTACTTAATTTTCTTTTTTTAAATTCCTTTTCAAAATAATTTCTAACAAAATTAACACGTTCATTTTTTTGTTGTTCTTTAAAATAAATTTTAGCTTCTTCATATTCTTGTTTTATTTCTTCTTGTAAATTTTCAATTTCTTTAAAACCATTTTGTTTTTGTTTCTCTAATTTAAAAATATTTTTAATCTCATATTTATAATTATCATTAATAAAAAGGATTTTTTTAATTCTATTTAATCTCTCATTATAAAAATCTATCTTTTCTATAAATTCCTTTACTTTTGGTTCTTTACTTTTTATTATTTGTTTATTTAATATTTATTGAATAAAACGATGAATATCATAAACTATTTCATCATACATTTTGAAAGATTGACTTTTAACCAATCTTTATTATCACTTCTAAAATTTTCTGATATATAAATTATTGTATCTGTCCTTTGTAATTCTCTTTTAACTTCAACATATTTTTTTAAAATTTCAAACCTTGAATGTTTTTTATCTAATAAAATTTTAAATGGATTTTTTTCTAAACCAAAATTATCTATATATTTTTTTCTTCTTTTTCTATATATTTATAAATTTTTTCAAAATCAAAATCCATTATTTTAGATATTTTTTTAAGATACATTTCAATAATAAATAAATGTTTTTTAATTAAATTATTTTTCTTACGTTGATATAAAGACTTTAAGATTCCTTCTAATAAAAACATAGATAGCGACGTACTGCGCTGTTCCGTTTTATTAAACAACTTTTGTCTCTAAAATTGTTCTTTAAGTCTAAAAAATTAAGTGATAATTTCCTATCTTTTCAAACTAACAAAGTATTTTCATTAGACGAAAAAGTGTCTAATGTTTTTTTTATAATTTACTAGTTTCAAAAGATATTTATACTAATATTTTAACCCTTCACTATATAGTTAGATAAAAAAAGTTAAAAAGTCGTCAACAAAATGAAAATAAAATAATTTTTATTATTAATAATAACATTTTATTAAAAAACGGCGCAAAAAAGATACCTTTTTAAAAGGTCTGTTTTTAAAAGTTTTTTTAATTCTTTTATCTTAAATTTTGTGCATATTGGATAGGCGAAAGATAGTTTAATTTAGCCAAAAGCAATTTTTTATTCCAAAAAGCAGGAAATTGGTTAATGATGGTTTTTATTTTTGCTGACGATTTTTGGAATAAAAAAGGATCGCGATAAAATAAAATGCTTTTCATTTGGCCGAATAAGTTCTCAATGAACGCGTTATCTCTAGGTGTTGCTTTACGTGACATACTAATTGAAAATCCTTTTTTGGTTAAGGTGTGTTGGATTTTTAAAGATTGATAAACTGAACCTTGGTCAGAGTTGGATAATACAAGAAAAATATAAAAAAACTTGGGGAGTTTTAAAATAAGTGATGTCGGTAAAGAGTTTTTGCATGGGTTGGGTTGTTTTAAAATCTTGGTTTATTAAATTAGGGGCTATGTTTAATTGAGATTTTAATTGTTGATAATGATATTTATTTTTGTTGCTTCTTAAACGGCAATAAATCCCTTTTTCTTTCATGATGAGATAAACTTTTTTCTTAGTGATGGGTTCATTAAAGACTTTTTGGTATAAATCATTAATTTTCCGATGACCGAAGAAATATTCGTTAATTTTACATAAAGATTTAATACGTTTTTGTTGTAAAAGATATTTTGCTTGTTTTAATTTTAATTTTTCTTTGGTTTTTAACCAATAATAAATACTTCGTTTAATTTGGATAGTTTTTAAAATAGTGGTTAAATTTAAGTCTTTTTCAAATTTTTCTACTAAATTAAAGATAATTTTTTTATCTATCTTTTTTATTTTTTTAATTATTTGTTGTAATAAGTTTATTTTTTGTTTTAATTTTTGCATCTTAACACCAATTTATCTTAATATTTTTTTTATTATATCAACCATTTTTATTATATCAACCATTATAACTCTTTAAATGTTTTCTAACAACATTAATAATTATTAATGTTGTTTTTGTCGAATATATGAATTATATATTTTTTATTTAAACATACACCTATAACTGGTAAGGCAGTTAATTTAAAAATTAAAATTGATTTTTAATTAAAATAAATTTAAAAATAAAATTATTTAAAAAGAAAAGATTTTTTTATATCGAATAATAATAATGATAGATAAAAGATACAACGATAATATCAAATATCGAGTATCATTATCATTATCGATATAAAATATAAAATATCACTGGTTCGATGTGCTTGTTTTTAAATAAGATTTTAAAGAGACAAACTGTCATAAAAGTGTCAGTGAAATGTCATAAAAGTGTCAGTCTTGAGAAATATATTTATATTTAGGGTGTATCTTTTTCACCCGATAACCTTGTTTCGTTTTAGTTAAAAAGAATTGAATATATTTTAAATCTTCTTGACGATAATAGATGATATTTAAACCTTTCTTATAGTTTATTTTGATAGGATTATTATATTTATCTAGTTTATTGGGTTCTAGTTGGTATAATTGTAAGTTTTCTAGTTTATGAAGATTGATTTTGCCAATTAATTCTTTGATGATATTTTTAGATTCATTTTTATAATTGATTTGAAAGATATCATGATAGGTTTTAAGGGGGTTATTTTGGCTTTTAAGAGGGTTTAAATCTGAAAGTAATAGTTTGCTATTACTAGAAGAGAAATTATCATTAATTAAGGTTATTTTTGTTTGTTTAATTTCATCCAAGATTTGAGGATCGACGAAGAGAGTTTGGTTTTTAGGGCGATAATTGGCTTCTTGATAAGTATTTTTCTTTTTAGAATGGGTTATAATGGTCAGGTTGATTAAATCTTGTTTTAAAGTTTGTAAAAAGAGTTTAATTTGTTCTAAATCAGTAGGGGTGGTTTTGGTATTCCATCCGCCGATTTTAATTCCTTGATTAAGGTCGTTTTTCATTTTTATTTTCTCCTTTGGATTTGTTTTTGTAATTTTGTTAAAATATTTATCCATTTTTGGCCTAATAATTGAATGTGCGTGATTCATATTATTAATTTTATTTTTAAAGGTCATATAGGGCAAAATAATACTTTTGTTGTTGTTTAATTGGTATTTTATAATAAATAATTATTTAATTACTTCAACTTTATCTTCTCCAAAAAAATAAATAGCTAAATCGACTGTTTGTTTTTTTTCTGCTTCTTCATAGGAAACATAAGGGTCTAAAAAACATTTTTGATATGCTTCTTGGCCGAATTGTCGTAATAAATCATCAACATCTTTACAAGTTTTGTCATAAGGGGGCAAAATGCGTCTAATTTCATAAGGGATTTGTTGTTCTTTTATTTGTTCTCCTAAGGCTGCGTTTCTTTTTCTTCCAGTTTCGTCATTATCGAGGGCGATAATGACTTTAATCTTTTCTTTTTTGAGAATATCCATTTGGGTTTGGGAAAGTAATTGGGCGACACAAATTAAACCCACGACATTTTTTATGCCGTGTTGCCAACAACTAATGACATCAAAAAAACCTTCATGAATGATGATTGTTTTAGTTTTTTTTATATACGGTAAAGCTTTGAAAAAACGATAACTGAAATGAAAAGTAGGTGTTTGACTAAAATTATTGAGGGATTTATATTTAGGTTGCAAATAAGAAACTTCGCGAAAGTTATTTTGATAAAAATGAAATGTTTTATTATATCCATTTTCAATAGGGATAATGATGGAACCATGGAAAGTATCGTGATAATATTTTTTATTTTGTTGATTGGTTTTTTCTTTAACAAAACCATATTCAACTAATTTGGTTGTATCGATATTTTGTTTTTTACAATAATTTACTAGACGAAAAGATAAAGATTTATCAGATAATGGGGCATAACCTAGTTTAAATTCTTTAATGGTTTCTAGAGTTAATTTTCTTTTTTGAGTTAAATATTCTAATCCTAGGTGAGATTCGTTATTTCGGTTAGTAGTTAATAAATAATGATAATAATCTCTAATTTGGTTAAATAAAGGTGATATTTCTTTAAATAATTGTGTTTTTGTGGTGTTAATTTCTTTTTCATCAATTGGGTTGTTGATTTTATTGGGGTGGAATTGATATTTAAAAGGTTTGTAAGAAATATTAGGGGTTGAAGTTTTTTGTTGGATTAAGTTTTTAAATTCTTGAGTTTTCATAAAGTTATTAATTTTTTCGAGGGCGTTATTGAAGGTTTTAATTCCTCTTATTTCCATATAAACATCAATAATATCGTAATCTTTACAACATTTCCAACAATGAATTTTATTATCTGAAGTTAAACGGCAACAAGTTGGGTTGTTTCCTTGATGGATGGGACAAGGGAAACGATATTTGGTGTTGAAGTTTGGGGGTAAAATTTTTAATTTTTTTAATAAAACAATCATGGGAAAATTAGTTTTAATGCGTTTAATTTTGTCTTGATGATTCATTTATTTTAACTCCTATTTTTTTGATTAATAATAAGTTTCTATTTGATAAGGTAAAACATAACCGATTTCTTGGAAAGTTTGAGTACTCATTTCAAAGTGATAAATTAAGGTTTTTTTGGTACCACTTCTATTTTTTTTGATACATACTTCGATTATTTTTTGATTTTCATTGTCATCAGATTCTAAATAAAGTTGATTTAAGGTTGAATTATAAATATTTAAAGGTTTTTCTTGGTCTTTGGCTAGTTTTGGTCTAAATTCAGACATCATTAAGACGATATCAGAATTGGTTTCAATTCCACCACTTCCTTTTAAAGCGGTTATTTCAGGGGATTTTCCTTGGTAATTACTGTATGTATCTCTTGAAAATTGAGATAAAATAATAATAACGATGTTTAATTCAATGGCTAATTGTTTGAGTTTAGTCATAATTTCATCAATAGCTAGACGGTCGTTTTCTAAGTGGTTTGTGGTTTTGGTTATTTGAAGGTGGTCAATGACGATAATTTCTACTTGTTTTTCTAAATGAAGGTGATAAACTAAATCAATGACATAATCAATATTTTTGCTTTTATCATAACTAAATGATAAATTTATGTTGGTAAAAAATTGTTTTGCTATTTTCATCCTTTCCGTGCATTTGAGAGGTGTGATATTGGCATCTTCAAATTTTTTATCTAAAATAACATCTAGAGGAATTTGAGTTTGGTGGACTAATAAACGATTTAAATTTTCTTCTAAGGTCATTTCATAAGAAAATACTAAAATATGAGGATAATGAGAACTTTCTTGGTATTTAGTTTTGGCGATATCTAAAAGAAGGTTGTAGCCAAAAGTGGTTTTGCCTAAACCAGTATAGCCACCAATAGTGATGATTTGTCTTTTTTTGAATCCTTTAGTTGCTTGATTTAATCCACGGAAAATTTCTGATAAACGGTAATATTCTTCTTGAATTTTTTGTTTTGCTTGGTTGTCGGTGGCAAAAAACTCAGGATGACAAGAGGACATTTGATTTAAAGTTAATAAGGTTTGGTCGGATTTGTGAGGAATAAAAGCCATAAATTTTCTTAATTTATCAAAGATTTCTTGGTAATATAAATGTTTATGATAAGGTTCCTTATTTTCAAAAGAAGGGCTAATAGTTTTTAATAGTTGTTGAAACAGTTTTTCTTGGGTATAGGTGTGTTTTAAGTTATCTAAGAAATCAAGGTTATTTTCCTTACTAAAATCATTATTTCAAAAAGATAATGATTCTTTGGTAAAGTTATCTTTTGGAAAATTAGTTTGTAAATATGTTAATAACTCTTTGATTATATCGGTTTGAGATTTTATTTTATCCCAAGGATGAGTTGTTTGTTTTTCTAAAAATAAATATTTTAAAGTTGTAAATATTTTTGTATTTTTGGGGTTAAGTAGATTTTTGGGGTTAATTATTTGGCAGTAAAGGTTTAACTTTTCCCATTGACCTTGTTCGATATAATTTATTAGTTGTTTTAACGCTTTTTGTTCGTTAGTTAACATTTTATATTAACTCCTTTTTTTTATTTTTTAATGATATTGATGTTAGAAAAAGGGATGAATTTAGTGGTAATTAAGTTTTGTAAGAAATCGTTAGCTGAGTTGGAAAATAAGTTAATTACTTGATTAATCCCTTGAACTTTGCCTGAGTTGATTTTATTATTTAATCTTTGAGTTTCTTTTTCGTTGTTAGTTAATAAATAAAACTCAAAACGGGTGTCTAATTTTTTGAGTTGTTGGGCTTCTATCATGGTTTGTTTATAGCATTCGCGGAGACAAGTTTTGAAATTAAAAGCGATGATTCTTTTAGTTTGGGTAAATAAAACTAAATCAAATTTAATATCGGGGGTAAAAAATAAATTTACTTGAGGGTATAAATTAGTGATGCCTTTGTTTTGAAAATATAATAAAATGAGGTATTCATTGATTTTACCACGGATTACTTTTTGACTTTGAGAGTTGATGTTCTTTTGGTTAAAATAATGGTTTAATTGTTGGTAATTGGTTTTCATATATTTGTCAACAGAAAGATTAAAGGTAGTTTTTTTTAAAAAACCTTTTAAGATTTCCACAGTTTGGATATTAGTATTAAATTGATTAATATCCATAAAATCTTGGTTATTTAACCATTTGAGATTTCCTTTCATTAAATAAAAAAAGACCTTTAAATTAAGGTCTTTTGTTGATTTTTTTAGTTTTAAAAATTCTTTTTGTTTTCCAAGTGATGGTGCCATCTTTTTTAATGGTTTTGATTTTTCCATTAGAAAAATAGATGTAAGTGTTGCCGTTTTGGCATTTTTTCTTAATTATGATCGTCATTTTATAATGCTCCTATTTGTTTGATTATTTGTTTTTGGTTAGTTAATGTTGTTTTGCTATTCATCTCTTTTAAGATTAATTTGTGGCCGAGGTTTTTTCTTTCCAAGAATAATTCATATCCTTGGCTTACTTGGTGAAAGTATGATAAAGGATGAATTTCTATAACGTCTAATTTATGATCTTTTTGGTTTTGTCTGCGTTCTAAACCTAATTGTAGTTTGATTTTGAGATAAACAGTCATATCTGGTTTAATAAATTGTTTATTAAGTAAATTAAAAAGCTGATAATTTTTATCAATGTTGCAAGGATAAGCTTGATAGGCAAAGTTAGAACCTAACCATCTATCTATTAAAATGATTTTATTAGTTTCTAAATGTGGTTTTATTTCCTCTTCTTGGATTTGAAACATGTTAGCAAAACTTAATAAATAGCGAGTTAATGGTTTTAATTGGGGATTAGTTAAAAAGATATCACGAAGAGGTTGGCCGATGGAGGAACTTCCTAAACCTTGTAGAGTAATTACTTCGTGGCCTTGTTTTTCTAATTGTTTTCTAACTTTTTAAATTAAAGTTGTTTTGTCGCTACCATCTAGGCCTTCAAATACGATTAATTTCATTTTTTATACTCCTTTTATTCTCAATTTTTTCATAGAAAAAGACCTTCTATTTGAAGGTCTTAGGGTTTTAATTATTATTTAAATTTACTTAATTGTTTTAAATAAGTTGTTTGTGATAATTCTTGTTTAGTTTTTGATAAAAGTTTTAAATATCGTTTGCTATCTTGAATCATTTTGGTAATAAAATTATTATCTAAGTAAATTCTAACTACATGATAATCATTATCATTAAAATAAACTAAAAAATAAGCAAATTGTGCTTGGGAACAATAGAGTTGACATTGAACTTGAGCCCAGTATTTAAGGACACTTCTTTGTTTGATAAAAAGCCATTCCATGATGTTGAGATGTTGTTGTTTTCATCACGATAAGGGCATTTGATTTCTAAGAGAGTGTTGGTTTTTTCGTTATAACCATCTAAGGAAACGGAAAACATTTTTTCTTTGTCATCTGTAAAGATAGTATCAGGATAAGTGAGTTTCGTGGTTTTTTCAAAGAAAGCACGAGCGATTGGTTCTATTTTATTGCCGTGTTCGGTGTATTTGTTTGATGTAAAAGTAGTGTCAAAGATTTTGCCATGGACTAGTTGATTTAAGAAACGGAATTTATCGTTGCCTGTGATACTGCCGATTTCAGAAGCGTTAATGTATTTTTTTCGGTGTTGGTACCATTCTTTGGTGAGTTGGGATAGTTTAATTTGCATGGTTATTTACCTTTCTTAAAAATTTTCTTTAATAATGAAAAAAGATATTTTCCTAAATAACAAATAAATTTAATTATATGATAAAGACATTTAAAGATGAAATCAATTAAACATAAGAGATGAGGTAAAAATAATAAGATAATGATTAATAAAGCTAAATTAAGCCATTGGTTTTGATTATTAAAAAAACAATTACTTATAGCAGCAAACCAATTATTTAATTTTGTTAACCAAGTATTAATTGGGTTCCACATGATTATTAGTTTTATTAGTAGTTAGATATTGATAAAATCTAACTACGATACCTTTCTTTAATCTTTGGATGCTTAATTGATAAGTAAAAAGATAGAATTTGATTAAATAAGAGATGAGATAAAAAGGTATTAATAATAAAATAAAGATGATATTAGTAGTTAAAAATGAGGATATTTTTTTAATGAACATATTTAATATGTTCCTTTCTTTTTTAAGTATTGGGTAATAAAAAAAGACCCTTGTGAAAGGTCTTTGGATGATATTTTAATTAAGAATCGAGGATATCTGGTTTTTTAGGTGGTCGGGTTGTGTCTAAAAATTGAAAATAAGTTCTTGTTTGCCAAGATCACCACCAGAACAACAATCGTTTCCGTCGATATACCAATCATCATTTGTCCAACCTGCTTCATATTTATAATAATGTGTATTACCGTTTTCATCATAAAGTGTTTTAGATGAACGACCTAATTTGTTTCTAATTGTTTCTCCTTGATAGGTACAACCATATTTGATATAACAATCTTTTAGCCATGCAATATAATCAGTTCGATACTTTTCAGCTAATTTAATTTTGAAATCACTATCATTACAAAGAATTAAATAAATTGTATTATCAGTTTCGAAAAGATGGGAAATGATTTTAACTTTAAAAGGAATATTAATTTTTTTATATGAAGAAGAAGTAATTTCAAAAGAAATTAATAATTCTTCAATTTCTTCATCGTATTTACCTTCTTTAATTAATGGTGGAAAAGTATATAAATTATTTTCACGTTTCCAATCACGAATAGCTTGATAAGGTTCTAAAGAATCAGATAATTCGATAATCTTTTTCCTTTTTTGGACGTTAAATTGAAATACATAAATATTTTTAGCGCCGTTGGATACTTCGAGTAAATCTTCGAGATGGTAAGGTCGGTTTTCATACAAAATTCGAATTCCATCATCAAAATAAATAGCGTCAGTTTGGTGGTTTTTTAGAGTGTCGTGGGGTAAGGGAACGACTAAACCAGTATTAGGTGTGGCGTTATAACAACCTAATTTAATCAATTTTGGTTTTTCGATGATGTTATTTTCCATTAAATAATGATTGATTACTTCTTCTTTGTTTTGATCAGTGGTGATGCTGTCATCTACTAAATGTATTTGAGGTTGAATTTCTTGAGGTTTTTGTTTGGCATCCCAGAAGACAAAGGCTTCTTCGATGGCGATTTCGTATTTTAGGAGATCTTCTAAGGTGTAATTATAATCACCATAAGGATATTCTATTTTAAAAGGGTTCGTACGTGGCTTAAAATAAATTCCTAAAAGGTCTTTTGATAGATTTTTTAGGTACCAATTTAATATTTGTGGGGTCTTATACGAATTATATGAAGGTGGCATATTTTTACCAACGGCTGTTGAAATATCGTAATATTTTAAGATATTAGGGATATCTTCAAGTTCTAGAATGTTGATGTCGTATCTTTTCATTTTTGGTTGGGTGTTTAACCATTCTTTTTGAAAAGTTTGGTAGTCAGCGAGTTTTATTTTAGATTTTGTTTGTTCGTGGAAATAGTTATGGGCGTAGATAGGGTGATGGAATAAAATAGTGATTAATAAAGAAATGGTTAATAAAACTTTTTTAAGGATTTGATTTTAATCATGATTTGTTTGCCTCCTGGGGGTTTTGGTTTAATGGCCTTGCCAGTTGTTGTTGTGATTGGGTAAAAGAAAAAGACCCTGGGTAGGGTCTTTTGGTATAAAAAGAATTATTAATTTGTGTCTTTTTCGTTTGGGATAGTATTTAAATCTATTGCTTTTCTTTTTTTATCACTAGATTTCAATTTATTTTTTGGATTAATATCTAAACAAATCCATTCTTCTATTTCTTTAAAAGAAGCGTCTTTTAAATGTGGATGTTTTAATTTGATTGTTTGAATTATTTCTTTTTGTTTTTTTAATAAATTAAAAAAACAATCAACTTCTTCATTGGTGGGTTCTTTTTCTGAGGTTTGTTTATTTTTATTATTTTGCATCGCCATTACTTGATTCATGTTAATAAATAATAAACCTATAAAAACAAATAAATAAATACTAATTATTTTAAATTGATTTTTTAGTTTTAACATTAATTAAATCTCCTTTTATTTTTATACCTCGGCCGAGGTGATTTCGTAGAGGGAGTTGAGGGATTTGAATAATTGATGTTGATTATTTAACGTCTTCTGTTATTAGAGTTATTTAATTGATTGCGATTGTTTTCGTGAGGTATAGCATTATGTAAAATAATCTGTTGAGTTGAAATACGTTGACTTAATTGTATATTTTGTCTTACAAGATTATTAATAATTTCTTCGGAAGCATTATTATTTCTAGCATGAAAAATTTGTTGGACTATTACAGCTTGTTCGCGATTCATTTCTTGTAAAATGCGCGCTTGAATTTCAAAATTAGTGTTATGATGGCCGTTATTTGATGTCGCATTGCCATTATTCATCGCCATTAATGGATTATTTATTATAAATAATAATCCTACAAAAATTATTAAACAAAGATAAATTATTTTAAATTGGTTTTTTAATTTAAACATTATTTATTAAAACTCCTTTTTAATTAAAATTAAGAAAAAATTATTTTTGTTCATATTGCCAAAAAATATACATATTTTCGGCTCCATTACCCATTTGTTTTAATTCTTCTAAAGTATATTTATCATCTTCATCATCTCTGGTACCATTATCAAAAAAAACACCTAATAAATTGCGAGGCGGATTCTTAATTTTCCAAATCATTGCAAATTCTGCTATGTTTCCGTTATAACGCGGGCCAGTTAGTGTAAAATCAAAATATTGTGAAAATGGTTGAAAATCTTTAATACGATTAATATCTGAAAAACGTGTATTAACGATTCTCATATTGCCAATAAACTCTTCATTAGGAGCGGCCATTATTTGAGTATTATTAATAATTAAAAATCCTAATAAAATAAATACAAATATATTTAATAATAATAAATTATTTTTGATTTTAAACATTAATTAAAATCTCCTTTATTTTTTTATCCCTCATTTAGGGTGATTTCGTAGAGGGAATTGAGAGAGGATAAGATGGATTGTTTGTATTCTTTTAACCTTCTATCGAAAGATTTAATAGAATCATTTTTCAAGCCTTCAGCACCTTCGAGTTGTTCGGTTAAAGATTTTATTTTTATTTTATCAAATCCATCTTGGGGGTTAAGTTGGCTTATTTTTTTATTATAATCATCGCATTCTTTTTGGTATTCGTTTATCCATTTTTGATGTTCATTTAAATCATTTAAACACTTTGTCCAACTGTTTTTAATTTTATTGATTTCGGTTAATTCTTGTTTAGGAAGATCATTTATTGTTAAAACTTCGTTTTCATTTTCTGATAAGATGTAAGATTTAATTTTATCATATTTTTCTTGTGTTATTGGAATTTTAGGTTTTGATGTTTCTAATTCGCGTTTGGTTCTTGGTGGATGATTTGATAAGGTTTTTGGTTCTTGTTTGTATTCTTGAATGCCTTCAAAAATTCCTATAATAGCAGAAATACATAAAAGAGTAATAATTAAAATAACGATCCAATATTTTTTAAAAAAGTTCATTATTTCATAGCCTTTCCGATAATAGTGGTAATTGGTATTATCTTTGAAAATAATTAATTACTACTATTATACATTTTTATTTTGTTAATTTTAAAAAAAGTTTTTTTATGCTGGGATAGATATTAATTCTGGGATTTTGTTCTGATTAGTTTGTTCAATTCTTTTTTGGGCTCTATTATAATTAGGGTTTTGAAGTTTTAGTTCTTCTTTGATTGTTTTGATTTCTTCGTCGATAGGTTCTAATTTTATTTCTAGTTGTTCTTGCTGTATTATTTTTGGTTGTTCATTTTTGATTTCGTCGGTTATTTGTCCTCTTTTGAGTTCTAATTCTTCGGTGATTTTAATGTATTCATTGATCCAAGATTGAAATTCGTTTTTAATATTTTTATTTAATTCTTCGTTTTTGTTTAATTCTTGTTGTATATTTTCTTGTTTCATTCGATTATTATATTCTTCTAGTTTCTTTTGGTAGTCTTTTTGGTCGGCGTCGAGTTTGGCTAGGTCGCGGTCAATGTCTTTGGTATACATTTCTAAGGCTTCTTTGGTAATCATTGGGAGTGATTCTGTGTTTTCATTCGCTACTTCGTTGTACATATGTCATAAACGGTGTCCTTCGTGACAAATTAAAGTGGCTTTCGTCATCCCTTGAGAAAATTTACGTGTAAAAGTCATTGATTTACCTATGATTTTCATGCCATATTTGGCTGGGATTAAGTCAGTTACTTTGTCGAAGGCTTTGAATCCCCATTTGACGATATTACCAGCCGATGCTTCGTTTTCTTTTTCATGTGTTTGCATTCGAATATGCATTGCTTGGTATTTTTCTTTTAATGTTTTGTATAAGTCTTGTTCTGCTTCGATTTTTTCGAGTTTTTCATTGACTTGGTTGATGTTGTTTTGGATTTCGGATTTTCTTTTATCGTAAGTAGTTATAATAGTTGATAATTATTGTAATTCCACTGTTAATTCATCACGAGACTCCATTAATTCTTTTTTAAATCTTTCAGCATGTTGAAGTTATTCGGTGAAGGATTTTTGTTTTATTTCTAATGTTCCTATTTGTGTTTTTATTTCCGTGATTTGATTCACTAATTTAATTTTTTCGACATAGTGAATATCTAATTTGGCACGTAATTTTTCTTTTTCAGTTAAATCAGTGGTTTTCGCGATTTGTTTTTCTGTTAATTTTATCTCTTTTTCTTTGTTTGCTAATGTTTCTTCTTTTTGTTAAAGTTATTCTTTTAAGACATTAATATTCTTTTCGTTTTCTTGTTTTTTAGTTTTGATTTCGTTAATCTTTGATTTTGTCTTCGTTTTTATCTAGAACTTCTTGGATTTTAGCTTTTTGTTCTTGGGTTAGTTCTTGGGTTTCATAAAGTTCTTTTAATTCAGCCTCTACTTTGCTTAATTCTTGTTCCCAATTATCTTTTAATCCTTGATAATTGTTAATTACTTCATCGTATTTGTCGATAGCTTTATCAATTTCTTGGACTAATTGGCCTGCGTATTTACTTGATGGTTCTTTTGGTTTATGAAAAAAACATAAGTAAATAAAACTTAAAACACCAATAATAATTAAAAAATAAGTTAAATAACCTTTCCAAGTTGTTGTGTTGTTTGTTTGATTAGCGGAAAGTTTTCTTTTAAAGAAAAGGAAAATGCCAAAGATGGCGGAAGCCATTAAAAACCAAGTGAAATAAGATTTAAAAGAAAAACAGCCTTTAATTAAGTCTAATGGTGATAACATAATTATTCACCTCCTTTATCTTTAATTTCTTGTTCGATAGCGTTTAAAATGGTGTCATCTTGTGAGATTATCATTTTGTAAGCTTGTTTTAAGTCTTCTTGATTGATTTCATTTCTTCGTGTTTCGCCTTGTCCACGGTTTTTAGCGAAGATGGTGACAGTTGTTTTTGACAGGTTTTCTAGAGTATGATTGGCTTTTTTGAATTCTTGGTTCACTGGTAATCTTTCTAAAGATTCATTGATAACTTCGTATAAGTATTGTTTAACTTCTTCACTGTAAGGATTTTTACGTTTGTTGATTAATAATTCTAAAAAGACTTTTCTTTCTTCTTTATTGCCTGGTTTGACTTCGATATTGTAAGTGAATCTTGATTTGATGGCTTCATCAATTTGGTCGATGCGGTTTGTAGCGCCAATAATAAAGATAGGATGTTCAGGGTCATTTTCAAATGATGTCATTTCGGTTTTGAATTGGTTTACCACATTAGCGATTTCTGAACCAGCTTCTAAAACGCTTAAATCAGTAAAGATGGTTTCACATTCATCTAAGAAAATGATGGCTCCTTTTCCTTTTTGAGCTTCTTCACGAGCTGTCATAAATAAATCTTTTACTAGTTATGGTGCGGCTCCTGTGAATTTTTGAGAAAAGACAGAACTACTTGCTTCGAAGAAAGGTAAATTAGTTTCTTTAGCTAAAGCTCTGGCTAAGATTGTTTTCCTAGTTCCAGGGATACCATACATTAAGATGCCTAGCGGTGAATCTACCTCGCCAATATTGTTGTAGTTTTCTTGGTTATTAAGGTAATCAATAAAACCTTCTACGGCTTGTTTTTCTTCTTTGAAACCGATTAATTGGTTAAAAGAGGGAAATTTTTGGTTGTTAGAAGGATGAAAGTTTGATTCTTCTTGATTATTTAATTGTTGTAAATTAGTGTTTGTTTTTTCTTGTGTTTCTTTATTTGTATTGGTAATTTGGTTTTGGATTATATCTTTGTTTTGTTGGAGTTTGTCTTTTATTTCTTGGAGATTTTTATTTTGATTTTCTAATTTTTTTTGTTGGGTTATAAGATTTTTTTCAGTTTCTGTTAAAGTTTGATGGTGAAGCCAAACAAAAGTCCCTAAAAATAAGATCATAGATATTATTATGATTATTATTAAATTTTTATTTAATTTGTTTTTGATAGTCATATTAGTTCCTTTCTAACAAAAAAAGACCAATCATCAATTGGTCTTTTAATTTTTATTTATGCTCAATTAGTAATTTTGTTTTCGATTGTTTGACTGCCGCCACCGAAGGCTTTTCCTTGGGAATCAACTAATTCGTAATCACAAATTAATCAAATCTATCATTCCAGGAGGAATAAAATAATGAATAAAAACACAAAAATCCAAAACAAAATTTTAACGATAATTACAACTATTATCGCACTCTTTTTCGTAGCTGCATCTATTTACGCTATCACTAATCACTTTTCTAAACAAAGAAAAGAAAAAATTCAACTATTGAATGATGTTCTTTTTTTCACAGTAGAACGAACAGGTGGCAATAATGAAGATAAAACCCTTTTACCAATTCCTATCCCAAACTTAAACGAACAAAAATATAATCACTTAATTACGATCGAACACAAAGCGACACTAAACTCCAACGGAATGGATATTAATGTTTCTTTATATTTGAAAATATCCACTAAATATGACACACTTCAAACTTTTTCTAATCCTGAAAAATATTTAAATGTTGGTTTAAAAGTGGATAACAAGGATTACGATGACACTAAACGCCCACAAATGATATTAAAAGACGACAAAGGAGTGCTTCAAGTTCGCATCAATGTGGAACAAAAAGAAATCATTAACACTAATAACCCTCAATTAGAATTAATTCAAGACAATTATTAATTCCTGTTGTTAACCAAGGAATTTTATTACCATAGTAAATAATAATGACTTGTAAAATAAAATGTAAAATGATCGTTATGTAAGCTATTTTTTTTAATAAATTGCGTTTTTTTATTGGGATAATAGTTATATTTTCTTGTTTGGGGTTAGTCATTGTTTTTATTTCTTGGTTTTGGTTTGTTTCGTGTGTATTGGGTTTTGTTTTTGTCTTAATGATTTTATTCATATTTTTTTCTCCTTTAATAAAATCACTGCTAAAAGACGAGTGGGTTGATATTTTTTTATTCTAATGTTAAATCTTTTACTTTATCTTTAATGGTTTGAGAAAGTTTGAAAGAGACAACAGTTTTTGAAGGGATTTTGAGTTTTTTGCCTGTTTGGGGGTTTCTACCAGTGTAGGCTTTACGGGTTTTTAAAATGAATTTACCTATTTTAGAAGATAAAATTACTTCTTTGTTAGAAGTAATGGATTCTATTAGGGTACGTTCGAAAAGCTAAAAACAGAGCACCCTTTATCTTTTGGATAATGTAACAGCATTGACTGTGAAAACATCTTTTTTCGCTCCTTTTTTTATTATTAATAACTATATAATGCTTTTAATCCTGGTGAAAATTGGTAATTAAAAGTATAATATTGATATTTTTTTCAAATTGTTACATAGTTGTAGTAGTATTTTTTTTATTTAAATCATATTCATATATGAAATCGATAGTTTTATCATCATCTTATTATTCAATTACTTTAATTAGTTTTTCGTCTGCATCATATTCATGAATTCTATCAATTATTTTTCCATCAATTTGATAACGGATTTCTTTTACTAATTTTTTATTTGCATTATATTTATAAATTAATTCAATAGTTCCATCTTTTTGATATTCATTAATGACAATGGATGTAATGGATTTTCCATCATCTTTATAATATGTTTCTTTTATTAGATGTTCATTTGCATCATATTCATGAATATATTCAATGTTTTGACTATCTAAATTATATTGTGTTTTTTTCATTAATTTAGTTGTATTTTTATCATATTCAAATGGACAAGTTGTATTAATACATTCATCTTCATAATGAGTTTCTTGGATTAAGAATCCATTATCTTTAATCAATTCAAGTTCATAATCTATTCTGTTATCATCATCTTCATAAAATTCAATTTCTTGTTTGTTTGTCATAATTAGGCTCCTTTTTATTTTGAGTTTATTTTTTTTAGTTTTGGTTTTTAATTTGCTGCGGTTTTTGAAGTAAGTACCGCGGGCGATTTCAGTAATAGCGTCGCTCATATGATTTTTTATTCTCCTTTCTGGTTTTCTTTTAAAAAGTTAAGATGTTTAATATCAATGTTCTTTTATTTTAAAATGGTAAATTATCAGTTTGAGGTTTATTATCTAAAAAGATGACTTTATGGACGATAACTTTGGTATTTGTTTTCTTTTGGTCCTCGTTTTTGGTGTATTTTTGGACAGATAATGTTCCTTCTAGATAAATTTTAGATCCTTTATGTAAGTATTTATGAAAATTTTCAGCTTGGGTTCTAAAAACTACACAAGGAATATATTGAACTTTGTCTTTGGTTTGGTTAACAGCTAATTGAAAATCTATTTTAGGGACTTGTTCGTTGTTAACCTTAAGATATTGTTTTTCGAGGTCACGAGTGATACGACCGATTAATTGAACGTTGTTTAACATAAAATTTATCTCCTATTTTTTTAGTTTATTTTTTAATTGATTAAGTTTTGATTTTTACGCATTCTAAAACTAATTTAATTTTCTATTTTTGGAATTTTACGTTTCGTTTATATCAAAAATTAATCTTTGAAACAGTTTAAAGACTTGTTGAGGTCAAAAATTTAAATTACTTTTTTAATAATTGGTAATAATGATTTCATGATTATTATTTTTGTTTGTCAAATTATGGTTAGTACTAGATTTAATACTTTGGAAGTAATAATTTTTAAATAATGCTCTAATTTCGGGAGTATCATAATTGGTGTATAACCATTTAGCTCCTCTTTTATCGGCTTTTTCGAGACAGTTGAATAATTTCACTTGTTCAGTAAAACTAAAAACTCCTTTGTAAAAAGATGATATAGTGATGTTTTTGCCGTTGTAATAAGGTGAGTCAATAAATACAAAATCATCTTTCTTGGTGGTGGCAATTATTTTTTGATAATCAGTACATAACAAGACATGTTTATTTTTTTGAAAATATTTTTGTAAGGAGAATATAAATCATTTAAATTTAATATGCCTGTTTTATATTTAGGCTTATAACCAAAATTTGTATATAAGGATGTATTATCTTTGTATCTTCAAATACCACGAAAACAATATTTACTTAAAATAAAGAAAAGTGATGCTTTAGTTAATCTCTTTTTCTTTTTTGTTAATAACAAATTATATTGTTTTAATAAGTTTTCACAAGTTGTTTTTTGTTGTTTTTGTTGTGATTTAGGATATTGATACATAAAGTTGTCAAAAGCTAATGCTTTATTATAAAAATCTTGAGGATTATATAAAATACTTTTCCATATTTGGATGAGTTGTGTGTCATTATCGTGTAAAATGGCTTTTTTTAGGCATTAAGGATAAATATAAAGCACCACTTCCTAAAAAAGGTTTGTAATAAGTTTTAAATTTTTTTGGAATTAAAGGTAAAAGATGTGGTAATAATTTCTTTTTACAACCAACCCAATTAATGAATTTTTGCATTTTTGTTCTATTTAATCCATAAATAAAATAAAAAGACAATATCCGATATAAGGCTTATCGTTGTGTTAGCTTTGATTCCTAAATTAAAATCAAAAAATAACGTCATAAGATTTGTAATTATAAAATCGATATAGGTTAAAGTTAAGATAATTAAAATATTTTTAGGTTTTAAGTTCATTGATATTTCCTTTCTTAATATAAAAAGACCTTATTCAGGTCTTTTTATTTTTTTAATTTATTGATGGCGATGTTTTTAAGAGTTTCTACTTGTCTTAAAGTTAAATTTAGTATTTGGGTGATTTCTTGATTGGAATAACTAGGTTGATAATCTTCGTTGATATTTCCTAAAGGAACTCCAAAATTTAATCTAATGACGTTAAACTCCTTTTTATTTAGTTTAGTTTTTAGTTTTTTTAAAAATAGTTCATGATTTACTTGTTTTAACCATAATTGATGAGGGTTAAGGATTTGATAATGCCATGTATGTTTTTCTTCTTGAAAAAAAGTGTTATTGGTTTTATGAGTTTTTTGAGGAATGCAAGGCAAATGACTTTTTCTTATTAATTCTCTGATTTCTGATTTTATATTTGACTTGGCATAGGAGATGAAGTCATAACCTAAATCTACATATTTATCTAAAACCTTGATTAATCCTAAAACGCCTTCTTGATATAAATCCTGTCTTTCTAATAAACGAGGATAATATTTAAATTGATTAACTAATTTATTTACTAAGGTCAAATGTAAATTGATTAGTTGATGACGAATTATTAAATTCTTTTTATTTTTTAAAAAATCTTTAAATAATTCTTTTCTTAACATTTTGTTCCTTTCAAAAAACGTTTTTAGAAAAGATATGAAAATTACTTTAGTCTCGAATAATAAAAAAAGACTAACTTAATAGGTTAGTCTTAAAGAATTTTTAAAAAACAAAAAGTGTCTAAACTTTTGGAACACCTCACCGGCTTATGGACGTAGGGTCCAAACTCCCGAGGGAGTTTGGTACCACTCCTACACGCCGCGCGTCTTTTTTGTCTTGAAAAGCCTTTTTTTGAAAATTTTACTTTTTTTAAAACTTTCATTATATTTAACAAACAAACTGGCCGAACAACAGTGGCCAGCCCTCCGAGTTTTTTAAAAAAAACATAAAAAAATTCTTTTTTTTATGTTTTTTTTAAAAAATTTGTTTGTTTTTTTATATAATGAAAGTTTTAAAAAAAGTAAAATTTTCAAAAAAAGGTAGAGAGGAGGGCATATGTTGTAAAACAAAACAAAATTGTTTATAGTTAATACATTGTGAAATATATAGTATGTTGTATTTATATTGTTTTGTATATATTAATCAAATTTTAAAATTTCCATACCCAAACTATTAACCTCATTTTTAATCTCTTTATATCTTTTACCATTTTTTGGTAGAGACTTCGTTTGAATGTTATCACTAACACCCTTAATTTGATTACATAATTCATATACTACTTCATATACATAATCAATAGACATAAATTCTGTTGTACGTCTAACGTATTTTGGTCTTACATATAACTGTTCATTTTTTTTAAAAATCTGAATTGCACAATAAATACTTTCACTAGAATTATTTTTTTTTCTTAAAACAATAACACTGTGATCACGGTCCAAGTCAAAAAATTCAAATCCTTTATCATATCCAAAATCTTCCATTAAACAATATCCCTCTTCATTATCAATGAAGGAAGGAACAAAACCCAATTCTTTCCAATCTCCAAATTGCGGGGCTCTATATTTTGTCTTAATTTCAGATTTTTCATTTGCTTTTCTTAATTTATATTCTTCGTTGTCTTTATCTTCTGCTCTTTTTATTCTTTTCTTTTGATCTAATTCATTCATTTGTTTTTCATGTTCTAAACGTCTTAATTCTGTCTCTTTATGATATGTAAAAGCTACACTCATAATTAAAATAAAACAAAATATTAATGACGCAACAGTAATTAAAAATGGAATCATTTTATAATTCCTATTCCATAACCTAATATATGACATATAATAAACCTTTTCCAATCTTTTGTTTTATTTTTATTTTAAAATATATATATATTTTAACAAATTATTAAATAACAATGGCATCTCTTTCTAATTATCATTAATTCTAACTAATGCATTGTTTTTAGTTTCTTCTATACTCCATTCACTTATAAAACTAAAAAAAATAAATAAAATAAACTCTACAACTTTAATAACTACTTTCATCCATACCAATAATATTTTCAAAAGAATTATAAAAATATTTAATATTTTTAAAACAATATTAAATAATAAAAAACCTATTTTATTAAACGATTCTAATAAAAAACTTTGAACGTCTTTAAAAAAATAAATAACTAATCCACCAACAGTAAGTTTAAAAATACAAGTTACAGCCGATTTTAAATATTCCCAAAAACCGTCATCATATTCAATTTTTAAGTCAACTGCATATATAAGAAATCGTTCAATATATCCTATGAATTTTTTTCCTTCTTGATTAAACATTGTTAAAATTTCAACCAAAAAACTAAATAAATTACTAAATAATTTTAAAGGATATATAAACCATGTTAACATTTCCCATATAAATATAACAATTGTTTTTGTAAAATCATAAATATGAAAAAAATTTTTATTCCATCCTACATTACTACCAAATAAAAAAGATGATTTAGTAAAAAAAAGATTTTTAAAAATAATATATATTAAATTAACAACATTTAAATATATTTTTTCTTCAAAAATATATTTAAAAAACTCTAAATTAAACTCCTTTAACATTTAATTACCCTCTTAACATTCTTTTATCTTTTGAAATAAAAAAAGTAATAAAGAATATTAACAAAATCACTTTTCTATTTCAAAAGATAAAATCAATTATCTCTTGAAAATTTTAAAAATAATAAAACTTTATTTTTGATCTAAAATATTTTGTAAACTTTTTTCTTGTTCTTTTAATCGCTTTTCTTTTATTACTCGTGCTTCATTTTGAACTCTAAGGACACTTTTTAACTTATCATACATATATATAGTGATTTGTTAAATTGCCAGTTTCAAAATCTACGCAATCATCATAATAATTTTCTATTAAAAAACTACTTATATTTATACTTTTATTTTGTTTAACAGCCTCGTTATATAAATATAAAAATCTTTTTATTTTTTGGTATTCACTTATCATTTTTCTTTACTCCTATAAAATCTTCAATAATTTTTAAAAAGGTTCTTCACCATCTTTAATAATCTCTACTTTATTTTTTGTATTTCCATATAATAATCTTTTTAAATTTTCATTTTCGATTTCTAAATCTCTAAATTCTTGTTCCTTAATCTCTCGTGCATCCGCATTAATAATTTCATCTACTGGTTTCATAACATCTCCATACTCATTTAAAATTGCCATAGATTTATCAACATGCTGCTTAAAAATTCCTAAACGATTACCCATATTTTTAACTATTAATAATAAAGCTTCAAATTCCACAACACTCAAATAACCACTTTTAATATAATTCTTTAAAATATCCCTAAAAAGTTCACTACGTTCTTTTTTTAATTCTTTTAACTTTTGTAAATATAAATATCCTTTATAAATAAAAAAATTAATTAAACTTGTTAATAAAACAATTCCCAATATATATGCTCTTTGTTGATTCATATTATATTACTTTCGTTTTGTTGTTTCTTTATTCGATTCTTTTGCTGGTTTATCTTCTTTTTCGACTTCTTCAATTTTATTTTTCTCTATCTTCACAATTGTTTTATCTGTTAACTTTAATAAACCTAACCAAAATAAAATAATAACCAAAACAGCAACAGCTCCGATATAAGTTATAAATTTTGTTAATGTCATAATTTCTTTTATATTCTTTCTAATTTATTTTTATTTCATATAAAAAAACATTTTAAAAAAGCATTTTATTTTTATTTCTTTTACCATAAAAAATAAATTTATTTCTTTTTTTATATTTCATATTTTTAAACATTCCTTCTTTTAAAAAAACAAATTTCTGCTTAGTTTTAGCATTATAAATAGAAAGCCATTTTTTACTTAATTTAATTGTTTGTTTTTGAAAACTTAGGACGTTGTTTATTTTCTTTTGGAATAATTAAAAAATTTTGTTTTGAAACCATTAATCAAACTCCTCGACTCTTTATTTAAAATGATTATCAATTATTTTAAAAATTTCACTTGTCTTCATTTTATAAATTGGTAAATTACCTATTGACTTTTTAATATTATTTGATAATCTAACTTTTTCTTCTCCTGATAAATCAATAATCCTATCTTGGTAAATAATTTTCTCTACTAGCTTTATAATTGGTTTTTCTACCTCTATAAATTTATCTTGATAAATAATTTTCTCTACTGGCTTCTCAACCTCAATTATTTTATCTTGATAAATATTTTCTTTTAATAATTCATCTTGTTTATTTTCAAAAATAAAATTGATTATTTTAAAATAATAACTTAAACCCAAAACCAATAAGAAAATTATTAATAAAGTAAAAAAAATAAACAACCATTTTTTTATACAATTATTAAACATCCTTATTATTATTTTTATCTTTCTTATTTTTCTTTATTCTTAACTGTTGTTTTTTCCTCAGTTTTATTATTATCTGTTATAAATGGAACGTCAATATAACCTTTATAAAATAAAACACAACTAAATAAAAAAATAATCCCAAATACTAACAATAAAAAATTAATAAATCTATAATTACGTGAATAATAAGACATTTTTTTATATTTATATCCTTTCCACTAAATATTTTTTTTATATATAAAAAAAATTTAATTATCTTTTACAATAATTAAATTTTAAATATTCATAATAATTTAATACGTATTAATTAGTACGTATTATTTCAAGAAAAAAAAATTTATGATTATTACACAAAGTTTCCGATTAAATAAAAATAATTAATATAAAATATGAATTCATTTAATATGCAAGATAAAAACACAATTTTTAAATCTCAGAAAAAATTTCAATTTTTTTTAGATTCAGCACAACTTATTAAAAAAGGAAAATATGCTTTTTCTCAATTTAATGCTTCAATTATAATTGAAATAATTTCTCAATTATTTCAATATTGTAATTTAACTTGGGAAGAATTATTTGAAAACAAAAAAACATATCATTTTCATAAAATTGAAAAAGACCAATTTAATAAATGTCCTTTCAATAGTTGTCGTGATTTGCAAGATGCAATAAAAAAGTGATTTAGATATTTATCAAATTTCAATCCACGATCACTCAAGATTGATGTTTTATATATTTCTGATTCCAAAAAACAATTCTTTTGTTTGCTGCCCAATCGGATATGATATGCATCATAATGTATATCCAAAGAACTGTGTTTGTTAAAAAAAATACAAAAAAATAAATATTTTTATTATAAATAACTCAAAATTCAAATAAATTAAATTATAAACAAACCCCTTCCCAAGGGGTTTTATTTTATGCAAAACAAAACCAACTGAAAGAAAAATACAAAAAGAAATCAAAAAAACAACAAGATTCAAAATCAAACGAATAAAAATAAAATACCACTCAACAAAAAACAGGAACTTCATTTAAGTTCCTGTTTTTTTACTGCACTGCTCTTTTTTTAATACACTTTTTTCTAAAATTTGTTTAAAAATGTATAAAACCTGCCTTTATACAAATTCACATTGTTTATTAATTATTCCGCAATAACATAAATATTTATTTTTATCTTTATAAAATATTTTTAATTTCTTTAAATATTAAATATATAAAATTAAACTAATCTAAATATTTATTACTTTTTTTATTCTTTTAAATCATTTTAACAAAATAATATTTATTTTTGACTAAAATAACTTTTTTGTATATTTCAAAATATGCAAACCCAAAAATCCAATTTTTTTATTAACAAATATTTTTAGAAAGTTTCTCTTTTCAAAAATTAAATCTTATTATGAAATTTGAATATTTATTGGATAATATCAAATATAAAATAATTAACATTTATCTATTTTAAAAAAATTACTATTTCAAACAAGGGTTAAATATTTTGTTTTTTATCATTATTATTTCATCTTTATATGGAGGTAAGTCATTGATAAAAGGAGTTTCTAAAATTTTAGGTAAATGTGAAAATATGGGGTGATAAATAATTTTAATTAAAGCTGAAAAACCTATGTTACCATAACCAATATTTTCATGACGATCTTTTTTACTACCTAAATGATTTTTAGAATCATTAATATGCAAAACACTTAAATATTTTAAACCAATAATTTTATCAAATTTAGATATAACTTCATTAAAATCATTTTTAATATCATAACCTGAATCAAAAACATGACAAGTATCAAAACAAATACCTATTCTATCTTTAAAATTTATCAAATCAATAATTTCTTTTAATTCTTGAAAAGTGGATCCAATTTCTGTACCTTTACCAGCCATAGTTTCTAAAGTTATTTTAATTTTTAAAGAATGTGTATTTGTTAAAATTTGATTAATTCCTGATGCAATCAATTTAATAGCTTCTTTTTTTGTTTGTGTCAAGGCATTGCCAGGATGTAAAACCATTTGAGGGATTTTTAATTGAGAAAATCTTTTCAGTTCTTCAGTCAAAAAAGAAATAGCAAAATTTCTTTTATCATGAGAACAATTAGCTAAATTAATGATATAAGGAGCATGTCCTACCAAATCATTTAAATTAATATTTTTCTTTCGCATCTCTTGTAAAGCTTCGTTTAAATAAGTATTTTTTATATCAACTCTTTTAGTATTTTGGGGAGCTCCGGTATAAATCATAAAAGTATTAGAATCAAAAGATAAAGCTTGTTTAACAGCATCTAAATAAAAAAATGGTTTTGCAAAAGATACATGGCTACCTATTTTAATCATTTTTTCTTCCTTTTCGAAGAAATATTTTTTTCTGTTTATGTGTTTGAGCCTGAAAATTTTTGTTTTTTCTAGAATTGATATTTTTATTTTGTTTTGGATTTAAATAAAAATTATTATTGTTTTTTTCTATATCCATTTTTATTTCACGAAAACCATCTTTAGTTAATGTTATTTGATTAAAAATAATACCATAATTTTTTTTAATTTTTATCAAAGAAGATTCTTCTTTTTCATCATAAAACAGAAGTACTCGCCCTTCTTTCCCCATTCTACCTGTTCTTCCACTACGATGTTGAAAAAATTCTAAATTTTTAGTAGGTAAATCATAATGAATAACCCATTCAATATCTAAATCTAACCCTCTAGCAACTAAATCACTAGCTAAAATATATTGATATTTCATATTTTTAATTTCTGTCATCAAATATTTTCTCTTTTTAACTAACAAATCAGAAGAAAAATTTAAAACATTAAAATTATATTGTTTTAAATCATTATATAATTTTAATTGTTCTTCTTTTTTTGAAACAAAAATCAAAACAGAAAAAGGATTTAAATTTTTCATAAAATGTTTTAAATCATTTAAACGTTTTTGCGGCGAGCTATTTAATAAATAATATTTAATATTTAATTTTTGTTGTGAATGAACATCTAAAAATAAAGTTTTACCAAAATATTTTTGGATAAAATTATTCATATTATTAGTGATTGAAGCGGAAAATAATAAAATTTTAGGTTTCCATTTTGATAATAATACATCCAATATTTGTAAAGAATTTTGGTCAAATAAAGTATCAGCCTCGTCTAAAATTAAAAAAGAAGATTTATAAATATTAAGTTTTTTTAAAACAATTGTATATTCGCTTAATTTATTCAAAGTAGTTATAATAAAAGGAGGTTGTTTTTTTTCTAAACTTTTAGATATCTTTTTTTTATCCATGCCACCATAAAAAATTTTCACTTGAGAATGTCTTTGTTCTAATTCCTTTAACATTTTAAACACTTGAAAAACTAATTCATTAGTTGGAACAACAATAATTGCTTGGATAATATTTTTATTCCAATCAATTTTGCTTAAAACAGGTAATAAATAAGCATGAGTTTTTCCTGTTCCTGTTGGAGCACTGCCTACTAAATGATAAGGTTGATTAAAGTGTGTAAATACTTCTTTTTGGATAGGCGTTATTTGCTTAAATTTTAATTGCTGTAATTTTTGTTGAATATAATTTTCCATGTTAAACAATCCTTTAGTAAAAAATAATTTTAAGCGTTTTTTTATATATAATAAGTATATATAAGTAAAGAAAAATTTTTTATTATCTTTTAATATTAATCAATAAAAATTGTGTCTGATATATTATATAAAAAAATAAGGTTGTTAAAAATGAAAAAAAAATTAGATTTCAAAAAAAATAAAAATGCTAAAACAAAAAATGATTATTATAAGTTTTCTAAAAATAAAACATCTTTTACAAAAACAATGTTTTTTATAATTCTAATGGCAATATTATTATTACCATTTATTTTAGCCATAAAAGACATTATTAACACAATAAAAAATAATAATAGTTAAAACGAGCTTTATAAAAGCTCGTTTGTTTTATATTTATTTTTTTGAATATCTTCATAAATTAAATGCAAAAGTTTATTATTAAATTTATATTGTTTTCCGTCGCTTAAAGTAGAGTATTCTTTGCTTAATTCAATGGCTTCGTTAATAATGATTTTATGAGAATTTTGTTGTTCTAGTAATTCTAAAGTAGCTAAACGAATAATTGCTTTGTCCACTTTATTTAATCTATTTATACCATAGCCATATAGATTTTTCTTAATAATTTTATCAATTAAACAAATATTTTTAATAATATGTTCTATAATAAAAAGATTTTTAACTTCATTAGAATTCGGATTACTCATTTCATCTTGATAAAAATCATATTGATATAAACTGGTCATAATTTCAAATCTTAATTTTCTAAAATTTTTCGGCAACATAAAAAATTTTTTTTCAAAGCAACAACCTATCTATTTAGAATTTAAAGATGAATTTTTTAAAAGAGCTTTTTGCAAATATTTTTCTACTTGCGTCCAATTTATCACGGTATAAAAAGCTTCGATATAATCTGGACGGCGATTTTGATAACTTAAATAATAAGCGTGTTCCCATAGATCTAATCCTAAAAGAGGATGACCCATTTCTAAAACTGTATTTTGGTTAGGAGTATTAATAATTTTTAAATTGTTTTGATAATCACAAATTAACCAGGTCCAACCACTTCCAAACATATTTTTAGCGTTAATTGCAAATTCTTCTTTAAAATGTTCTAAATTTCCAAAAGTTTTATTAATTAAATGAAATATTTTGAAAGAATTATCACAAGTTTCATTTAATTTCAAAAGAGTCCAAAAAAAAGAATGATTGAAATGGCCGCCTCCATTATTTAAAACTACTTGTCTAATATTTTCTGGCAAAGAAGATAAATTTTTTAATAAAAATTTTAAATCTTTATTAAAAATTTGATTGTTATTTAAAACAGTATTCAGATTATTAATATAAGTTTGATGATGTTTAGTATGATGTATCTCCATTGTTTTAGTATCTATAAAAGGTTCTAAAGAATCATAGGAATAATTTAATTCTGGCAATTCAAATAAATTTTTCAACATAATTATAAATATATCCTTTTTTTACAAATTTAAAATTAATTATTATTTTATTATCAAAAAAACTTAATTCAATTACAATTATAACATATAAACGTTATATAAAAAATTTCAAATGTTTTTAAAAATTAAAGAAAAAACAAAATAATTTAAAAAAATATTTCAACTAATAAAAAATCAAATAATAAATTAAATAATTTCTAATTTAGAAAAATGATTTTAAGTTAAAAAAGTTATAATCATATATAATTATTATTTTATATATATTTAATATAAATTATTTTTTAAAAATAAAAAGCGTTTAATATATTTTGACATATATCAAAATGTCTTTGAATTAATATCAAAAAAGGTACAAATAAAAAATGCTTTCAAACATAAGTTTAATAATTTATTTTTTTTTGTTTTATTTAATTGGTTCTATTCCTGTTGGATTAATAATAAGTAAATTATTCACAAATACAGATTTACGTGTATTAGGTTCGAAAAATATAGGTTCTACAAATGCTGCAAGAGTTTTAGGTTTACGTTATGGTTTAATTATTTTTATATTAGATTTTTTGAAAGGTTTTTGGTTAATCATCATACAAAATAATAAAGATTTATTTTGTTACGGCGGATTTTTCATTGTTATAGGGCAAATGTTTTCTATTTTTAATCGTTTTAAAGGAGGGAAAGCAATAGCTACTTCTGTGGGTTTTATCACAGCTATTAATTATTATATCGGTATCTCAGGAATTATTTTGTTTATTATTTTTATTAGAATTTCAGGATACGCTTCTTTATCTTCTATTTTGTCTACTGTATTAGTTAATGTTTTTTTATGGATCGGGTATCATCTTGAACTTATAAAACCTATCGATTTGTCTCAACTTTGGATAATTTTAATTATCACTATTATCATTATTATAAAACACATGAATAATATTAAAAATTTAATAAAGGGGTGTGAAAATAGATTTTATTTTGGTAAAAAAAAATAATTTTTTTATCACCTTATCTTTTTAATAAAAAAAGTACTTTCAAAAATGTATTTATAATTAATAACATTTTGGGAAGTACTTTTTTATTAAAAAAATCAATTTGGAGGCCCTGGACGGATTTGAACCGCCGATCAAGCTTTTGCAGAGCCATGCCTTACCACTTGGCTACAGGGCCTTAATAATTTTTACAAAAAAAAAAAAAAAAAAAAAAAAAAAAATGAAAAAATTATTCTATTTGCATTAAATTTTCAATATCTTCTATTTTTCTAGGAATACTTTCTGTTAAATTTATATTACCACTATTTCGAATTAGAATATTGTCTTCGATTCGAATTCCTAAATTAAATTCTTCAAAATACAAACCAGGTTCTACTGTGATAACACTATTATTCGGAATAGGCTCATAAATATTGCCGACATCATGTACTTCTAAACCTAAATAATGACCTAATCCGTGATAACAATATTTTTCTATTTTATCGTTTTCACCTAAAAAACCATTTTCTATTAAAAGTTGAGATAAAATACCTTTACCATATTTATTCATTTCAGCAAAAGTATAACCTGGTTTCATCCATTGAATAATTTTTCTATTAGTTTCTAAAACTATATTATAAATAATTTTTTGTTGCAAATTAAATTTACCGTTGGCAGGAAAACAAACTGAAATATCCGAAGCGTAATTATTATAATTAACACCTAAATCTAATAAAACTAAATCATTGGATTGAATCTGGCTTTTTTGTGTATTATAATGCAAAATAGTAGCATTTTTACCAGCAGCTACAATAGTATTAAAAGAAGGACGAAGAGCCTGATTTGCTAAAAAATAATGATAAAAAGCCGTTACTTGATATTCATACATCCCTATTTTTAAAATTTTAGCTATTTCTCTTAAAGCTTTATCATTAACAGCAATAGCTGCCTTTATTAAATCAATTTCTTTTTCATTTTTAATAGTTCTCATTTTTGATAAAAAAATACAAATATCAAATATTTTGACATAAGGATAATTTTGTTGAAGATAACGAGCTTTATTTAAATATAAATTAGAAACATCACTCATACTTTTTTTCGATAAATCTAAATAAACATTATCAATCCAACCATATTTAGAATTATGTGAAGTATTTAAAAAATTAAATAAAAAAGAATCTATACAATCAATATCTAAGCAATTTTCTAAAGGAATAGAAGTTATATTTGATGCTTTTTGAAAAGTTAAATTTTCCCCATCCCATTTTTGTTTTAATAAATTATTAGGTTTTAAAAACAACAAAGTTTCTTCATAACCATTTTGACTTTTGATAAGCAACAAAGCAATATTATTTTCTTCTATGCCTGTTAAATAATAAAAATTTTTATCTAATTCAAAATTAATATTGTGTATAAAACTACTTGAGTTAGAAAAAAATAAAGCAATACTGCCTTTGTTCATCTTAGCAAAAACTAAAGAACGATTGTTTTGATAAAAAGAAAACATTTTATTATAACTCACATTTTTTTATTTTTTTTCTCTATGAAGAGTATGTTTACGTAAAAAAGGACAATATTTGTTAAATTCTAAACGTCCAGGAGTTTTTTTCTTATTTTTAAAAGTATGATAATTTTCTCTTCCACATTCCGTACAAATCAATTTTACTAAATTACTCATATTTAAACCTTTTTTATTATTTTGAAATCCTCTTTCTTGAAAGGAAAGATTTTTTATTGTTAAAATAAATTTTAGTTTCGATGAGATTTGCGCTTTGAAAGTTTACTAATGAAAACTTCCACATTCTAGATATCTGATTTAACAGATATCTAGACACGACCTTATCCTAATTTTATAAAAATATTTTATTTTGTTAATGTATCTATTTAAATACACATGTTTATGTTAAAACTTTTGTTAGTACTCTTAATATTAATTATATTCTTAACAGTAAAAATAGCTTATTTTTCGCGATTTTCTTTATACATATTTATTATTATTTTTATGAAACACTTTATATCCCTTTATTGGAACTATAACAGAATAATTTTTAAAATTTTTTTAGATAATACAAACAAATATTTTTTATTTAAAAAAATCTTTAATTTTTTTGCTCATTTTGAAAACTGGTACATCTTGTGCTGGAATAGTTAAAACTTTATTACTTTTAGGTACTTTGCAAATTCTTTCTTTCCTATGTTTTAAATGAACAGCGCCTAAGTCACCAATAATAACCTTAATCACTTTAGCATATGGATTATTTTTTTTTTCTTCTTTTAAACTGTCTTTCACTATTTTGTTTAAGCAATTTAAAAATTTCTTAGCTTGATCTTTTTTAACATCTAATTCTTCAGATATTTTACTAATTAATTTTGATTTATTCATTATTGTATAATCTCCTATGTTTCATTTATTTTAAATTTTTTTATCTAAAACTAATAAGATTTTAACATAAAAATTATTATTATAAACATAAATATTAATTAAAATAAAAAATATTATTTATTTTAATTAATTATCCAAAATATTTAACATAATATTATTTATAGGTTCGTTATTAAAAATTACTTTATAAGCATTTGTAATAATAGGTAATTTAATTTTATGTTGAATAGCTAAATGATAAAAAACTTGTAAATTATAAATACCTTCGATAACTTGATTAGATTTTTCATAAATTTGATTTAAAGTTTGACCCATTTGAATTTTTTTACCAGCTTGGTAATTACGAGAATTTTCATTAAAAATAGTAACTGATAAATCACCTAACCCCGCTAAACTTAAGACGGTGTTATTAGAAATAGAATTAGGAAATAAAATTAAAATTTTTTGCATTTCACAAATTCCAAAAGTAATAAATGCTGAACGAGCATTATGGCCAAAATTAGCACCATCTATAAGACCACTAACTAAAGCTAAAGCATTTTTAAAAGAAGCACAAATTTCAGCACCTAATATATCATTAGAAGTGGTTATTTTTAAATAATTTGGATTAGAGCATATTCTAGAAATCTTTAAAGCAAATTCTTGATTAGTTGAAGCAACCATTAAAAAAGTAATTTTTCTTAAAATAACTTCTTCTGCATGCGAAGGTCCTACAAGAACAGCATAATTTTTTATTTTATTTTCTTTTATTTCTTCCTTAATAATTTGAGAAACAAGTTTATTAGTTTGGAACTCAATCCCTTTAGACACATTAATAAAATTTTTTTCAAAAATTAAGATTTGATTAATTTCTTTGAACAAATTTCTCATGTTTTGTACTGGAATAGATAAAAAAATGAAATCAGAATAATTAAGAGCTTGTTCTAATGAATCAGTAGCCTTGATTTGTGGAGAAAATACAACATTAAAAAAAGGATGTTTTTGTTTATTTATTTGTTGAATATATTTTTGATTCTTATCATAAATTAATATTTCATGTTTATTATCTGCTAAAACTTGAGCTAAAGTTGAACCCCAAGCGCCGCCGCCGATAATAGTAATTTTTTTCATTACAACAAAACTTCTTTCTTTTTAAAAACTATTTTTAAAGGGATGCCAGCAAGTTCTAAATTTAATCTTAATTGATTTTTTAAAAATCTTTCGTAAGAAAAATGAATAAATTTTGGATCGTTTACTAAACAAAGAAATTCTGGACATTTATTAGCTGTTTGTTTTAAATAATAAAATTTAGCTTTACCTTGACGAAAAGAAGACGGAGGATTTATAGAAGTAGCTTCATTTAAAATATCATTTAAAATATGAGAAGAAAATATTTGTTTATAATTTTCAAAAACTTTATCTAATATTTCGAATAAAGTATGAATTCTTTTTTGATTTCTAGCAGACAAAAAAACTATTGGGACATAATTTAAAAATTTAAATTCCGTTCGCATAAGAATTTCAAATTTTTTAATATTTTTTTCACATTCTACCAATAAATCCCATTTATTTAAAACAATAATACAGGGCTTAGAATAATTAAAAATCAAAGTTGCAATATTTCTATCTTGTTCAGTAATTTTTTGACTTATGTCTAATAAAAAACAAACAATATCACTTCTTTCGATAGCATCTAAAGCTCTTAAAAAGCTATATTTTTCATGTGTTGCATAAATTTTCTTTTTTTTATTCATTCCAGCAGTATCTATTATATGATATTTTTTATTATTTCTATAAAAAATAGTATCAACAGCATCTGTTGTTGTTCCTGGGATATCAGACACAATCATTCTATCTTCTGATAACAAAGCGTTAGTTAAAGTTGATTTTCCAACATTAGTGCGTCCAACTAAAGCAAATTTTAAATCTTCTTCATCTTGATTTTGGATTTTTTTAGAACGCGGTAAATAAGAAATAACTTTATCTAATAATTTCCCAATACCAATACCATGTTGCGTACTAATACTGATAATATCTTTAAAACCTAAAGAATAAAAATCATAAATATTTTCATATAAATTAACATTATCTATTTTATTAACCGCTATAATAACTTTTTTATTATTCAAATGTAAAATTTTATTTATTTCTAATTCTTCTTCTATCAATCTATTTTGACCATCGGTAACCCAAATAATTAAATTACATTCTGCAATAGCTAATTCAGTTTGATATTTAATCTGTTTCATTAAAGGAACATTATCAAAAGTAATTCCGCCTGTATCAATGATAAAAAATTTTTGATTCAACCATATAGCTTCAGCATAAATACGATCTTTAGTTGTCCCTGCTTCTTCATAGACAATTGCTAATTTTTTATTCAAAATACGATTAAATAAACTCGATTTTCCTACATTTGGTCTTCCTATAATAGCTACTTTGAATTTCATATTTTACTCTTTTATTTATTGATAATCTTTAAATATAGTTAAATATTTCTATTATTTTATTACAATTTTTTTCACAAAATAATTTTTAATTTTTAAAAAATAAAAATTTAATAAGCTCTAGCAAATAAAATAGTTTGATTAGCCTTTTTTTTGGTTACAGGACATATTTTATTAATTAATTTTTGTGAAACAACAACTCTTGCTGTTGCTCCTGTATCATTTTTTATAATTTGTTCTGCTTCATTTTCATGAACGCTCATTTTGATATAACCTATATTTTTAATATTTTGTTTGAATTCTTCATAAGTTGTCACTTCTAATATATTCTGATTTAAAAAATTCAAAGCTTTTTGAAACATTTTTTTATGAATATTTTTTAATAAAATCGGGATTTCTTTTAAGAATTGTTTTTCTTCAATTGTTTGTTTTTGAAAATTATATCTTATAAAGATTGTCAATTTATTGTCTTTTAAATCTCTTAAACCTAATTCTATTCTTAAAGGAACTCCTTTTAATTCATAATAACTAAATTTGAAACCAATATTTTTATTTTGATTATCTAAAACAACTCTATATTTTTTAGATAATTTTTTATATAATTCATTAGCTTTTGTTACAACTTCTGAATTATGTGTTTGAATAGGAATAATAACTATTTGAATAGGAGCGATATAAGGTGGCAATACTAATCCTTCATCATCTCCATGAACCATAATAATAGCTCCTATTAATCTTGTAGAAATTCCCCAAGAAGTTTGTTCAGTTAATTGTGTTTTTAAATTTTTGTCTTGAAATTTAATTTGGAATTTTTCAGAAAATTTAGTACCTAAATAATGAGAAGTACCAGCTTGAAGAGCTTGTTTATCATGCATTAAAGCTTCTATAGAATAAGTCCATACAGCACCTTTAAATTTTTCTAACTCTGTTTTTTTTCCTGAAATAAAAGGAATAGCTAAAAGTTCTTTTCCTAATTTTTTATACAAATTCAATATTGAAATAGTTTCTTTTATAGCTTCTTCTTTGGTAGCATGAACTGTATGCCCTTCTTGCCATAAAAATTCTTTACTTCTTAAAAAAGGTTTATTGGTTTTTTCCCAACGTACAACGTTACACCATTGATTAAATAATTTAGGTAAATCACGATAAGAAAATATTTTTTTAGAATAATATCTAGAAAACAATACTTCTGACGTCGGTCGTAAAATCATTTTTTCTTTTAACTTTACATTATTAACTTCTTCAATCGTTATAGCTTCAGGAGAAAACCCTTTAATATGTTCTTGTTCTTGTTTAAATAAATTTTCAGTAAAAAATAAAGGAAAATAAACGTTTTGATGATTATTTTTTTTTAATTTTTTATCAACAAATTCTCTAATAGATTCCCACATACTATAACCGTAAGGTAAATAAATAAAAAAACCTTTGATATCTGAATAATCAATTAATTCTGCTTTTAAACAAATTTCTTTATACCATCGACCAAAATCAATCTCTCGTGAAGTTATTTCTTTGACTAACTTAGAATTATTCATATTAAAATAAAATCCTTTTTAAAATTTATAAAATAATTGATTAACAAAATCCAAAAAATGTATATAAGTTATTAAAAAAACTTGTTTTATTTCAATAATTTAGCGAAAAGTGAAACTTGATCTAATATTTCCCAAGTAAATAAATTATCATTTCGTCCAAAATGTCCTTCACAAGCAGTTATTTGAAAAAAAGATTTTTTTAAATTTAATTGTTTAATTATACCTTGCGGACTTAAATCAAAATTTTGTTCAATAGTTTCAAGAATTAAAGATTCTGATACTTTATTAGTTCCAAAAGTATTTATAAAAACACTCACAGGTTGAGACAAACCAATAACATAAGAAATTTGTATTTCGCATTTATCACATAAACCAGAAGCGACAATATTTTTAGCTAAATATCTAGCCATATAAGCGCCACTTCTATCAACTTTTGAAGGATCTTTTCCACTGAAACAACCACCACCATGACGAACTTCACTACCATAAGCATCTTGAATAATTTTTCTTCCTGTTAAACCAGCATCAGCAGAAGGACCACCAATAATAAAACTTTTAGAAGGATTAATATAAAAATTAGTTTTGTTATTAATCCAACGTGGTTCAATTGTTGGTTCGATAACATATTTTAAAATTTGTTGTTTTAAAAATTCTTGAGTAATATTATCTGTATGTTGAGTTGAAACAACAATAGAATCTATATAAATAGGTTTATTTTGATCATCATAAACTAAAGTGACTTGGGTTTTACCATCTGGTCTTAAAAAAGGTAAAATTTTCTTTTCTCTAACTTCAGTTAATTTTAAAGATAAATTTCTAGCTAAACAAAATGCCAAAGGTAAAAAAAGATTTGTTTCGTTTGTTGCGTAACCAAACATTAAACCTTGATCTCCTGCACCTTTATTAACAATTTTTGTTAATTCCTTTGATTGTTCATGAATTAAATTTAAAATAGATAATTTCTGATAACAAAAATTGTCTTTTTCATTATCATAACCAATATCTTTAACAACTTGTCTAATGATTTGTTCAATATTTTCAAAATATATTTTAAAAGAAGTTTTAATTTCGCCTAAAATAATAACTTTTTGTTTTGTTACCGCTGTTTCGATTGCTACTTTAGATTCAGAATCATGATGTAAAAAAAAATCTAATAAAGAATCTGAAATTTGATCTGCTATTTTATCAGGATGCCCTTTGGTAACTGATTCACTACTAAATTTTTTCATTAAAAAATATTCCAGTTTTATTATTATAATTTTTATTTCTTTTTTAATTAAAAAAGAAATAAATTGTTTTTTAATTAAAAAAAAAGACTCAACAAATAGAATCTTTTTTTTCAAAATATTAATTTTGATATAAACTTAAACTAAAACAATATAACAAGCTTGTTCTCTGCCCTTAACTAACTTAATAAAAAATTCTACTTTATCATTTTCTTTTAATTTTTTATATTTACTTTCTTGATAATGTCCAGGTATAGTTTCATTATTACCTTCTATAATAGAATTTGCATGACAAAATAAATCATCTTCTGATCTGTCTCTATTGTCAATAAATTGCTCTATTTCCGCCTCATCTAAAGAAAATTGTTCTGCAATTTCGTTGTATGAATATTCGCCAATAGGTTTTACTGTTTTAATAAAACCAAAACTTTTAGTTACGTCGAACCATTTTACTACGCCTTGGAATTTAATTTTTGTTCTGTTTTCCATTAATTAATTTTAAAACTCCTTTTTATATACGTTATATAATTAGATGAAACACCTTTTTTATTATATAATAAATATTGATAAAATAAACATTATTTTAATTTACAATTTAAAAGTTTTTTTATTATAATTAAAATAATTGAATGTTTTATAAGATTCAATATAATAAAGTAGCCTCTATAGTTTAATGGCAAAACATGTCAATGGTAATGACAAAATACAAGTTCAATTCTTGTTTGAGGCACCATTGAATAATATATTTATTATATATACTTTATTTTATGCTATACTTACATAGTAAGCTTTTTTTGATTTTTAAAAAATCAAATCGCGAATGTAGTATAGTGGCTATTACTCATGCTTGCCAAGCATAGGACGGGGGTTCGATTCCCCTCATTCGCTCCAAATATAAAAATAAAATATAAAAAATAAACAAACTATCTTAAAAAATTAAGATAGTTTGTTTTATATTTCCAATACTTAATTAAAAAATTTTATTTTTGAGTTTTTAAATACTTCATTAAAGTACTTCTTTTTTTATTTTTCATTAATAAACCACGTTTAGAATGAAAATCAGAAGGATGTTCTTTTAAATGTTTATTTAATTCTTCTATTTCAGCTGATAATATAGCAATTTGAACTCGAGTACAACCTGTATTTGTTTCATAATTAGCATTTTGTAAAATAATATTTTTTTTTTGTTCTTTAGTTAAAGCCATTATAATGAATTCACTTCCTTTATTTGTAAACTTTTTTTATATATAAAGAATTTTATATTTGTAAAAATTTTTCTATATTTAAAACAAAAACAGTAGTGCCGCCGACAGTAATTTCAGAAGATAAATCTGAAAAAGCACTCATTTCATTTAAAACATTATTTGGAATTAATTGTGTTTTTTTTTGAGAATGCTCTTTAAAAATTTCTAACACTTGCTCTACTTTATCTTTTTTTAGACCGATAACAAAAGTAGTATTATTTTCTTTTAAAAATCCTCCTTTGATATCTAATCTAGTGTGAAAAAAATTATATTTATTTAAATAATTTTGTACTTTATTAGCATCTTCATTAGAAATTATTGCTAAAATTAATTTCATTTCATTATCCATATTCATATTATATATTATTTTCAAAAATAAAAACTATTTATTGTTGTATATGAAACAAAACAAAATTATAAATCGAAAATACATGGCATAAATTACCTAAAATAACAAACAAATGCCAAATAAAATGAAAATATTTTTTATATATTTTAACATAGAAAATAGTACCGATACTATAAAACAAACCTCCTAAAAAAAGAAATAACAATATTAAATTATCAAAAGCAAAAAAAATTGTTCTATTTTGGAATATAACAATAATACCACTCCATCCTAATATTAAAAATAAAATAAAATGAATTCGTTCTCCTTGCTTCATTTTAAATATTTTAAATAATATTCCTATCAATATACAAAGAGATTGTAAAATAAAAAAAATTAAAGTAAATAAATCAATTTCCTTTTTATTTAAAAACAAAAATGGTAAAAAACTACCCCAAATCAACAAATAAATACAAATATGATCGAATCTTTGAAATTGTTTTTTAGCTTTTGTAAAAGATAAAGAATGATATAAACAACTCATAAAATAAAGCATAAACATAGTGAAAGTTAATAAAAACAAAGACAAATCAAATGAATATTTACAACAAAAAATACAAAAAATACAAACGCTACCTGGAACCATTAAGCCATGAGAAACAGCATTTAAAATTTCTTCCATAACAGTTTGTTTTGGATTTTTTTTTATTGGCCATTTCATATATATTTTTAACCTTTATTTTGTTATCCTTTAATTTATTTTAATATAATAAAACATTATATTTCTAAATTACTCACAATATTTTTTGTCATTTGTTCATAATAACTATGATTTTTTTTATTACTATTATCAGATAAAATAATTTGTATTTCTTTTGAAAAAAATCGAGGTAACAAATGAACATGATAATGAAATATTGTTTGTCCTGATATAATCCCATTATTATTTATCAAGTTAATACCTTGACAATTGAAAGTTTTAATTAAAGTTTGGCTAATTTTGTGTACTATCTCGAAAAGATGTTTAAAAATATCTATTGGTACTTCAACAATTGTTTTATATTCCTTTTTAGTAACAACCAAAGTATGTCCTTTAGTAGCTTGTGAAATATCTAAAAAAGCAATAACTATGTCATCTTCGTATAAAATATAACTAGGGATTTTTCTTTGAATTATTTTAGTAAAAACAGTAGACATTATATTACCTCTTTTTTGCATAAACAAATTATTTTATTTAATAAATTAATTGAAAAATAAACAAAATAGCTATTTCAAATTTGAATTATATAAATATATTTTAAAAGTAATTGAAAAAAATTAACTAAAATATTTTTTAACATTTCTGAAATTACATTTAGCTATTTTTTGAAAAAAAACCAATTCTTTATGTTTTTGATAAATTTTATATATCTGTTCATCTACTTTAAAACCTGCTCCTAATAATAATTCATAACCTATTTGTTCTTTTAATTTATTCATTTCTTGTAAAAAAACAGCTCTTGCTATAACAGAAGCTAAAGCAACACTGGCATATTTACTTTCTGCTCGGGTTTCGAATTGAATCTTCCTATATATTTGTTCTTCATTTTGTAAATATTGAAAATATTTTTTAGAATTCACAAATTGATCTAAAACAACATTTCTTGTGTCTTTTGTTTTGTTTATAAGTTCCAAAATAGCTTGATTATGTAATAAAGCTTGGATATGTTTCATGTTATATTTTTTAATCCAAATATTAAACTCACAGGGTTTCAATATTTTAACAGAATAAACAAATTTATCTTGAACGATTGAAAAAATTTTTTTAATTTTATTATCTAATATTTTTTTAGAGTCTTTTATTCCTATGTCTCGTAAAAAAGGAATTTGTTGTTCGGTCACTAAAACAGAACAAACAACAATAGGTCCAAAAACATCACCCATACCCACTTCATCTGAACCGATGTTTGTTTCACTATTTATTTCTTTCGCTTCACCAATATTTATATGAAATTGATTATCTAAATCTAAGCTTAAAATTTGTTGTATATATTCAAGTTTGCCTTGAAATAAACAAGTACCGTTATTATAACAAGTAATCCTTAATTGGGGTTTTTTAATTGTTAAAAAAATATTATTTACAGTATTTGGAATAATAAAATTTTTATATTTTTTTTTTAATATTTGAAATTGCTCTAATTTTAATTTAACCGTAACATAATTTGTCATAAAATCAAGATCCAACTTTTAATTATATTTATAAAATATGATTTTTTATTATTTATTTAAAACCCAATTAATAGGAGAAATATTATTTTTAATTAAATAGGAATTCGTTTTAGAAAAAAAATGATTTCCAAAAAATCCTTTATATGCTGACAAGGGTGAAGGATGAGAACTTTTCAAAATATAATTTTCATCTAAATTAATATTTTGAGTATATTCTTGAGCGAATTTACCCCATAAAATATAAACTACTTTTTCTTTTTGATTCAAAAATTTAAAAATATTTTGAGTAAACTCTTTCCAACCGATATTTTGATGACTTAAAGGTTTACTATCTTCCACCGTTAAAACACTATTTAATAATAAAACTCCTTCTAAAGCCCATGAAGTTAAATTATTATTGTAAGAAATCAAATTTAAATCATTTTTTAATTCTTTAAAAATATTTTTTAAACTAGAAGGGGTTTTATTATTAAATACACTAAAAGATAAACCATGAGCTTGATTAAAATTAAAATAAGGATCTTGACCTAAAATAACAGCTTTTACATTTTGATAAGGAGTTAAGCGAAAGGCTTCAAAAATATTTTCAAAAGAAGGATAAATTTTCTTTCCTTTTTTAATTTCATTTTGTATAAAATTCATCATTTTTTGAAAATATATTTTCTTTTTTTCTTGACAAAAAAATTTTTCCCACATTTATTTTCACCTAATTATTTCTTAAAATTTGTCGTAATAAAATTTATTATTCAGAAAATAATGTTCTTATGTAATTCATAAAACAAATAAAAAGCGTACAAATAATTATTATCCATATTATGTGGAAAAAAGTCCATTTACAAACATATTTAGCTAAAACTCTATCGTAAGGTATTGGAGCATCATCTGCTGTATTAGCATCGCCTCGAGTTTTAATTTTGTTTGACTCTATAAGATTTTCTATAACTCTATGAATAATAGGTACTGGTTTGGAATCATCCTGAAAAATTACAATATCGCTATTTTGAAAGCCTTCTGTTTTGACTCCTTTTAGTTTAGGTTTATCATATGGTGAAAGATATTTAACTAGAACATAATCATACGTCATAATTGTTGGTTCCATACTCCCACTCACAACTCGGCAAACATCAAATTTAAAAATGGCAATATTTTTAAGTGGTGGTAAAAATAGTTTACTTATAAAATGACAAAACAAAAATAAAGTAAAAATATTAAGAACAGAATTAATCAAAAACAAAATAGTGCTTAAAAAAAAATAAATTATTTTTTTTATATTTTTGATATTTCGCGACATTTGTTTAAACTACCTTTTTATTCAATTAAGCATTTATAAAAAATATTTTCAAATTTTTTAAAAAATATACTTTTATTGTAAACTAATTAATAAAAAAAATATTTTATCTATTAATGTGAATAACAACTATTGTGGAATCCAAGTATAAGATAAAAAAATTTTAAATATCTTTTATAAAACTTTCTATAATAGCATAATTATTTTCTTTAACCACAATTAAATTAGTATTTACATATGGCAAAATATTAAAAATTCTTTGCGGGGGAATAGCAATAAAAAATTGTATTCTTAAATTATTAAAAAAAGACATCATGGCATCTATTCTATTTTCATCCATGTTATTAAAAGCTTCGTCAAAAAAAACTAAACAGCTTTTAGATTTACTGTTGTCTACCAATAATTGTTCAAAACAAATAGCCATAATTATATAAAAAGGTATTTGCGTTTCTCCACCTGATTTTTCTCTAAAAATTTTAGAAAAAAAAGAAAAATTACCTTCTTTATCATAAATTTTAATATCGTAATCTAAATAATTGCGATAATCTAAAAATTGATAAGTTATATTTTCATATTCTTTCTCAAAAGACATTATCTTTCGAAATAATTCATTTAAAAGTTCATCTTTATATGATAAATCATTTTCATGTAATAAATTCATTTCTTCTGATTTGTCATCTTTGATAAAAAAAGAATAATATTTTTGATATTCAATATCATCAGAGGGTTTAGTTATAATTTGGTAATAATCATTACCAAAAGGTCTATTTTGTAAAATTTGATTTAAATTATCGATTTGTTGTTTAGTTTCTATAATGCTTTTTTTTAATTTATTGATAAATTCTTCCTTAAAAATGATTTCTGTTTTAATACTTAATTCTTTAGCTTCTTGTTCGTATTGAATTAAATTTTTAGAATTAATCAAATTATATTCTTTCATAAAAAAAACAAAATTTTCTAATTTAGGTTCCACATTTAATAAATTATAATCTTCGATATATATTTTCATTAAAGAAATAAGATCTAATTTTAAAATATTTTTTTGATATTCAATATTTTTCAAATTTTCTTGAATATTTTTAAAAATAATTTCGTAATTATTATGATATTCATGTAAATAATTATTCAATTGAACAGAAGCCGCTTCGATATTAATAATTTCTTTTGGTTCTTCCACTAATAATTCATCTTTATATTTGAAAAGTTCTTTTTCTAAATTATGAATCTGATTAACATAAATATTTTCTTTATTTTTATTTTCAGAAATCTTGAACATAATATTTTCTAATTCTTGTTTTTTTGTTTGTGATTCTTCTTGCAATTGCACAATATTATTTTCTAATTGAGTTAAATTCACATCAAGACTTAATTTGTTTATCTTGTCTTTAATGTTAACTAAATTTAATTCTGTTTCTTGTTTTTGTTCTAACAAAGAGACAAAATCTAAATTAATAATAGAAAAAATTTTACTTTTTTGAATTAAAGCAAGAATAGTATCATTTTGTCTGAATTTATTTTGTTTTTGCATTAATTCTTCTTTTTGTAAATTCATTTTATTCAAAATAATATTTTGACGTATTTTATAAGAATTAACACCTATATAAGGAATTTGATAAGTTTTTGGATTTAATTTTTTTGCAGTATAATTACTATAAATCATTCCTGAAGGGGTGATAGCTGTTTTATGATTTTTCAAATTTGCCATATTTAATTCACATTTAATATTAGATAATAATATTTTGATATATTTTAAAGCATCTTTATTCTCACTAGAAATATAAGAAGCTAAACTGTCATAATTATCTTTTATATCAGGAATTTTTTCTGTATTCACTAAACCAACATCATAAATTTTTAAATTGTCTTGTAATTTTTCATAAATTTTTAAAGCAAAATCAAAATAACGATAATCTATAATTAAATTAAATTTTCTAGAACCTAAAAAACCTTCTATAGCGTTCCTCCATAATTCATCTTTAACTTCTATTAATTCACACAAAGGATAAACAAAAATATTTTTATTATATTTCTCGTTTAATTTTTCTTTTAATAAATTATTTATTTTAACAAAATGATTGTTATTAGAAATATAACTTTTGTTAATCATTTCTAATTCATAACTATTTTTATTAATTTCGTTTTGTAAAAGAAGTATTTCTTTTTTTAAATTATTTTGAACTATATTGATATTAATAATTTTTTGAGAAAAATAATTATATGTTTTATTAAAATTTGTTTGTAATAAAATAGAATTTTTTTTTGTAGGTTCAGTTAAAAAAGAATTAATTGTATGATAATTTTCTTCTAAAATAACTTCTTTTTCTAAAAGAAACAAATTTTCTAAAATAGACATTTCCGCTTTTAATTGTTTATTTAAAATATCTATTTTGTCTTGAATTTGTTCAAAATTTCTTTGTTTGTTAACCAAATCCATTTGTAAAGTGTATAAAACAGATCCTGATTTATTTTGAATTTTATTGGTTTGTAATTTCAAAATATAATCATTCAATTGCTCAATAGTTTCATTATATTTTTGTTTTTGAGATATCAATGCAATTAATTCTTTTTCAATTAATTCTTTTTGAATTAATGTTTTGTTTAAATGTTTTTCTTTTTGATGAACTAAAAGCATTTTTTCTGATAAAGAATGAATTTTGATTTGATTATTTATTTGTTTTAAATTTTTTTCTATTTCTATAATTTTAGTTAACTCTTTTAATTTCTTTTTTTCTATTTCCATTTGAAATTCAATTTTTTTTAATTGTTGTACGTTATTTTTTAAACTATTAACATTAATAGGATTTTCTTCCAACAAAAAATCAAAAATAAATTGTTGTAAATTCAAGGGTTTAAAAGCTAATGCTTTCGGTAATATTTTTAAATATTTAGAAATATTAATGTCCAAAAATTTACCCACTGCATTTCGATATTGCTGTTTGGTATCAAAAAAATCAAAATTTTTATCCAAAGTTCTAAAATATTCACGCATATTTTTGATATTTCTAATTTGATTGTCAAATATAAAAATATTTTTATTTAATGAAATTCCAGAAAATAGATAAAATTTATCTTTTAATAAACCTTTATAAGGTAATTCTAAAACACAACCTAAAATAGTATATTCTTCTTTTATTTCATCATAAAATTCTAAAGCAATGTGAGTTATAACATTTTTATTTCTTAAAAATTCTTTATTCTCAAGACCTAATTTTCCTTTAATATAACTTTCTAAAGAACGTTTGGCAATATCATTAGCAGCTATATTAAATTTGACACCTTTTTTTTCTCCTATCAAAACATATTGTAGAGCATCTAATAAAGTAGACTTTCCTACACCATTTTCACCCGAAATCAAAACATTATCTCTGATTTCTATATCTTGATGAGAAAATAAATGCCAATTAATTAATTTTATTCTAGTTAATTTTTTCATTTTAATTTTATCAATTTTCAAATTTTAATGATTCTTTGTATTGGTCGATCATATTTAAATCAAGTAAATAAAGAATAGTATTATAAATTATAATTAGTGAATCATCAGATAAATCATTATCTACATAATTAATAATATTATACCTTTTAAATAAAGTTAAAATATTTCTTGTTTTTTCTTTAGTTATTTTTTTAATTTCTTTATAACCAATACTATTTAATTTATGATAAATATCTTGTAAATATATTTGAATAATTTCTCCATTAGGTTTAATCTCTTTTTTTTGTTGAAACAAAATACGTAAAATTAATAAAATTAAACTTTCTTCTTTTTTTAATTTTAATTTATTAAAATTATTTAAATTTTTAATAAAAATAACTTCATCATATTTTCTAATTTCTAATTGGAAATCCGAAAGTTGAAAAAAAAAGAAAAAAAGTTCTTTATGTAATAAAATAAAACGATAATCATTTGTATCTTCTGCTTTTTGAATAGTCAAATAATTTACTTGAAATAATTTATTAACAATTTTAGAAAAAACATTCTTTTCCAGTTCTTTTAAATTTTGGAATTTTTCTGTAAAAACATATAAATCTTTTGTTTTTTGATCCATTAAAAAATCCTTTACCCATGTTAATTTTCACAGAAAATAATATGAAAAAATCATCAATTTTTGATTTTAAGCAAAAGAAATTTGTTTATCATAAAATAATGAATGAAAAAATTAACTTATTTTAAATTAAATTATGTTTTTTAAAAAAATCATACATTTTATTATCTAAAATATGATTAGTTACTAAATTAGCTTTTGCTTTAACTTCTGGATATTCGCAATTATCCATTACAATACCAATATCAGCAAAATCTAACATTTCTTTATCATTGCATCCATCACCGACACAAATTAACTCATAATCAGGATATTTTGTTTTAATTTTTTGAATACCATATAATTTATTAATATTTTTCATTGTTACATCAATATGATTTTTCCAATAGTAAATCTGAAAATAACCTAATTTATCTAAAAAAGATTTTATTTTGTATTGTTCATCACCGAAAATATTCAACATAAAAATTTTTTCTTTCAAATGAAATTGATTATCAATTGGAATATCAAATTGTGTATGCCAATAATCAATAATATCTATTTGTTGTAAATTATCATTATAAAAAAAAGCTGTTTTATTCATGCTAATGCCAGAAGCTATGATTTTACTATTTTTATGATATAACTTTATTCGATCTAAAACAACATTAATATAATTCAAAGGAAGTGTTTTCTCTTCGATAATTTGATTGTCTTCTAAAACTAAAGCACCATTAATTAAAACTAAATATTTAAAACAAGGTAATAATTCCTTAAGAACATTTAAATTCGAATAATTTCTACCCGTAGCAATTCCTAATATCGTATTAGGCATAAGTGATAATTCCTGAATTAATTTTTTAGTTTGAGGTAAAATTTCTTTTTTATGACTACTATATAAAGTTTCGTCGATATCAAAAAAAAATAATCTTTTTTTAATATTTCGAACCTTCCTTCTTAACTAATTTCTTTTTTAAAAAATATAATTTTTATTTATAACTTTAATCAATTCGAAAATCATTTTATTTTGTTTTTATAATAAAAAATTACTAAAAATAATTTTAATTATACTTTATTATAATACAAAAAATAAAAATTAAATTTTATAAAAAATGGTGTGGATAGTGAGACTCCAACTCACAAAAAAAATTTACATGCCCCTCAAGCATGCGCGTATACCAAATTTCGCCATACCCACAAAAATAATAAAAAATTATTCTAAAGAAAAAATATAAGGATAAATATTATTATCAATTTCTATTTTTTCTATTTCAAGATCAGGAAATTTTTTTGCTAAAAAAGATTCTATTTTTTTTAAATTTTTTTTAAAAATATCTTTTTTATAATAAAAAATAGTTAAAAAAATGTTTTTTTTATTAATCATTTTTGTTAATAAATTTTTAGCTAAAAAAAACAAATCTTTATGATTTTCTATAATATTTTCTTGAAATAAAGATGCAAAACCATCTAAATCAAGTTTTTCTTTTTTTATGTTATTTAAATATTTTGAATCAATTATTTTGCTAATTTTAATTTTTTGCATATTCATATGAATATTATTTAAATTTTCTTCTAAAGAAAGATCGTGTTGAAAAACTAAAAGTGCATTATAAATTTCGACAACACTTCTAGTTGGCATAATTTGAATATTTAAATGAGGTTGTAATTGACGAATTTTTTCAATCATAGAAATTATTTCATGTTCATTCGGAAATACTATAATTATTTCGGCTTTAATTTTATTAAATATCGATTGTAAATCGTTTGATGAATATTTTTTTTTTTGTAAATTTATCACAATATCAGAATGTAACTCTTTAAAAGTTATTTCGATATCTTCGCCGAAACCATTAACAAAAGTAACAAGAGAATATTGAATTAATTTCTTATTATTTGAAACCTGATTACTTGCAATAAAATCTTTTTTTTGTTTTTGCATATTATCAATTTTAGATTTGACTAATGTACCAAGGGGCAAAAATTCTTTTAAAATATTATCAGGAAAATTAGTATGAATATGAATTTTTAACAAATTATTATCTGTAAACAAAATCAAAGAATCACCATGAGAATTCATTGTTTTTTTATATTCATCTATATCAAACTGATTATTTTGATTTAATTTAAAAATAAATTCTGTGCAATAAATATATTTTAATTCGGTATTTTTATTAATATGATGTTTTTCTTGTAAATATGATGTATTTATTATATCATCGTCTTTTAACCAAATATTTTCTAAATACAACAGCATTCCTTCTACAATAAAAATAAACCCTTTACCACCGCTATCAACTACTTTTGATTGCTTTAAAACAGATAATAACATAGGAGTGCGGCTTAAGGAAATTTTAGCGTTTTTTATAATTGTTTGTATAACTTCTTTAATTGTTTTTATTTTGTCTTTTTGTTTAAAAGTTGCTTCAATAGATTCACGAAAAACAGTTAAAATAGTTCCTTCAACCGGTTCAATAACTGATGCATAAGCTTTCTTATAACCGCTAACCATAGAATCAATAAATTCATTAGAATTAATATTTTTTTTTTTCAAATTATAAATATATTCATGAATTCCAGAAAAAAATTGAGATAAAATAACTCCTGAATTTCCTTTAGACCCCATTAACAAGGCATCAGACAAAATTTTAGTTACTTTAACAATTGAAGTTTCATTTATGTTTTGAAGTTTTCGAACTCCTTCCATCATAGTCAAATACATATTAGTTCCAGTATCGCCATCAGGAACAGGGAAAACATTAAGATTATTTATTTCTTGATGATTTTTTTTTAAATTAAAAGTACCATTTATAATCATTTGTTTAAATAAAAAACCATCTATAATTTTATATTCTTTCATATTTCAGTTATTAAAAATCCTTTTATTTGTTAAAGTTATTTAAATGCAAATTATTCTATTATTTTTAAAAATTTAAAATAAATTAAAACTAAATATATTATAACATTATTGTGTTCCAAAATATAAAACCACTCGAAAGTCTCAACAAAGTATAATTTTTAAAGAACTCTCCAAAATAAACATTTTGACTTTTTATTTGACTTTAAATTAATTTTATTAAGCTACATATCAAAAATGTTTTGATATAGAAATAAAATACAAAAAGTGTTTATTACATAATTGTAGGGTAGCTTCGCTGCCTTGTAATAATGTCTATCTTTTGATTTAATTTATGTATAAATAAATAATTTTGCACAAAAGAGTAATAAAAATTAAATTAAAAAACATTTTATTTAATCATCTTTCATATTATAAAATAAAAAATAACTAATTAATAATTTTTTATAAAAAAGACATAAAAAATATTCTAAAGTATTGTAATTTTCTTTTTGAGACAAAAGTTGTTCTTGAAGACTTATAAATTAAGTCAATACTTTGATATCTTTTTAAATTAAAGAAATATAATTTTTATTTTCAAAAGTAAATTTTTATAAATATTACAAATGATTATTTTAAAGATTAATTTAATAAAAAAATTTGCTTTCTAATATACCGAATATCATCAAGTTTACCAAAATCATAATAAAAAAGCATTTCAAAATTGGATAATATAAAAAATTATTATTTGTAATATCCGAATATATTTAATTACAACATATTCTTTATAATTTATTATTTATGTTGAATTTTAAAAATAAATTATAAAATTATTTTTTTATTCTTTTGAAAAAAAGACTAACTATTCAGTTAGTCTTAAAAAATTTTTAAAAAATAAAAAATGTCTAAACTTTTGGAGAATAGCAAGATTTTAAAAAAATAAAAAAGTGTTTCAAGTTTATGAATACCTCATTTTACCCAAATTTTGATCTAAAATAAAAAAATAATTATTATTTACAAAATTTAAAATTACATTAATTTATCAATTAATTTAGAAATTTCAATTACAAAATTATTTTATGATATTTAATTCTTTCAAAAAAACATCTAATTCTTTATCTATATCTTTTATTCGTTGTTTCTTAGTTTCGATATTTTCTAATAATTTATCTAATGAAATTGATTCTTCTATTATTGTTTCTGAAACATAGTTAGAAATATTCAAACTATAATCATTGTTTTTAATTTTGTCTAAAGATATTAAAGTAGAATAACCATTTTTTTCTTTTTTATTAATATATGTTTCTAAGATTTCGCCAATATGTTCATTTGATAAAATATTTTGTTTTTTATCTGTTTCAAATTTATCAGAAGCATTAATAAATAAAATATGATCTTTATCTTCAAGACGACGACATTTTTTAAAAATCAAAATACAAGTAGAAATAGAGGTCCCATAAAACAAATCAGAAGGAAACCCAATGAATAGTAATAATATTCGATGAAACTTATAACTATGATAATAACCTAAAGGTTTATTGCCGTCTGAGACAACATAATATTTATTATGTTTATTTATGGAAGTCGATAAATCTTTTTTAATAACACCTTTTCCTCTTTATATATCCGCTATTTCTTCTAATCTAACTTCTTTCCATTCATCTATGAATCCTTTAAATCTTAAAATAGGTTTTTTTGTATTTATAATATAAATGAAATATGAATGTAATTAGTTTTTATTTATATAATTTTACTTTCATTTAATTTTGATTAAAAAGGATGTATTAATGTTATTAACAAAAAAATTTGCTTTTGTATCTTCAGAATGGCTTAAAGAAAGAAAAAAAGAATTAAAAAAAACAACTATCGCTACTTATTATCATACTATTCAAGGTCATTTAATTAAAAAGTTTAATTATGCTTCTGAAATTACTGAAAAACAAGTTCAACAATATATTTTTGAACTTGTTGACATAGGATTAAAAATAAGTACTATTAAGAGATTTATGCTTGTTTTAAAAATGATTATTCATTTTGGTTATAAAAATTATGCATGGCCTAATCTTATTTGGGATGAAATAAAATATCCTAAAAATAATATTAGTAAAAAATTAAACATTTTAAATATTAAACAACAAAAGAAAATTATTAATTATTTAATTAAAAATATTAATTTTAAAAATTTAGGTCTTTTAATGACTTTACAAACAGGATTAAGAATTGGAGAAATATGTGGTTTAAAATGGAGTGATATAGATTTTGAAAATGGTTTTATAGAAGTTCAAAGAACAGTCCAAAGAATTACTTATTTAGATGAGAATAATATTCCTAATAAACAACATTATAAAAAAACAATAGTAGTTATTGGTCCTGTTAAATCTCAAAGTTCTTTTAGAGAAATTCCTTTATCGAATCAATTATTAATGATTTTAAGAACTTTTAAAAAAAATAAATTATCTTCTAATTTTATTTTATCTAATGATATAAAACCTATTGAGCCGCGAACATATCGAGAACATTATATTTTTATTATGCATTTATTAAATCTAAAACCTATTAATTTTCATTCTTTAAGACATACGTTTGCTACTCGGATGATTGAAGCTAAAACAGATTATAAGACAGTCAGTGCTTTATTAGGACACTCGGATATTAAAACTACATTAGATTTATATGTCCATCCAGATTTGAAACAAAAGAAAAAAGGCATTGAACAAATGAATCGTTTATTTATATAAAAAAAAGTTATTTATGAAGTTTTATGCATTATAATTAAATTATATTAAAAATAAAGAACATATAATAAAAGAACGGATATGAGGATATGATTTTTACAAAAAATATAAATACAAAAAAACCTATTTTAAGATTTAAAGGATTCATAGATGAATGGAAAGAAGTTAGATTAGAAGAAATAGCGGATATCAATCCACCAACTAAAAAACCTGATTATAAATTTATTTATTTAGATTTAGCTTCTGTTAAAAAAGGCCAAATTATTAACTATAAAAAACAACAATTCAAAATACACCTAAATCTGCTAAAAACGTTTTACAACAACAAGACATATTATTCCGCGAAAGTAAGACCTTATCAACAAAATAATCTGTTATTTCGAGAACAAGATGGACAAGAATATGTAGCTTCAACTGGTTTTATTCAAATTAGAGTCCTTAATAATTCACTTTTTTTTATATATTACTTTCTTCATACTAATAAAATAAATAAAAAAGTTATTAGTTTATGTACAGGAACTACTTATCCTGTTATTCGACCCATTGATTTTAAAAATAATATCAAAATTTTATTACCTTGTTTAAATGAACAAAACAAAATAACTACTTTCTTTTCTTTAATAGATGAAAAGATTAATATACAATTATCTATATTTTGGGATGATAACTCAGAGCAAACAAATAATAAAGAAAAAAATAATCAGCAAGAAATAGCTAAGTTGCAACAAATTATTAAAGATTTAAAAAAACAAAAAAAAGATAACGAAAATTTTAAAAAAGATATTAATTTAAATATTAAAAGGATGGATTTATCATCTTATGGTATGCAATAAAAACAAGATTAAATATATTTATATTATAGTTTTAATTACTTGTTTATTCTTCATGACTGGTATTTTAGGTTATCATTTTCGTTTTTTTAATTATCAAATTCAAGAAACATTCATAATACCTCTACATAATCCGCAAAGAACATATGAATTATATTATGATAACATTTATCAACAAACTAATCCCGAACCGCAAGACATTTATCAAGTCATTTTAAAAGAACAGTTAAAAAATTGTGTTATAAAGAATGTTGACGGTATAACAAAACAAATTATTAAAAAAGAACGTCGCATTCCTAGTGGGACATTACTATTTCGGAAGGACATTTATTATTCTTTTTATGATTTTTGGAACAAAGCTGAGACAAAAAGTGGTAGTGGGCAAATGACGCGCGAATTATATGATTTGCGGGGTTGGGATGATAGTAAAAATGATTGGACTACCAATTTAACTGGTTATAATTGTCATTCAGGCACTCGTCTGTCTGGTATTACATATTATCTAACAAGACTAGCATTTGGTGGTCGGTGGTTTACAAAACCATCAGTATTATCGTTTGAAATGAGAGAAGCGGACCCTTTGGAATGGGCATTCCTTAGTTATAACCAGTACTTATTAGAAGTACAAAGAAAACCTTTTCAAGACAGTTCAACTTTTATCAAATTTGATTATGACGTTTATAAAGGGAACTCAACTCAGATGGCTTATGATACACCCCAAGAAGTCTCAATTTCTTATAATAAATATAAAATATGGGAGGATGGTACGGGTAATATTATCAAACAAGACACTTTTAATCCACAAGGTGTTCTGATAGATACGAAAACAAATGTCTACTTCCATCAAAAAAATTACGATAATTATGATACAATAATTATTTATAGAAATATTCATGAAGTATACTTGCAAAATAAATTAACTAAAATCGATCTTTATCATAAAGCATATTATTTACAAAAGAATATCAGTCCTATTAGAAAGGTTGATTAATTTTGAAATTAAATCAACAATCCCCAACATCACATTTTAAAAGTAATTTGTGGTTATTAATGATGGGTTTATTAGGTTGGATGGGATGCGCTTTGGGAATCCTATTTTTATGTTCTCGTTATTCAAAGTTTTTGATGCCTTCTTTTGCAACTCAAGAAGTTAAAGAAAAGCCATTAGAATTATCTCAACCTCAAAATAAAAAACAATTATTAACAGATAAATTAAAAGGAAATAAAGTAGATGATGAATTGCCTTTTGACCCTTTTAAATATATAGAAGAATTCGATATTTATAATTTAGAACAAATGAAACATCAAAAAAGATTTCATCAATTAATCGGTTTAGAAAAAGAAAAAGCCGCTTTAGATTATTTTATGCAGGGCGTGAAAACTCCAAGCGCTTTAAAAGATTATGGTTTTCCCCCTCTAACAGGAGTTATTTTTCATGGAGTGCCTGAGGACAGGGAAAACAACTTTAGCGCGTGCTTGTGCTGCTGAGGCTGGCTATTCTTATATAGAATTAGACGGTACTTTATTTCAAAAATTTAATCAAAAAGAAGCTATCGAAATGGTAGATGCTTTGTTTTATTTTGCTAAGAAATTCGCGCCAGTGATTGTTTGTATTGATGAGTGCGAAATACCCATGCATAATTTAAAGACAGCTGAAAATCAAGCGACTAAAAATGTGGTTACTAAATTTAAAAATCAATTAACAAGTTTAAAATTCAATCCTGAGAGTCCTATTTTATTCGTCGGAACAACTAATCATTTAGAAGATGTAGACAATGCTATTTTATCACGTTTCGATTATAAAGTTTTAGTGAAGCCTTTTGATTTAAAAGCTAGAAAAACATTTTTAACTACTTACGCCGCAGAACATATTTTCAAACAAGACCAATTAGGACGAGAAGCTAAAATAACTCCGGAGGCCAAAGAACATTTAAATGTTATCGCTGATAAATTAGAAGCTTATCCTGCTTTACAAAATACCAGGCAATTATTATCTTTATTCAAAAAAGCTGCTTCAAATGCGATTAAAAGACATTACGAAAAACCCGACACAGAAGAAAACAAAATTATAATTCAAGATTTAGATCGAGTACTAGAAGCTTATATTGAAGAATTTAAAACTTAATTAAAAAAAGAAATTATAAAGGAAAAAGAAAAAATGTCAATAAATAATAAAACTAAAAAAATAATATCATTCAAAACAATAATGATTTTATTAGCTCTTTTAAGTATTGGTGGTTTATTAGCGCATCGTTTTTTAACATATAAAACTGAAATAAAAGAAAATTTCGATATTCCAGTTGGTCGCCAAGTACCTTTACCAAGCGAAGAAGAAATAAAAGGTTTTTTAAAAGTAGTTAAAGTTTCCAATAATGCTGCTGAATCATTACAAAAAGATACTAAAAAAGAGGTTGAATGGATTACGCCCAAAACTTATTTAAGCACAGAGATTCCTATTTTAAAAAATAATAAAATTACTTGTGTTTATAATGTTTTTTTAGATTCAAGAGTTTATTCTGAAAATCAAGTACGTGTGAAAGTTGAAAAAGCTATTAAAGCACAATTAGACGGCAAAGAAGAACATAAATATATTGGCCGTAATTTTAGATGGGATCGTAGTGATGATGTCTTAATCCATGGTACAACAAGTCAACCTGCGACTTCCAAAAAATTAACATTATATATTGATTATACAATTGATTATGAAAAAATGAAAGCAGATAATGTTATTCAAGAAGCTATCGAAAGTAATAAAAATCATCTGCAATACGCCGTTAATAGTGAATTAATTACACTTGAATAATTTAGAAAGGATTTTATAAATAATGATTGATAATAATAAAATGCGTTCTTATACAGGTTTTATAGCGATTATGGTTTTGTTAGGGGCATCTAGTTTAATCGCTGGTATATCTTACTTTAATCATTCGTATATATGATTATAAAGAACATCAAGAAGGTTTAAAAACACATCAAGAAATTTTAGATTTGAAAAAGCTAAATTAACAAAACAACAAGAAGAGGCGAGACCCTTATTAGAATTAGAGATTTATGATAGTTCTAATAATCAACAACTTTTAAATTTACAACAATTATTTGGCATGGAAAAAGAAAAAGAAACTTTAACTAGATTTAAAGATTTTTTAACTAATCCACAAAAAGCGAAAGAATACGGTTTTAAAGCGCCGACTGGAGTTTTATTATATGGAGAACCTGAGACTGGGAAAACAGTTTTGGCCCAAGGTTTAGCGGAAGAAACTAATTTTCCTTTCATTCAAGTTGGGGGTTCTTCTTTCAGCTCTCATTATCGTGGTGATACAGTCCAAAAAGCAAGAGAATTATTTAAGAAAGCGAGAGAATTAGCACCTTGTATTGTCTTTATTGATGAATGTGAAATGGCCTTGGCTGAAATGGATACCGTTCAGGAATCCGTAGAAATAATCAATGTTGTTAATGCTTTTAAAGAAGAGTTAACATCAGTAAAAAATAATTCTGATACACCTATTTTCTTTATTAGAGTGACTAATCATTATGACAAAATTAATGAAGCGATTAAAAACCGTATTAATTATCTATTTAAGAGTTGATTATTTAGATGAAGAAGCAAGATTACAATTTTTAAAATTTATTGTTGCTAAGAAATATCCGAAAACGAATAATTTAAAAACTGCTCCAATAATAGAATTAATGGCTTCTGCTTTAAATCATCATCCAAAACATCAATCACAACGCCAAATGATTCAAATTTTAGATAATGCGTCTATGTATGCTTTTAAAGAAAAAGCTTATTTGATGGATGATAAACATTTAGAAAAAGCTTTAATTGAAGCTTCGGGAAAAACTGAATTAAATTTATATAAATTAGAAATGAAAATTAATAAAGGTAAAGTTTTAAAATCCGAAAGCAAAACCTTATTATCTTTTAAAGAAGATAGTTATACTCCTTGGGAATTGAGACATATTGGTTTCCCTATGAAAGAAATAAAAGACAGTGGTTTTGATTTAAAAGCGTTTTTAGATTCAGGCTTTGGCGGTCATGATTTAAACAATAAGAAAATTGTTGCTTTAAAAGAAGCTGGCTTTACTGCTGCTGAATTAAAAAAAGCTGGATTTACACTTAATGAAATAATGAATGCTGATTATGAACTTAAACAAATACAAGAAGCTGGATATGATTTGAAAACTTTAAAAGATGCTGGATATGATTTAACATATTTAACAAAAAAAGGATATGATTTGAAAGCTATATATAATGCTGGATATAAAACAGAAGCTTTACAAACATCTGGTTATTCTATAAAGGATTTTAAAAACAATAATTATAAAACAAAAGATTTAAAAAATGCTGGATATGATTTTAACAGATTGGGCTTAACGGATTATAATTACTCTTTCAGCTATTATGGGAATCCAATTGAAAGCTTGTCCGCATAATATATAATTATATTTATTTAAATAACTCATGTTAAGTGCTTTTTCTTTTATTTGCATTATTTTTTCTAGTTTTCCGACCTAGTTTGATATCTTTTTTATAAAGACGTATCTCACGCCTAATAAAACAAAAAAATAAATAAATTATGGAATGTTCTTAAAAACGTAACCGTTATAAAGTCAAATTATTTATTAATTTTTTTGTAATTAATATTGAATAAATAATTAAAAAACAATATATTTATGTTATAATTTAATTGATTAAATGGTTTTTTTGATTAAAATAATTAAATTCATAAATATAAATATATATTTATATTTATTTTAAAAATACACAAAAAAATATTAAAAAAGTTTTAAATTTAAAATATTCAAATAATGAATAAAATTATTTTTTTATTTATCATAAAAATCAAATTCCAATTCATAATATAAAATTATAAAAAAATTAAAAATAAATTATAAAAAAATTAAAAATAAATTATAAAAAAATTAAAAATCAATAATAAAAATTTTAAAAATACTAAAAAGATTTAAGAAATAAATTATACAAAATAATAAAATAATTTGAACCAAACACAATTGTTTATTTTGTAATTTGTTTTTGAATAATTTAGTATTTTTAATTTAGAAAGTAATTATAAATTATTTTTTTTATTAAAATATGAATAAATTTTTAATTCAATAAAAATAGTTTATAAAAAAATGACATATAAATCAAATAAAAATACAAAAATTTATTTTTGTTTTAGTATAATGTTTCTTTTTTTATTTATTTTATACATATTTATGTCCAATTGTATATTTAATAAAAAAATATTAATAAACACACAACAAATATTAACATCAGAAATAATAACGCCGCCAGAACAATATAATATATTTAAAGAAGAATTAGATGGAAAAGTAGAAGAAGATTCAATTTTATTAACTTCTAAACTTTTAACAGCTTTAAATTTAAAACATCAAAAATTATATAAAATAAATGAAAAAGCAAAAAAATATTCAAATTTATTATTTTCAAAAGATAAAGAAATAAAAACTTTAAAAGATAATATTGAAAATAAAAATGCAGAAATAAAAACTTTAAAAGATAATATCGAAAATAAAAATGCAGAAATAACAACTTCCAAAAATACTATTCAACACAAAGATAAAGAAATAAAAACTTTAAAAGATAATATCGAAAATAAAAATGCAGAAATAACAACTTCCAAAAATACTATTCAACACAAAGATAAAGAAATAAAAACTTTAAAAGATAATATCGAAAATAAAAATGCAGAAATAACAACTTCCAAAAATACTATTCAACACAAAGATAAAGAAATAAAAACTTTAAAAGATAATATCGAAAATAAAAATGCAGAAATAACAACTTCCAAAAATACTATTCAACACAAAGATAAAGAAATAAAAACTTTAAAAGATAATATTGAAAATAAAAATGCAGAAATAACAACTTTAAAAATAATATCAAAATAAAAATAAAGAAATAAAAACTTTAAAAGATAATATTGAAAATAAAAATGCAGAAATAACAACTTCCAAAAATACTATTCAACACAAAGATAAAGAAATAAAAACTTTAAAAGATAATATTGAAAATAAAAATGCAGAAATAACAACTTCCAAAAATACTATTCAACACAAAGATAAAGAAATAAAAACTTTAAAAGATAATATTGAAAATAAAAATGCAGAAATAACAACTTCCAAAAATACTATTCAACACAAAGATAAAGAAATAAAAACTTTAAAAGATAATATCGAAAATAAAAATGCAGAAATAACAACTTCCAAAAATACTATTCAACACAAAGATAAAGAAATAAAAACTTTAAAAGATAATATCGAAAATAAAAATGCAGAAATAACAACTTCCAAAAATACTATTCAACACAAAGATAAAGAAATAACAACTTTAAAAGATAATATTGAAAATAAAAATGCAGAAATAACAACTTCCAAAAATACTATTCAACACAAAGATAAAGAAATAAAAACTTTAAAAGATAATATTGAAAATAAAAATGCAGAAATAACAACTTTAAAAGATAATATTGAAAATAAAAATGCAGAAATAACAACTTTAAAAGATAATATTGAAAATAAAAATGCAGAAATAAAAACTTTAAAAAATAATATTGAAAATAAAAATGCAGAAATAACAACTTCCAAAAATACTATTCAACACAAAGATAAAGAAATAAAAACTTTAAAAAATAATATTGAAAATAAAAATGCAGAAATAACAACTTCCAAAAATACTATTCAACACAAAGATAAAGAAATAAAAACTTTAAAAAATAATATTGAAAATAAAAATGCAGAAATAACAACTTCCAAAAATACTATTCAACACAAAGATAAAGAAATAAAAACTTTAAAAGATAATATTGAAAATAAAAATGCAGAAATAACAACTTTAAAAGATAATATTGAAAATAAAAATGCAGAAATAACAACTTCCAAAAATACTATTCAACACAAAGATAAAGAAATAACAACTTTAAAAGATAATATTGAAAATAAAAATGCAGAAATAACAACTTCCAAAAATACTATTCAACACAAAGATAAAGAAATAAAAACTTTAAAAAATAATATTGAAAATAAAAATGCAGAAATAACAACTTCCAAAAATACTATTCAACACAAAGATAAAGAAATAAAAACTTTAAAAGATAATATCGAAAATAAAAATGCAGAAATAACAACTTTAAAAGATAATATTGAAAATAAAAATGCAGAAATAACAACTTTAAAAGATAATATTGAAAATAAAAATGCAGAAATAACAACTTCCAAAAATACTATTCAACACAAAGATAAAGAAATAAAAACTTTAAAAGATAATATCGAAAATAAAAATGCAGAAATAACAACTTCCAAAAATACTATTCAACACAAAGATAAAGAAATAAAAACTTTAAAAGATAATATCGAAAATAAAAATGCAGAAATAACAACTTCCAAAAATACTATTCAACACAAAGATAAAGAAATAAAAACTTTAAAAGATAATATCGAAAATAAAAATGCAGAAATAACAACTTTAAAAGATAATATTGAAAATAAAAATGCAGAAATAACAACTTTAAAAGATAATATTGAAAATAAAAATGCAGAAATAACAACTTTAAAAGATAATATTGAAAATAAAAATACAGAAATAACAACTTCCAAAAATACTATTCAACACAAAGATAAAGAAATAAAAACTTTAAAAGATAATATTGAAAATAAAAATGCAGAAATAACAACTTCCAAAAATACTATTCAACACAAAGATAAAGAAATAAAAACTTTAAAAGATAATATTGAAAATAAAAATGCAGAAATAACAACTTCCAAAAATACTATTCAACACAAAGATAAAGAAATAAAAACTTTAAAAAATAATATTGAAAATAAAAATGCAGAAATAACAACTTCCAAAAATACTATTCAACACAAAGATAAAGAAATAAAAACTTTAAAAGATAATATCGAAAATAAAAATGCAGAAATAACAACTTTAAAAGATAATATTGAAAATAAAAATGCAGAAATAACAACTTTAAAAGATAATATTGAAAATAAAAATGCAGAAATAACAACTTTAAAAGATAATATTGAAAATAAAAATGCAGAAATAACAACTTCCAAAAATACTATTCAACACAAAGATAAAGAAATAAAAACTTTAAAAAATAATATTGAAAATAAAAATGCAGAAATAACAACTTCCAAAAATACTATTCAACACAAAGATAAAGAAATAAAAACTTTAAAAAATAATATTGAAAATAAAAATGCAGAAATAACAACTTTAAAAGATAATATCGAAAATAAAAATGCAGAAATAACAACTTCCAAAAATACTATTCAACACAAAGATAAAGAAATAACAACTTTAAAAGATAATATTGAAAATAAAGATAAATTTGCATATAACTACAAACATTTCATCAATAAAACAGAAAAAATAAAAAACATTTTTGAATCAACATCAATTCAAACACAAAATATAAGCAAAAATACATCAGATATAAGTTTTTTTATACATATTACAAATTTTTTTATCAAAATATTAGAAATAATTTTTTTTATAAAACAATATATTTTTCAGGCATTTATATATTTTTCCTATTTTATAAGCGATATTATATTTAACTAAAATATCAAAAATATAAATTCATTCTTAAAATAATTTAGTTTTTTTATTTTTTATATTATAATAATGATATATAAAAAAATGTATTTTCTCAATTATAAAAAGAATTTTGTATTCTTAAATTAATTTAATATTTAATTTGTATTAATTTTCATTTATTTAAAAAAAGGATTTGTGTGTTTATAATGTCTAATGAAAAAGAACTTTATTTAATTATTTTATATTATAAATATATTCACATCGAAGAACCTAAACATTTTAAAAATTTACAAATAAAATATTGTTCCAAATTAAATCTTTTAGGTAGAATTATCGTTTCTTCTGAAGGAATTAATGGTACTTTATCAGGTTCAAAAGAAAGTATTTTAGAATATATAAAGTATTTAAAAAAAACAAAAGGTTTTGAAAATATTGATTTCAAAATATCCACTTATTATAAACATGTTTTCTCAAAATTATCTGTCAAAGTAAGAAAAGAAATAGTAGCACTAAAATTAAAAAAAGATATTTTTCCAGAATATAATTCAAATAATTATTTAGAACCTAAAAAATTTTTTCAAATGTTAAAAGAAAAAGATGTTGTCGTTTTAGATGTTAGAAATGATTATGAATATGATTTAGGACATTTTCGTAACTCTATTAACCCTAAAATAAGTAATTTTCGTGATTTTCCTGAATGGTTAGATAAAAACTTATCTTTTTTAAAAAATAAAAAAATTTTAACTTATTGTACTGGCGGTGTTCGTTGTGAAAAAGCATCTATTTTATTGCGTTCAAAACAAATCAATGAAGTATATCAGTTAAAAGGTGGTATTATCAATTATAGTCAAGATCCAGAAACAAAAGGTAAATTATTTGACGGTAAAGTTTATGTTTTTGATCAAAGAATAGCTGATAAAGTGAATCAAACAGAACATATTATAGTTGGTAAAGATTTTTTTAATCAAACTCCATGTGAAAGATATATTAATTGTGGTAATCCAAGTTGTAACAAACAAATTTTATGTAATGAAGAAAACGAAAAAAAATATTTAGGTAGTTGTTCTGAAAGTTGCAGTAAAAATGAAAATAATCGTTATTTATTAAAAAATAAAAATTAAAATTATTTAAATTATAAACAATATATAAATTAAATTTTTAAAATTTAGTATAATAATATTATTCTATATAAAATAGAATTCGTTTGTAAAATTTATTTTATTTAAAAATTTTAAAAAATTTTTAATATTTTTTTAAAAAACTTATAAGGAGAATTATTATAAAATATGAGACAATATGAAATATTATATATTCTAAAACCTACTTTAAACGAAAAAGAAATCGATGAGATCAACAAAAATATTAGCAATATTTTTGAAAATGAAGGAAAAATTTTAGAATACTCTAAACCAGAATTAAAAACATTAGCTTATCCTATTAAAAAATTTAACCAAGGTTTTTATAGTGGTTTTTTAGTAGAAGCCAATAATGATATGGTTAAAGAATTTAATCGTGTAATGAATATTAGAGAAGAAATTATTAGACACGTCATATGTAGAAGAGATTAAATAATAATATGATAAATAAAGTCATTTTAGTAGGACGTATTACTAAAGATCCTGAATTAATTTTTATTAATGGAGATATTCCATTAGTTAAATTTGTTTTAGCAGTAAACAGGAAATTTACTAATAAAGCTGGAGTTAAAGAAGCTGATTTTATTAATTGTTCGGTTTGGAACAAAAACGCAGAAAACTTAGCTAAATATGTTGTTAAAGGTTCACTTTTAGGAGTTGAAGGAAGTATTAGAATTAGTAATTACGAAGATAATAATCAAAAAAAATTTTGGACAGAAGTAAGTTGCGAAAATATTCAATTTCTAGATTCTAAAAAAAATAATTTAAAAAATGATAATGAATATATTGATATCCGAAATCAAAATGAAACAAATCAAAATACCAATGAAAATAAAGCTAATGATCAATTAATGATCGGAAATGAAGAAGATTTACCTTTTTAAAGCTTTTTTAATATAATTTTTAAATATAAGGAATAAAACAATGCAAAAAACAAAAAAATTTTTTAAAAAACGTAGAAAAGTTTGTTTTTTTACTGAAAACAAATTCGATAGAATTGATTTCAAAGATGAAAAACTACTAAGCAAATTTATTACTGATAGGGGTAAAATTTTACCAAGTAGATTTAATAAAAATACAGTTAAATGGCAAAAACGTTTATCTAAAGCTATAAAATTAGCGCGTATTATGGCAATAATTAAATAAGAAGAAAATATAAATTAATAAAAAGTAAAATAATTAAAAGATAAAAATAACAATCATAATTATTTAATTATTAACAAAATAATGAATAATTATGATTGTTATTTACAACCCAAAAAAATAAAATCTTAAATATCTAAAAAGATCTTATAATAATTCAAATAAATCAATATATTTTTTAAAAATATAAAGAAAGTTCGATGAATATGAAAATTATTTTATTAGAAGATATCCCGAATAAAGGTAAAAAATACGACATCATTAAAATAAATTCTGGTTATGGTAATTTTTTAATTAAAGAAAAAAAAGCATTTTTAGCTATTAAAAATAATATTCAAAAAATTCAAACAGAACAAATGTTACAAGAAGAAGAGAACAAAAAAAATAATTTATTAATGCAACAGTTAAAAAAAGATATAGATAATAAACAAATAGATATAATGTCGAATTTTGGTCCTACTGGTAAAATGTATGGGAAAATAACTTCACAACAAATAATAGATGAATTTCATATAAAACACAATATATTGATTAATAAAAAAAAAGTTATTGTAGACAAAAAAATTAATTCATTAGGAACATATAAAGCCAAAGTAATTTTAACAAAAGATATTATCGCTTCTTTTTTTATAAACATTAAAGATGCAGCAAAATAAAAATTATATAAAAAATATTATTTGAATTATTTTATAAAATTCTTAAAGTGAAATAGTTAGATATAAATGAATGAAAAAAATATAAAATTACCTTTTTTTTTAGAATTAGAACAATCTATTTTAGGTATCATTTTTTTAGATCCTAAAAAAATTTTAGTTTTAATGGATAAGTTAGAAACAGAAGATTTTTTTAATATTGAACATCAATATATTTACGAAGCTATGAAAACTTTATTTAAAGAAAACAAAGATATTGATTATTTATCAGTGTTTAATATTTTAGAAAAACAAAAACAAAAATTAGCTGATGGCAAAAAATATTTATTACAATTAACTAACAATATTCCTTCTATTTATCATTTAGATACTTATATCGATTTTATTCTTGATGCTTCTCTTAAAAGAGAAATAATAACTACTGCATCAGAAATTTATAATGAAGGTATTAGTAATCATGATATCGATTTTAAAAATTTTTTAGATATTACTGAAGAAAAAATTTTTCAAATATCTAAAAAAAAGAAAACTAGTAATCTTATCGATATCAAAATTTTATTAAAAGATATAATACATAAAACTATCTATAATAAAGCAGAAAACAAAATTATCGGTTTAAGTACTGGTTTTACTAATTTAGACGATATAACTTTAGGTTTGAAACCAGAAGAATTAATTATTTTAGCAGCAAGGCCTTCAATGGGAAAAAGTACTTTCATGTCTAATCTTGCGATAAATATAGCGAAAAGAAATAATAAAGCTAATATTATTATTTTTAGTTTGGAAATGTCAAACGAACAATTAGGTTCCAGAATGTTAAGTTCTGAAACTCAAATTTCACATAAAAAAATTCAATTAGGTTTTTTAAATGAAGAAGAAAAAAATTTATTACAATTAGCAAGTACTACAAATTTACAAAATTTAAATATCTTTTTTAATGATTCTGCTAGCGCTAATATTTTAGATATTAGAGCGCAATGTCGTAAAATGAAAAATCAAAATAAATTAGATTTTGTTATTATTGATTATTTACAATTAATAGGGAAATCACATAGACCTAATTCGAAATCTTTTTATAATCGTCAAGAAGAAATTGCTGATATTTCTAAAAGTTTAAAACAAATGGCTAGAGAATTAAAAATTCCTGTTCTTGCTTTATCGCAATTATCACGTGAAGTTGAAAAAAGAGAAGATAAAAGACCTATTTTATCTGATTTAAGAGATTCTGGAAGTATTGAACAAGACGCTGATATTGTTATGTTTTTATATCGACCAAATTATTATAATAAAGAATTGCAAAATCAATTATCAGATTTAGGATATACTGAATTAATTATTTCTAAAAATAGGCAAGGTTCAGTAGGAATAAAAAAATTTCATTTTAATTTAAGTTGTCTTTCGTTTAAGGCAATAGATTAAAATTATTAAAATTTATTTATTTTGGATTTCATACAGGAGATATAATAGAAATGTTAAAGCAACTTAAGTTAATGAAAGAAAAATATTTAATTTTACAAAAAAAATTAACAAAAGACGCTAATAATTTGAATAATATCGAACTTTTGAAACAAATAAATGAATTAAAAAAAATTATTTCTATTTACAATGAATATCTTGAATTAGTAGAAGAAAACGACAAAATTAAACATATAATTTCACAAAATAATATGCAAAAGGAAAAAGAATTAAATATTTTATTCCAAGAAGAACAAAAAATATTAGATATTAGAATAAAAGAAAAATTAGAGCATTTACAAAAAATATTATTAGACAAAGAAACAAAAAATGACAAAAGCATTATTATGGAAATTAAAGCAGCTGCTGGTGGAAATGAATCCAATCTTTTTGTAGCTGACTTATTTCGCGCTTATGTGAAATATGCTGAAAATAAAAAATGGAAAGTAGACGTTATTAATTTAATTCCTGGTAATAAAAATGGTATTTTTTGTGTCGAAATAATAATATATGGGGATAATGTCTACTCTTGTTTACAATATGAATCAGGAATACACAGAGTTCAAAGAGTTCCTGAAACAGAAAAAAGAGGAAGAATTCATACTTCTACAATAAAAATTTTAGTTTCCTCTAATACAGAAGAAAAAACAATAAATTTAAATTGGAACGATATTAGAATAGATACCTTTAATTCTAGTGGTCCTGGTGGTCAATCAGTCAATACTACTAAATCAGCAGTTCGTTTGACTTATTTACCTACTGGCGACAGTGTCGCTTGTCAAATTGCTAAAAGCCAGCATCAAAATAAAGAAAAAGCTTTTCAGTTATTAAAAAATAAAATTTTTGATAAAATAAATCATGAACAAAAACAACAACAAAACAATATTAAAAAAAAATTAATTGGTAAAGGAGATCGTAGCGCTAAAATAAGAACTTATAATTATTCTCAAAATAGAATTACCGATCACCGTATTAATTTAACTTTACAAAAATTAGATTTTTTTATGGAAGGTGAAATAGATTTAATCTTAAAACCTTTAATTAATGAATTTAATCAAAAACAATTAGAAGAAAAAATCAAAATATAATTATGCATTCACACCAAATTATTATTTTTCCAACAGATACAGTTTATGGTTTAGGATGTTCTATTTATAATTACAAAGGTTTAACAAAAATTTATCAAATTAAAAATAGAGATCCTAATAAACCAATAAGTGTTTTATTTTCTGATTTAAAACAAATAAAAGAAATAGCTTTAATAGATAATAAAATTCAAAAATTAGCTCTTTTTTTTTGGCCTGGTCCTTTAACTATTATCGTGTTTACTCATAAAAAATATTTCAATCTAACAAAAGAAAAAACAATTGGAATTAGAATTCCTAATCATCCTCTTGCTTTAGAAATTTTACGAAATACAGGTCCTTTAAAAACAACTTCTGTGAATAAAAGCGGTGAACCACCTCTAAATGATTATTTAGAGATTAAAAAACAATATCAAAATAAAGTAGATTATATTTATCTTAATAATAACTTTATATCTAATGTAAATTCTACTATTCTTGATACTACTTTGTCTCAATGGACAATCCTTAGAGAAGGTGATATTTCTTTATCCCAAATAAAAAAAATTCTAAATTAATTATTTAATTTGAATTTTTTTTAGAATTTTTTCTGTTATTTATAGTTTTTTTCTTTACAAAAGGATAATATCTTTTTTTTAAAGAAACAATTTAACCTAATCATTAAACAAAAATGGAACATAAAAAATATTTAAAAAGGCTAATAACAAAACCATTATTTTAATTTATTGTCGAGTTCGAAGAAACAATATTCAACATATTTTATAAAAATAAAAATATTTTATTATTATAAATAATTTTATTTTTATAAAATATGTTATAATACAAATCAAACAAATTCAGTTATATTTAATTTTCATTAATTAAAAGTTATTTTTTAATAATATTTTTCTTAATCTTAATTAAGATTAAGAAAAAAAGTAAATTAACTTGTTTCCAAAGTAGAGGAGTTTTTGTTTATATTTTTATGATTGTAATAAGAGTTCAATTATAAGCACTTTATATAATTAACATTTTTAATTTTCATTAATTGAATAAATAATTTATTATTTTTATAATACTACAGATAAATTTACTTTAAATATTGAAGATAAACGTAAATATCAAGATTTATTGCAGAAATACAAAGTCCAAAGTAAGAAATCAACAGACTTCGATTCAAACAAGGCAGAACATGTCGAAAAAATGAAAGAATTACAGTCAGAATTAACAAGTTTAGAACCAAACCTTAAAAATTTTGACGACACACAACTAAAAATATTTTGGACTTTTTTCATACCTTTCGTTATTTCAGGTATATTATGGGTAATAAGTTTTTATTTTTGTATCCCTTTAATAAAGTATACAACTTTTTTAATTGCTGTTTCTTTTGGTTTTAAGGCAAAATTGAAAATTTCTCCCAAATTACGCGATATGACTAAAATTCTTTTTATAATTTCTTACATAAGTACTATTTTTATTACTTCATTTAGAATTTAGGATAATAATAATATAAATTTAAATACCTTAATGATATTTATAATGCAGTTATTTTACTTTTGTTTTCAACTGGTTGTTGGAATTTTGATTTTAAGAATTATAAAATGGTTAGGACTTTCTAAGAGAAAATAATTTCTATTTCAAATAGAATTAATTATTTTGGTGTGTTCTTAAAAACGGAACTTTAAAAAGTCTTAATTTATTCTAAAAAAATATTTTTAGAAATTCAAATTGTTTATTAATTATTTTTCTAATAACATAGAAATAATTTTTTTAACAACAAAATTAATTTAAAAATCTTGTCTTTGATAAAAAAGGACTTGACAAAGAAAAAAAATTTTATAAAATTAAAGCGAAGCTTTTTTAAAAATAAAAGAACCAAAAGAAAAAAGAAAGAAAAGAAAAATTTTTAGATCTAGAACTAGATCTTAAAAAATTTTTTGAAAACATCGTTTTGTCATTAAAATTAAATATTTATATTAATTTTATGATTTTTACATCTACATTTACATCACATTTTTAAAAATTTTTAATAAATAATTTATTTTAAAATTTAAAAATTGATGATAAATAATAAAAATTATAAAAATAGCGGCGCCATTGATTTTAAATATGCTCTCTGAGGCCTAAAAAAACTAAAATTAAAGCCTTCATATATAATGATATTAAAATTATATGACTTTGTATTAAGATGGCTTTAATTTTATTAATTTTTATGGTTGTTTTTAAAAAAATATTTATTTTATATCAATTTTACATTTATTTTTATAATTTTTGATATGATATTTAAATCCATTCTGTTGCCAAGGTTCCCCAGTCTATTAATTTTAATATGTGGTTTGGTTTGGGTAAAAGAAAAAGACCATGAGATGGTCATTTTGGTTGAATTAATAAATGTTTATTTTTGAATAATTTTTTAACTTTGATTATTTTTTTAGTTGATTGAGTCAAGAGAGTTTAATATTGATATATCTAAATTTTTAATTTCTTTCTTACTTGCTATAAAAATCATAACAAGCTAAATATATTTTATACTTTCTTTCTCTTGTACTATCTGTATATTCAATGAACCATTGATTTTTTTCTTCATTAAATATTCGACATTTGTTGTTTTGAACTTCTTCATCAATCCATTCTTTAATTTCTTTATTGATATTTTCATAATTTTTATTTTTTGTATTTAGAAAAATAATAGAAGATTCGCTTTGCCAATTTAAATATTCGAATAATTGTTGAAATGTTTTATTTATTATGTTTTTTCCGCTCCATATTTTAAATTCAGAAATATAAGTTATTTCTTTGTTTAATTTAATATACATATCGCATTTTCCATTGCTATTAAAAGTTTCTGGTGTAGGATTATATTGTTCTTTTAAAATAATTTTTAATCCTATTAAAACAATATCACGAAAACCATTTTCAGATAGTTTTTTTAAATTACCTATACATGAAGGAATAATATTACAAATGTTATCGATATTATAATTAATTTTATAAACTAAGTCTTCTATTTTATTCTTATTTTCTTTTTCTTTAATTTTTGTTTCAAATATACTCATTTTTTATATTTTAATCCACTTCAAAAAAATTCTTTTTTTTAGAAAAATATTCAATTAATTCTTGATTTGTAATTTCTTTTTCCCAATTAGGTGTTGGTTGATAAAATTTATCCTTCCAAGGTTTTTGTTGATGAGTAATATCGGAAATTTCAAAAGGTTTATACTTTTTCATTTGTTCTAAAACATTATCAATGATTTCTTTTTCTTCTTTGTTTAATTTTTTAAAGTCGCCTTTATTTGAAGGTTTAACAATAAAACCTTCATTATCTTCTTTTATATTTTTATATAAAATAGGGAAAACTGGACCATATAGCCAAGCTTCTAAACGTTCATTAATCAAAGGCATTTGTCTTTTTATTAAAGATGAAATATGTGAAAAATAAATTATTTTATGTAATCTTAAATGGTTTAATTCATGCTTTTGACTAATAATATAATTAGCGACATCAAAAATGTTGATTTTTGCTGGATTTTTGTTTTTGTCCATAATTTGAAACCCCTTTTTGTTTATAAGTTCATTATAACATAAATCAATTTTGATAGTAAGTTTGTTAATTTGTTTTTGTAATATTTTTAGTTCTCTCATGGTTTGTTTGCCTCCTTTTATTTTTAGTTTAATGTCCTTGCCAGTTGTTGTGTGTGTTTGATGTTTTTTTGGTTTGTTTGGGTGAGTTTCTAAATATGGAACCACCAGAAAGTCTCAAATTAAAAAGTCAAATTGTTTATTAAAAAAACAGTTTGACTTTTTTCTTTTGCCTAAAAGTCAAACTAATAAGGAGTTAAAAAGAGTTTGAATGAAATATATTTATGATTTAAGAGAAATTTTAGAAAATTTAACAGGATATAATTGTTTTCATATTTTGATGTCAACTAAAAAAAATATAAAAACAAATTTCAATATTGAAGAAAAATGTTTTTTCATCAACCAAAAAGATTTACCAAAAATAAATCAATTACTTCAAGATTTCAAACCTCGGCCATTTGAAATTATCATCTTAGAAGATTTAAAACAAAAATATTCATTTAATAAAATAAAAAAAAAATTATCAATAAACGCTACTTTTTATAATGAAGCACCGAAAGACGATAAGTTTCACGGTGATAAATATTTAAAAAAACTCTACGACAGCATCGAATGGAAATAAAAAATATTAATTAAAAAACGAAATAAAAAGAAATAAAAAAATGCAAAACAAACAAAAAATATTTTATTTAGATGACCTCAAAACAATTGATTTCATTGAAGAATTCGATAAATGTGAAAATTTAGTAAAAGAAATGCATTATCGAAAAGATGGAAAAACTATTTTTTATATTAGTGAATATGATAAAAACGAAAATTTATTAAAAGAAACTCATTATCAAGATGATGGAAAAACCATCGATTACATTCATGAATGCGAATACAACCAAAATGGAACAACAAAAGAAACTCACTACCAAGAAAGGTAAAAAAAATGAAAAATGAAATGGAAATTGATGTTTTTAAAAAAATAAAGGACGAAATTAAAAAAGAAAAAGAATTTGAAAAGCATCAATTTACTAATAATGAATTATTAACTGTCAATGCATATTTACAAGATAAAAAAGCTTGAGAAAACAAGATATCATTATACAAACCTAAATTACAATTAAAACCCCATCTAGCAGTCATTTTAGAAGAGACAGTTGAAAACAAAAAATTTTTAATTGAACTTGCAATTAATAAACAACACCATTTATTCAATGTCAATCTCAGTTTAGAAGAAATTAAAAAATTAAATATTAATGATTTTACCCCACAAATGAGAGACATTTTAAAAAAATATTTTCAAAACTACGAACATAAAAATAGTTTATTTTTATACGGAGAAATGAATACTGGAAAAACAACTTTTTTTAATTTATTAATGAAAGCTTTATTAGAACAAGGAAAAATGTTTTTGCGGCTTTATATGCCAAACTTCATCATACAATTTCATAAGAACTGGTATGACGAAACAGTCGATAAGAAAATGGATATTTTAACAAAAGTACCAATTTTATTAATTGATGATTTCGGGTTTGGAACCATGTCAGAACATTTTCGAAATGACATTTTATTATCCATAATTGAATATCGAAGTCAGAATAATTTACCAATCATTATTAATACTTCATTATTAAAAGAAGAATTAATCGATTATTTAAAAATTAAAAATGATAAACAGAATATGAAAGTAGCGACAAAAATTATTAATAAATTAAATATTAATTGTCAATATTACACATTAACTTTAAATTCAAATAATCAATTAAAAAATTTATATCAATAATACCAAAACAAAAAAGGATAAAAAAATGAAAAATAACAAAAATAAAATAGAAATTCTTATTACAAATTATTAACATTAAAAATAATTTCTCACGTCCTTAATATGACGTTAAACTATTAAAAATAATGCATTCCTTTTTGAAATTTTGTCAATGTTTGTTGGAGTTAGTTCATTCGTAAATATTTATTATAGATAAAACGCTATTAAATGAGTTTTATCATCCTTTAAATCTTTTAATGATTATATTTGAGTATTTGTTATTTGAATAACAGCATTTTTATTTATACATTGAAACCCTTATTAGGGTTTCATCAATAATAAAAGTTTTTAATTCGATTTTATTTTGTTCTTGATGAAGCTTTAATTAAGGAGTTTAATTAACAATTTTTAATATTTTAAAGGCGTATTAACAAATGAATTAGAAAGAACAAAGAAAATGAAAATTGATTTAAAACAAAATTAGCTGGGCGTGGTTTCAACATCGTAAAAATTACATCAACGCTTCTGAAATAGGAACTATTATGGGTCTAAATCCTTATGAAACCCAAGAAGATTTAATTAAAAAGAAACTCTTTGGGAGTTCTTTTATAAGTAATGAAGCTGTCGAGCATGGTAAAAAAAATGAACCCAAAGCGAATTTATTTTTTTGTATTAAAATGAAAAGAAATTACGAGCCAACAGTCTTTACAAAAGATATTTTTTCATCATCTTTAGATGGTTATCATAAAGCCTCTAAAACGATGTTAGAAATTAAATGTCCTTTAAAAAAAGATGGTCCATCTTGGAAAGTATTTTGCAAAGATGGCATTATACCACCTTATTATTGGGCACAAGTCCAATGCGGTTTATATTATGCTGACATTAAAAAAGCTTATTTTTTAGTTTATATCAATGATAAAGATTATATATGTCAAGAAATTTTAGCAGATGAAACTTTTATTAAAAACATGATAAATATTTATGCGGTATATCAAAAGAAATTAAATGGTTATCGTGAACAAATGAAAAAATAAAAAACACATTCCCTTTCACAGGAGAAGATAAATGTTTGTTCAGCTAATCGGCTATCTTTTGCCGTCTGACTCCTTATTAATTTTTATCTTCTCCTGTGAAAGGGAATAAGAAAAGAGGAAAAATGAAAAAAATAAATGAAAAAATAAATAAAAAAGAATTAATTAAACAAATTTCTGAAGCAGAGGACGTAACGGTTAAAGAAACCGAATCTTTTTATAACTTATTCGAAGAAATTTTATTCGACACTATTATTAATTACAAGGAAGTAATTTTAGGAACAAGTTTAGGAAAATTTGTAGTTCAAGATATTCCACCCAAAACAAGACCTAAAATGAAAGCCATCAAACTTAAAAATGATCAAATGACATTTAAGTCCACAGGGAAAATGATTACATATCCTGCTTCTAAAAAAGTAAATTTTAAATTTTCTAATACTTTAAAACAAGCTATTAAAAAATAATTAAATCATAAATATCTTTTCTCTTGCTTCCAGATATTTAAAGTTTTGATATAAGCTTCTTTCTTTAAATATTTGGAAGCAAGAGAAAAAGATTAATCCTTCGGAAAGGAGAAATTATTAATGCCTTTGAAAAAAAGAAAAAATCTATTTTAGATAAAAGTGCTTTTGTGAAAAATAAAAATATTACTCGTTCACCTCAAAAATTAACAACTAAGAATAAAAAGAATTCTAATGAAATTATTATTAACCAGATTGAAAAACTTTTAAAACAAATTAAATAAAGGAAGGAAGAAAATAAAATGAATTTTCTGAGGGCTTTTTTTATTTCTTTATTTTCAATCGGCATGCATTATTTTCAAGGTTTTACAACAGAAGAAATTTTGGCTAGAAGATTAGATAATATTCAAACGACTTTATTGACGATTTTAGTTGTTTGCGGTTTTAATCCTATTTTTCTTTTAATTAAAAAGATATGTTTTGGTATCAGAGATTTAATTTTAGGGCTTTTTTTTCCAAATAAAAAATTAAACTATTTAGAAAATCAATACGCTCAATTAGAACAAAAACAACAAAAATTATTAGCGAAAGAAACCGCATTAGAAAAAAAAGAAAAAGAATTAACAGCTCAAATCGAACAACAAAAAATTAAAGTTCAACTTCGAACAGCTAAACAAAACGCTAAACGAAAAAACAACCTAGAAAAAGAGGAATTAACCGATGAATGATTTTCATTTTACCTTGGGTTTTTTGTTTGGAGCGACTTTTACAATTATTTTAATGTTTATCATGAAGAAATTATTTTTTCCTGATAGTTCTTTAATAACTAAAAAATTAGAGGTTGCTGATAAAGAAATGATGAAACCTAAACCAATTAAAAATTTAAAAACAGAATTAAAAAAGGACGGAGAAAAAGAAAATGGAAAGATGACCGATGCCAAAATATTAGAAACCGAAATGAATACGTGAAAACAACCAAAATTTAAAAATAACAGTTTTAATCCGTTATATTTAAAACAATTTCGCCTTACCAAACAATAATTAAAAAAATGAAATTATTTTGAAAATAAATAATTGAAAGGAAGAAAAAAATGAAAAAAAATTTAAAATTAATGAGTAAATTATATTTAGGAGTATTGTGTTTAGGGTTATTATGCATAGGCATTCTATGGAGCTTTAATAAAGGAAAACCGAATCAAGAAACTACACAACCCATGGTATCATGTATTAATAGCGAATCCAAACCACTAACAACATTAGAAAATTTAGAAGCTAAAATTACTGTTTACGAACAAAAATTAAAAGAAACATCTGATATCACTACTAAAGAAAATTTAAATCAAATCATTAATATTTATCAAAAACAAAAAGCCACTTTAGAAAAGAGAAACTTATGGAACAATTATGTTAATATTTTAAAACAACAAATTCAAGAATTAGAAAAAAAATTAAATAATAATACTCATAAATTAACAACTAAACATGCTTTAACAACCGCTAAATTAACAAAAGAAAAAGAGTTAATTAATTTACAAGAACAAGAAAAATTATTAACAGAAGAAGATGAAATAGAAAATATTCTTTTACCAGACATAGAAAGTAAATTGAAAAATAAAGACTTGAAAACTGATGATAAAACAAAATTAGAAGTAGAACAACAACGTTTAAAAAATAAACTAGAAGAAAGTCAACAACAAATTCAAAAAATAATACAAAAAATAAAAGTAATTCAAGAAATGAATGATTTAGAACAAGAACTGGCAACTATAGGCGAAGATGAATCTTTAAAATCTCTTTTAAAAACACGTCAAGACAACTTAAAAGCGCAATCATAAACTTTAAATTAATAACTAATGAAAACAAACCTTCTCGAAATTATAAAAATAAGTTTGAGTTGTTTGTTATTCGCTAGTGGTTTTTTGATAGCTTGTTTTTTCTTTCAAATAGCTAACTCCGTGAAAATTCCACTCCCCCAAAAACCTCAAAAAGAAAAAGCATTTTTATTACAAGAACCAAATCCTTCTGCTTTTAAACCTTTATCTCCTGACATTGATAATTTTTATTATCATTCTCTTTTACCTTTAAAAGAACAAACTGATCAAAAGACAGAATGTTATCATGTGTATTTAGGAGAAAATACAGGGATGAAAGAAGTTTTAGGGTGGTTAAAGTATCATTTTTCTACCAAAACTTTTGAAAAAGATTTTAGTTATGCGTTGTATAATGCCAGTGATTCTACATCAGAACCAGTTCATTTTAAATATCGTATTAAAGAAACTCCGCCAGAACATTTTCTTTTAGCTTATTTCGAAGGAGGAATCAGAGAAGGAAAAAACGATACTTATACCTTAGAAGATTTAAAAAAAATGGGCAACGGAGCCACTCATTTATATTGTTTTTGGAATAAAAATGCTCCTTCAAATCCTCTTCAAGATATTTTTCTTTTTCAACCCCAAAATTATCATTTAGAGATTATTTACGATCAAGGTACTAATTGTGGTGGTCCGAGTTATTTTTTCATTGATAAAATAGTAGTCAAAGAAATCGCCAAAGATAAAATTGTGGCGATTTATCCGATTAATCAAAAAATCGAAGAACAATTTACTATTTTTAATTATGATTTTGAACTTCAATTTCCTTTTTATAATTACACCCCGGATGGTATGTTATGGTCTACGAATCATATTAAATCTTTAAAAAAAATTGATTTATACGAAAAAAGAACGAAACAAAAAAGAACTTTATATTATGATGTGGAATAAAAAAAATCCTAAAAGTTGGCGGGAAACAATAAAAGAGGCGTTGAAATTGTTTTTCACTTATCAATTTGGAAAATTTCTTTTTCATTGCATCGTCTTTATGCTTATTATTATCCCTTCTATGTTGATTGGTATAGTGATCAATGTCTCATTAAATAAATAAAATCAAAATATTAGAAAGGAGGGTTTCAATGACTCTTTTTAATAAAATTTATTTCCTTTTCCTTGGTTCTTTAGTAGGTTGTATTCTTATCCTTGGCATTTATGGGTTTTTCAAACAAAAAAACACCACTCTTCAAGAGAAGCAACAACAAAAAGAAACACAACAAAAAATCCAAGAAGAAGGAGATGCCTTAGCCCAACAATTAGAAAATTTGCGTCAAGAGAATCAGAAAAAGATCGATGAAACTGATGAGTTAAAACGTAAAGATGACGCATATAAACAACAAATCGATTTGAATATTCAACGACACAGCGAGATTAATAAGCTTTTAGTCGAAAAACAAAAACAAAAAACAGACAAAGAAGAAGCGTTAAAAAACATTCCTGCTACTGATATTGAAAAAAAAGAAACACTTCAAAAAGATCTTAATAGTTTAAATCAAGAAATAGAAGAATTGAAGAAAGAAAAAAACCAATTACAAACAACTGCAGACGAGTTATTAAAACAACGCAATACCTTATTACAAATCCAAACTGTTAATGAAAAACAAATTAGGGAACAAAATATCATCATCGATAAAACCAGTAAATTAGCTGTTTTGAATGAAGAAATAACCGATTTAAGAGATGCGATGGTTTATAATGAAGAGGAAAAAGAAAAAATTAGTCAGTTATTAACTCAAGAAAATACAAATCAAGAAGAAACGAAAAAATTAAGAAATTATCGTTTATTTTTAGATAACCAATTAATTTCTTTTGACAAAAGACTCCAAAAGATCCTTCGCGATATTGCAAATATCCAAAAAAATGAAATCGAAACTATTAAGAAAAAACCCAAAACCTTAGATAGTGTTTATGGAATGGAGGCAGAAAAAGAAAAATTTGCGAACATTCTTCATTATTTGAAAGGTGAGAAAAATGTTCTTGGTTATCAAAATGTTAAACCCATGGGAATTTTATTATATGGACCTCCTGGAACAGGTAAAAATCATTTAATAGAAACCATTTGTGGCGAAACAGGAACCCACTATATTGAATTAGAGCCTTCTCGTTTAGATAAAACTTATGTGGGCGAAGGGAACGAAGAGTTAGAACAAATCTGGCAAGAAGCAGAAGAACATGACAAAGCCATTATCTTTATCGATGAAATTAGTGGTTTAGCTAATAGAGAAGATAAAAATACTTCTCAAACAGCCTCTAATATCATTAACAACTTATTAACCAAATTAGATGGTTTTAAAAAAAGTGAGAAAAAAATTATTTTAATGGGGGCTACGAACCATTTAGAAAAAATAGATAGCGCTTTAAGAAGTCGTTTTCAACAAGAAATCGCCATTAATTCTTTTAATAAAGAAGAAATTCCAGGCTTTTTAAAATATTTAATTTTAGCTAATAATTACCGTATTAGTTATCATACTTTGAACTACCTTCATACTTTAGTAGATAAAATTCCCTCTATAGAAGAAATTTCAGAAAAGGATTCAGATAAAGAAAAAATAAAAAAAAATGAAAAAAAACTTTTTCTAATCGTGATTGGATGAAATTATTAAGTGAAGCTTTTATGACTTATGACCGTTTAGCTTTTACTCGTTTAAATCATGAAGTTATGTTACCTTCGGATTTAGATGAAGCTCTAGACACTAAATTAGGGATTAAAAAGATAACAGCCAAAATAGAAGCCCATCTCAAGGAATGTGAAGACCAATAAGGAGAATGGAAAAAAGGTTTAAATATCAAAACAAGAGACAATACTATCGTGGAGAAAACTTTTATTTTTAGTCGTTTCAACGATTTAGATAAATGTCAATATCCAGAGAAAGTACCCAGTGAATTAGGAGCTTTTGTTAAAAAAAACCTTTTCATAAATGGTTTGCGGTTGAGTTCCATCAAAATGGAACCAGTTTAAAATTCGTTTTTTTGCAAAACAAACTATTTATTAATTACTTTTATTCTAACTCAAAAAAATAAATTGTCAACAACAAAATAAAAATATTTTGAAAAAAATAAAAATTTCTTTTTTAAAATTTTCAAAAAATTTTTAAACAAAGAAAAAAGAAAAAGAAAAGAACCAAAAGAAAAAGAAAAAAGAAAACATATATATATTATACTTTTATAAGTCTTGTTGTCTTATTTTTATTATAATATAAAAAATGTATTTTGTCAAGTCTTTTATCAAAAAAAAAAAAAAAAAACAAGACACAAGACTTTAAAAATATTTATTAATTAATTTTTTTATATATATATTTTTTATTAAAATAGAATTAATTATTAAAAAAAACAAGACACAAGACTTTAAAAATATTTAATAAATATTATTTTTAATTTTTTTTTAAAATAGAATTAATTATTAAAAAAAACAAGACACAAGACTTTAAAAATATTTATTAATTAATTTTTTTATATATATAAACTTTTTTATTAAAAATATTAAATAAATTAAAAAGGGCCGCATAGTCATATTAATTTAATAATCTTATTAAAAATGACAACGTATAAGGTATCTATTCGTTATTAAAATATAGTTATTAATAATATAAGTTTAAATTAATAAATATGTCTTATTTTAGCTATTAGAGGCCTCATAGAGTAAATTTAAGATTAACTTCAACCTCTATTTTATGGTTTCTAAATTTTTTGAATTATCATGGAGGTCATAAATTATTTTAGGTTGAACATTATTTCAAAAAGAACACCAACAAGTAAAGCTCTCATTATGATCTGAGAGTAGTTTGTGGGTGTTCTTTTTGAATTTTAAATTGATAAGGAGATAAATAATTTAAATATTTCATTCTTCTTTGAGTGTTATAATTTTCAATAAAAGCGTGAACAATTTGAGTTAATCTTTCTTTGGTTAAATGTTGTCTTTTATCGAAATAAACGGTTTCACATTTAAAATTAGCGAAAAAAGCTTCTACACAAGCATTTTGTGAAGGACTCCCTGTTTCGGAAAAACTAGGAATAAGGTTTTTGGCTTGTAAAGTAGTTTGAATTATTTGGCCAGTATATTCTCCTCCTTGGTCAGAATGAAATAAACCAGGTTTTTTTAAAGTTGGTAATTGGTTTAAAGGTGTTAAAACTAAATAAGCATCTCTTTAATCAGAAAGATGATAACTCATAATTTCCCGATTATATAAATCCATAATCACTGATAAATAAAGAGTTTTATTTTGACTATAAGGTAAATAAGTAAAATCCGCGCACAGTTTTTGGAAAGGGCGAGTAGCTTGAAAATTGTTTTTTAAAAGGTTTAATTGAGAAAGAGGGACATAATTTCTATTATGATTACGTTTAAGATAACGATTTTTTCTGGTTTGACACAATAAATTAAATTTTTTCATTTTGAGATAAACAGTTTTAGGGTTTACTTTAACATTTTGATTTACAAGTTCTTGATAAACGCGGCGATAACCCCAAATAAAAAAACTTTTTCCTATATTGTTGTGATATCTTTTTTGAAAACAAATTTTTTGAATCTGGATTTCTAAATTGGTTAAAAAAGATGTTTTGGGTCTTGTCTTTTTAACTAACCAATTATAATAAGAAGTTCTACAAAGACCCAAAAATTTAATTAAAGGTTTTAAAGGAACTTCTTTTCGGTATTTATCAATTATTTGAAAATAAATTTCTTTACTAATAATTTGATTATGATATTTAATTTGTTTTTGAACTTCTTGTTGAACTATTTTTTTAACAGCTTTTAATTTTGCTTCTTTTTGTTGCCATAAAAAATAATTTTTTTTATATGTATAACTATGACCTAATTTTTGTTGAAGATGAAAAAATTTTTTTTCTTTAAACCATTTAACCCAACGATAAATTTGTTAAACAGCGACAATTTGAAATTTTTGTTGAATTTCTTTATTAGGCATTCCTTTTTCTTTAGCGATAATTACTTGGAATTTAGTATCAAAATCATAATGTTTCTTTTTTTTCGGTGGTATAGCCACAAAAATCCTCTTCTTTTTTACTTTTAGATCAAAAAAACTTATATATTTTGATTATATAAAAATTTTTGATTAAAAGTTGTTTTTTATCTCGCTTTTTGTGGTAAATGTTTTTTTATTTCTCTTTCGTATTCATTTTCTCTGTATACAAGGTAATATATTGTTGTTTGGGATTGAAGTGAAGGTAGTAAGTTTTACTTTTATATTCAAACCTTTTATCTTCTTGTAAAGGACATTTTACTTCATTAACATAAAAATCCTTATCTTCTTCTAGTAAGTATTTAGGTCCTTCATAGTCCATTTCGATAGTATGCCCTTGTTTAAGAAAAGAATCGTTAAATTTAGAATCTTTTTTACTGAAATTATCTATATGAAACCCCCCACTTATAAAGTAATCCTTATCGATGCCTCCAAGACCTTTATAAGGAGGCATTTGATTAGTATAATACCAATTATCAAAAGGCTCTCTAATAAAAGGCGCTAAATCTTTCGGAACTTTATCTGGATATTGACACTTATCTAAACCGTTGAAACGAGTAAAGACATAAGTTTTTTGAACAGTTGTCATATCTTTATTATCGGCAAGATATTTTAATGTTCCTTCTTTCCATTTCAGATATTCTTCTTCACAAACTTCTCGACGTTTTTTGATTTCTGCTGAGGTTTTCGGTTGTCCAATTTGAGTTTCTAAAGCTTCATCTAAATCAGAAGGTAACATTACTTCATGTCGAGGTGAATGATAAGCGTAAAGATCGTAATTTAAAAAAGCTTCAGTCAGTAATTTGACCCAATCACGATTAGAAAAAGATTTTTCTTTAGGTAAACGATTGACTAAAGTAGTTAAATAATTAAAAGTATGATAACTAATTCGATAGTTATTTTGCAGAATTAAAAATTGAAGAAAGCCAGGGATTTCTTCTTTTTGAAAAGAATCAATTTTAATTTCTTGTTGAAAACGGCTTCTTAACGCACTATCAATTTTTTTCTAAGTGATTAGTAGCTCCCATTAAAAGAATTTTTTTCTCACTTCTTTTAAAACCGTCTAATTTAGTTAATAAGTTATTGATGATGTTATTAGCTGTTTGATTAGTATTTTTATCTTCACGATTCGCTAAACCGCTAATCTCATCAATAAAAATAACTGATTTTTCGTGACTTTCTGCTTCGTTCCAAATTTTTTCTAATTCTTCATTTCCTTCTCCAACATAAGTTTTATCTAATCGAGAAGGTTCTAATTCAATAAAATGAGTTCCTGTTTCCCCACAAAAAGCTTCGATTAAATGACTTTTCCCTGTTCCTGGGGGACCATATAATAAAACGCCCATAGGTCTTGACCTTTTGATAACCTAAAACGTGTTTGTCTGCTTTAAAATAATGGACTAATTTTAGCAGTTCCGCTTTTTCTCTTACCATCTCATAAACATTTTGAAAAGTTTTGGGTTTTTTCTTTTCTTGGACTAATTGAGGATTTTTTAAAACTTCAATCATTTGGTTAATCTTTTTAATTCTTTGGTCAAAAGAGAATAATTGTTGGTCTAAAAATAACTGATAATTTCTTAGTTTTTGAGTTTCTTCCTCATTAGTTTCGTTTTGAATTAACAAAGTTTTAATTTGTTCTTTTTCGGCTTCATTATAATTAATGGCTTCCGTTAAATCATTGATTTCTTCTTCCAGTGCCTTAAATTGAGTAACTTGAGATAAGACCATTTTTTGATGACTAATGGTTTTTTGAGTCTCATTTTTATTTTGATTTAATGTTTGTCTTTCTTTAGTTAAAGCTAAAGCTTCTTGATTTAATTGGTTTTTTTTAGTTTGAATTTCAGTATGTTGATCTTTTAAAGCTTTTATTTTTTGTTCTAAAGCAGTTTTTTCTTCAGGAGTTAAGGATTCTTTTTTTAGTTCTTCTTCTTGAGTTTGGATTTCTTTCTGTAAAGAACCTATTTGAACCAAATAATCTCTTAATTGATCCATTTTTAAACGGATTTGATTATCTAAAAGGGCGTCTTGTTTTTGGATTTCGTCCGCTTCCTTTATTTTTTGTTGGTTTTCTTCTTCCAACTCTTTAATTCTTTTTTCTAAAAAAGATAAAGTTTGTTGGTTTTCAGAATTATGAAAAGAATTATTATTATTAGTTATTTTATTATTATTATTTAACCCATAATAAAGACTGACTCCTATAATGAAAAGACTAAAAAAACCTAAAAAAATAAAATAAATTTTTTTCCAAAGAGTCATCTCGAAATCCTCCTTTCTCATATTTTAATTTTATTTATTTATTAATTTCGCTATAAACATTTTTTACTATCATCTCCTTTTTAATGATTAATCCGTATCGTAATATAAAGTCCGATGTTGACCTGTTTTCTTTTCATACAAATCAATCTTTTTTAAAGATTTAATATGATTAGTGTTCCATAAGATCCCTTTTTTTTCATAATTATAAAAAGGAAATTTTAACTCAAAGTCATAATTAAAGATGACAAAAGATTCTTCGATTTTTTGATTAATAGGATAAACACCCACAATCTTATCTTTTTGAAGGTCTTTGACGACGATTTTGTCAATGAATAAATAACTAGGTCCGCCAAAATTCGTGCCTTTATCATAAATAACTTCTAAATGGTAATTTTCAGGAATAAAAGGAGCGGGTTGAGAATGATACGGTTTATTTAAACTCCAAAAGAAATATAAATGAGAAGCTCCATTACCTATTTGTTTTAAATCTTCTAAAGTATATTTATCATTTTGACCATCTCTCGTACCGCCTTCAAAATACGCTAATAAAAAGTTGTTGGGAGGCGGTTCTTTAATTCGAAAATCAAAAGAAACTTTATTATCAGTATCAAAAGCGTTATATAATGCATAACTGAAATGATGATTGAAGGTTTTTTGGGGAAAAGAATACTTTAACCAACCCAAAACTTCTTTCATCCCTGTATTTTCCCCTAAAAAAACATCATAGACTTCTAAATGCTCCAAATGTTCTTTTTTGTTCGGAATAATAGATTGATAATAAAAACGATTAATTTCAGAAGAAGGAGTTTTGAAAGAATTATTTTGAACTGGCACGATCGTTTCTTGAGAAAGAGAAGGGAATGGGGTTTCTTTTTTGATAATTGGTTCTTTATGGAGTAAATAATAAGTAACTCCCATTCCTAAATAAAAACAGAAACAGAAACTATAAAGAAAAACCCAAAACCAAAATATTTTACTCAATTAACTTAATTTTTCTAATTGTTTTTGGCAAATTTCTTTTCGTTCTTTTAAAAGTTGTTTTAAAGTTTCATCTTTTTCCGTTTCTATTTCTTCTGTTGCAGTAGCAATTTTATTTTTTAATTCGATTTTAGTAATTAACTTAGTGATTTCTTGATTAATTTCTGTTATTCTGCTTTCGATTTTGGTTTTTTCCTCTTCTAATTTAGTTTTTTTATCAGGAGTCAATTGTGGATTTTTTAATTCTTCTTTTAAATGTTTTAAAACATGATTATTCAGTTCTTCTTTTTCACCGAATAATTTTTGTTTTTCTTTTAAAGAAAGTAATTCTTTTTCTTTCGTTAATTTCTGTTCTGCCAGATGATGTTTTTTAGCCAATGAAGTTTCTTTTTTAGCTTCATTTTCTTTTAATTCTTTTTCACATGCTTGAATCTCTTTTGTTAAATGATTCATATACACTTGAAAAGTAACGAAATTTTTTAAATCAGTTTCTTTTTCTTGTTGTTTTTTAATAATTTGTTCTAAATTCGTTTTGACTTCGGATGTTAAATTTTCTTGTTTTAATTCTTCTTGGAATGTTGTTATTTTTTCTTCTAAAATAGTTAATTCATTGGTTTCTTTTTCACAAGAATTTAAAATGGTAGTTATTTCTATTTTAGGTTTGTTTGTTAAATAATAATAACTCCCTATTATAATTGTTAACAGAGTTAAGAAACCCATAAATAAGCATAATTTGTTCCAGATTCTTTTTCTTTTAGGTTTAGGAACATTATTTTTAGTATTAATAATTTTTGTCATATTTTTTTCTTTTCCTTTATTTTTAAATTTTGTAAAATATTTTTAATAATTTGATCCCCTTGTTTTAAAAGGTGATCTCTTTAACTGGGGTAACATCATCTTTTTTTAATATTTCTTTTTCTTTTTCTTGGGGATTAATATGAAGATTTTTAATAGTTAAAGATAAATCTTTTAAATTTTTATCTTTTTGATTCATCATTTTTTCTACTTCTTTTAAAAGAGTTTTTTGGTTTATTTCCTTATTTTGAGGACGATGATAAATTTTATTATCAAGCCATTTAATAATAAATAAATTAAAAACGCTGCCGATAATAAAACCAAAGGCGAAAGCGAATCCAACAATAAAAGACCAATTACTCATTTTCTTCTGTCTCCTCTCTTTCTTTTAATTCAATTAGGTTACTTTTTAATGTTTTATTATCTTTTTCTCGTTGATGATGATAAACTTCTTGAACTATTAATTGAATATATTCTTTTTCTTTATTATTTAATTTTTTAGAACGAAATTTTTGAAAAATAAGATTGATGACATGAAAAGGTGATAACAAAATATTTGTTAACCCAATTAAAATCGGTTTAAAACCTATTAAAAAACTAGTTATTAAAATATTAGTAGCGATAAAATCGAATCTTCGATTCAAAATTTCAGCAATGGTAAAACCATGGAACCAATCTTTTATAAAAGTAAGCAAACTGACAAAAAGAACTAATAACCATTTTTTGACAAAAGTTATTAACCATTGAAACCAAAGCCACATAATCATTGATTTCCTTTTTTATTTAATTTCTTTTAAAAGTTGTTTTATTTGTTCCACAATAGAAACATTATTTATTTTTGGAGTTGATTGTTTCTTAGCGGAATTTGTTATTTTCTTTTTAATGTTATTTGTTTTTGTTTTATTGTTTTTTTTGATAAAAGGCATTCTTTTTATCCTCCTTTCTTTTTTATTTTTCTTTCTTACTTAATAAAAAGATATAAGGTCTAAAAGGAGATAATGAGTAAAATAACCTTATACCTTTTTATTAAGTAAGAAAGAAATTTTGGATTATTTTTTAGAAATTAAGCTAGTTTAATATTTTTGACTGCTCGTTTTAAAGTATCAGAAACTTGAAATCTAACAGATGTGCAAGCGGGATAAGTAATTTTTTTACCTTGAGGAGTTGTTAATCTACCAGCGGGAACAGTTTTTAAAACAAATTTTCCTAATTTATTAGATAACGTTACTTCTGAATAATTAGTAATCGCTTCTGTTAACACTTTTTCAAAAATGTCATAAAAAGCTTCTGTTTCGATAATGGTAACTCCTCCTTCTTTAGTGATTTGTTGAATTAAATCCGCTTTAGTAAAACGGAATTTTGCTTCTTGTTTTTGTTGATTTTTATTTTTTTTGTTATTTTTTTTAATCATTATTTAAAACCTCTTTTTTTATTTTTTTAAAAATAATTTTCCTAAAGAAAAATCATAAATTGTATCATCAACAATATAGTTCCTAATTAACAATCCATTGGTTTTCTTCATTGGGATGCTCCTTTTGCCTCTGTCATCAAAGCTTGATATTTTTTTAATAAAGCTTGATATTCTCTCCCTTTAATAATCATTTCTTCAATAAAAGAAGGTTTAAGAAAAACTTCTTGAAGGTCATATTCTTCAGGATTAAAGTACACTAAAAAAAGGCACTTTTACTTTCAGAACAGAATAAACCACATTGAATTTGGGCCCAGTAATAAGAAGGAATAATGTTCTTTTGAAAAAAATCTTTCCATGAGGAACTATTTTTATCTAAAGGACATTTAATTTCCAACATCGTATTACTTGCTTGATGATATCCATCTAAAGAAGCCGAAAAAATATCTTTGGTGAATACTGAAGGCTCATAATTTCTTTTGGTTTTCACCGAAAAAAATAAATTGGCTTGTGGTTCCATTTTTTTTCCATGTTCTACCGCTTCATTAGAAATAAAAGAACTACCGAATAATTTTTTTTTAATTAAATCTTCTTGAGTTTCATATGGATTTAAACCCATAATAGTTCCAATTTCCGAAGCATTAACAAAATTTTTCCGATGTTGGAACCAAGCCCAGCTATTTTGTTTTAAATTAATTTTCATTTTAAAACTCCTTTGTCAGATTGATTTAAATTATAATTAGTCATATCAAAACTATAAACTTTACACATTTTCTGTAATTGATTAATGATTCGAAAAGCTTTCATAATTTGGTTCTTATCGTTAGTAATTTGAAAATGTTCTCTTAATTGTTGAGGATTGAAATTACTGTTAATAAAAGTAATTAACCCTTTTTCTTGACGAGCGTTTAAGAGGGGATATAAAATATCATCGCGAAAATAAACTGTCAAATTTTCAGCTCCTAAATCATCGAGAAATAAATACTGAATATTTCTTAAAATATCCATTTTTTTATTTAATTCTTCATCAAACTGAACTGTTCCAAAACTTTAGACACTTTTTGCTTTTTAAAAATTCTTTAAGACTAACTATTAAGTTAGTCTTTTTTTCTTTTCAAAGACTAAAAAATAATTTCCTATCTTTTCTAAGAATATTTTTAGAAAGGAATCAAATGTTAAGAGAAAAATTATTTAAAGATTTTTTAAAAAATAAAAAGAATTTAGAAATGCGTAATCAATTAATCGATTTACATTTACCCTTAGTAAAAAAACTAGTTTCTAAATTTAAATATTATCCATGCGTACTTCAAAAACAAGATTTATACCAAGAAGGGTTTTTAGGATTAATCAAAGCTCTCAATAATTACCAAGATTTAGGTTATGACTTTATCGCTTATGCGACACCAACTATAAAATCAGAAATCAGAGAATTAATAAGAAAAAGTCATTTGCCTTGCATTCCTCAAAAAACTCATAAAACCAATAACACTTTTTTTCAAGAAGAAAAACATACATGGCATTATCAAATCCTTAACCCTCATCAATTATGGTTAAAACAAGTAAATCATGAACTATTTTTAAAAAAACTAAAAACTAAACTAAATAAAAAGGAGTTTAACGTCATTAGATTAAATTTTGGAGTTCCTTTAGGAAATATCAACGAAGATTATCAACCTAGTTATTCCAATCAAGAAATCACCCAAATACTAAATTTAACTTTAAGACAAGTAGAAACTCTTAAAAACATCGCCATCAATAAATTAAAAAAATAAAAAGACCTGAATAAGGTCTTTTTATATTAAGAAAGGAAATATCAATGAACTTAAAACCTAAAAATATTTTAATTATCTTAACTTTAACCTATATCGATTTTATAATTACAAATCTTATGACGTTATTTTTTGATTTTAATTTAGGAATCAAAGCTAACACAACGATAAGCCTTATATCGGATATTGTCTTTTTATTTTATTTATGGATTAAATAGAACAAAAATGCAAAAATTCATTAATTGGGTTGGTTGTAAAAAGAAATTATTACCACATCTTTTACCTTTAATTCCAAAAAAATTTAAAACTTATTACAAACCTTTTTTAGGAAGTGGTGCTTTATATTTATCCTTAATGCCTAAAAAAAGCCATTTTACACGATAATGACACACAACTCATCCAAATATGGAAAAGTATTTTATATAATCCTCAAGATTTTTATAATAAAGCATTAGCTTTTGACAACTTTATGTATCAATATCCTAAATCACAACAAAAACAACAAAAAACAACTTGTGAAAACTTATTAAAACAATATAATTTGTTATTAACAAAAAAGAAAAAGAGATTAACTAAAGCATCACTTTTCTTTATTTTAAGTAAATATTGTTTTCGTGGTATTTGAAGATACAAAGATAATACATCCTTATATACAAATTTTGGTTATAAGCCTAAATATAAAACAGGCATATTAAATTTAAATGATTTATATTCTCCTTACAAAAATATTTTCAAAAAAATAAACATGTCTTGTTATGTACTGATTATCAAAAAATAATTGCCACCACCAAGAAAGATGATTTTGTATTTATTGACTCACCTTATTACAACGGCAAAAACATCACTATATCATCTTTTTACAAAGGAGTTTTTAGTTTTACTGAACAAGTGAAATTATTCAACTGTCTCGAAAAAGCCGATAAAAGAGGAGCTAAATGGTTATACACCAATTATGATACTCCCGAAATTAGAGCATTATTTAAAAATTATTACTTCCAAAGTATTAAATCTAGTACTACCCATAATTTGACAAATAAAAACAATAATCATGAAATCATTATTACCAATTATTAAAAAATTTAAAAATTAGAAAAGAGAAATAAAATTATGTTAAACAACGTTCAATTAATCGGTCGAATTACACATGACCTCGAAAAACAATACATTAACAGTAATAACGAACAAATTCCAAAAATAGATTTTCAATTAGCTGTTAACCAAACCAAAGACAAAGTTCAATATATTCCTTGTGTAGTTTTTAGAACCCAAGCTGAAAATTTTCATAAATACTTACATAAAGGATCTAAAATTTATCTAGAAGGAACATTATCTGTCCAAAAATACACCAAAAACGAGGACCAAAAGAAAACAAATACCAAAGTTATCGTCCATAAAGTCATCTTTTTAGATAATAAACCTCAAACTGATAATTTACCATTTTAAAATAAAAGAACATTGATATTAAACATCTTAACTTTTTAAAAGAAAACCAGAAAGGAGAATAAAAAATCATATGAGCGACGCTATTACTGAAATCGCCCGCGGTACTTACTTCAAAAACCGCAGCAAATTAAAAACCAAAACTAAAAAAAATAAACTCAAAATAAAAAGGAGCCTAATTATGACAAACAAACAAGAAATTGAATTTTATGAAGATGATGATAACAGAATAGATTATGAACTTGAATTGATTAAAGATAATGGATTCTTAATCCAAGAAACTCATTATGAAGATGAATGTATTAATACAACTTGTCCATTTGAATATGATAAAAATACAACTAAATTAATGAAAAAAACACAATATAATTTAGATAGTCAAAACATTGAATATATTCATGAATATGATGCAAATGAACATCTAATAAAAGAAACATATTATAAAGATGATGGAAAATCCATTACATCCATTGTCATTAATGAATATCAAAAAGATGGAACTATTGAATTAATTTATAAATATAATGCAAATAAAAAATTAGTAAAAGAAATCCGTTATCAAATTGATGGAAAAATAATTGATAGAATTCATGAATATGATGCAGACGAAAAACTAATTAAAGTAATTGAATAATAAGATGATGATAAAACTATCGATTTCATATATGAATATGATTTAAATAAAAAAAATACTACTACAACTATGTAACAATTTGAAAAAAATATCAATATTATACTTTTAATTACCAATTTTCACCAGGATTAAAAGCATTATATAGTTATTAATAATAAAAAAAGGAGCGAAAAAAGATGTTTTCACAGTCAATGCTGTTACATTATCCAAAAGATAAAGGGTGCTCTGTTTTTAGCTTTTCGAACGTACCCTAATAGAATCCATTACTTCTAACAAAGAAGTAATTTTATCTTCTAAAATAGGTAAATTCATTTTAAAAACCCGTAAAGCCTACACTGGTAGAAACCCCCAAACAGGCAAAAAACTCAAAATCCCTTCAAAAACTGTTGTCTCTTTCAAACTTTCTCAAACCATTAAAGATAAAGTAAAAGATTTAACATTAGAATAAACCAATATCAACCAACAAAGGAGAAAAAAATATGAATAAAATCATTAAGACAAAAACAAAACCCAATACTCACGAAACAAACCAAAACCAAGAAATAAAAACAATGACTAACCCCAAACAAGAAAATATAACTATTATCCCAATAAAAAAACGCAATTTATTAAAAAAAATAGCTTACATAACGATCATTTTACATTTTATTTTACAAGTCATTATTATTTACTACGATAATAAAATTCCCTGGTTAACAACAGGAATTAATAATTCTCTTGAATTGATTAAATCTCTCATCCCAGGAGGAACTAAATAATATGAATAAAAACATAAAAAACAAAAATAAAATATTAACTATTATCACAATTATTATCGCTATCTTTTTCACTACCGCATCCATTTTCGCTTTAACTAATTACTTTTCTAAACAAAGAAAAGAAAAAATTCAATTAATGAACAATCTTCCTTTTTTCGCTATTGAACGAACAGGCGGAAATAATGAAGATAAAACCCTTTTACCAATTCCCATTCCAAACTTAAACGAACAAAAATATAATCACTTAATTACGATCGAACACGAAGCGACACTAAACTCCAACGGAATGGATATTAATGTTCCTTTATATTTGAAAATATCAACTAAATATGACACACTTCAAACTTTTACCAATCCTGAAAAATATTTAAATGTTGGTTTAAAAGTGGATAACAATGATTACGATGATACTAAACGCCCACAAATAATCTTAGACTCAAACAGCTTAGGAAAACTTAACATCCAAATTAGCATCGAACAAAAAGAAATCATTACTAATAAAAACCCTCAATTAGAGTTAATTTGTGATTACGAATTAGTCGATTCCCAAGGAAAAGCTTATGGCAGCGGCAGTCAAACAATCGAAAATAAAATTACTAATTTATCATAATAAAACATCAAAAGACCAATAATTAATTGGTCTTTTTTTGTTAGAAAGGAACTCAGATGACTATCAAAAACAAATCAAATAAAAATTCAACTAATTTAATAATAATCATAATAATATCTATGGTCTTATTTTTAGGGACTTATGTTTGGATTCATCATCAAACTTTAACGGAAACTGAAACAAACCTCATAAGCCATCATAAAAAATTAGAAATCCAAAATAAAAATCTCCAAGAAATAAAAGACAAACTCCAACAAAACAAAGATATAATCCAAAACCAAATTACCAATACAAATAAAGAATCACAAGAAGAAACAAACACTAATTTACAACAATTAAATAATCAAGAAGAATCATTATTTACTCCTTCTAACAACCAAAAATTCCCTTCTTTCAACCAATTAATCGGTTTCAAAGAAGAAAAACAAGCCGTAGAAGGTTTTATTGATTACCTTAACAATAAAGAAAACTATACCAATATTGGTGAGGTTGATTCACCCTTAGGCATTTTAATGTATGGAGTTCCTGGTACTGGGAAAACAACCTTAGCCAGAACCTTAGCCAAAGAAACTAATTTACCTTTCTTTGAAGTAAGCAGTTCAATCTTTTCCCAAAAATATAAAGGAATTGCTCCACAACTAGTAAAAGATTTATTTATGACAGCCCGTGAAGAAGCTCAAAAAGGAAAAGGAGCTATTATCTTCTTAGATGAATGTGAAACCATCTTTACTAATTTAAGCGGGTTAGAAGCTGGTTCAGAAATCGCCAATGTGGTAAACCAATTCAAAACCGAAATGACATCATTTGAAAATGACCCTGAACATCCTATCTTTATTATTGGGGCTACAAACCACATCGACTAAATTGATGAAGCCATCAAATCCCGCTTCACCTATAACATCGAAGTCAAACCAGGCAATAAAGAAGAAAGAAAAGCCTTTTTAGAATTCTTAATCAACAAACGTAAAAATCCTTACAGCGAAGAAGCGAAAAAATATTTATACAATATTATCAATGAATCCTTAGAAAGGTTACCAGTTAACCACCAATTTAAAAAAGCCAATCGTACTCTAGAAAACCTCTTAAAAACAACAGTAGCAACCTTCGCTAAAAACCGAGGCCAAGGAGAAACACGAAGAAACGAAATCAATCAAGAAGATTTAAAACAAGCTTACAAAATGATAATCTCACAAGATGACACCATTTTAAACACTATCGAACAAGAAATTAAAGCGAAAGGAGGTAAATAATTATGAAAACACCTTTAGGCTTAATTAAAACTTATCTAACCTTTAAATCTTATTTCACTTGGTTTTTAATGGCTTCCGCCATCTTTGGCATCGTCCTTTTCTTTAAAAGAAAACTTTCCACCAATCAAAAAAACAAAACAACAACTTGGCAAGGCTATTTAACTTATTTTTTAATTATTATTGGTATTTTAAGTTTCATTTACTTATGTTTCTTTCATAAACCAAAAGAACCATCCAGTAAATATACTGGTCAATTAATAAATGAAATTGATAAAGCGATTGATAAGTACGATGAAGTCATTAATAACTACCAAGGACTAAAAGATAATTGGGAACAAAAATTGACCAAAGTGGAGGCCGAATTACAAGAACTCTACAAAGCCCAAGAATTAACCCAAGAACAAAAAGCTAAAATTGAAGAACTCATAAATCAAACAGAAACAAAGATTAACGAAATCAAAACTCAAAAACAAGAAACTGAAAATAACATTAATGTCTTAAAAGAACAACTAAAACAAAAAGAAGAAGCATTAGCCAACAAAGAAAAAGAAATAAAACTAACAGAAAAACAAATCGCGGAATCCACTGATTTAACTGAAAAACAAAAATTACGCACTAAATTAGATATCCTTTATGATGAAAAGATAGCATTAGTTAAACAAATTACTGAAATCAAAAGTCAAATAGGATTATTAGAAATCGAAATAAAAGCATTAAATGATATGTTATCCAACGCCCAAAAACTAAAAGATTCCTTACAACGTGATTACAATAAATTAACATCGTGCGAACAAACATTATTCAACCAAATCAACACCATCGAACAACGCCGCGCCGAAATCCAAAACAACATCGACCAAGTCAACAAAAAAATAGAAGAAATCAAATTAGAACAAGACTTATACAAAGTTTTAAAAGAAAAATATAAAGCCATGCATGTTCGTATGCAAACCTACGAAAAAGAAAACGAAGCATCGGCTGGTAATATCATCAAATGGGGATTCAAAGCCTTTGACAAAATAACTGACTTAATCCCTGCTAAATACGGTATGAAAATAATAGGTAAATCAATTACTTTTACACGTAAATTCTCACAAGGGATGACGAAAGCCACTTTAATTCTTCACGAAGGACACCGTTTATGGCATATGTACAACGAAGTAGCGAATGAAAACAAAGAATCACTCCCAATGATTACCAAAGAAGCCTTAGAAATGTATACCAAAGACATCGACCGCGACCTAGCCAAAATCGACGCCGACCAAAAAGACTACCAAAAGAAACTAGAAGATTATAATAAACGTATCGAAAATAATAATTTAAGAAATGAAATGCAAATAGATAAAAACCAATTAACTGAATTTAAAAAACAAGATCGATCAATTATAGATGAATATACTCATATTATTAAAGAATTAGAAACTAAAAGAAAAGAAATAAGTAATGAAGCCAAAAATGAACAGCCAAAAATATTACAACAAGAACAACTAGAAATAAAACTAGAACCCATCGACGAAGAAATAAACACAATCAAAGAAGAACTAAAACTTCAAAACCCTAACTACACAAGAGCCCAAAAAAGAATTAAACAAACTAATCAAAAAAAAATACCTGAATTAATACCTATCCCAGCGTAAAAAACTTTTTCTTTAATATTAATCAAATAAAGTTGTATAATAGTAGTAATTAATTTCTTTAAAAGATAATATCAATTACTACTATTATCGGAAAGGCTATGAAATAATGAACTTTTTTAAAAAATATTGGATCGCTATTTTAATTATCATCGTTTTAGTTATTTCTTTTATTATTGGAATTTTTGAAGGTCTTTATGAAACCAAACAAGAACCAAAATCCTTATCAAATTATCACGAAGAATTAGATAATGATAAACAAGACAATCATCTGCCAAGAACTAAACGCGAATTAGAAACTCCAAAACCTAAAATTAAAATAACACAAGAAAAATATGATAAAATTAAATCTTACATCTTATCAGAAAATGAAAACGAAGTTTTTACATTAAGAGGTCTTTCTCAAGAAGAAATCACAGCAATTGAAAAAGCTAGAAATTCACAAAAACAAACATTAAAATTCGAAAAAGAAGATAAACAAAATATAGATGAAGAACAAAACAAATGCGACGGTTATAATAAACAAATAAGTGAACTTGATCCCAAAAAAGATGAAATCGAAATAAAAGCATTAAATGATATGTTATCCAACACCCAAAAACTAAAAGATTCCTTACAAAGAGATTATGATAATTCCCAAAATAGTTATGGAGATCCTTTAAAACCTCTCAACTCCCTCTATGAAATCATCCCATCTGAGTGATAAAAATAAAAGGATATTTAATTAATGTTAAAATTAAAAAACCAATTGAACCTAATTTATCTTTATTTAATAACTTTTATAGGATTATCATTTATTTTGAACAATAATCAAATAATGGCAATGGAAAACAATAATTTATTAGATTCAAGAGCATCGGAGGAACATTTATATCTAATAAACAATAAGATTTGGAGTTTGTCCGTAAAAAAACAAGAATTATTTATGTTATCTGCATCTAACGGAGATCAAAAAACCAAATCTATATTAAATAAAAGATATTTTTGTTATATAAATATGATGAAAAATCTAGAACAACAAAGAAATACAATTATCAATAGAGGTTATTATAATAACCCAATTTTATACCATTTAATAAACGATTTTAATCAACAATTAGCAAAATTAAATATAAGTTATTAAAATAATAAATAATAGATACAAAAATTAATAAATTCCCAAGAAGACCCCTCCCAGGGTCTTTTTCTTTTACCTAAACACACAACAACTTACAAGGTCATTAAACTAAAACCCCAAGGAGGCAAACAAACCATGACTAAAACCAAAACCCTAAAAAAGTTTTCTTAATCATTTCTTTATTAATTACTATTTTATTCATTCAACCTATCTGCGCCCATAACTATTTCCATAAACAAACCAAATCAACTATTAAACTAGTAAACTACCAAACCCTTCAACAAGAATGGTTAAACACCCAAACAAAAATGAAAAGATACGACATCAACGTTCTAGAGAAAAAAGATATCCCTAATATCTTAGAATATTTCAATATCCAAACTTCCACTTATAATCTCGAAGAGCCCTCATACAACCCTTATGGACGTAAATTTTTCTTAAACAAATTCAAAAACCCTCCTTCAGGCCTCTTAGAGGTTTATTTTAAACATCGCCCTAATCCTTTTAATATCCAATACCCCGATGATGAAGATTACGAATATACCTTAGAAGATCTCCTAAAATACGAAATCGCCATCGAAGAAGCCTTTATCTTCTGGGATGCCAAACAAAAATCTCAAGAAATCCAACCTCAAATAAATTTAGTAGTTAGCAACATCTTCAATGATCAAAACAAAGAAGAAGTAATCAATCATTATTTAATGGAAAATAACATCATCGAAGAACCAAAATTGATTAAATTAGGTTGTTATAACACCACGCCTAATACTGGTTTAGTCGTTCCCTTACCCCAAGAAAATCTAAACGATATTCAAATCGACGCCATTTATTTTGATGATGGAATTCGTATCATAGAACCTCAACAAGGAAATATCCAAGATCTCTTAAAACTTTCCAATGGCGCTAAAAACATCTATCTTTTCATCTTCAACACTATAAAAAGAGCAATCCACATTAATCTCCCAAACTCTCTTAACCCCTATAAAGACATCCGAGATTGGAAAAGAGCCAATAATTTATATGCTTATGAAGGAGAATATAATAGAGAATCTAAAAGTGGAAATAATCCTATAACTATTACCGAACCCACTTATAAAGAAATTAATATTTCATATGCTATTAATTTATTAAAAAATACTTTTGAAACTGAAGATAAAATATATCGGATTACTTGTCAAGATACAAAACCAAAAAGAGATATTTTAATGGACTACCAAAAAGATTATATTGCATGGTTAAACCAATGTTATATCAAATATGGTTGTACCTATCAAGGAGAAACAATTAGAAACAAATTAGGTCGTTCATCTAAAACACTTTATGATGAAAACGGTAATACACATTATTATAAATATGAAGCAGGTTGGACAAATGATGATTGGTATATCGACGGAAACGATTGTTGTTCTGGTGGTGATCGTTGGCAAACAAGAACTTATTATCAATTTTTAGACACAATCCGACCACCTAAAAAACCAGATATCCTCGATTCTTAATTAAAATATCATCCAAAGACCCTTCACAAGGGTCTTTTTTTATTACCCAATACTTAAAAAAAGAAAGGAACTATTAAATATGTTCATTAAAAAAATATTACCATCTTTATCCATTAACATCATTATCTCTATTTTATTAACACCTTTAATTTTTATTAATTATTTAATCAAATTCTATCTTTTTACTTATCAATTAAGCATCCAAAGGTTAAAGAAAGGCATCGTAGTTAGATTTTATCAATATCTAACCACTATTAAAACTAATAATCATGTGGAATCGCATTAATACTTGGTTAACAAAGTTAAATAATGGGTTTGTTGCTATAAGTAATTGTTTTTTTAATAATCAAAACCAATAGCTTAATTTAGTTTTATTAACCATTATTTTATTATTTTTACCTCATCTCTTATGTTTAATTGATTTTCTTTTTAAATTTTTACATTATATAATTAAATTTATTTATTATTTAGGCCAATATATCATCTCATTATTTAAGAAAGAAAAATAACCATGCAAATCAAATTATCTCAACGTACCAAAGAATGGTATCAACATCGAAAAAAATACATTAACGCTTCCGAAATCGGCAGTATCACAGGTAATGATAAATTCCGTTCCTTAAATCAACTAGTCCATGACAAAATCTTTGGCACTACTTTCACAAGCAACAAATACACCGAACACGGAAATAAAACTGAACCAATTGCTCGTGCTTTCTTTGAAAAAACCACCAAACTAACTTATCCTGATACTATCTTTACAGATGACAAAGAAAAAATGTTTTCCGCTTCCTTAGATGGTTATAATCAACAAACCAACACTCTCTTAGAAATCAAATGTCCTTATCGCGATGAAAACAACAACATATCAACATTATGGAATGGCTTTTTATCAAACAAAGAAGTACCCTTAAACTATTGGGTTCAAGTTCAATGTCAACTCTATTGTTCACAAGCTAAATTTGCTTATTTTTTAGTTTATTTTAATGATAATGATTATCATGTAGTCAGAATTTACTTAGACAATAACTTTATTACCAAAATGATTAACGATAGGAAAAATTATTTAAAACTTTTAGCCAATGCCAAAGAAGAACTAAAACAAACCACTTACTTAAAAACCTTAACTAAAATTAAATATTAATTAAACCAAAGACCTTCAGTTCGAAGGTCTTTTTTTATGCCAAATTTCAATTCAAAGGAGAAAAGTAATGAAATTAATTATCTTTGAAGGACTAGATGGAAGTGGTAAAACAACTTTAATTAACGCCTTCCAAAAACATTTGAACTGCCAAAAGATTTCCAACAAAATTTATCAAGGTTTAGGGAGTAGTTCTATTGGTCTTCAAATTAGAGATTTATTTTTAAATGTTGAAAAAGTAGCTTATCTGGCACGTTTTTATTTAAGTATCGCTAATATGGCTCAAATTCAAGAAGAATTAATTTCCCCCCAATTAAAAAATAATCAATTAATTATTTTAGATCGTTGGTTACCTTCTACTTATGCTTACCAATTATTTCCTTTTCTTCAAAAAGAAAACCATTCTTTTCAACAACTTTTTCAAATTACGCACCAAAATTTAATCCTTAAACCTGATTTATTAATTTATTTAGATATCGACCCTCTCATAGCAAGAACGAGAAAGAAAAAACAAAAAAACCATCAAAGAGATATCATCGAAAGAAAACCTTTACCTTATTTTCAAACCGTTCGTCAAGGATACTATCATTATCTCACTCATTATCAAAGCGGAACTAAATTAATCTTAAGCGGAATGATTCGATTCAATCTAATATTCAAAAAATTATGAATTATCTAGGAGAAAAATCATGTCAATAGTTATCAAAAAATGTCAAAACGGTAATCTCTATTTTTATTACCGTAATGGGAAAATCAAAACCATTAAACCTGACGGCACCATTACTTGGAAAACGAAAAAATTAAGAAGAAAAGACCTTAAAAAAAAGGTCTTTTTTCTTTAGAAAGGAAGTAAGATGGATGTTAACTAACGAAAATTTTTACCAAATTAAACAATTTAATACTAACACTCAATGCATTGAAATTTTAAAAAAAATTTTTCATAAAACATCATTTTCACTTACTTTGACATGAATATATGAAAACCATCACCATCTACTCAACCATTATTTTAACCAAAAAACATCACTCTCAAAGTCAAAAAGTCATCCGTGGTAAAATCAATGAATACCTCATTTTATTATATTTTCAAAACAAAGGCATCACTAATTTATATCCCAGGCTTATTTATTTTTCCCCGATATTCGCTTTGATTTAGTTTTATTTACTAAAAATAAAAGAATAATCGCTTTTAATTTCAAAACTTGTCTCCGCGAATGCTATAAACAAACCATGATAGAAGCCCAACAACTCAAAAAATTAGACACCCGTTTTGAGTTTTATTTATTAACTAACAACGAAAAAGAAACTCAAAGATTAAATAATAAAATCAACTCAGGCAAAGTTCAAGGGATTAATCAAGTAATTAACTTATTTTCCAACTCAGCTAACGATTTCTTACAAAACTTAATTACCACTAAATTCATCCCTTTTTCTAACATCAATATCATTAAAAAATAAAAAAAAGGAGTTAATATAAAATGTTAACTAACGAACAAAAAGCGTTAAAACAACTAATAAATTATATCGAACAAGGTCAATGGGAAAAGTTAAACCTTTACTGCCAAATAATTAACCCCAAAAATCTACTTAACCCCAAAAATACAAAAATATTTACAACTTTAAAATATTTATTTTTAGAAAAACAAACAACTCATCCTTGGGATAAAATAAAATCTCAAACCGATATAATCAAAGAGTTATTAACATATTTACAAACTAATTTTCCAAAAGATAACTTTACCAAAGAATCATTATCTTTTTGAAATAATGATTTTAGTAAGGAAAATAACCTTGATTTCTTAGATAACTTAAAACACACCTATACCCAAGAAAAACTGTTTCAACAACTATTAAAAACTATTAGCCCTTCTTTTGAAAATAAGGAACCTTATCATAAACATTTATATTACCAAGAAATCTTTGATAAATTAAGAAAATTTATGGCTTTTATTCCTCACAAATCCGACCAAACCTTATTAACTTTAAATCAAATGTCCTCTTGTCATCCTGAGTTTTTTGCCACCGACAACCAAGCAAAACAAAAAATTCAAGAAGAATATTACCGTTTATCAGAAATTTTCCGTGGATTAAATCAAGCAACTAAAGGATTCAAAAAAAGACAAATCATCACTATTGGTGGCTATACTGGTTTAGGCAAAACCACTTTTGGCTACAACCTTCTTTTAGATATCGCCAAAACTAAATACCAAGAAAGTTCTCATTATCCTCATATTTTAGTATTTTCTTATGAAATGACCTTAGAAGAAAATTTAAATCGTTTATTAGTCCACCAAACTCAAATTCCTCTAGATGTTATTTTAGATAAAAAATTTGAAGATGCCAATATCACACCTCTCAAATGCACGGAAAGGATGAAAATAGCAAAACAATTTTTTACCAACATAAATTTATCATTTAGTTATGATAAAAGCAAAAATATTGATTATGTCATTGATTTAGTTTATCACCTTCATTTAGAAAAACAAGTAGAAATTATCGTCATTGACCACCTTCAAATAACCAAAACCACAAACCACTTAGAAAACGACCGTCTAGCTATTGATGAAATTATGACTAAACTCAAACAATTAGCCATTGAATTAAACATCGTTATTATTATTTTATCTCAATTTTCAAGAGATACATACAGTAATTACCAAGGAAAATCCCCTGAAATAACCGCTTTAAAAGGAAGTGGTGGAATTGAAACCAATTCTGATATCGTCTTAATGATGTCTGAATTTAGACCAAAACTAGCCAAAGACCAAGAAAAACCTTTAAATATTTATAATTCAACCTTAAATCAACTTTATTTAGAATCTGATGACAATGAAAATCAAAAAATAATCGAAGTATGTATCAAAAAAAATAGAAGTGGTACCAAAAAAACCTTAATTTATCACTTTGAAATGAGTACTCAAACTTTCCAAGAAATCGGTTATGTTTTACCTTATCAAATAGAAACTTATTATTAATCAAAAAAATAGGAGTTAAAATAAATGAATCATCAAGACAAAATTAAACGCATTAAAACTAATTTTCCCATGATTGTTTTATTAAAAAAATTAAAAATTTTACCCCCAAACTTCAACACCAAATATCGTTTCCCTTGTCCCATCCATCAAGGAAACAACCCAACTTGTTGCCGTTTAACTTCAGATAATAAAATTCATTGTTGGAAATGTTGTAAAGATTACGATATTATTGATGTTTATATGGAAATAAGAGGAATTAAAACCTTCAATAACGCCCTCGAAAAAATTAATAACTTTATGAAAACTCAAGAATTTAAAAACTTAATCCAACAAAAAACTTCAACCCCTAATATTTCTTACAAACCTTTTAAATATCAATTCCACCCCAATAAAATCAACAACCCAATTGATGAAAAAGAAATTAACACCACAAAAACACAATTATTTAAAGAAATATCACCTTTATTTAACCAAATTAGAGATTATTATCATTATTTATTAACTACTAACCGAAATAACGAATCTCACCTAGGATTAGAATATTTAACTCAAAAAAGAAAATTAACTCTAGAAACCATTAAAGAATTTAAACTAGGTTATGCCCCATTATCTGATAAATCTTTATCTTTTCGTCTAGTAAATTATTGTAAAAAACAAAATATCGATACAACCAAATTAGTTGAATATGGTTTTGTTAAAGAAAAAACCAATCAACAAAATAAAAAATATTATCACGATACTTTCCATGGTTCCATCATTATCCCTATTGAAAATGGATATAATAAAACATTTCATTTTTATCAAAATAACTTTCGCGAAGTTTCTTATTTGCAACCTAAATATAAATCCCTCAATAATTTTAGTCAAACACCTACTTTTCATTTCAGTTATCGTTTTTTCAAAGCTTTACCGTATATAAAAAAAACTAAAACAATCATCATTCATGAAGGTTTTTTTGATGTCATTAGTTGTTGGCAACACGGCATAAAAAATGTCGTGGGTTTAATTTGTGTCGCCCAATTACTTTCCCAAACCCAAATGGATATTCTCAAAAAAGAAAAGATTAAAGTCATTATCGCCCTCGATAATGACGAAACTGGAAGAAAAAGAAACGCAGCCTTAGGAGAACAAATAAAAGAACAACAAATCCCTTATGAAATTAGACGCATTTTGCCCCCTTATGACAAAACTTGTAAAGATGTTGATGATTTATTACGACAATTCGGCCAAGAAGCATATCAAAAATGTTTTTTAGACCCTTATGTTTCCTATGAAGAAGCAGAAAAAAAACAAACAGTCGATTTAGCTATTTATTTTTTTGGAGAAGATAAAGTTGAAGTAATTAAATAATTATTTATTATAAAATACCAATTAAACAACAACAAAAGTATTATTTTGCCCTATATGACCTTTAAAAATAAAATTAATAATATGAATCACGCACATTCAATTATTAGGCCAAAAATGGATAAATATTTTAACAAAATTACAAAAACAAATCCAAAGGAGAAAATAAAAATGAAAAACGACCTTAATCAAGGAATTAAAATCGGCGGATGGAATACCAAAACCACCCCTACTGATTTAGAACAAATTAAACTCTTTTTACAAACTTTAAAACAAGATTTAATCAACCTGACCATTATAACCCATTCTAAAAAGAAAAATACTTATCAAGAAGCCAATTATCGCCCTAAAAACCAAACTCTCTTCGTCGATCCTCAAATCTTGGATGAAATTAAACAAACAAAAATAACCTTAATTAATGATAATTTCTCTTCTAGTAATAGCAAACTATTACTTTCAGATTTAAACCCTCTTAAAAGCCAAAATAACCCCCTTAAAACCTATCATGATATCTTTCAAATCAATTATAAAAATGAATCTAAAAATATCATCAAAGAATTAATTGGCAAAATCAATCTTCATAAACTAGAAAACTTACAATTATACCAACTAGAACCCAATAAACTAGATAAATATAATAATCCTATCAAAATAAACTATAAGAAAGGTTTAAATATCATCTATTATCGTCAAGAAGATTTAAAATATATTCAATTCTTTTTAACTAAAACGAAACAAGGTTATCGGGTGAAAAAGATACACCCTAAATATAAATATATTTCTCAAGACTGACACTTTTATGACATTTCACTGACACTTTTATGACAGTTTAATGACAGTTTTATGACACTTCGCTGACACTTTTATGACAGTTTGTCTCTCAAATATTCTATATAAAGACAAACACATTTAACTAGGGATATTTTATATTTTATATCGATAATGATAATGATACTCGATATTTGATATCGTTGTATCATTTTTTATCATTATTATTATTCGATATAATAAAAACCTCTTTTTTAATTAATTTTATTTTTTTAATTTATTTCAATCATTAAATCAACTTTAATTTTTAAATTAATTGCCTTCCCAATTATTAATATATTTATATATTAAATAAAAAGATAAACGCGCTTAAGCGCTTATTTAATAACTATAAATAGATAAAATATAATCTATTTAATTGAATCTTTATTTTATTATTAATAGTTTTTTTTAAAAAAATTAAAGAGCTTTGTTAATTAAGTTTTTTTAATTAACCATTTTTGATATTTAAAATCTCTTAACATTTTATTTTTCTCTTTAAAATATTCAATTCCAACGAATAACATATCCAGCACCATCTTTAAAATATTCAATAACCAATCCAACATCTTTTAATTCTTCTAAAGTAAATAAATCTGTTTCATATAATTCTTTTAAACTAAATTCAGCATCTTTAAAATCTTTAAGAGTATATCCAGCATCTTTTAATTCTCTTATAGTAAATAAATTGAAATCATATAAATTTTTTAAGCTAATCCCAAATTTCATGAAATCTTCTGAAGTGGATCCATTATCTTTTAATTGGCATACAAGACTTATATATTTTTTATTACCACACCAAGACATATATTCAAACCTGTTATATATACTTTCAACATTTTTTTTAACCTCTTTAAAATCTTCAATAGTATATCCAGCATCTTTTAAATCTTTAATAGTATATTTATGATCTTTTATTTTTAATACACTGCTTAAAGGAATTTCATAATATTTAAAATCTTTAAGAGTATATCCCAAATCTTTTAATTCTTTTAAAGTAAATCCAATCCAATACATATCTCTAAAAGTAAGCCCAATATTTTTAAAATCTTCAATAGTATATCCAGCATCTTTTAAAATTTCTATATTCTGACAAACATTATCAAATATATCTTTAAAACTAAACCCTACATCTTTTAAATTTTTTACACTAGCTCCTAAATTTACGTATTGTAGGATGTTATCAACATTAGATTTCATGCTCCAAATAACACTATTATCTTTTTTAATTGTTTTAATTAATTTATGAGTGAATAAATTATAATACTCTTTGTCTCCATTGGAATTTAAAAATTCATAAGGAGTGCTTTTTAAATTTTCATTTTCTTTTTCTAATTCCAAATTTTTTGGATGTAATTGTTCGTTTAATGCTCTTGTTTTAGCTGGAATGTCTATTTTTTCTAATTTTTCTACACGTTCCATTTTTTTCATCATGATATTTTTACCAGCAGCAGCGATAATTAAGAAAAAACAAAATAATAAAACTCCAGTAATAATTAAAAAAGGTATTAGACGATATTTTCTTCCTTTAATAGTAATAAATCTCATTTTTTAAACTCCTTTTTGTAATAAAATATTTAAAGCTTGTTTATGTTCTTTTTAAGCATAAAAATAAATAAATAACGCTTAAAAATACAAAACAAAACTTAATAATAATTATAACTTTTTTTAATATAAAAACCAATAAAAAACCATATTTTCAATAAATAAAGGGAAATGTCTAAATTTTAAAAAGAAAAGTTACTAATAAATTGCCAATAACAATCGTAATTTTAAAAGTAAAAATGATAACTTGTAATATTATTTTTAAAGTTGAAGAAATAACAAACTTAAATGACTTCCTCAAAAACAAGATAAATACCATAATCCCATTAAAACTAACTATAAAAAAGGATTCAACATTATCTATTATCATAAAGAAGATTTAAAATACTTTATAATCTTTTTTGACAAAAGATAAACAAAGGTTATCAGATTTTAAAAAGCTACGTTCTAGTTACTTATCAAATTTAAATAAAAAAGAATTAAAAACAAATAAATAAATTATAAATTACCATTTTATTACCATCTTATTACCGCTTTGTTACCATGTTATTTTTTATTTATCCTTTTTGTTAATAAGTTCATTCAACCAGTAATATTTGATATTTTATATAAAACCTCTTTTTAGGTAATTTTATTTTTTTTAATTTATTTTAATAATTAAATTAACTTTAATTTTTAAATTAATTACCTTCCTAAGTATTGATATTATATATGAAACAAAAAAATGAACGAGCTAAAGCACTTATTTATCAAATAAAAAAATCTTTTAGAGTTATAATAGTTGATATATTTCAAATAATTTATAAAGATAATTGGTATTAAGATGCAAAAATTAAAAAAAAAATAAATTTATTACAACAAATAATTAAAAAAATAGAAAAGATAGATAAAAAAATTATCTTTAATTTAGTAGAAAAATTTGAAAAAGACTTAAATTTAACCACTATTTTAAAAACTATCCAAATTAAACGAAGTACTTATTATTATTGGTTAAAAACCAAAGAAAAATTAAAATTAAAACAAGCAAAATATCTTTTACAACAAAAACGTATTAAATCTTTATGTAAAATTAACGAATATTTCTTCGGTCATCGGAAAATTACTGATTTATACCAAAAAACATTTAATGAACCCATCACTAAGAAAAAAGTTTATCTCATCATGAAAGAAAAAGGGATTTGTTGTCGTTTAAGAATCAAAAAAAATAAATATCATTATCGTTCTTTAAAGGATAATTTAAACATAGCTCCTAATTTAATTAATCAAGATTTTAAAACAACCCAACCCATGCAAAAACTCTTTACCGACATCACTTATTTCAAAACTCCCCAAGGTTTTTTATATTTTTCTTGTATTATTGACTCTTTTAACAATCAAATAGTCGCTTCTCATGTTTCTAAGCAACAAAATAAAGATTTAGTTTTAAATACTCTTAAAAAAATTCCTAAACTAAAAAATCCTTGTATTATCCACTCTGACCAAGGTTCAATTTATCAATCTTTAAAAATCCAAAACACTTTAACCAAAAAAGGATTTTCAATTAGTATGTCACGCAAAGCAACACCTAGAGATAACGCGGTCATTGAGAACTTATTCGGCCAAATGAAAAGCATTTTATTTTATCGAGATCCTTTTTTATTCCAAAAATCGTCAGCAAAAATAAAAACCATCATTAACCAATTTCCTGCTTTTTGGAATAAAAAATGGCTTTTAGCTAAATTAAACTGTCTTTCGCCTATCCAATATGCGCAAATTTAAGATAAAATAATTAAAAAAACTTTTAAAAACAGACCTTTTAAAAAGGTATCTTTTTGCGCCTTTTTTTCAATAAAATGTTATTATTAATAATAAAAATCATTTTCTTTTCATTTTGTTGACGAGTTTTTAACTTTTTTTACCTAACTATATAGTGAAGGGATAAAATATTAGTATAAATATCTTTTGAAACTAGCAAATTATATAAAAAACATTAGACACTTTTTTCGTCTAATGAAAATACTTTGTTAGTTTGAAAAGATATTAAATTATCACTTAATTTTAAGTTTTAAAGAATAATTTTAAAGACAAAAGTTGTATTAAAAAAAGGAACTCATCAAACCACCCTGATTTAAATTGTCTTGGTAAATCTGGGAGAAACAAGAATAAGAAATCTTGTTGTTTTTTTAAGAAATATTTTATGATTAATTTAAAAAAGAAGGTTTTACCAGTGTTAAAATCTCCATAGAGATATAAACTGGGTTTGATTTCTTCGTTTTCGAATTCTTTCCAATATTTTTGAACTATTTTTCTTTCAAAAGTGTCTATATTCATGTCTTTCAATTTTTCTAAATCTAAACTTTGATTAAAGAAAGAATGGTTTTTTTGAAAGTTATTTTGAAAACGATGAAATAAACTTTGGTCCGTTTCTCGATAAACTATTTGAAAATAAGGTTTGGTTTTTAAAACTAGTTGATAACCAAAAGGAGTTTCTTTTTGAGTTTTTAAATAATTTTCAATCGTTATTAAATCTTCTTCATGATAATCCTTGTCATAAACTAAACCTTTTAATTCGGGTAAAGTTTGAATTTGGTTTTTGATTGCTTCTTGATAATTAATGATGATCTGATTATCTTGTTCTTTGACAACTTTTGGATTTTCGTTTAAAATTTCTTTTAAAGATCTTTGTTTTTTCATGAAAAATTATTATCTCCAAAAAGTTGTTTTTCAGTTCTTTCGATTAAATTATCTAAATCATCTTCTTGTGGAGTAAAACCAAAGACTTGTTGATATAATCTTTGATTTAAGTCTACTAAAGTATTTACTTTTGGTTCTTCTTTCAAATACAAAATTTTCTTTTGAAGATCAAAAGTATATTTTGTAGCCATGTTTAAATTCATTTGAATTTTAAAAGGCAGGGTTTTAATATTTTTTAAAAGTACTATTGTTTCATAAAGATCGGAATAATTTAAATATAAAGTTTGGTTATCTAAGTTATAATTAGTTTTTTATTTCTTTTAAACCATATAAATATTTATTCATTTTTTAAAATCTCTTTTTTTAGTTTGAACTATTTTTTGTAAGCAAAAAAATAAGTCAAACCGTTTTTTTAATAAATAGTTTGACTTAAATAACGAAATCTAAACTGGTTCCATTTTGATGGAACAGGACAGGGCGGCTAACCATTCTTTTGGAAGAGTTTGGTAGTCAGCGAGTTTGATTTTAGATTTTGTTTGTTTGTGAAAATAGTTATGGGCGAAAATAGGGTTAATGAATAAAATAGTGATTAATCAAGAAATGGTTAATAAAACTTTTTTAGGGATTTTATAGCTGATCACCTCTTTCATGGTTTAAGTTAAAATAGCCGCCCTATCCGTGTTGCTTGTTTTTGGTAAAAGAAAAAGACCCTGGAAAGGGCCTTTGGTTAATGATTATTAAATTGATAATTTGATTTTTACTTATTTAACATCTTCTTCTGTTGTTCGGATTATTATTTCTTTGTTGTTGTCTTATTTGTTGAATTATGTTTTGAATTTGTGCTTGTGTTTGATCTATATTTATTTGAATATTTCTTAATACATTTATTTGTGATTCAGAAGCATGTAACGGAGTTCCATTAATAGCTATCATCATTGAATTTTCTAATGACAAACATTCACTTTCAAGTTGAATTCTGGTCATATTATTATCAAAATTTCTTATCATTTGTTGTTGAATATTTAACAATCTTTGTTGATAATTTACTATTTGTCCATGTATTTGATTATGTCTATTTAAAAGATTTAATATTTCTGGTTCAAAAGCGTGATTAGAAAGAGCATTAATAATTTGTTGTACGGAATTTCTTTGTAATAACATTAAGTTTTGAAATTCTTCTATATTATTGATAATGATTTCATTGTTTATATTTGATGATGGATTATTATTCATAGCCATAACTTGATTATCATTCAAAATAAATAATATTCCTATAAAAGTTATTAAACAAAGATAAATTATTTTAATTTTTTTTTGTAATTTAATCATTTTCAAATATAACTCCATTCTTAATTCATATAAAATTATTTTTTAGAATCATCAGATTTTTTTGAAGAAGAACCTTTTTCGTTTAATTTTTTTGTTTTCTTTTCGTTTTTATTTTGTAACATTTGTGTTAATTCAGGATCTTGTAAAATTTTAATAATTTTATTTCTATCTTCATCGGAATATTCTTCAAGTGCATTGTATAATTCAAAATAATTTTTTACATCTTGTTTAGTTGTTTTTTCTGGCTCTTTAGAAGATGCTATTTCCTTTCCATGTTCTTTTTTAGGTGCTGCCATTACTTGATTATTGAAAATAAATAAAAATCCTAGAAAAATTATTAAACAAAAACTTATTATTTTAAATTGATTTTGCAATTTAAACATTAATTAAATCTCCTTTTATTTATAAAAACACTTATTATTTGAAATTTATTTTTTAATTTAATCATGAATTACCACTCCTTTATTTTTAGAATCGTTCTTTTTAGAACTTTCTGGTTTATCAACCGAATATATATTAGAATTTTTTTTGTTAAATTAATATATTGAAGATCGCCAGATAAATTATTATTATTTTCTGTTAAAGAATGTAAATTATTTTGAGAACTTTCTGGTTGATTATCATATGGCGTTGATAATTGATGATTATTTTTTCTTTTATTATATTTTTGAATTGCTTTTGTAATACAAGTTTGTTTATACAAAAGTTCTGATTTTTTTTCATTATTGAATTTGAAGTTTGTTAATTCGTTTTGTATTGAAAATTCTGCTTGTACATATAAGGCATATTCTTCATCATTGGAAATTTCATTATTATTGCTATTTTTATTTCCCATCGCCATAATATAATTATTACTAGTAATTAAAAATAATCCTAAACCAAAAATACAAATATATTTAATAATAATAAATGATGTTTAAGTTTAAACATTAATAATGCTCCTTTTATTTTTTATCCCTCAGTTGAGGTGATTTTATAGAGGGAGTTGAGGGATAAGTCAAATTTGGAGGTTATAGCAACATTTTTATTTTCTTCTAAACTTTTATTTAAATTTTTTTCTAAATTTTTTTTATAATTTTCAGCAAGATAAAGTTGTGAGTTTAAACGCTCGATTTTATTTCTGCTTTCTTGTGGATCGAGTTTAATTATTTGTTTACAAAGATCATTGCATTTTTCTTGTTGTTGGTTTATTTCAGGTTGGAAAACATTTTTACTATGTTCTATGTTTTTAATTAAAGTTTGTTTTATTTTATCAATTATAGTTTTTTCTTCTTCTGGGAGATTTAAGGTTAAAAATGCGTTTTCGTTTTCTGATAAGATGTAAGATTTAATTTTATCATATTTTTCTTGTGTTATTTGAATTTTAGGTTTTGGAGGCGCTGTTTCTTGTTTTAATTCGTAGATATTTTTTCTTAAATCTAAAATTTCTCTTTCAAAAAAATTATCAGTTGTAATCATGAGTTTTAGATGTTCTTTGGTAATATCTACGCCTTCGAATATGTATGGTAATTCAAAATTATATATTAAACTGTTTAATCGTTGTTGTTTCAGAAACAAAATCGTACCTAGTTTATCTTCATTCTTTATAGGTTTTGAAGGGTCAAAATTTTTTGTGATTTTGCATTGTTGTATTAAATTAGAAAATTCTTTTTCTAATTCTTTTATTTCTTTTCTTTTTTGCTTAATTTTCATTTTGTCTTGGGACGGCAAAAAATCTAAATTATTTAAAATTGCATCTTCTGAGTCTTTATTTTGGGGGTTTTTATTTAGTTTGTTAATACCTAATAATGCTATACCGACAATAAATACGAAAATAATTAAAATAACGATCCAATATTTTTTAAAAAAGTTCATTATTTCATAGCCTTTCCGATAATAGTGGTAATTGGTATTATCTTTTAAAGAAATTAATTACTACTATTATACATTTTTATTTGATTAATATTGAAGAAAAAAGTTTAATATATGAATTACTTAGTAATAGGTTGTAAGAATTTATTATATCTTTTTTTGTTTTATTTTTTCTTGGGCTCTTGCGTAGTTTGGTGATTTATTTTTTAATTCTTCTTTTTTAGTGTTGATTTCTTCATTTGTTTCTTCTATTTGTTCTTCTAATTCAATTTTTTTTTATGTTTGTTTGTGGCATCAGAAAATAAATTTTTATTATAAATTAAATTTTCGATAATATCATTATATTCTTTTATAACTGATTCATCTTGTTTTTTAAATTCAGTTAATTGTTTTTTATCTACTTGCATTTCGTTTTTTAAATTATTATCTTTCATGCAAATTTTATATTCTTCTAGTTTCTTTTCGGCGTCTTTATAGTCGGCTTTGGCTTCAACTAAATCTTTTTCTATTCTTTTAGTAATAGTTTCATATGTTTCTTTGCTCATCATTTTAGGTGTTCCATCTTCGTTTTGAAATAAATCTTTGGCTAAATTGGCTACACGGTGAGCTTCGTGAATAATTAATCCACCTTTCGCGATAATTCCAGCGGCTTTTTTAGTTATTCCACCACTTACTGCTTTTAACATACCACGCTCCCAAAAAGCATCCATATATAATTCGGCACCTTGGAAAATAGCGTCACGAAGATTACCGAAACTAAATTCATGTTTTTTATCCCAATCATCGGCGGCCATTTTTGCGGCGGCGGCTGCTGTTTGTCCTGTTCCATCAAAATGGAACCAGTTTAGATTTCGTTATTTAAGTCAAACTATTTATTAAAAAAACGGTTTGACTTATTTTTTTGCTTACAAAAAATAGTTCAAACTAAAAAAAGAGATTTTAAAAAATGAATAAATATTTATATGGTTTAAAAGAAATAAAAAACTAATTATAACTTAGATAACCAAACTTTATATTTAAATTATTCCGATCTTTATGAAACAATAGTACTTTTAAAAAATATTAAAACCCTGCCTTTTAAAATTCAAATGAATTTAAACATGGCTACAAAATATACTTTTGATCTTCAAAAGAAAATTTTGTATTTGAAAGAAGAACCAAAAGTAAATACTTTAGTAGACTTAAATCAAAGATTATATCAACAAGTCTTTGGTTTTACTCCACAAGAAGATGATTTAGATAATTTAATCGAAAGAACTGAAAAACAACTTTTTGGAGATAATAATTTTTCATGAAAAAACAAAGATCTTTAAAAGAAATTTTAAACGAAAATCCAAAAGTTGTCAAAGAACAAGATAATCAGATCATCATTAATTATCAAGAAGCAATCAAAAACCAAATTCAAACTTTACCCGAATTAAAAGGTTTAGTTTATGACAAGGATTATCATGAAGAAGATTTAATAACGATTGAAAATTATTTAAAAACTCAAAAAGAAACTCCTTTTGGTTATCAACTAGTTTTAAAAACCAAACCTTATTTTCAAATAGTTTATCGAGAAACGGACCAAAGTTTATTTCATCGTTTTCAAAATAACTTTCAAAAAAACCATTCTTTCTTTAATCAAAGTTTAGATTTAGAAAAATTGAAAGACATGAATATAGACACTTTTGAAAGAAAAATAGTTCAAAAATATTGGAAAGAATTCGAAAACGAAGAAATCAAACCCAGTTTATATCTCTATGGAGATTTTAACACTGGTAAAACCTTCTTTTTTAAATTAATCATAAAATATTTCTTAAAAAAACAACAAGATTTCTTATTCTTGTTTCTCCCAGATTTACCAAGACAATTTAAATCAGGGTGGTTTGATGAGTTCCTAAATATGGAACTCGCCCATATCAAAAAAAAGATCAACTAAATAGTTGATCTTAAAAAATTATTTTTTATAATTACCATCACTCGAAAGGAGTGTGAATGATTATAACAATCTAATATTAATAAAGTGTTTGAAAATTTTCAACTCCTCAGTATTTAATATAAAAGTTTTTTATATTGTTTAAAGTTTATAAGAAAAAAAAATAATTTTATTGAAAAAATTATTTTTTTAAAAAGAATTTATTTAGTTTTATTATTATTCTAAAATATAATTAAATATTAGAAAGTTGTTTTAAAATGTTTCAAACATCACTTTTTTATAAAAGATTATCAATTAGTTATTTTTTATTTTATAATATAAAAGATGATGAAATAAATGTTTTTAAATTTTAAAATTATATTTTTTTTATTATTGTTGCAATTTTTTTTTATAATTAATAAAATAACCCTATTATTGTTTAATTATAAAAATTATATATTTTATTGAGTATTCATGAATTTAAAATAGTTGTATATAAATTTACAAAAAGGAGTTTATTTTAAAAATGTCTCGTTATACAAATCCGAGCTGGAAAATTTCTCGACATCTAGATTATTCTTTATCTGAAACAGGAAAAGAATTAATAAGTAAAAATAATAATATAATTAAATATAAAAGAAAAAAGGATAAAAGTAATTTTAGTATTCAATTAAAAGAAAAACAAAAAGTACGTTTCGTTTATGGTGTGTCAGAAAAACAATTTAAAAGATTTTTTCATAATTCTGGTAAATTAAAAGGAATTCATGGAGAAAATTTTTTAATTTTATTAGAATCACGTTTAGATAATATTGTTTTTCGTTTAAATTTAGCTAAAACCAGAGCACAAGCCAAACAATTAATTTCACATGGTCATGTTTTAGTAGATTCTCATAAAGTAGATATCAGTTCCTATTGTGTTAAACCTGGACAACGCATTTCTATTAGAGAAAAATCTCAAAATTTAGAAATCATCAAAAAAGCTTTGGTTCAAAAAAAACATAATAAAGCAGAATATGTATCTTTAGATGAGAAAAATTTAATTGGTAAATATATTAGATATCCAAAAAGAAATGAATTTTTAAAAGATATCAAAGAACAATTAATTGTTGAATTTTATAATAAATAATTTCATGCTTTTAAAATATTCTTTTTATTATTTAAAAATACTAAAAACCTTCTTCCTTTTAAGATAGATGGTTTCCGATTCTAATTGAATTTAAGAAATTATCATTGAAAAAATGTTCATCATAATTTCATAACTTAGGTGTATTATTTTACGGTTATATTATTCAAGGAGTTTTAATGAAATATATGAATATCAACAAAAACAAAAAAATAGGTTTTGTAGTAGATTCTACTATAGGCGACAATATAGATGTAAATTTTTTATCTGATATTTGTATTGTACCTTTATCTATTATTTTAAACGGTAAAGAGTATTTAGATAAAAAAGATAATGCTTTTTTTTTAAATTGTTTAAAACATAAACAGCAAATAACTACAAGTCAACCTAATCCACAATTATTTCTAAAAGCTTTTCGTCAACAATTAGATGCAGGGTATGAACATATAGTTTGTTTAACAATATCAAAAAAACTAAGTGGTACTTTTAATAGCGCTTATCAAGCTAAACAAATCTTAGGAAATGACAATGTTACAGTTATAGATAGTGAAAATATCGGTCCTGGAGTTTTATTCGCTGTTAAACAAATTCATAAATACGTTTATAATACTCATTTAAGCTATAAAGAAATTTTTATTAAAGTTATGGCAGAACAAAAATTAGGTAGTTGTTATTTTTCTTTAGAAGATTTAAAACAATTGGTTATTAGTAAAAGAATTAGTCAATTTAAGTTTTTTATTGGTAATTTATTTAAAATTAAACCTATTTTAAAATTTCAACAGGGTATTTTGACAATTGAAAAAAACGTTAGACTTTGGAAAAATTGTTTCTTATATTTAATTAAATCTATTTTAAAATTTAAAAATTCAGTTGCCCAAAAACCTATAGAACTTAATATGATGTATGTAGAAGATGATATTTATTTACAAAACTTGATCACAGAAATTAAAAAATTAAATGATCCTGATATAAAAATTTCTATTTATGGACCAATTTCATCTATTATTGCTGTTCATTTAGGTTCTAAAGGATTTGGTTTTTATTTGAATATTTTAACTTAATTATTCCAAAAAGATTTATAAAATAATAAAAATGAAATAAAAAAGTTCACTTTTTTATTTCATTTTTTTATCTAAAATATCTTTAATTTCTTTTAAAGTTTCTATTTGTTCTTTTTCTAATAATTCTAATTTAGTGTATACGTCTACTTTAGGCAGATTTGTTTCTTGATTTGCATTATTTTGTATCAATTTTTCTTTAAAATAAATTAATACAGTATATATAATCAAAGATACTAATAAAAATTCAAATAAAATCTGAATAAAATTACCATAATTAATTGAAATTTTATCATTTAAAAAAAATTTCCAATCTTTGATAGAATGTTTATTTAATAATAAATTAATTGGTGGCATGATAATATCATTAGATAAAGAACTAATAACTTTAGTAAATAATTGCCCCATAATGAAAGCAACTGATAATTTAACAACATCACCTTTACTTATAAATGCTTTGAAACCAGTTTGAAATTTTTTTATATTTTGAAATTTCATTTTTGAATAAACAACACTTTCTTTTTCATTTAGGTTATTATAATTTATTTTATTTTACTATTTTTTTATAATATTTTAATTTTAATATGTTACAATTATTATATATGTAATTAAATTATGAAAAAAAATCTTAAAGTATAAATTTATATATTTTGTGATAACATTTTAAGTATAAACCAATTTCTTTATTAAATAAGTTTTTGCTTATATTTAATATATAGAAAAAAGGAGAAGTGTTTAAATTGTTAAATAAGTTTCAAGAATATTTTAGTCAATTAAATGGTTGGCCACTTGTTGGAATAATTGTGTTTTTGTTATTTTTATCCGGTCCTATTTTATTTGTTATTATAAAAATATGTCAATTTTTATTTTATGTTATAAAATTTAATTTTAATTTTTTGATAAATAATTTTAATTTTTTTCCGAAAGAACAAAAACAAAATAATGACATTCCCAAATCTTCTAATATTTCTATAAATAATACTCCTCCAGTACAACATGAAAATTTAAGTTTGATTGAATTGAAAATGATAGAGTTAAAACAACGAGAATATAACAATAAAAATCAACAATCACAACAAAATAATTTTTTAAAATTAGAGATAGATCAAAAAATACATCAAAACAAAATAGAAGATAAATTCGAAATATATAAATTAGAACAAAAAATGAGTATTTTAGAAAAAGAAATACAAAAACTGTCTATTAATAGCAGTTTACCGAATTCTCAAAATGTAAACGAAGAAAAATCTAATTTAAATAATGTAGAAAATGAAATATTAACAAAACAAATCCCAGAAAGTTTGAAAGAAATATTTGAAAAAATTTCTGATTTTGAAAATGTTCAGTTATATATGTTGAATAAAATAATGGATAATAATCATAATAAAGCTTCTTATTATGATTCTAATAAAAATGTTTTATATGTAAATCCTCAAGATTTAAATTTTTTCAAAACTTTTTTAATAAATAAACAAAAAGAAAACAAAAGATTAAACTAAACTTTTGTTTTCTTTTTTTATTTTAATTCTAAATATTCTTTAGGTTTTACTTCTTCCTGTTTTTTCTTAATTTTTAATATTAATAAGCCGTTTTCTAAATTACCATCGATATCTTTGATATTAAATTGTTCACCTAAATTAAAACTACGTCGAATAACACCTGTTATTCTTTCTTTTTTTAGATAATTAAATTTTTCTGTTTTTTCCTCTTTTTTATGTGAAGGGATAGCTTCTAAAATTAAATAACCATTATCTAAAGAAATTTTAATTTCTTCTTTAGTGAATCCTGGTAATTCGGTTATTAAAACATAGTGATCATTATATTCTTTAATATCGGTTTTCATTAAAAAATAAGAGTTTTCGAAGAAAGAATTATTTTTAAAATCTTCAAATACATTTTCTAATAAATCTTGATTTCTATTAATTAAACTAACAATAGACATTTAATCCAACTCCTTTATATATAAAATTATTTTGAATTGAAAGTGCTTATTGTTCGAATGAAATCTTAGAAAGTATTCATTCGTAAATAAGTACAATTCAATTATAACAATTTTTTTTTAAAAAATAATATTTTTTTATTTTGAAAATAAATAATTTTTGTTTTTATTCATGTATAATAATAAATGTTATATATGTTTTAGAATATATAAATGATATTAATAAAAAGAAATGGCGGTTGTGGCGAAGTGGTTAACGCCGCGGCTTGTGGCGCCGTTATTCGTGGGTTCAATTCCCATCAACCGCCCCATTATATAATATAAATAATGTTTTTATATTTTATTTTTTTGAATTTATAAAGGCCCATAGCCAAGTGGCAAGGCAACGGACTTTGACTCCGTGATTCGTTGGTTCAAATCCAGCTGGGCCTGCCAATTTTAAATATAAAATATACAAGATAATTAAGCGCAGGTGTGGCGGAATGGCAGACGCACTAGACTTAGGATCTAGCGCTTAAGGGCGTGCAGGTTCAAGTCCTGTCACCTGTACCATATTTTTGGATAAAAGGGGTATGATGTCAACGGCAGCATAACGGTCTCCAAAACCGCTTGTTCAGGTTCGAATCCTGATATCCCTGCCATTTTCAAAAATTATAAACTTAATAAAAATAAAATAAATAAACAAAAAAAGAGAGTTATATATTATATAACTCTCTTTTTTTGTTTATTTAAAAAAATATTTCATTAATACTTTTTATTATTTTTTTTATTTAATATCTTCAAAATAAAAATCTTCATCTTGGATACTTTCAGATATCATTTTTTGGTATCCATTACCTTTCATAGAAAAATTATCCATAGTTTTAGTTTCAGTGTTGAGACCATTAAGAATAACAGGATTAATTCCTTCATACGGAAATTTTTGAGAAAAACCCAAACTTAAAAGAGCTTTATTAGCATTATAACGTACAAAAGCATTAACATCATCTACTAATCCAACTTTTTGATAAATTACAGTAGTTAATTCTTTTTGTTCTTGATATAAATAATCTATTAAAGAATGCATCCATTTTTGTAAAATCACTTTTTGTTTTGCCGAAAAATTAGAATATAACTCTTTTGCTAATCTTCCGATATAAGCGCCATGAACGCTTTCATCTCTAATAATTAAATTAATTATTTCTCCTGCTTGCATTAACATGCCTTGACCATAAAAATATAAAGGGTAATAAAAACCACAATAAAATAACCAAGTTTCTAAAAAAACAGAAGCCACCATAGCTTTCCATTTAACAATATTAATTGCTTCACTATTTAATACTAAATTATTCATTTTATATTGTAAAATGTGTTTTTCTAAATCTTCGTAAATATCAATAATTTGTTTTAAAATATTTTGAGCATTTTGTTGTGATTCGCCCCATTTGAATAATTTTTGGATTTCTTGTTTATTTAAAAAAGTCATAAAAATATTAGAATAACTTTTAGCATGAACAGCATTTTCCATAGCACCCATAAAATTAAGAGTAGCTTTTTTTTGATGTTCCCAAGGTAGACAAGAACGTAAAATAGTAGGCATTCCAATATCACCTTGATAAGTATCTAAAAAAGTTAAAATTAACAAATTACGCGAATAAGCTTCTTTTTCTTGAAGAGTTAATTTGTGCCATATATGAAGATCGCTTTGCAAACTAATATCTTCAGGGCGCCAAAATTGACTTAAATTTTGTTCATAAAAGTGTTGTGTATATTCATCTTCTAATTCATTCCAATTAGCACCTTTATATGTATATTTTTCATTCATGTCATTTATTATCCTTTACTTATGAGATTTAAATTAATTTATAATGTTTTTTAATTTTGTTTTCTAATTCTTGAGTAATTTTGGTATTTTGAACTAAAAATTCTTTTGCTTTGTCCCGTCCTTGACCAATATTTTTATTTTGATAAGCGAACCAAGAACCACTTTTTTCAATAAAATCCAAAGCAATTGATAAATCTAATATTTCTCCTATTTTAGAAATACCTTGTCCATAAATTATTTCAAAACTAGCTATTTTAAAAGGAGATGAAATTTTTGATTTGACAATTTTGACATTAGATTTAATACCTATAATATTATTATCTTCTTTAATAAATTCAGTTCTTCTAATATCAAGCCTAAGAGAAGAAAAATATTTGAGGGCTTTGCCACCAGGAGTAACTTCAGGACTGCCATATATCATTCCTACTTTTTCTCTTAACTGATTAATATAAATAACAGTAGTATTGCTTTTAGAAATGATAGCTGACTGTTTACGCATTGCTTGGCCCATCATTCTAGCTTGAAGTCCCATAAAAGAATCTCCGCTTTCACCTTTTAATTCAGCTTCTGGTGCTAAAGCGGCTACTGAATCAACTACTATTAAACTTACGCTTTCACTTTTAATTAAAGATTCAACAATATCTAAAGCTTTTTCACCTGAATCAGGTTGGGATACTATAAAATTATCTATGTTAACTCCAATTTTTTGTGCATAATTTATATCTAAAGCATTTTCAACATCTATAAAAGCAACGTTTCCACCTGCTTTTTGAGCTTCAGCAACAGCATGCAAAGCTAAAGTAGTTTTTCCTGAACTTTCTGGACCGTATAGTTCTATGATACGACCTTTTGGTAAACCACCTATTTCTAAGGCTATATCTAAGTTTAAAGAACCAGTTGAAATAAATTGAAGTTTATTTATTTGGTTAGAATTTAGCCTCATTATACTACCTTTACCGAAACGTTTTTCGATATCTTTTAATATTTGTTCTAAAATATTTTTTTTATCATTTTCGTTATTCATTTTAACACCTTTGTAAATTTAATTTGTAAATTTTCTTTATATAAATTAAAAATTTTTTTGAATAAATTTAAAATTTTTGATGATATAGTATGCACCGGATAAAATCACTAAAAAAATATTAATAATTAAACAAATTACTGTTAATGTCATTAATGTGGTTTTTTGTAAATATGCATTTAGAGGAATTTGTCGAGATATTAATATAAATAAAATAGAAATAAAAGTAAAACTAGTTTTTAATTTTCCTAAAAAAGAAGCAGTTATGATGGTTTTTTGTTCAAAAGCCATAAGACGAACCCCCATGACTAAAAAGTCTCTAATTATATTTATTAACAAAACACTTAACACAAGATGTTCGATAATATTTTTAGAATCGTCTACATATAATAATTGTTTACTATGACATAGTCTATAAATATAAAAAAAAGAAACAATAACTAATAATTTATCAGCAATAGGATCGAAAAATTTACCAAAAACAGTTTGTTGTTTGAAATTTTTGGCTATATAACCATCTAGAAAGTCTGTAAAAGAAGCTAAAAGAAAAACTAAGATAAAATAAATTCCATATTTATCTTCTAATAAAGTAGTTTCGGGATTTTTGTATTGATTAAATAAAAAAATCAACATAAAAAAAACTAAAAAAATTCTAAAAAGAGTGATTAAATTAGCTGATATTTTTATTATTTTTTTCATTTTTTTATAAAACAAACCTCTTACTTAATATTATACTTAAAATATTATTATATTAAAAATAGTTATCATTTTATAATAAAATAATTATTATCAATATAATAATATTTATATTGATATATCCATTAATGGTCATTTTTTAAAAGCAAAAATATTAAACTGTTCTTTTTTTTAATACAACTTTTTTATTTAATGATTATTTTTTTCAAACTCAAAATTTATTATATGTTACTAAAAAAATAATTAATAAACAATTTGAATTTCTAAAAAATAAATGTTTAGAATGAATTGTGTCTTTCTAACAGTTCTGTTGTTAAGAAAATTCCTAAAATAATCAAAAAGACTAACTGAATAGTTAGTCTTAAATAATTTGATAAATAAAATTTTAGAACAATTCTTCGGATTATCCTAAAAATTTTTCTTTTAAATAATCTAAAAATATATAAGGATTAATTTTGTGTTCATCTGTGCATATATATAACAATTCTTTAGATTTTTTTAATGAACCTAAATTTCTAAAATGTTTATTCAAATAAGAATTTAATTTTTTAAATTCTCCTTTTCGAATATCGTGTTCTAAATCAGGATATAATCGTTTTAATTTTTTCATTTTCATAGCAGCAATAATCATCCCTTTAGCATAACTAGGGAAATAACCAAAATAACCTTGAGACCAATGAATATCCTGAAGACAACCTTCAATAAAATTACGCGGCTTTATACCTAAATAATCTTGAGATTTTTGATTCCAATAATAAGGTAAATCATCTAAACTAAGTTTATCATTTATTAACAATTCTTCAATTTCAAAACGCAAAATTATATGTAAAATATAGGTAATTTCATCAGAGTATATTCTTATAAAATCAGGTTTTACTCGATTTACTTGTTGATATAATTTATCTACTTCAAACATTGGGTCTTCTTGAATAAATTTATTTCTCAAAATTTTATTTAACAAAAAAATAAAAGATTTGGATTTTCCAATTTGTTTTTCCATGAATAAAGATTCACTTTCATGAAATTGAAAACCTTTAGCTTGCCCTACAGGTTGGTTTTTATAATTTTCAGGTAAATTTTGTTCATATAAAGCATGTCCTGTTTCGTGTATTGTAGCATAAAAAGAATCTAAAAAATTATTTGAATTATATCTTGTTGTCATTCTAATATCATAAGGAGTTCCGCCACAAAAAGGATGAGTAGATTCGTCTAAACGACCTTTTTGAATGTTAAAACCTAAATTTTCTGCAATATAATAATTAAGTTTTTTTTGTATTTCTAAATCCATCGGTATGTCTTGAAAAACAATATCTTTTTGTTTATGTAAAGTTTTTTTGATAATAATTGGTAATTCTTTTTTTAAAACTTCAAAAATTTCTTTATTTTCTTGTGTTGTGCTCCCTAGATCGAATTTATCTAATAAAGCATCATATAAACTTAAATTAAATTTATTGGCTCTTATTTTAGCAATTTGTTTAGTATAATCTAATACTTTTTGCAAATAAGGTTTAAAAAGATTATAATTATTTTCTTGTTTTGCTTTACGCCAATGAACTTCAGCATGAGTAGCTGCTATAGTCATTTTTTCTGTTAATTCTATCGGGATTAAATTAGCTTCAATAATTTGTTTTTCTATCTTTGTAACATTAACTTTTTGCCAATCATCTAATAAAAGAATATCTTTTTTAGTTTTGTCTAATAAATTTTGTATTTCTTGAGATGTTAATTTATGATGTATTATATTTTCGATAGTAACAATTTCTTGTGTACGACTTTCTAATGAATCTTTTTTAATATTACAAGCTATATCCCAATGTATTAAACTTAAAATATTTTTTAAATGGTATATTTTTTTCATTTTTTGTTCTAATTTATTATAATTTGATTGCATCTAATTTACCTTTTTATATAAATTTTTTATCTTTAAAATTTTTAGAATTATATTAATAAAAACTAAAATGTCATTTTGAAATTATTCAAACAATATAAATATATAAAATTATAAAATAAAATTACATTTTCCAAAAACTATTCTATTTATATTTAATTATATAATAAAAATAGTTTTTTGAAAATGCAATTTTATTATTTTTTATTTTTAATTTTTAGCCAAACTAAACTAAAAATCAATTCTACTAAAACAATAGAACATATACCGTCCATTATATAATGTTGTTTAATTACAAAAGTAGAAATAAACACTAAAACAGCTATAATAAATTGAAAATAAATGACTTTTTTAGGAATTTTTTTATTTTGTTTTATACGAAAAGGAATATAACAAAACCAACTATTAGAAACATGGAAACTAGGTAAACAATTCAATCTAGTACAATCTAAATCATAAATTTGTTTTAATAACAAATTACTTTTAACGATCAAAAATTTACAAATTGAATTATGATCTTTAGATGTAATATCCTTGAAATCTTTTATTTCTAAACATTGAATAGGGAAAATACAAAAAATCATCGAAGCAATAAACAAAAATATAAAAAAGGATTTAAATAAACAATGCAATATTTTCGGATCTGAACCGTTTTCAGAATATAAATACTTATATGCTAAAATAGGAGTTATTAAATACCACCAAAAAAAAGAACCTATATAAATAAAAACAAAACAACTCGAAAATGAGAAAACTGGAAAACTTAAGTTATTGTTTTTTAACCTTTCATTCAGTCCTAAATTTAATATATTAATCCAATAATTATTTTCTGCTGAGTCTCCGTCTTCTGAAACATAATATTGTTTATTATTATTATAATAAAGACAAAATAAAACAGCATAATACATTACTAGCGAAACTAAAATCATAAAAAAAAATTTTAAAATATAATTTTTTAAACGTTTATAATTATCAGAATTTTTTGATAATAATTTTTTTGTACAATTATGTTCATTACTCATCTTAAAAAGAATTACCTTTTATCAAATTTGTTTATAAAATATGTTGGTTAAAATAAAATTAAATCATAAAATTTTTATACAAACAATTATCATAAATAAGATTAACTAAAATAAACAATTCTAATTTTGAAATCTAAATATAATTCTTATCTATTATTTTCCTTTGTATTTTATTTAGAATCATTTTATTTTTGTTTTTTATAAAAAATATTAAAAATACAAAAACGATACAAAACAAATATAAAACATAAAAATAAAATAAATTTATTATGTTAATCATAAATATATTGAATTTCATCTTTATAAGAGAATAAATTTCAATTACAAATTAATACAATTAAAGAAAAAAATAAATAAAGAAACAAATGTAAAAATCCAATATATATAATTGGATTCTATTTTACAATATTTTGGTCTATAAAAAATAATAAACAAAAAACAATTCATAAAAAAAATTAAATTTAAATAATATAAATATTTTGAATTTTAATTTATATTACTGAAATAAAGACAAAAATATCAAAATATATTTTTTATGATTTTTGTTTATTTTTCATTTCATTAATAATCTTCACAATTTTTTTAAATCTTGTTAAATATAAATAGCAAAAAAGTATGCGAGATAACATTATAAATATTAATAAATAATATAAAATATTATATATATAAATTATTTTTTTATAACTTAGTTTTTATTATTAATAAAATTTTAAGAAAACACATATATATAATAATTAAAAATATTATAAATTTTGAAAAATAAAATAAGAAAGATGATTTAAATTACAATAATGACAATAGGTTTATTTAAAGATGGTTGGGAACCTTGTATCGACGGTGTTATCGTTTCAACTAAATCCTTAAGACAAGGTTTAGAAGCTTTAGGTCATAAAGTTTACATTATAACAACAGATTCTGTTCCTAAAAAAAAAGAACAAGATCCTTATATAATCAGACTTAAAGGTGGAATACCAGTTTGTTTAAAAAGTTTAAAAGGTTATCGTTTAGTTATAAGTTATAAAAAATATCTAACACAAATAAAAAATTTAAATTTAGATATAATCCATGTTCATACAGAAGCTGGCATAGGTCATTTAGGATTATACGCTCATAAACAATTAAATTTACCTTTAATTTATACAATGCATTCTATGTATCATGTTTTTTTAGAAAAAAATAATTTTCTTTGGCTAAGGATATTTAGAAAAATAATATCAAAATATTTAGATGATATTTTAAAAAAATTTATTTCCAAAGCTAATATAATAATTGTTCCTACACAAAAAACTTTCAATTTTTTGACACAACGTTATCAAATAGAACAAAATTATCAAATTATTCCTAGTGGTCTTAAATTAAAACAATTTGATTCTGAAAATTATTCTCAAGAAGAAATAAATATTTTAAAAGATAAATTAAATTTAAAAAATTATTTTGTTTGTTTATTTGTTGGTAGGATTTCTAAAGAAAAAGAAATCAATATTCTTATAGATTATTTTGCTATTTTCCACCAGAACAATAATCAAAGCAAATTTATAATTATCGGAGATGGCCCAGACAAAAAACATTTACAAAAAAAAGTTCAAAAATTGAATTTAAAAGAAAAAATTATTTTTTTGGATTTTATTCCTAATGATCAAATAGGATTATATTATCAATTAGGACATGTTTTTGTTAATGCTTCTTTATTCGAAACTCAAGGTTTAACCTTTATTGAAGCTTTAGCTGCCTCTTTGCCAGTTATAGCACGTTATGATGAAGCTTTAAATAAAGTTATTCAAAACAACCAAAATGGTTTTTTTTATAATAATGAACAAGAGTTTCTTAAAGCTTTAAATTACCTTTATAAAGATAAAACTAAATATAAAGAAATATCATTAAACGCTAAAAAATCTACTTATAATTATAAACAAGAAATATTTTCTAAAAAAATAATTGATGTTTATAAAAAAGCATTATTTAATCATAGAAAATAAACTACAATCTCAATAATTGGAAAAATTTAATTATATTCTTTATATCCAACAAAAATACATAAAATAATATTTTTCATAAATAATTAGATTCAAATATTTTATTTATTTCAAATAATAAAATTATCGACACAATCAAAACTTTTATTTCTCATGTTTTTTAATAAATTTATTTTTTATTCGGATTTATTTAATATATATAAATAATTTGTTGTTTGGATGCGTTTATATATAAAAGTGACTAAAATACCAACTAAAAAATTACTTATTAAAGTTGGTATAAAATTAAAAATCCAAATAATCAAAATAAAATGTTTATCAATTAAAGATGTTAAATCAGGTAACCAAGAAGGCCAACAAGTAACTTTAGAAACTTCTTTTGTAAAAAGATAACCATACACAAAAATCCCATTTGCAGTTAAAATAATATTTTGAATTAAAGTTATTAAAAATAATAATAACCAAAATTTTTTAAAAACTATTTTTCTGTGTTTTTCTCGATAATTTTTAGCCAACAATAAACCTAAATAAATAAAATAAAAAAGAAAATGTTTTACTAAAATTTGACTCCCAACAAAAATTAATTCATCCATTTGTTCTTTATAGTTGAAAATATTATAAATTCCTAAATATTTAACAACATTAAACCAACCTGATAACACACCAAACAATAAAATACCAATTAAGTTGTAATAAAAATCTAAAATTAATACCATAAACATCAAAGAAATACTAGGTAGTATAATATAAGAGTTTTGAGTAAGTTGTGTTTTATAAGGAAAGTTAGGTTCCAACATATACAAAACTAAAGATAAACTTACCATATGAGATATAAAAGATATTTTTTTTAAATTCATTAAAATCCTCATACTTCAATATATTATATAAAACCAAACAAAAACAACAACATAATAACATTGTTATAATTTCAAAAATTAACAATCGTAAATATTTAAAAATTTTTTTAATAACATAAAAATTGAAAAATTCAATTTTGTAAATAATATGGTATGGTAATTATAGTGTGAAAATAAGAATATATATAAATAAATAATAAATACATTTTAGTAAGAGATTTGTCTTTTCCTACCTCATAATAAGTTGATATTGTTTTGAACTTTGTTTATATAATGAAATAATATAAATATTCAAATATTTCAAAAATATCTTTTGAAATTAACAAATTACAAAAAATATTAAACACTTTTAAATTGAACTAATCTACTCTCTTATTTTTGTTAATTTCAAAAAATATGAAATTATAAACTTAATTTTCAACCTTAAAAAATCATTTTATAGTTAAAAATTGTGTAAAAATGGAACAAATGCGAAAGTCAAAATGTTAAACAAACAATGTTGAATTAGTTTCCTTATATTTAAGTTACTAGTTACAATAATGATATTTCATGTTAGACTACAAAAGCTTCTGTTTCAAGTAATAAAATTACTTTATGTTTAATCGGAAAAGTCTTTTATCAAAATCAACCTTTTAAAGATAGTTGTTACAATTTAATGTTAAAAATTCATTTGATATCAAAATTAAAATATTTTTTTAACATTTAATTTACAAAAATCAAACTATTGAATAAAAATTTTTATTTAAAAAAATATTATTCGAATTTTATTCATTTTATTATTCAAAATAAAATAGTTTCTCTTATAAAAATATTTGTATTATATTCTTTTACAAAATCATAAACAAAAATTTGTATTAAAATGGCGGAGTAGAAGGGATTCGAACCCTTGCACCATATTAATGGACTACGTCCTTAGCAGGGACGCCTCTTTAACCAACTTGAGTACTACTCCTTAAAAAATTATAATACTAATATAGTATAATACAAATATTAAAAAAATAAAAATAATTTTACAAATTATTTTTATTTAATATATTGGTGGTTAATTATCATTTTTTTTATTTCTATAATTAATAAAGGGATGGTAGATATAAATAAAATAATTATAATATCTGGAATAGAAAGCGAAGATAATCGAAAATTATTTCTAAAAAAAGGTACCAATACAATAGTTATTTGTAAACCGAAACTAATCAAAAAACAAAATATTAAAATCCAATTAGTTTTCAATTGAAAAAGAGATTTTTGAAAACTTCTAAAATTAAAAACATGAATTAATTGCGATAAAGATAACACCATAAAAGCAAAAGTTTGTCCATATTGTTCTGATTGATTATGTTTATGCAATTTAAAACCTATAAAACCAGCTATAAAAGTTAAACTACCAATCATTATACCTTCAATTAAAATTTTTTTAATTATATTTTTATTTAATAAAGAATGATCCACAAAACGTGGTCTTCTATCCATAATATCTTCTTCAGGATATTCCAAACCTAAAGCAATAGCTACTAAAGAATCGGTCACCAAATTAACCCACAAAATCTGCAAAGCACTTAAAATAACAAAATCAGAATTAAAAAACAAATATCCTAATAAAGTATTAAATAAAATAACAAATATTTCTCCTATATTACAACTTAATAAAAAAATAATACTTTTTTTAATGTTATCAAAAAGTTTTCTACCTTCTTTAATAGCGATTGGAATAGTATTAAAATTATCATCAGTTAAAATGATATCCGATATTTTTTTAGTAACATCAGTTCCTGTTATACCCATAGCAATACCAATATCAGCTTTTTTAATACTAGGAGCATCATTAACTCCATCACCTATCATACCTACAATTTTACCTTTTTTTTGCCAAGCTTGAATAATTTTTAATTTATGTTCAGGAGTGGCTCTAGCATAAACTTTAATTAAAGGTAATTTAATATCGAATTCTTCTTCGCTTAAAAGATCTAAAGCATCACCGTTAATAGCTAAATCTTCTAAAGAATTAAAAATTTTAGAATCTGAAGCTATTTTAACAGCTGTTTGAAGATGATCACCAGTTATCATAATAATATCAATAAAAGCTTTTTTGCATTTTTGAATAGCACAAACAATATCAGGACGCAAAGGATCTTCTATCCCGAAAGCCCCTAAAAAAATAATTTTAAAATCCATTTTAAACAATATTTTTTCAAAATCAAATTCATCATCTAAATAATTAAGTTTTATATATGCAATACCTACAACTTTATAACCTTCTGAAGATATCAAATCTAAATCTTTTTCTATTTTTATAATATTGTCTTTATTTTTCTCAATTATTTCATCTTGATATTCTATATAATTAGATAATGAAAATACAATCTCAGCAGCTCCTTTTATTATTACAAATTTGTCATTTTCTTTTTGATGAATTGTCATCATGAATTTTTTTTCATTATCAAAAGGGAATTCTTTTATTTTTGGATTTTCGCTTTGAATTTTTGGAATATCTAATTTATATAAATTACCTAAATCTATAAAAGATTGATCTACAGGATCAAATAAAAAAGTTTCTTTATCTTTACGTTGTATTTGCTTAGAAAATAAACAAATATTATTACATAAAATACCATAAATAAGCAATTTATGAACAATTGGTTTTATTTTTGAATTAAAATGGACATTAATTTTATCATAATTAAAATATAATTGTTGAATATTCAATTTATTTTGTGTTAAAGTACCTGTTTTATCAGTACAAATAATATTAATAGCTCCTAAAGTTTCCAAAGTTTTTAAATCTTTAACAATAGCTTTATCCTTTATCAATCTTTTAATACCTGATGCTAAAATAATTGTTATTATAGATAATAAACCTTCTGGAATAACAGCAACAGCTAATATAATAGAAGATAAAAAAATTTCTTTAATTGTAACTAAATATATTTGATCTTGTAAAAAATATTTTTTTGTTAAATCTAAAATAAAATTTATAATAAGAAGAATAAAAATAATGAAAATTAAATGTTTAGATAATTGTTGAATATTTTTTTGTAAAGGTGTTTTCTCTTTTGCGTCTGATGTAATTAATTTAGTTATTTTACCTATTTGAGTATCCATTCCAGTTTTAATAACAACCCCTTGGGCACGTCCAGAAACAACTGTAGTATCCATAAACACTAAATTAGGAGAATCAATTAAACAAAATTTATCTTGAACAATATAACTATTTTTAGCAATAAATAAAGTTTCGCCTGTCAAAATAGCTTCATTAACTTGAAAATTATGAGCTTCAATTAATCTAGAATCAGCAGGAACAATATCACCTGCTTCTAAAATAATAATATCGCCTATAACTATTTCTTCTTTTAAAATAAATCTTATTTTTTTATTTCTTAAAACTTTAGTATAAGGTTTTGTATTTTTTTGAATTAATAAAAAACAAAATTCTTTATGATTTTCATAAAAAAAACCTAAAAAGGCGTTACTCAAAATAATTATTAAAATTAAAATACTTTCAGCTAATTCTTCTTTTTTGTCTTCTAAAATACCGATATAACAAGTTATCACACAAATAATTAATAAAACATACACAAAATAATCTTGAAATTGAGCTAAAAATTTTTTATAAAAACTATTTTTAGATGTTTCTTTTATTTTATTAAGTCCGTGTTTTAAAATTCTTTGTGTGGCTTCTTGTTGTGTTAAACCTACTTTAAAATTAGTTTGCATTTCCTTCTCTAATATTTTTAAAGAAGATTGCGGAAATAGTGTCTCCAATTATTTCAAACTTTCTATGTTAATTTTATTAAAAATTTAAAAAAAACCAAAAAAAAATTTCTTTAAAAAAATATATTTAAAAAATAATATTTTTAATAAGAAATTTTTGAATAATTTATAAATTTATAACAAAAAATTATAATTGGGTAATACGAACTTTATGAATAACTAATCCATCATATTTTAAACCTTCAAATTGCCAATTATTATATGCAATTTTAATTGTTTCATTTTTCTCAGGCATCCTTTTTAATTGGCCTAAAATAAAACCACTTAACGTTTCGTATTCTTCTACAGGTAAATCAGCTTTTAAATGTTCTTCTGTTTCGTGTAAATGAATTGTTCCGCGGATAATATATTCTTTATCTGAAACTTTTAAAATTTCATTAATTTGTTTATCATATTCATCCTCGATATCGCCTAAAATTTCTTCAATTACATCTTCAATAGTGACAATACCAGCAGTTCCGCCATATTCATCAACAACAACAGCTATATGATTTTGTTTTATTTGCATTTCTTTGAATAATTCGCTAATGTTTTGAAATTCAATAACAAAATAAACCTTCCGCAAAATTTTCTTAATATCAAACAAATCCTTATTTACGTCTTCTAACAAAAATTTAAAAATATCTTTAACATGAACAATTCCGATGATTCTGTCCATATTTTCTTCATATACAGGAAATCTGGTATATTTTTCGCGGGAAATAAATTCTATAATTTCTTCTCTACTAATGTCAGATTTAATAGCTACAATTTCGGTTCTATGTTTCATAATATCAGAAACTGTTGTTCCATCAAAATCAAAAACATTTTGAATCATATTTTTTCTACTATTATTAATTTCGCCAGTTTTATAAGACGAAGTTAATAAAAATCTTAATTCATCATCATTTACAATATCTTTTTTAACACTTGTATCAATTCTCAAAATAAATAAAATAAAATTACTCATTTGATTAAAAACCCAAACTAAAGGTTTTATTATAAAACAAATTACATTAAAAAGACTAATCCAAAAATAAGCTGTTTGTTGTGGATAAGCCAAAGCAATTCTTTTAGGTACTAATTCACCTAAAACAATAGAAACAGAAATTACTGATATTTCAATAAAGTACTTATAATATATAAAACTATCATTATAAGGACTAGTTGCAATATTTATTAATATTCCTTGTGAAAATGTTACAATATGAATTATTATTTGGATAACTGATAAAAAAAAATTCGGCGTTTCTTTTATTTTTTTTATTTTACAAGCTTTTTTTACACCTTTTTTAACTTCTAAATCAATTTTATTCTGACTTAAAGAAACCAAAGCTATTTCGATAGAAGAAAAAAAAGCATTCAAAAAAACTAAAAAACAAATAATTATAAAAATTGAAATTATTGATAAATCCACTTTTATCTTATAACCTCTTTTTCATTAATGAAAAAATTTAGACTATAAATTTTTTTAAGATTATAATCAGCTAGATCACTATGTTCCATAATGTTTAAATTTATTAATTCTCCTATTTTGAATTGTAAATTATTTTATTCATCCTATTATTTGAATATAACTACTATAATTTTAACATATTAATGAAAAAAATCTAAATTATTTTATTTTATGTATATTAAACCTAGTCAATGATTAAAATTTTTATTCTTACTTTTTAACACCTCTAGAAACATAAGTGCCTGTTTCTGTATTAATAATAATTTGTTCGCCTTGTTCGATGAAAACAGGAACTTTAATAACTAAACCTGTTTCTAAAGTAGCATCTTTGTAAGAAGTTGTTACACGTGTATTATTAGTTGTTGTTAAAAAATCAGTTTGAATTACTTTTAAAGAAATTTTATCAGGCAAAGAAACACCTAAAATATCTTGTTTATCATCAAATATTACTTCTGCCGTCATAAATTCTTTTAAATATGGCAGTATTTTTTCTAATTTTTCTTTAGAAATCGCAAATTCTTCATAGGTGTCAATATCTAAAAAAATGCATTTATTATCTAAAACATAAGAAAATTGTAATTTCATTTTATTAATTACTGCTTTTTCAATTTTAACACCTGCATTAAAGATATGTTCAATAACATAACCGTTTTTTAAATTTTTTAATTTACTTCTAACAAAAGCTGCACCTTTGCCAGGTTTAACATGTAAAAATTGCAAAATTTGATAAGCGTCATTATTCAACTTAATAGTTTGTCCTATTTTAAAATCATTAGTATTAATCATTATTATATCTTGCTCCGTTATCTTGTAAAAATTTTTCTACCATCTTAAATGTATTTTGTTTCCAATGTTTCTCAAAAGGATTTATAATTTTTAAAGAATAAATTTGATTTTTAAACCATGTTTTTTGTCTTTTAGCATATTTTAAAGAATTTTGAATAATTAATTTTTTAGCATCTATTAAATTTATTTTGTTTTCTAAAAAAGCTTTTATTTCGCGATAACCTATAATATTAAAATTTGCTTTAGAATGGTTACTAATTAAATATTGAACTTCCTCTATAAATCCTTTGTGCAACATATATTCTAATCTAGTGCAAATTCTTTCTTTTAAAATATCTTTGGGGATATCTAAATATAAAAACAAAATATCAAATAAAGGCGTATTTTTACCTTTTTTTTGAGATCTTAAACTATTTTGCATAATTTGTTTATAAGCACTTATAATACGACAAGAATTTTTTTCATCTATAATCAATTCAGAATCTTGTTCGTGAATTTGTTCTAACATTTGTTCTAAAGTTAAATTTTCTATATTTAGTCTATAATGTAAAAATGGATCTTCGGGTAATAATTCATAATCAAAAAGAGCTGCTTTGATGTATAATCCACTACCACCTACTAAAAAAGGTAATTTTATATTAGGAATTAAATTTCGAACATCTTTTTGAAAATTATAAATATTATAATAATCTTCTGGTTCGATTTCGCTTAATAAATGATGTTTTACTTTTTGAGTTTCTTCAATAGTAACCTTGGCTGAACCGATATCAAATTTTTTATAAATTTGTACCGAATCTGCATTAATAATTTCTCCTCTAAAAAAACGAGCTAATTCAATAGATAAACTTGTTTTTCCAGATGCTGTTGGCCCAGAGATAACTATAACCTTTTTCATATAATTCCATTCAAATAAAATTTTAATGAATAATTCTCTATTTTATTTTAATCATTAATTAAAATTTTATTTATTCTAAAAATTAATTTTAATTAAAATTTGATATTCTTTATATATTCAAAAAAATAAAATTATCTATTAATAAAATTATATTGACTTAAAATCACTTTATATATTAAATAATTGAAAAATATTTTAACAAAAATATAATATCTTCATGATTTATAAATTTGAACTATTAATTTCTGCAACATCGATTACTCTTAATTCTCTCAAAACCGTAATTTTAATAGAACCATTATAATTAATATTATTTTGAATTTTTTTCTTAATTTTTTTAGCTATAACAAAAACATTTAAATCGTCAACTTCTTCGGTATTTACAATAACTCTGAGTTCTCTTCCAGACCGAATTGCATAAGCTTTTTCTACTCCTTCGATACTATCAGCAATATTTTCTAACTCCGTTACCCTTTGGATATAATTATTAATAGATTCTCTTCTAGCTCCTGGCCGTGTGGAACTAATTGTATCTGCGATTGAAACCAAAACAGCTATTAAAGTGGTAGGTTCTTGTTCTTCATGATGAGAAGCTATAGTATCGATAACTTCTATAGGTTCTTTATACTTAATAGCTAAATCTACCCCAATTTTAACATGACTACCTTCTATATGATGATCTAAAGCTTTTCCGATATCATGCAACAATCCAGCTCTTCTAGCGATAATTTCATTTTCACCTATTTCAGCAGCTAAAATACCAGCTAAAAAAGATACTTCCAAAGAATGATTTAAAACATTTTGGCCATAACTAGTTCTAAAATGCAACTTTCCTAATAATATCACCAATTCTTCTTCAATCATTCCTATTTTAGCTTCATATACGGTTGCTTCTCCTATTTCTTGCACAAAATCATCTACCTCTGAAGATATTTTAGAAAATATTTTTTCAACACTTGCAGGAGTAATTCTTCCATCAACAATTAAACTTTCTAAAGTTCTCTTAGCTATTTCTCTTCTAATAGGGTCAAAACAACTCAACATAACTATATTTGGGTTATCATCAATTATCAAGTCCACACCTGTAACAAGTTCAAAAGATTTTATATTACGACCTTCTTTACCAATGATTCTACCTTTGATTTCCTCTTGTTCTAAAAAAACTATACTTACATTATGCTCGTTAACAACTTCTCTTGAAAGTTTTTGCATTGCAAAAACTAATAAATTTTTAGCTTTATTTTTTATTTTAAATTTATATTCTCTTTCTTGTGCATGTTCATAAGCTAACATTTCTTTATAAGTATTCTCTTTAACACGTTTAAATATAATTTCTTGCGCTTCTTTTTGTGTTAACTCAGAAATTTGTTCTAATTTTTCTTGTTGCTGCATTATTATTTGTTGAATTTTATTTCTTAGTTCTTCTAAATATTTTTGATTAATTTGAATTTTTTTTTCTTTAGTATACAAAGATTCTTCTTTATCATTTAAATATTTAAATCTTGAAACTAACATTTCTTCTTTATGAATGATTTTTTCTTCTAAATTAATAATTATTTTTCGTCTTTGATTCAAATCATCTTCAACTTCTTTTTTTAATAAAGAAATTTTATATTCAGCGTCTAAAATGATTTTTTCTGCAATTAATTTAGATTTTAATAATTTTCTTTTAATTTTATCATCTGTTTCTTGTATTGTTTTATTTATTTTTTTTTTAAAAAAATAAAAAAAACAAAAAATCATAAAAACAAATAAAAGGGTTACTATATTTACAAGAGTATTCATTTATATTTCTGGTTTATAACAAACAATTCTCTCCTCACTTATTATTTTTTTATAAAAATCAATCATTTCCTTTATATAATTTTTTATTTTGAAAATACAAAAAATAATATTTATTTAAATTTGATTTATATTTAAAATCTTTTGCCAAAATAAAATTCAATACGAATAATTTGCACAAATTTTTATTTAATTATTTTTTTATAAAAAGCATTAATATAATTTAAATATATAATTTTTTTCACAACAATCATTCGAATGTTAAAAAATTATATATTTAAATTATACTATATTATAATTTTATATATTATTTAAATTAATATTTCATTTTAATGTAAAAACAACAAAAATCATTAATAAATAAAACTAAAAATTTATAAATCAAATTTTTAGTTTTATAAAATTATATTATGGTTTTATTTTGGATAAAACTGGAGTTTTTTTAAAAATATTAACCTTAGTCAAAGAACTAATTGTTTTATCTATTGTTTTTTTGCCTGCCTTATATAATAAACCATAAGTTTTCTTAAAAGCTGGAGAATCTGAAATTTGTTTTAATACACTTTGAGAATTTTGATCATCCGTTACAACATCTTCTTCATGCGAATAGAAAATACCATTATTTTTATTTTTATAAATCTTGCAATCAATAAAAATATTATTTTTGATAAAAACCCTCGCCCAAACCGTACAGGCATATTCCTATGCATACGGCTTTCCAAGTTCATTTATAAAAATTGTAGTAATTTTTATTAAATTAGAAAAAATAAATATTTTTTTCTCTCTGCTTTCCTTCCCCTTGTAATAGTTATTAACTTCTCCTTGGTAAAATATATAAAAAATATTTTACGAGTACTATGAAAGCTCTGCAAGCATACAAAATGACATAAATTATTAAATAATTTCAAGTTTGTTTAGCTTTTTCCAAGGTAGCTATTTAATTTGGGTAAATATTAAATTTTGCATGGATAACCTTTTTAAAATAATTGTTTTATTAGACAAATAACTTTTTATAAAATTAAGTATTTTTTCAAAATAAGGATAATTTGATTATTCGATAAAGATAATAATCAAAGACTTAATTTAATAATTTTATTTTAATAAAATTATTAAATCTAACAAATATTATATAAAATAATTCCAATCATTTTATTATATCTTCAATTCATCAGAACTTCATGCTTTTTTTAATTTCATTTCGCACTCTTAACAAATTTAAGTGCTTTTTGGACATGCTATTTTCCCTTATTGAATTTTCATTCTCAGGTTAATCCAATAATGTGATATATTACCCTTCAATATCAAAGGAACCCTAATATCCTCTAGATTAAACGCTCGAACTTGCGCACTTTATCAATAGATGTTGGTGTTTCTTGTTCTTCGACATAAGTATCTAAACTTTCAGAATTAATTTCTGGATTTATCTCCACATTACTATCTGAATCGTTCGTCTCTGTTGTGTCTGAACCTGATTTTAAAAAAAAGATCAAAAAAACACAAATAGATATTAAAAAAATACAACCAAAACTAAAAAAAATAATACCTTTGGTATAATTAAATATCATCTTCATCTTTCATAAATATCTTTCTTTTTTTAATAAAACACCCTTTATGAATGCATTTTTTTATTAATTATCTGATATATTTATTCATTAAATTATTCATATATTTTATTTTTATTAAAGTAAAAATTATAACAAATATAATTACAAAAAAACTTGAAATATTATATTTATTTACATACTATATAATTTTTTTGAATATTTATATTTTTTATTAAATTATATAAATACCAATTTAATTATACAATATAATATGCGCAAATCATAAGCAAAATACAGATTAATACATCTAAAATATTAAACCAGCATAATTTTTTTATACATTGTTTATTCAAAAATATTTATTAAAAAATAAACATTTTTAACTTATTACTTGTTTCAAAAATAAATTTTCTTTTAGAAAATAATTGCATCAAATTATAATATATACTTATTTATAAAATAAAATAATTACAAAAAATAAAATCTATATTTTATTTTTTGTAATTATTTTATATTCGAATTCAAGTTCATATTTCAAAAGTCAATACTTGATCTGATACAGAACAAAATAAAAATATAACGATGAAGTGTAATGTTCTAAAAATTTATTTTTTAAAAAATAATAATTTTTATGTTTTTTTATAAAAAAAGATTTTTTTAATTCAAAAAAAATGAATGAAAATCTATTCTCTCTTAAATTGATATATATATAAATTATTTATTTTAAATTTTGGATATATTGTCAAGGTGTTTGATAATTTAATTTAGTTAATAACCGAATGACGATTCCAAAAACGTGAAAAACTTTGAATTATTTTTTTTATTTTATAAAAAGGTTTAGAAGATAAGTTTAAAGTGTTCTTAAAAACAGAACCGTTAAAAAGTAACAATTCTTTCTAAAAAAAATAATTTTTAGAAATTTAAATTGTTTATTAATTATTTTAATAATAACATAAAAAAATAATTTTTTAAAAAATTTTATTTATTAAAAATAAAAAATAAAATAAATATTTTATGAATTTCTCTCCAACAATCATTACATATTTATAAAAATATTCATAATTCATTATATTTTAAATTTGTATTAAAAATTTTTAAATATTTTAACAAAATGTAAAAATAATTTCAAATGTCTCGAAAAAACCTTTTATTAGTTAAAAAAAATAGCAAAAACAATTGATAAAAGTATATTAGAACGTTTCAAAAATTTATTATTAATTGATTTTTTTTATTCAAAACCTTTTATTAAATAAGACATTTTTTCAATGAAAACAGCATATTCATTCAAAATAACTCCCGAATCAAATTTAATTTTATCAAGATCAGAAAAACTAAATTCAAATGGATTTTTTTTATAAAAATCAAAATATTCTTTTTTATTCTTAAATTCTAATTTTTTCACTTTTATATTATCTTTTAATATCAAAATTAAAGTTTTTAAGGGAGAATGAAAAAAAGATGTTATATTATCTTTTGATAAAGTCGCATAATTTTCTAGTAATTTTTCATCTACAACAGTAAAAGGTATTGGTTCTTTTTTATCAGAAAAATTCGGAATCATTTTGAGTAAAATCATTATTTGAAAATAAGGAATATTATTACTTCGAATATTAGAGGTTTCGCCTAACATATTTTCGAAATAATTATTTTTATTTTTATGAAAATTACTTAATGGGAATTTTATACCAATACCAGAGATGATTTTATTATCATTTTTTCTTTTAATCGCTATATCTACTTTTTTATCGTTATATCTCCCTTTAATTTTTGTATTTTTATCATTTTTGCCATTGTATTCAGTGACGACGTTATATTTACAACCAAGTAATTGTTGTAAATGTTGTGCAATTATACTGTGAATTGTGTTTACTTTATTGCTACTTCGATTATTATTTTCTTTTGATATTGCAAATTCAAACGAGTTTGTAATTTCTTTTATTAATTCTTTTTCAAAATTATCTGTCATTTTAAAATGATCCTTTAAATTTGTGACATTTGATAAGAAAGATATAAATGTAAATCTGTTGTTGAAAAAAAATAATATTCGCCGTTTTTAGATTTTCCAAGTATTTTTAAATATTCAATAAAATCTTGTTTCATTAATATTGTTTTAATAAATTCAAAATCATATTTATCTGTTAAAATATAATAACCACTATATGGAACAATACTTGGCGAAAGGATTTTGAATTTAATATTTTCTAAATTTTTAATGATATTATTAATAACTATTTTTTCTTTTTCAATATCTAAAATTCCTTGTGTTCTTGCGAATTCATACCATTTTTGTTTTTGCAAACTTCTTGCGTTTAATTTTTTTTCATTTTGACATAAAATATTATAAATAGTAGGATTATTGTTTTTTATTTTGTCTAAAGGAATTAAAATTCCTTGATTATTATATGGATAAAAAACCTTAGTCATTTTAGATGTTGAAATTTTAAAAGCAGAACGAATAAATTCACCTTGATAATTTGAATTATAAAAAAATCTAAATTAGTAGAAACGGCATTTTTAATTTTTAAAAAAGGATTTTTATCTATTGTTATAATTTTTTTAAAATTTATTAATCGTTTTAAAGAACTAAAATAAAAAGAATCATTAATAAAAAAATGAATATATTTTAATTTAGCTATAAATTTATTTAATAAATTTTTTGCGTCATATTCATAATAATCAATAACTTCACTTTTATTATTTTTATCAATCATAGTAATACAAGGATATATTGTTACGAATTTAAAAGGATTAAAATGTCCTAAGTTAATTATTTTACTTAATAATTTATTTTCAATTAAATATTGTCTAAATTTATAACCAGAAACAGAAGTAAAATAAGAATTAGGCGAAATATAAATCGTTCTACCATTATTATTCAACATTTTAATGCTTAATTCGAAAAAAATTAAATATAAATCAAACATACCTTTGGCAGCAAAGGTATATTTTTTATAATTAGTGTTAGAGTCTAAATCATGAATTCTTATATAAGGTGGATTGCCCACAATATAATCCATACGATAATTATATTTTTCGATTTCTAAAGTATCTCCGTTGATAATGTCCCAATTTACAGGTGTTGTAATACCATTATTTAATAACGTTTGGTTTAAATTATTAATGCAAACAGTATACGACAAATAATCAATTTCAATTCCATGAATAAAAATTTCTAAATCTTTGGCAATTTCTATTTCTGTTAATCGTTTTTCTTTGGCATTTTCAATATATCTATTCACTATTTCAATTAAAAAAGCACCTTCACCACAAGAATTATCGATAATATGTTTTTTTAAAATATTTTGACTTAAATAACCAATTGTTGATAACATATTTTTAACAATAAAATTAGGTGTATAAACAACACCTTTTTTATTAGTTATATTTGGGTTACAGAAAACAGATTTTAAACTTTGTTGTTGTTCAAAATTACAACTTTTATTTAAATTTTTTTTCATATTTTTATTCAACAAATAATTTTGATAGTAAATTTTTTCTTGATTCATATTAGTTTTTTCTCTTTTTTGAATATATGGCCAAAATATATATTAAATTAAAAAAATTTTAAAAACATTTTTTTTAAAATTTTTATTGCAAAAGTAAAAAAATTATTTTTATCATAACATGTAAATAATTTTGTCAACAATTGATTTGTTTTAAAAATTTAATTTGTTTATTAATTATTTTAATAATAGCATGAAAAAAAATATTTTTTTAAAAAAATTTATTTATTAAAAAGAAAAAGAAAGAAAAGAACCGAAAAAAGAAAAATAAAATAAATATAAATATTTTAAAAATATAGTATACAATATAAAAAATTTATATAAAAAAGTATATACAAAAATACTTTATACTATACTGTGCAAAATTCTTTTTTCAAAATATTTTCTTAATTTATCTCCAACAATCATTATATATTTATAAAAATATTCATAATTCATTATATTTTAAATAAAGAAAAAAATCTAGATGGATGGACTCATTTTACTTCATATTAAAAGGATAAAAAATAATTTATCTTTATATTGCCTTTATCCTATGTCTAAAAACGTGAAATTTGGCCTTCATAATAAAGGTGTTTTATTCTTCATCAAAAAAGGGGTTTTATTTCATTTTTTTATTTTTAAATTGTTGTGGTGATAAATAACCTAAACATTTTAAAGGACGTTTTTGATTATAATTTTCGATAAATAAAGGGATTTGTTGTTTTAAAAATTTTAAAGTTAAATTTTCTTTTTTTCTAAATAAAAAAATTCCGCTTTTAAATTACTGAAAAAAGATTCGATGCAGGCGTTTTGTGCTGGTTGGCCTTTTTCGGAAAAACTGGGAATAAGATTTTTTACTTGTAAAGCTTTTTGAATTGCTTTGGCAATATATTGACTGCCTTGGTCGGAATGAAATAAACAACCTTTCTGAAAATTTGGTAAAAATTTTAAAGTTTTTATTATTATTTGGTGATTTATTTTTTCATCCATATGATAAGCGATAATTTCGCGATTATATAAAGGTTGAGTTCCATCAAAATGGAACTCAACCATATTCTTTTTATGAAAAGAATTATTAATTTGAATTGTTTGTTGTTTAAGTAAATTTTCAAAAGGTATTTCTATGTTATTATCGTTAAAATTCGAACTATTTTGTAATTCATTGTTTTCCATCGCCATAACAGAATTATTATTAGTTATAAATAAAATTCCTAATAAAATAAAATAAACAAAAACTTATTATTTTAAATTGATATTGATTTTGTAATTTAATCATTAATTAAATCTCCTTTGATTTTTTATTTACCAAACATCATTATATCTTTATTTTCATGTCAGCTTCTTGTATTGGGTCATAATTATGTTTATCTTTGAAGATGGATAAAGTTTTACGAATAGGGTTGAAGTGAAAGTGGAAATGAGTTAATTCGTGATTGGAATTTTAAACAAAATCCTCACCTAGGTAGTAATCTTTATCTTGATCTAAGAAATGTTTAGGTCCTTTGTATTTAAGGATTAAGTAATTACCGTCTGGGCCTTTATTTAATTATTTTTAGAAATCGACATAATCATCTAAACAGTTGTCGCTTTTAGTATATAATCTAGAAAATTTAAATCCATTCGCTGTGGTCTTATCATAAATTCGCCCTATATTATTTCAACGGTCGAAAGGATGACGGTCTCTGATGTAATTGGCGAGTTTAAAGGGTTCTTTTTGTTTTTCGAGGTGGTTTTGAGCAATTGAAATATTGTTATGACTACCTTTTTTTCTTGAAATAATACGTACTAATTAATACGTATTAAATTATTATGAATATTTAAAATTTAATTATTGTAAAAGATAATTAAATTTTTTTTATATATAAAAAAAATATTTAGTGGAAAGGATATAAATATAAAAAAATGTCTTATTATTCACGTAATTATAGATTTATTAATTTTTTATTGTTAGTATTTGGGATTATTTTTTTATTTAGTTGTGTTTTATTTTATAAAGGTTATATTGACGTTCCATTTATAACAGATAATAATAAAACTGAGGAAAAAACAACAGTTAAGAATAAAGAAAAATAAGAAAGATAAAAATAATAATAAGGATGTTTAATAATTGTATAAAAAAATGGTTGTTTATTTTTTTTACTTTATTAATAATTTTCTTATTGGTTTTGGGTTTAAGTTATTATTTTAAAATAATCAATTTTATTTTCTTGTTGAAAACGACTTCTTAACGCTCTATCTATTTTTTCTAAATGATTAGTCGCTCTCATTAAAATAATTTTTTTCTCGCTTTTTTTAAAACCATCTAATTTAGTTAATAAGTTATTAACAATATTAGATAGCTGTTTGATTTGTATTTTTGTCTTCGCGGTTAGCTAAACCACTAATTTCATCGACAAAGATAATACATTTGTCTTTGGATTCTGCTTCGGCCCAAATTTTTTCTAATTCTTCATTTCCTTCACCAACATAAGTTTTATCCAGTTTTGAAGGTTCCAATTCAATAAAATGTGTTCCTGTTTCTCCACAAACAGCTTCTATTAAATAACTTTTTCCTGTTCCCGAAGAACCATATAATAAGATTCCCGTCGGTTTAACATTTTGATAACCTAACACATGCTTACCTTCTTTTAAATAATGAAGAATATTAGAAAACTGTTATTTTTCTTCCTCCATCCCGTAAACATTAGATAAGGTTGTCGGTTTTTTCTTTGTTAATTCTATGTTATTTTCTTTAATATTTTGAATATCTTGATGGAGTTTTTCTAAGCGTTTGTTAAAAGATAACAATTGACTATCTAAAAATAAACTATAATTATTTAATTTTTGAATTTCTTCTGATTCGATACCTTTTTGATTAACAGTCATTCTGATTTTCTCTTTTTCGGCATCATTATAATTAATCGCTTCTGTTACATTATCTATTTCTTCTTGTAAAACCGCAAACTTACTTGTTTTATCGATGACAATGTCTTGTTGTTTAATTTCTTTGTCGACGACGGTTTTCTTTGTAATAAGGCGCCACGTTGTTTTGATAACTCTAATGATTGGGTGCATAATTTACCTTGTTCTGTTTCTAATATAGTTTTTTCTTCTTTTAAAGTGTTAATTTCTTGAGTAAGAGTTTCTTTTTTATTTGTTTCAGTATCCGGAGTGTTGGTTAACTCTTCTTCTTTCTTCGTTATTTCTGGTGTTATTTCCTTTAAACGATTAAGAATATGAGTTTGACGTTTGATAATGTCATCTATTTGTTGTCTATAAACATCATCTTGACGTTTAAGCTTATCCGATTCATAAATCTTTTTTTGATTCTCTTGACGTAAATTTTCTAATTGTTGTGCTAAAATATCAATACCTTCTTTAATTTCTTCTTGTTGGGTTTCCTCTGTCTTTTTGTCTTTATTCTACGCAACACCATAAATAATGAAACCGGTCGAACTCAATAATAACGAAACCAAAAAAACAAAATAAATTTTATTAAACAGTTTCAATCGTTATTCTCCTTTCTAACTTATTTTTTAATTTTAAAAGTTTATAATATATTTATAAATTCAAAATTATGGGTGTTTTTAATATATGACAAAAAATTCAAATTTAGGTCAAAATTCAATATCTTCTATTTATTTATTAGTATTTTTAATTATTTTTTCTTTTGTATGGCGGTTATTTTATATATTGTCGCAACAAATATTAGAAAAAATATTTTATAAACAATATATAATTATAAAATGTAAAATTTGTTTAGAAAAAATACGAAATATTAAGGAAAATACTAAAAAATTTAATAAATTAAAAAATAGAAAAATATTACTTAATTTATTATCAAAAGATATTCAAAAATATAATCATTCTTTAAACAAACCTTTAAAAGACAAACATTATAAAAATTTAGAAAAAATTATATTCGATATTTATGAATTCTTTTTTGGTAATTACTATCCTTATGAACGTTTTACAGACGAAATCAAAAGTATAAAAATATCTCAACCAGATTTAGCAAAAATCGAACATTATTTAAATGGTGTTTTATCTTCTATTCGAAATGGGCATATAATATATTATTTGAATGCATCTGATTATGATCCATTTTTTAACCATGATCCATTTTTTAACTATCAAAAATTAGAAGATAATTTAAAATATCATAGGAATTATATTAAATATTTATCATTTTACATTAATATATTAGAAAATTGTTTTTGTACATTTATCGATAATCATTCTCAACAATTACAAAAGATTAAATCACAATTATTACAAAAACAAAAAAAATCAAAATTTATTTTTCTTTATTTCAAAAAGAAAATTCATTTCATTACAAAAAAATTTTGTTTATTTTTAAAAAAATCAATTTTACAAAAAATTATTTCTTTGATTATGACAATTGCTAGTTATATACATTTTTCTGATTATAAATTGTTTAAATATATAATTAGTTTCATTGTGTAATAGATAAGATTAATTGATATAATTCTTGATTAATATTTATCACCGGCATGCAATATGACACAAAATGATTGTGAAATATAACATATAAATGTATCTTAATAAATTTAATATGAAAAAGTATTTATTTCGCTTAATATCATAGGATAACAATAATATATTACAAGTAGTTAATATGTATTTTTTTGAATTCAATATCTTTAAACTTACTTACCGCTTCTTCTAATAAATCAAGACAAAAAAGTATCATTTATTAATTTTAGTAATGATTTAAAAATAGGAACTCATTAATAACTTGATAATATTTTGGGTAAATTATAACATTCTTTAAAACTCAACCATCAGGATGGATATTAAAATGACACAAAAATAAATATTTTTTCTTCCAAAAAACGATTTTTATTATCTCAGAAATAAATTATAAAAAATAAGCTAATAATACATTTAATTCTAAATATGTTAATTTTTTTAATTTTATTGAAAAAAAGAATTAGTTAAATCACAAATATTAATCTTTTTTTGGATAATCTCTTTTTGAAAAAAGTTCTTTATATAACAAAAAATAACCTTATAATTAATTTCTTTTTTTAATCTACTTTAGAAAAATTTATTTTTTAAATAAAGCAATAAGTAATACATAATAGGTGTCACAATTATAAACAGGGAACAATAAACAACCTAAACCTCTGTTAAAGTTGAGAATAAGATATCTAATTGTGTTTGTAATTGTTCTTGACGTGTTTTTAAAAGTGTTTTTAAAGGGTTTTCATTTTCTTCTTTCATTTCTTTTTCTAAACTATCAAGTTCTTGAACGATTTTTATTTTTTGTACTATTTTTTGAATTTGTAATTGACTATCAGTTAATTTAGTTTGTAAACGTGTTTTTTCTTCGGTTAATTGTTTGTTGTTGTTTTCTGTTAAATTAGTATTTTGTAATTTAGTTTCTGTATTTGGTATAAGAATCGTTTCTAATTCAACTACTTCGGCCAATAATTGTTCTTTATCTTGTAAATCAATTAATTCTTTTTCTTTTTTTAATTTAGATGCTTTTAAATTAGTTTGAACAGTTGATTTTTGTTTATCATTTTTTAATTGTTGTTCTACTTCTGCGATTTGTTTTTCTAAATAAGCTACATATTCATTCCATAATTTACGCGTTTCTAATTGAGTTTTTTGTTTTTCATAAGTGAACAGTGAAGATATTACTAACTACTAAATGTATTTGAGGTTGAATTTCTTGAGGTTTTTGTTTGGCATCCCAGAAGACAAAGGCTTCTTCGATGGCGATTTCGTATTTTAGGAGATCTTCTAAGGTGTAATTATAATCACCATAAGGATATTCTATTTTAAAAGGGTTCGTACGTGGCTTAAAATAAATTCCTAAAAGGTCTTTTGATAGATTTTTTAGGTACCAATTTAATATTTGTGGGGTCTTATACGAATTATATGAAGGTGGCATATTTTTACCAACGGCTGTTGAAATATCGTAATATTTTAAGATATTAGGGATATCTTCAAGTTCTAGAATGTTGATGTCGTATCTTTTCATTTTTGGTTGGGTGTTTAACCATTCTTTTTGAAAAGTTTGGTAGTCAGCGAGTTTTATTTTAGATTTTGTTTGTTCGTGGAAATAGTTATGGGCGTAGATAGGGTGATGGAATAAAATAGTGATTAATAAAGAAATGGTTAATAAAACTTTTTTAAGGATTTGATTTTAATCATGATTTGTTTGCCTCCTGGGGGTTTTGGTTTAATGGCCTTGCCAGTTGTTGTTGTGATTGGGTAAAAGAAAAAGACCCTGGGTAGGGTCTTTAATTTTTATATAATTTAATTAGTTATTTTTTTGCTTTTTTTATTTATTTAAATTTTTATACAATTTGTTCTAACCACACTATAACATATTGATAAACTTGTTCACTATCTAAATCATTAAATAAATTATGATACATATCAGGATACAATTTCAATGTTTTATTAGATTCTGTGAGGATATCAAACAATTCTTGGCTATTTTCTGATAAAATAACAGAATCTGAGCTCCCATGCAATAATAAAAGAGGTTGTGGATAAATATATGAATTATTTATTAAATTTTCTTGAAAATATTGAATACTTAAAACCATAGTATTTCTTACAAAATTTGGAGTTAAGTAATTTATAGTTCTAAAATTTTTCATTTCTTGTGTTAAAGGTAATCTTGATAATCTATCATAATTCATTCCTACTGAAATATTTGGTATATTTTGTATTGATTCTTCTTCGATAAATGCATTTACAGAATCTATTATTTTTGTTGGGGCGCCACTATTAATTACGCCTTCTACATTGTTATATTTATAAATATAACAATTGTTTATCACGCCGCCTAAACTATGTCCTAATAAAATATTTTTTAAATTATTTTTTCGTTTTAAAGAGTTAATTATTAAATGCAAGTCATCTGTTAAAATATTAAAATTATTAATATCTGCTATATCATTAGAATTGTTTCTACTTTGCCCATGACTTCTAATGTCATAAAGTAAAACATTATAATTATTGTTATTTAAAAAATTTGATAATCTTTCGTATTCTTTTGAACTTTCAGCAATTCCATGGGTAACAACTATATTAGCTTTAGCATTCGAAACTTCTTTAAAATCTGTATGAAGACCTGTATTACGTTTTTCTAACAAAGGGTAAGCGTAAATTTTTTGCTTTAAAATGGCAAAGATTAAAAAAAATAATATAAGTAAAAAATATTTATTTTTATAAAAAAATTGGTTTTTGAATTTAACCATTAATTCAATTATCCTTTTTATTTTATCCCTCATTTGAGGTGATTTCGTAGAGTGAGTTGAGGTCGAATATAATTACGTCTTTATATTGTATTTCAGCGCCTTTATTTCGTTTTTCTAATAGTTTTTTGTAATCTTCGTCGCGTTTGAACATATTATTTAACATCTCGATTTCGTTTTCATTTTTTTTGGAATCCAGTTCACTTATTTGTTTATTATAATCATCGCATTTTTTTGGTATTCGTCAATTAGTTTTTGTTCTTTATTTAAAAAACTTAATGAAAGTTTCCAACTATTTTTTATTTTATCAATTATAGTTTTTTCTTCTTCTGGGAGATTTAAGGTTAAAAATGCGTTTTCGTTTTCTGATAAGATGTAAGATTTAATTTTATCATATTTTTCTTGTGTTATTTGAATTTTAGGTTTTGGAGGCGCTGTTTCTTGTTTTAATTCGTAGATATTTTTTCTTAAATCTAAAATTTCTCTTTCAAAAAAATTATCAGTTGTAATCATGAGTTTTAGATGTTCTTTGGTAATATCTACGCCTTCGAATATGTATGGTAATTCAAAATTATATATTAAACTGTTTAATCGTTGTTGTTTCAGAAACAAAATCGTACCTAGTTTATCTTCATTCTTTATAGGTTTTGAAGGGTCAAAATTTTTTGTGATTTTGCATTGTTGTATTAAATTAGAAAATTCTTTTTCTAATTCTTTTATTTCTTTTCTTTTTTGCTTAATTTTCATTTTGTCTTGGGACGGCAAAAAATCTAAATTATTTAAAATTGCATCTTCTGAGTCTTTATTTTGGGGGTTTTTATTTAGTTTGTTAATACCTAATAATGCTATACCGACAATAAATACGAAAATAATTAAAATAACGATCCAATATTTTTTAAAAAAGTTCATTATTTCATAGCCTTTCCGATAATAGTGGTAATTGGTATTATCTTTTAAAGAAATTAATTACTACTATTATACATTTTTATTTGATTAATATTGAAGAAAAAAGTTTAATATATGAATTACTTAGTAATAGGTTGTAAGAATTTATTATATCTTTTTTTGTTTTATTTTTTCTTGGGCTCTTGCGTAGTTTGGTGATTTATTTTTTAATTCTTCTTTTTTAGTGTTGATTTCTTCATTTGTTTCTTCTATTTGTTCTTCTAATTCAATTTTTTTTTATGTTTGTTTGTGGCATCAGAAAATAAATTTTTATTATAAATTAAATTTTCGATAATATCATTATATTCTTTTATAACTGATTCATCTTGTTTTTTAAATTCAGTTAATTGTTTTTTATCTACTTGCATTTCGTTTTTTAAATTATTATCTTTCATGCAAATTTTATATTCTTCTAGTTTCTTTTCGGCGTCTTTATAGTCGGCTTTGGCTTCAACTAAATCTTTTTCTATTCTTTTAGTAATAGTTTCATATGTTTCTTTGCTCATCATTTTAGGTGTTCCATCTTCGTTTTGAAATAAATCTTTGGCTAAATTGGCTACACGGTGAGCTTCGTGAATAATTAATCCACCTTTCGCGATAATTCCAGCGGCTTTTTTAGTTATTCCACCACTTACTGCTTTTAACATACCACGCTCCCAAAAAGCATCCATATATAATTCGGCACCTTGGAAAATAGCGTCACGAAGATTACCGAAACTAAATTCATGTTTTTTATCCCAATCATCGGCGGCCATTTTTGCGGCGGCGGCTGCTGTTTGTCCTGTTCCATCAAAATGGAACCAGTTTAGATTTCGTTATTTAAGTCAAACTATTTATTAAAAAAACGGTTTGACTTATTTTTTTGCTTACAAAAAATAGTTCAAACTAAAAAAAGAGATTTTAAAAAATGAATAAATATTTATATGGTTTAAAAGAAATAAAAAACTAATTATAACTTAGATAACCAAACTTTATATTTAAATTATTCCGATCTTTATGAAACAATAGTACTTTTAAAAAATATTAAAACCCTGCCTTTTAAAATTCAAATGAATTTAAACATGGCTACAAAATATACTTTTGATCTTCAAAAGAAAATTTTGTATTTGAAAGAAGAACCAAAAGTAAATACTTTAGTAGACTTAAATCAAAGATTATATCAACAAGTCTTTGGTTTTACTCCACAAGAAGATGATTTAGATAATTTAATCGAAAGAACTGAAAAACAACTTTTTGGAGATAATAATTTTTCATGAAAAAACAAATCGCAGTGTCCTCAAAATTAAACATTTAATTAAAAAAAGATTTTTAAAAAGTTGATTAAATCAACTAAAAAAGTCAAATTGTTTATTAACAAAAAATAAACGATTTAACTTTTTTATTTTATATTCTTTGAAAATTAAAAAAATGTATTTATATTTTATTTATGTAGATTTGAAAGTATTTGTGATAAAGGTAGCTAACAAACACTACCTGGCCTTCTATTACTTTCAAATGTGCATAAATGAAATATTTATCACAAATAACAATTAGAAGGTTGCAAGGAATGTTTCATTTTTATATTTTTTTCATAAGCAGATTTTTTTGATAAAAAGTATTACGTCCTTTTCCTTTTTTAATTATATAATTTTGTTTTAACAATTGCATTAAATTGAATTTAATTGTATGCAGACTTAATCCCGGAAATAATTCAATTAAATTATTTTTATAAGTATCTTTTTTAGGATGTTTATCGAAATATCTTTGAAGTTGAACAATAGATGGATTTTTAATTTTTGCTTTCTTATAATACTCGTCAATAAATTGATAATTTTGTAAAATAATAGTTAACATATAATAAATAAATGGTAATGGATCATGTTGATTATCGTGCCAATCCAAAGAACTTTTTAAGAGCGCATCATAATATTGTTGTTGTGTTTTAAAAATAAATTTGTCAATTTGAAGAAATTTATAATAAAAATGATTACTTTTATATAAAAGAAGATGTGTCGATAAACGACTAATTCTTCCATTTCCATCAAGAAAAGGATGAATACACAAAAAATCAAAAACAAAATTAAGTATTAAAATAAGTTGGTTTATTTTAGGGTTATTAAAATTAGCATTAAAAGTTTGACATAATTCATCCATTTTGGATGATACTAGAACACATGCTAATGGTTGAAATCTAATTTGTTGTGTACCATCAGACCTTATTTCAGTAATATTGTTATCAACTGTTTTATATTTGCCACCAATCTTATTAGTATATTGATATAACATCCCATAAAATTGTAAAATATATCTAGGTTCAATTGGAATATTTATGAAATTATCATCAATTAAATTAAAATACTTCAGTATATCCTAATATTTCTTGTTCATTATTGTTTTTCAAATTTGTTTCGTGTGAAAAAATAATTTTATCAACCCTATTATCTTTAGTATGAATCCCTTCGATTTGATTAGAAAAAACAATAGCATCTCGTTTAGCCAATTTTCTAAAATTTTTAACCTTTAAAGATTGTTTATCAAAAATGAAATATTTTTTATTTTGATATTTAGTAATTTCAATTAAAATTTGCACAATTTCTTAATTTAATAATAATTTTTCTAATTTTTGATAATTAAATTTTTTCATTTCAAACCTCGTGTATAAATATTACAACATTAAAATCGGTATATAAGATACCAAAAATATACCGATAACTTCTAAAATAACTATTTATAGATGATTTTTTTGAGTATTTTAAATTACTTTTTTATTTTTCAAATAAATTAATATAAAGATAAACATAATATTAAATATATTTTTGTATACAATAAAAACATCAATTCATTTCTTATTTTGATTTCAAAAATGATTAAAATAAATTTCGAATTTAACTTGAAAATAAAAAAAAGATAACTCAAAAAGTTATCTTATGTTAAAATTTAAAATCGTTTCATTTTTCAAAAATTTCATATAAATTATGAATTCTTTAATAAAAAGGTATTTTCAAAAAATTTATAAAGAAGTTATTATCTTTATCGAAATTTTATCAATAAATAAGTAAATTTAATTTATAAAAAATCTTCTTTATTTAAACGTTCAAAAAGCTTTATTTTCGCATTTAATTCTTTATCTTGAGTCACTCCAAATATTTTTAAACTTTCAAAAGTAATTTCTTCTGCTTGAATCTGTTTTAAAATATTACTAGCTGTATCTGGTAAAAAAGGTTGTAATAAAACACCTATAAAACGAATAGTTTCAATCAAAGAATACAAAACAAAATCTAATTTATCTAAATTTTCTTTATCTTTAGTTAAATGCCATGGTTTAGTAAAATCAATATATTTATTACATAAACGAGATAATTTTAAAATACATTCCAAAGCATCACCTATTTTATAATGTTCCATGTAAAGACGGACACAAGATACAGTATTAGAAGCTTCTTTCATTAAATTGATTGATTCAAATTCGTTAACAGCATTTAAACTTTTATTTAATTTATTATTTTTATATTTCTCGATCATTCCTAAAGTACGATTTAATAAATTACCTAAAGTATTCACGAGATCTGTATTATATCTTTCAAATAAAAGATCATAAGTTAAAATACCATCAGAAGTATAAGGAGTTTCATGTAACACAAAATAACGAATAGCATCTACAGGAAAAATTTTTAATAAATCATCTGCATAAATGGTGTTATTAAGAGATTTAGACATTTTTTTATTATTAAATAAAATCCAAGGATGAATTAAAAATTTTTTTGGTAAAAATAAATCTAAAGCCATTAATAAAATAGGATAATAAATCAAATGAAATTTATTAATATCTTTACCGATAACATGAACATCACAAGGCCAAAATTGTTTAAATTTAAAATTATCTTCGCCCTCAAAAAAAGGATAATTTAATCCTGTAATATAATTACTTAAAGCATCTATCCAAACATAAACTACATGTTCAGGATTGATATTCAACTTAATACCCCATTTAAATGCGGTTCTTGAAATAGATAGATCCTCTAAAGGAGTTTTTAATAAATTTAAAATTTCTTTTTTAAAATGACTTGGAAGAATTAAATAAGGATCGTTTTCTAAATACTGTAATAATCTATTTTGGTATTTAGATAATTTAAAAAAATACACTTGTTCTTTAGTCCAAATAGGAGTTTCTCCGGCCGCTGTTTTTCCATCAATCAAATCTTTTTCAGAAATATAACTTTCATCATTAACAGAATACCAGCCTTCATATAAACCTAAATAAATATCTCCTTGTTGCCAAAGTTTATCAATAATCATTTTAACTTTTTTTTGATGAGACAAAGCACTTGTTTTTATAAAAAAATCATATTTAATATTCATTTGTTCATAAATAGTTTTAACTTTATCAGAAATTTGATCAACATAATTTTGGGTATCTAAATTGGCTTGTAACGCTTTTTTTTCTATTTTTTGACCATGTTCGTCAACTCCTGTTTGAAAATAAACTTTATAACCTTCTAATCGTTTAAATCTTGCTATAACATCAGCTAAAATCATTTCATAAATATTACCAATATGTGGAATAGCAGAGGCATAAACAATAGAAGTAGCTATATAAAAATTTTTTTTATCAAATGAATTATTCATGTATTTGTTTAAAATCTTTCTTTAATTTTTAGCAATCTTAAATTTATTAAAAAGTATCTTTTTAGATATTTTGCGTTCTCGTGCTACTTTAATAAAAGCTTCTTTTTCAGTATAACCTTGCTCTAAGAAAAAAATAACATGTTCTTCTAAACTAACATCTTGATACAAATCATTATTTTTATTCGTTTCTATAACTAAAACATATTCTCCCTTTAAAGATAATTCTTGTTGTAAAATTTCTTCTAAAGAACCAGTGATAATAGTTTCAAATTTTTTAGTTAATTCTCGAGATAAAGAAATATTTCTTTCTCCATAACAAACATGAATTAATAACAATGTCTCTTTAATTCTCTGAGCAGATTCATACAAAATTAAAGAACCTTCAAAAAAACGATATTTTAATAAAATTTTTTTCTTCATCTCTTTTTTTTTAGATAAAAAACCTAAAAATAAAAAAGGAGTTTCAAAAGAAGAAAGAACAAAACCAGCCAAAAAAGCAGATGGACCAGGAATAACAGTTACATAAAAACCAGCTTTTTTAACTTCTTGCACTAAAAAAAGACCTGGATCGCTAATTAAAGGAGTGCCAGCGTTACTAATTAAAGCTAAATTTTTTCCTTCTTTTAACAAACATAAAATTTGTTGAAGACGTTCTTTTTCATTATATTTATGTAAAGAAATCAATTTATTTTTAAAATTATAAAAATGTAAAATTTTCAAAGCCATTCTAGTATCTTCGGTGAAAATATAATCAACTTTTTTTAAAGTTTCTAAAGCCCTAAAACTTAAATCAGACATATTTCCGATTGGTGTTGCCACTAAATACAAAATATTTTTATTTTGAATAAAAGTTTGTTGAATCGTAACCATATTATTTAGAACCAAATATTTCTAAAAAAGATTTTATTTTGATATCTATTTCTATTAATAACAAAACAAAACACGAACGAACATCTAAAATATTTTTTTTTCTTTCTATTTCCAAAAAACAATGACAAATTTCAATAATCAACGACAAAGATAATGTATTATAAAAAGGTTTGTCTGATAAAACACAAGGAAAAATAAAAAAAAGATCATTTTTGCGATAATATAAATCTAAAAAGAAATTGATCATAAGTAATATAAAATCATCTATAAAATCTTGTTGTTTTATTAAAAAACGAACATGAAAAAATAATTTAGAAAATCTTTCTTTTTCTGGTAAAGTTTTTAAAAAAAATACAAAAAAATTTTTCAAATCATAAAAATAATCATTTATTTCTATTTTTCTATTCTTTTTTAATAAAGAAATTAAAATTTTATCTAATTCATTTAATTGTTCAATATCTTTAATTAAAGATAAATCCTGATAAGATTCATCTTTCAAAGAAAAAATTTGAGCACGAGATAAAATAGTTGGAAGTAACAAATTACGGTCTTTAGTTAACAAAATACCTAAAATATTTTCATTTATAGGATTTTCTAAAAAATGTAATAAACTATTGGAATGATTATGAGATATATTTTCTAAACCATCAATAACATAAACTTTTTTTTCTTGTATTAAAGAAGTTTGATTGAAATAAGATTGCATTTCTAAAATTTGTTCTTTAGCTATTTTCTTATCACGGAATTCTAAATAATAAAAATTAGGATAAGAAAATGTTCTTATAAGTGTTTTCAAAGATTCAGATGAATTTTTATTTTTTAAAAATTCATATACTAAATCAAACATTAATGCTTTTTGTTCTTTTGGATTCGAACCTTCTATCAAATAAAGATGCATTAATTTTTTCTTTTGAATAATGATTTTAAATTTTTCTATTAATTCATTTATCTTAATCATTGTTATTTTTGTAATAATTCTTCAATTTTTTTTTCGATTATTGATTTTATTTTATCTAAAGGCAGGGTAGCATTGATTTTATAAATTCTATTAGGATATTCTTTACAAAGTGCTAAATAGCCTTTTCTTACTTCGTTATGAAAATTATTTTGTTCTAAATCAAAATATTCCATTTTTTCTTTTCTTTTAATATTTAACCTTTGTATACCAATAATAGGATCCATATCTAAATAAAAAGTTATATGAGGTAAATACTGCATAGCTAAAAAATTAATTTTTTTAATTAAATCTGCACCTAATTTTCTAGCATATCCTTGATAAGCAATAGAGGAATCTAAATAACGATCGCAAATAACAATTCGATCTTTTTTCAAAGCAGGAATAATTGTTTTTTTTAAATGTTCTGTTCTATCAGCAGCATATAATAAGGATTCTGTATAAAAATCAATTTTATTATAAAATCGAAACAAAAGCTGTCTTATTTCAGTATTAAAAGTCAAATGATCACTTCCTGGTTCTTTAGTTAAAAGAACTTCATATTTTTGACGCATTTTTTTCCATAAAAACGTAGATAAGGTGGTTTTGCCTGTTCCTTCACATCCTTCAAAAGAAATAAATATCATATATTTTCCTTTTTAATAAAATTTTTTTTAAACAAAGACTATTATCAGGCGCTCTAAAAAATAATTTCTTATTTTTTTAACATTAAACATTGTTTTAACATCTATTAAAGTTTTTGGGTTTGATTGAACAAAATTAAAAAACTTGCTAAAAATAGAATCATTTGTTTTAAAAAACCTTTTTCATGACAAAATAAACTGATTTGGATTTTCTTTAACAAAAACTTCATAAATCAACTCCGTATTACTAGTACAAAGAGCCAAATCTTTTTTGATAATTATAATCCTTAGTATCATCTATAGTCAAAATTAATTTATAATTGAAAGTTTCCAAATAAAAACCTCTTTATATATTAAATATGAAAACTTAATAAAAAAAACGATAAAACAGAAATAAAAACCAAATAATCAATTCGTGTTATTTTATAAATATTCAATTTTGTTCGTTTATTACCTAAAACATAACCTCTAGTTTCCATAGCATTAGCTAAAGTAAAAGATTTTTTAAAAACCAAAATAAAAATAGGAATTAACAAAGAAATCAAATAATAAACTTTTTTTATAATGTTTTTCGTATAAAAATTAAGACCTCTAGATAATTGAGCTTTTAAAATTTTTTGACTTTCTTCTATCAAAAAAGGAATAGACATAAAAATCAAAGACATCATAAGAGAAAAAACTTCAATAGGAAATTTAAGAATTTTTAAAGGTTTTAAAATAATTTCTAATCCATCATTAATTTCAATAAAAGAAGTTGTTTGAATAATTAATAAATTCAACATAAAAAAAATACAAATACGAAAAAAAATCAAAAAAATATTAAAAAAAACTTTTTTCTCAACATAAAAGTGTGCGAAATCATTTGATTTATCAGGAAACAAAACAACTAAAATAGAAGGTACACAAAACATCAAAAGAAACATAATAAATACATAAAATTTTTTATATTTGTTTTGGATAAAAAAAAACGATATAAAATATAAAAAAACAAAAATAATTATAAATAATGTTGTATCCATATTAAACATATAAAAAGATAAATCATTATTTGGACCTGTGTTGTTAAATGACTTCATATTAAGCCATAAATGAAAAAATAAAAAAAAACGAAAATTCCAAATTTGTCTTATACATTTACGACCAAAATTCGGAACAACATTTGATAAAAATAAAAAAATAAAAATAAAAAAAAGAAAATAAAGAAAATAAAATATTTGTTTTTGTAATGTGAATTTAAATTCGACACCAAAATCAAAATTAAAACTAAAAATGATTTTAAAAATAAAAAGAAACAAAATAATTTTGACAGAGGGATGTATTCTGTATATAAAAGATTTATCTTTTATATTGGCTATGATTTCAACATCTTTTTTATTAATCATCTCCATTTGTTTTTTCATAACCTTTACAAATTTTTGTCAAATATTTAACTAATTCTTCATATGAAAACTTAGGTTCAAAAGGAACGTCTAATTCTCTATTTAAAGATTTTAAAATCTTTAAATTTTGTGGTTCAGATAATCCAAATTCTGATAATTTATATTTCATAAAAAAAATTTCTTTTAAACCGAAAAACACAATTTGCCCTTGATCTAACAAAATAATTTTATTAGCATATTCAGAAACTAAATACATATCATGAGTAATAAAAATAATAGTATTACGTTCTTTTTTATTTTTATTTGTTAATATAGTCATGATTTCTTTTTGACTATTAACATCTAAACCTCTAGTGGGTTCATCTAAAATCAAAATAGATGGATCAATAGCTAAAACACCAGCAATCGCAACTTTTCTTTGTTGACCTTCAGACAATTTAAAAGGAGATTGATTGAATAAATTTTCATGTATGTTTACTTGTTTTAAAGCTTGAATAGCTTTTTGTTTTACTTCGGCATTATTTATATTAAAATTTTTAGGTCCGAACATAACATCTTGCAAAACAGTATTCTCAAACAGCTGATATTCAGGAAATTGAAAAACTAAACCTATTTTTTGCTTTAAAGAAGTTAAATTTTGTGGAGAGGCTTTTTTATCTATTTTATGTCCAAAAATATTCAAATAACCTTCAGAAGGAATTAATAAACTGTTCATCAATTGAACTAAAGTGGATTTTCCAGAACCTATTCGGCCAATTATAGCTATAAAATCATCTTTTTCATTTATATTTAAATTAATATTTTTTAAAGCTAATTTTTTTTTTTTATTATAATAAAAAGTTACATCTTTAAATTGTATTGCCATAAAAAATCCTGTAATTCTCTAGTTTTTTTGAGATTTATACCTGATAAATCTTTTATTTTTTCCAATTCATAATAAAGTTTAAGTCCTAAAGGTAAATGTTCAAAATGTTTATTTATAAACGACATATCTTTTAATAAATTTGAACTTGCCTCTTTTTTTATTAAATTACCTTCATCCAAGATCATAATTTCATCGCTCTTTAAAGCAAAAGATAAATCATGAGTTATTGTAATCAAAATTTTATCTTTTTGTTTATGAATCGTTTGAATAATATTGAATATTTCTTGAGAACTTTGAGGATCTAAAAAAGATGTAGGTTCATCAAAAATAATAATTTCTGGATTCATAGCTAAAACAGAAGCTATTGCTACTTTTTGTTTTTGTCCTCCAGATAATTCATTAGGTTTAGAACTTAATAAATGTTGAATATTAAACATACGAGAGTATTTATTAATTTTTTGTTTCATTTCTTCTCGCGATAATAATCTATTTTCTAAACCAAAAGCAATATCGTTCTCGACATCGTAACCCACAAATTGATAATCAGGGTTTTGAAAAACAATACCCATCGAAGTACGTAATTCAAACAAATTATTTTCTGTTAATTCTTTACCATTAATAAAAATTTGACCTTGATTTTGTCTTAATAAACCAATTAAAATTTTAACTAATGTAGTTTTCCCGGAACCATTATCGCCGATAACAGAAACCCATTTGCCCATAGAAATTTCAAAATTCAAGTCATTAAAAATTTGTTTATCTTTATAATTAAAACTTAAATTTTTAACAATTATCATTTTAAATAGACCTTTTAATTTTCTTTAATTTACAAACATAATTTTCTACAAGTTAAACAAAAAGAATAATAGCCATCGAAGCAGCATCGCCTCTACGATATACACTTTTAACAACTTTAGTATAACCGCTATTTCTATCTTGATATTTAGGTGTTATTTCTTGAAATAATTTTTTTAAAACAGTTTTGTCTGAATCAATCTTTTTGTTAAATAACAAAGTTGAAACTAATCTTTTAGAATCTAAAGTATTTTTTTTACTTAAAGTAATTACTTTATCAATTACTTTTTTAATTTCTTTGGCTTTAGATTCGGTAGTAACAAGGCGTTCGTGCATAATTAAACTAGCAACTAAATTTTTTAACAAAGATTTTCTATGAGATGTATCACATCTTAATTTGCTATAAGCCATATATTTTTACACCTTTTTTTAACTATTAAAATAATTTTTATTATATATATTTTAATTTCATTTTTAATATTTAATTTTTATTTAAATTAATTATTATCTTTAAATTTAAGATTTAATTCTTTCATTTTTTGTTTTAATTCTTCGAAAGATTTTTTTCCTAAACTATTAAATTGCAAAATATCTTTTTCATTTTTATTTACTAAATCTTGAACTGTATTAATTCCTGATTTGTGTAAACTATTAAATAATCTAACTGATATGTCTAATTGATCGATTTTTAAATTCAAAGCATGATTAAAATTATCTATCTTCGGTTCGTATATGAATTCTTTTTCTTTAGTTTGGTCGCATAAATCCACTAAAACATTTAAATGATCAATGAAAATTTTAGATGCTATCGACAAAGCTTCTTTAGGTAAAATAGATTTGTTTGTTTCTATTTCCATAACTAATTCTTCTTTATTGCTTATTTTTTCTTCTACATAATAAGAAACTTTTAAAACTGGAGTGTATAAAGAATCGATTGCAATAACTCCAAATTGATTTTTATTATAAACTTCGTTATTTTCAGAAGATACATAACCAATACCTTTTTTAACAGTTGCTTCTAACTTAAAAGGGATATCAGAAGATAAATGCGCAATGACATGTTCTTTATTGCAAATATCAATATATTCATTGAAACGGAAATCACCTGCTGTTACTACTTGTTCTCCAACAACATCAATATAAATTTTTGTTTCAAAATCTTCTTCTTGTGAAGTTGTACTAATAATAACTTTTTTTAAATTTAAAATAATCGATATAACGTCTTCATAAACGCCTGGTATAACACTAAACTCGTGGTCAACACCTTCAATTTTAACATTAACAATAGCGACCCCTGGTAAAGAAGATAACAAAATCCTTCTCAAAGAATTACCTATTGTAAGGCCTAATCCTTTTTCCAAAGGTTGGATAATAAATTTGCCGAAAGATAAATCTGATTCTTCTTGTTGAACCATCATATTAGGTTTTATAAATTTTAATTTTTTCATTATAAACAATTATATTCTCTTTCATAAATTTGTATTATCCACGAGGACGTTTAGGAGGTCTACAACCGTTATGTGGAATAGGAGTAACATCTTTAATAGCAGTAATTTCTAAACCAGATTCTTGCAAAGAACGAATAGAAGTTTCGCGACCTGTTCCAGGACCTTTTACATAAACTTCAATTTGTTTCATTCCTTTTTCTTTTGCTAAAAAAGAAACTTTTTTAGCTACTTGCTGAGCAACATATGAAGTAGATTTTTTACTATTCTTATAACCGACTAAACCGCCACTACAACGAGCAACAGCATTACCATTTAAATCTGTAATAGTTATAATAGTGTTATTAAATGTAGCTTGAATATGAGCTATTCCTATAGGAACATTTATTTTATTTTTTTTTACTTTAATTTTTTTTTTTTGTTTACTATTTGAAACGTTTTTTTGAGACATAATTAAGATACTTTTCCTGTTCCTTTACTAAATTTTGTAGTTCCTGTAGAAACTTTTTTTCGACTTTTTTTAGCAGTTTTAGCATTGTTTCTAGTTTTTTGACCTCTAACAGGTAAACCTCTACGATGATGAATTCCTCTATCGCATCCTATTTCTTTTAATCTTTTAATATTTAAAGCAATTTCTCTTCTTAAATTACCTTCTATATTTAATTTATTACATTCGTTTCGAATACTAGATAATTGATTTTCGCTTAAATCACCAAATTTAGATTTAGGATCGATATTTAATTGTTTTAATATTTTTGTAGCAGTTGATATACCAATACCATAAATAGTTTGTTTTAAGTAAATATCTACTTGTCTATTTGGAGGAATTTTTTTTGAAATCTTTTTCATTTAAACAATTTTCACTTTCTTTTAACCCTGTCTTTGATTATGGCGACGTTTTTTTTTATTTATAACATAAACCCTTTTTTTGCGACGCACAACAATATCATCATCACTACGTTTTTTAACAGAAGCTTTTACTTTCATTTATGATACTCCTTCTTAATAAAACGATAAACAATACGTCCTTTATGATCAACTTGTACTGTATCACCTTCTAATATATTTATTTTACTCATTCTAATTTTTCCAGAAATATAACCAATAATCTTTCTTCCGTCAGGTAATCTTAATGTAAATTTTGCATTAGGCAATGCTTCGACAACTATAGCATCGGAAACTTTATCATTAGTCATCTTAATATTCTCTTTAATAATCTTAATAATTCTCCTTCATTCTTTTGTTAATTTTTGTTAAAATTTCATATCCTGTATCAGTTACTAAAACTGTATGTTCAAAATGAGCACTTAGACTAGAATCCAAAGTAATAGCAGTCCAACCATCTTTTAATATTTTAACTTTTTCACTTCCCAAAGTAAATATAGGTTCTATACAAAAGGTCATACCTGGTTTTAACACATAATCTTCAGGTACAAAATCAAAATTAAAAATATAAGGTTTTTCGTGAAGTTTTTTTCCTATACCATGACCTGAAAAAATTTCTACTATACCATAATTATTTGAAGTTCCAATTTTACTAATAGCTAGTGAAATATCCGAAATTTTATTACCAGGTTTAACTTGTTCTATACCTGCGAATAAAGATTCTTGAGTTTGATCTAATAACTTTTGCACTTTAGAAGGAACTTGACCTAAAACATAAGTCCAAGCAGAATCTACAAAATAACCCTTATGTTTAATACCTATATCTAAAGTAAAGATATCACCGAATTTAAGAATTTTCTTTTTTGAAGGCAATCCATGAACTACACCTTCATTAACAGAAATACAAATATGACCACCAAATCCTTGATAACCTTTGAAAGCAGAAACAACTCCATGTTTTTTAATTATATCTGAAGCAATAATATCTAATTCAAAAGTAGAAATTCCTATTTTGAAAAAATGTGTAATTTCTTCTCTTATACAAGATAAAATTTTACCTGCTTCTCTCATAATAGTAATTTCGTTTAAAGTTTTAATTAATGCCATAATAAATTAACAACTTCTAATTTGTATAATAAGTAATTTTTTTAAAAATCAAAAAAATGTATTATATTGTTTTTTAACATCATCATTGGTCTTAAGATTTTGTATAGATTCTATAGCAACACCAACAATAATCAAAAAACTAGTTCCACCAAACTCAATATTCTTAGATATATCATGACCAACAAAATAATTAATTATTTGTGGACAAGCAGCTAATAAAGTTAAAAATAAACTCCCGATACAAGTTAATTTAAATATTTCATGAGTTATTTTTTTAACAGTAGGTGCTCCTGGTTTAACATCTTTTAAATAAGCATTTTGTTTAGACAAATGTTCTGCAACATCTTTTGGATTAATAGCCATAAAGGATGCAAAAAAAGAAAATAATAAAATCAATAATAAATAAAGAAAAAAATATACACCTAATTCAGAATTTGATTTATAAAAAGCATTTGCAAAATTATTAATACCAGCATTATCGTTAAATAACAGCTGTATATAAGAAGGTATATGTAAAAAAGTATCAGCCAAAATAATAGGTAAAATACCAGATGTATTTAATTTAAAAGGTATATAATTATCTATTTTATCATTTTTTTTATCTACAGCGTAATGAATAGGAATTTTTAAATAAGCTAAACTTAAGATAATCGTTAATATCAATAAACATAAAAAAGAAAATATAATTAATAAATGTATCACTAATACATCTTTATGTTCCTGGAAATCAAACAAATATGAAAAAGTTTTATATAATTTATCTGATATACCTATAGCTATTAAGATAGAAATACCATTACCTAAGCCTTTAGATGTTATTAAATCTGCAAACCAAATACAAATAAAAACACCTACTACTAAAAAAAAGAGATCAATAAAAATGTAGTTTGGATCATACACCAAACAACGTTTGATAATAGTCCAACTTTGACCTAGAGCAATCAAAATAGTTAAAATTCTAGTAACTATATTAATTTTATACTTCCCTTTTTCTCCTTGTTCTTGCCATTCTATTAAAAAAGGTAAAATCTTTTGACCTAATTGAACTATTATAGAAGCAGTAACATAAGGAAAAACACTTAAAGACAAAAGAGTTAAACTATTACTATTGTCAAACAAAGAAAAAAAGTTATTTTTGTTGTTGAAATTAAGCTTATTATAAATATTATATTCTAACTTTTCATGAAAAGGAATAAAAATTTGGGTACCAATAAAATAAATAAAAATAATCACTAAAGTAAATAAAATTTTTTTAATTATTTTCTTTTTGTTTGACAACAAACTAATTAATTTTATCATATAAAATTACCTTATACTTCTATATTACCACCATTTTTATTGATAACATCTTTTGCTTTTTGAGAACATTGACAACCTTTGATAATTAATTTTTTAGTTAAATCACCATTAGCTAAAATTTTAACAAGTGATTTATTATTTTTAATTATTTTCTTTTTAGTTAAAAGATCTTTTGTTACAATAGTACCATCTTCTAAAATTTCTAAATCTTTTAAATTAACTACACAATATTTAATTTGATTAAAATTATGAAAACCTCTTTTTGGTATTCTTTGAAAAAAAGGTGTTTGGCCCCCTTCGAAACCTAATCTAGTTCCACCGCCAGTACGAGCTAACTGACCTTTATGACCTTTACCAGAAGTTTTACCATTACCACTACCAGGGCCGCGTCCTAAACGTTTAGTTGTTTTTCGAGCCCCTTTAATTGGTTTTAATGAATGCAATAACATTTTTTAATCGCTCTCTTTACTGACAATTTCTTTAATCAAAACCAAATGGTTAATTTTTTTAAGAATACCTCTAATAATTTGCACATCATCTTTTATAACTTTTTGATTAATTTTTTTTAAACCTAAAACATTCGCATTTTTAATTTGATTAGGGGTTCTTCCAATTAAACTTTTTTTTAAAGTAATTTCTAACTTTTTCATGTGTTTTTACCTTTGAATCTTGAAATCAAATTAATATTTCTGATTTTTTCAATATCTTTTATAGTTCTTAACTTTTGTAAACCATCCATGATAGCTCTTAAGATATTTATAGAAGTTCTTGAACCTAAAGACTTAGCTAATATATCACGAATACCTACTAATTCAAAAACAATCCTAGCTGCTCCACCAGCAATAATGCCTGTTCCTTTAACAGCAGGTTTTAATAAAGTTTTAGAAGCGCCAAACTTACCTATAATTTCGTGTGGAATAGTAGTACCTGATAAAGACACTTTAATTAAGTTTTTTTTAGCTTTTTCTAAAGCTTTTCTAATAGCATCTAAAATTTCTTGAGCTTTTGCACTCGCGAAACCAACTTGACCTTGTTTATCACCAACAACAACTAAAGCAGAAAATCTTAAACGGCGTCCGCCTTTAACTACTTTAGTAATTCTGTTAATTAAAATAACTTTTTCTTTAAAAACGCTATTAATTTTTTTAGGATTAAATTTATATCTTGGATTGTTTTCATTTATCAAAATATTAATCCTTCCTCTCTTGCAACATTTGCTAAAGCTTTGATGCGTCCATGATATAAACGTCCGTCACGATCAAAAACAACTTTTTTAATTCCTTGTTTAAGAGCTTTTTTGGCGATGATTCTACCAATTTCTATCGCTACTTTTATATTAACTATACTAGTTTTATTTTCTTTACTATGAGCACTACATAAAGTAATTCTTTTTTGATCATCAATTATTTGAGCATAAAAATATTTATTAGAATAAAAAACATTCAAACGAGGTCTTTCAGAAGTACCTATTATTTTTTTTCTTAAACGTAAATGGCGTTTTTTACGTAAATTTTTAGATGATTCTTTATTTATCATTTTTAAAATAGATATCCTTTCTTATTTTTTAGTACTTTTTCCTGCTTTACGATGAACATAAGCACCGAATAAATGGATTCCTTTTCCATTGTAAGGTTCCGGTTTTCGTAATTTCAATATTTTACCGCTCATTTCACCTACAATTTGTTTATCTATACCTTTTAAAATAATTTCTTTATTTTTGATAATTTCCACTTCTACATTATCATAAATAGGTACAGTGATAGCATGAGAGAAACCTAAATTAAAAATTAAATTTAAACCTTCTTTTTTAACATGGTAATCTAAACCAACAATTTCAATTTTTTTAACAAATAATTTGATCAAACCTTGAATCATATTAAATAATATGGCTCTTGTAGTACCATGAATTTTTTTCATAAAAACTTGATCATGAGAATTTGAAATATGAATTAAATTATCTTTAATATCAATTTGTAACAACGGATTTATTTGATATTTTAGATGATGCGCCGAAGACATAACATGTATTAAATTATTTTCTTTAAGTTCAACTTTTATTCCTTCAGGAATTAAAATGGCTTTTTTACCTATTCGTGACATTTAAAACTCCTTATTTAACACCTTCCCCTTCATAAAATTTAGGGGGTCCCAACCACTAAAATAAATTTTAGTTTTGATGAGGTTTGTAGCACAAGTTCACTAACATAAACCTTCGCAGATACGATAGATTATCTGCTTTAAACAACATTTGGACATACTCTGCCCTAATATTTTTAACAATATTTTATTTTGTTAATTTAGCTATTTTTAAATATGTTTTCTTATTAAAATGTTTGGAATAATAATCACTTGATATTTCTGATTATATTTATAAATATATTGACATTTAGAATATTGTTAGATAGTATAGACTAAAATATATACTTTTATAAAAAGAACCATCTTATGAATATTAAATTTAAATTACATTTAAACTAAAATCAACAATAGTAAATTAATTTTTTTATTTACTATTGTAGATTATCTAAAGAATTTCATATTTTTATTATTTTAATGCTTCACGCTTTAATTAGCGTTATATTTATCTGTTAATAAAATAGAATATCTTATATCCTTTTCCTAAAAAAGTTTATAAAATATTTTTTAGAATTACCAAATATAAGCTAAAACTTCTCCACCTACATTTTGAGATAAAGCCTCATAATCTGTTAAAATACCTTTTGAAGTTGAAATCAAAGCTATTCCTAAACCATTTAAAACTCTAGGTATATTTTTAACAGAAACTTGATTAGATACTCTTCTTAAACCTACAATGGTTCTTTGATTTTTGCCATTATATTTTAAATTAATAATGATATTTCTTTTAGAATTATCTAAATAAAAATTTCTTATAAAGCCTTCTTGTTTAATAACTTCTAACATTTTTATTTTTAATTTAGAAACAGGAACTGTAACTGTATTATGATACATAATATTAGCATTACGTATTCTTGTTAATAAATCAGCAATAGGATTTGTAATCATATTCTTTTGATCCTTTACCAACTAACTTTCTTAACACCAGGTAATTCACCTTTATTTGCTAATTCACGAAATTTAATTCGGGAGATTCCGAATTTTCTAATATATCCTCTTGGTCGACCATCAATTTGATCTATATTTTTTAAACGCACTGGCGAAGATTGTACTGGAAGAAGAGATAAACCTTTATAATCTTTGTTCTTTTTTAATTCAAGACGTTTTTCTCTATATTTTAAAAAAATTTCTCTTTGTTTTTGATTTTTCACAATTTTAGATTTTTTCGCCACAAAACATCTCCTTAATCTTTTTTTATTTTTATTGAGTAAAATATTTTATTTTCTGAAAGGCATACCATAAAATGATAACAATTTTTTAGCATCTACATCATTTTTAGCTGTAGTTACAATACAAATGTCCATTCCATAAACCTTTTGAACTCTATCTAAATCAATTTCAGGAAAAACAATTTGTTCTTTTATTCCTAACGAATAATTACCTCTACCATCGAAAGATTTAGGACTAATTCCTCTAAAATCTCTTGTTCTAGGCAAAACTATTTTAATTAATTTATGTAAAAAAAATTCTTTTTTATGCCCTCTTAAAGTAACTTTTAATCCGATAGGCATTCCTTCTCTTAATTTAAAATTAGAAATTGATTTTTTAGCTTTAACAACTACAGGTTTTTGTCCGCTAATTAAAGTTAATTGTTCTCGAAAATCATCTAAAATTTTCTCATTAGCAACAGCTGTACCAATACCCATATTAATAACTATTTTATCTATTTTAGGAACTTGCATTACTGATTTAAAATTAAAAATTTCTTTTAAAGCAAAAAATGAATTTTTTGTGGTATTTTCAATATTTTCTTTTTTCATTTACTTTCTACCTTCTTCATTATGAAACATCTATTAAAGTGCCTGTTTTTTTTGAATAACGAACTTTACGGCCTGATTCATAACGATAACCTACACGAGTTGGAACTTTTTTCTCAGGATCTATTAAAGATATATTAGAAATGTGAATCGGCATCTCTTCTCGAACTATATTACCTTTTTCACCGTCTTTAGAGGAAGTTTTGTGTTTAATAGCTATATTTATACCTTCAACTAAAACTTTTTGTTCTTTAAAAAAAATTTTTATTACTTTACCAGTTTTAACAGTTTTATTACCGTGCTCATCTATTATAAAACGATCTTTACCTGAAAGAATAGTTACTATATCTCCAACTTTAATATACATCTTTTTCCTCATATTACAAAAACTTTTTCAGCTAAAGAAATAAATTTAGAAAATTTACTATCTTTTAATTTTTGATTTTTAACTACAGGACCAAAAATCCTTGTTCCTTTTAAAGTCATATCATCTTTAATAATAACTACAGCGTTATCATCAAATTTAATATAAGAACCATCTTTACCAGATAAACCTTGTTTAGTTCTTAAAATCAAAGCTTTAGTCACTTCCCCTGCTTTAACTAAACCAGAAGGAATAATTTTTTTAATAGAAACTACAACAACATCGCCTATCTGAGCATAACGTTTTTTACTTGAACCAGGAATATTAATAACCAAAACTTCTTTAGCTCCGCTATTATCAGCTACTTTTAAACGAGTATTTCTTTGAATCATATTATTTATTTACCTTGTTTTTACTTAAAATAATATTCAATAAACGAAATTTTTTAGTTTTAGATTTAGGTCTGCTTTCTTCAAAAGAAACAAAATCACCTAATTTAGCTGCTTCATTTTCATCATGAATATAAAATTTGCTTGTTTGTTTGATTCTTTTACCATATAAACGATCTTTATTATAATAATCTACTGCAACAACAATTGTTTTTTGCATTTTATCAGAAACAACAACACCTCTAAGAGTTTTTCTATTGTTCTCACGCATACTTTTTAACCTCTTTTATAAAAATATTTTATAAAACTCCAATGTCAAAAAATTATAAACTCATTCAAATATTTCTTTGATATTTTTACAAATTAATAATTTAAGAAAAATTGTTTTATTTATCTAAAGAATTATCTTTTTTTTGTATAGAATCTTCTTTTGCTACAGAATTTTCATGATCTAAAGTAGAAACTGATTGATTTTTTACTTTTGTATTTTCATCTACATTATTAATTTTAGCAATTTCTTTTTCACGTATAATTGTTTTGATTTGTTTTATAATTTTTTTTATTTTACGAATACGAGACGTATCTTTCAATTTAACTAAATTTAATTCCATTCTTGCATTAAATAATTCTTCTTTTAAAGAAAAAATTTTTTTATCCATTTCTTCTTTAGATAATTTACGAATTTGTTCGATTGTCATTATTCTTGGCCTCTTTTAACTATTTTAGTAGTAATAGGTAATTTGTGAGAAGCCAATCTCAAAGCTTCTATTTCTATCTTATCTAAATTATTAACGTCACTAACTTCAAAAAGAACTTTGCCTCTTTTGACAACTGCAACCCAAAGTTCAGGACTACCTTTACCAGAACCCATTCGCACCTCTAAAGGTTTTCTAGTTAAAGATAAGAACGGGAAAATATTAATCCAAACTTTTCCTTCTCTTTTCATATGACGTGTCATTGCGATACGAGCAGATTCTATTTGTTGACTAGTAATCCAAGCTCCTTTTTTAGCTATTAAACCATAATTACCATTGATTATTTTGTTTTTACCTTTAGATTTGCCTTCGTAACTTATACGATGAGGGCGACGATATTTAGTCTTTTTTGGCATTAACATAATTATTATGTCCCCTTTTTTATTATATTAAGACGTATTTTTTTGAAAATCTTTCTTTTCAGTAAATTTTCTTTTATTAAAATTTTTTCTATTTTCATATGGATTAGGTTGAGCAGCAAATATTTGTCTAGTATCTGCGATAGTCTTATTAGGTAAAACTTCTCCATGATTAATAATCACTTTAACGCCTAAAACACCATAAGTTGTATGAGCTTCTTCAAAAGCATAATCGATATCAGCTCTTAAAGTATTCAAAGGGACAACGCCCATTGCAACAGATTCTTGTCTAGCTTTTTCAGCGCCTCCTAAACGACCTGTAATAATGATTTTAATACCTTTAACGCCGCTTCTTAAAGCTTTTTGCATAGCATTTTTTTGAACAGCTTTATAAAAAGCTCTTTGTTGCAATTGCATAGCAATGTTTTGGGCTACTAAAACAGCGATTTTATTAACTGCTTTCACTTCAAAAACATTAATTTGAACTTTTTTATTGATTAATTTTTCTATTTTCTGAATCAAATTAATTTTATTCTTATTTTCTTGACCTTGAACAAGACCTATTTTGCAAGTATATAATTCAATTTCAACAAATTCATCATTAGATTTTTTCAAACGCTTTATTTCTATTTGTGAAATAGTTACTTTAGGATAATGATTTTTAATTAAATTTCTTATTCGAAAATCTTCAACAATTAAAGCAGGAACTTGTTTATGTTCGCCATACCATTTAGATTCCCAAGTTCTAATTATTCCTAATCTTAAACCATTAGGATTACTTTTTTGACCCATTTGTTTTCATCTCCTGAGTTTCTTTTTTATAATTAGAAACAAATATTGTTATATGGCTTGTTCTCTTTTTTCTTTTATCTGTTTTACCTTTTGCTCTTGGAAACAAACGAGGTAAACGAATACCTTCATTAACAAATATTTCCTCTACATATAAATCATCTATATTAAAATTAAAATTATGAACAGAATTAGCAACAGCACTTTTTAACAATTTAGCCAAAATTGGAGAGGCAGATCTAGGAGTAAACATTAAAATAGATTCAGCTTCTTTAATTTTTTTGCCACGAATTAAATCGACAACTAAACGTGTTTTTCTAGGTGTTACAGGTACTTGTTTTGCAACAGCTTTAACTTTCATTTAAATACCTTCTTTAAATTATTTTTTTGGATTTTTTTTATCGCCTTTAGAATGACCACGGAAAACACGAGTAGGTGAAAATTCTCCTAATTTATGACCAACCATATCTTCTATAATAGAAGTGACTATATACTTATTTCCGTTATAAACAGCAATTTTATGACCGATAAAATCAGGTAAAATTATACTTCTGCGTGAATGCGTTTGAATAATTTTTTTTACTTTATCCTTATTTTGTTTCATTACTTTCATCAATAATGATTTATCGCAAAAAGGACCTTTTTTAATTGAACGAGCCATATTTATTATATTTCCATTCTATTTTTTACGACTTTTTAAAATTAAACTATTAGAACTTTTATTTTTTTTACGTGTTTTAACACCTAGAGCTTTTTTACCCCAAGGAGTCATAGGAGCTTTACGACCGATAGGAGCACGTCCTTCACCACCACCATGAGGATGATCGTTAGGATTCATAGCTGAACCTCTAACTGTAGGTCTTATAGATAAATAACGAGTTCTTCCCGCTTTACCATTACGAATTAATTTATGAAATTCATTTCCTATAATACCTATTGTCGCTTTACATTCAGCTAAAACTTTTCTTATTTGTCCAGAAGATAAATTTAAAACAACATATTTACTTTCTTTTTTAACAATTTGTGCTGAAGTACCCGCGCTACGAGCTAATTGACCACCTTTACCAGGTTTTAATTCGACATTATGAACTAAAAAACCCTCAGGAATATTCTTTAAAGGCAAAGAATTACCAACTCTAATATCAGATTTTTCTCCTGAATATATTTTATCTCCTACTTTAATATCTTTAGGAGTCAAAATATATCTTTTTTCGCCATCTATATATTTAACTAAAGAAATATTGCAATTACGATTAGGATCGTATTCTATAGTAGATAATACCCCAGGGATATCATATTTATTACGCTTGAAATCTATAAGACGGTATTTTTGTTTAACTCCGCCACCACGATGTCTTACTGTTATCTTCCCTTGGTTATTCCTACCTCCTGTACTCTTTTGAGCAACTAATAGGCTTTTTTCAGGCTTAGACGTCGTAAGTTCTATAAAGTCTTGTAATCTCATATTACGACGTCCATTAGATGTAGGCTTATATGTTTTAATAGCCATAAATAATAAACCTTTCTTGAATTTGACAAAAGTTATAATATATTTTATTTATTATCTTCAGTAAAAATTTTGATTCTTTGACCCGGCACTATTTTAACAATTGCTTTTTTATAAGCAGAAGTGTACCCTTGAAATTTACCTTTTTTTTTGAATTTAGGTAATACATTAATAATATTCACAGAAACAACTTTTACTTTAAAAATACGTTCTATATATTTTTTTATTTCTATCTTATTAGAATCTTTTTTAACCTTAAAAGTATATTCATTATGACTTTCCATTTTTTTATTAGTAACTTCAGTAGTAATAGGAGCTTGAATTATATCATAATATTGCAACATTATTTAAAGACCTCTTCTAAAATATCAATAGATTTCTTAGTCATAAGAATAAATTTTGCACTTAAAATTTGATAAACACTAACATGTGAAACAGTTTCTAAAGTTACTTGTGGTAAATTATTAGTGCAACGAATTAAATTATTATTAAAATCATCCACTTGTAGTTCGTCTACTATTATTAAAACTTTATTTTTTCCTATTTTCATTTTATTTAACAAATTTTGAAAATTTTTTGTTTTATAATTATCCATTTCGAAATGGTCGATTACAATTAAACTATCTTTTTCTTTTTGCAAAGTCAAAGCAGAATTCATAGCTAATTTTCTAATTTTAGCATTAATCTTAAAAGAATATTTTCTTGGTTTAGGTCCGAAAGCAACTCCACCACCTCTCCATAAAGGAGAACGAATAGAACCATGACGAGCATTACCTGTTCCTTTTTGGGCCCAAGGTTTTCTACCACCACCTGAAACATTAGCTCTATTTTTAGTGCAATGAGTCCCTTGGCGCATAGCTCCTCTTTGTTGATTTACAACATCATATAAAACTTGTTGATTAGGTTTAATGCCAAAAATATTCTCAGATAAAACTATTTCTGATATAAATTCGCCTTGTTGATTGAAAACATTACACTTAGGCATTATGCAACTTCCTTATCATTTTTTTTAACAGCAGATTTTATAACTACAAAACTTTTTTTATTTCCAGGAATGCTTCCATGAATTAAAAACAACCCTTTTTCTATATCAACATCATAAAGTGTTAAATTTTGTATAGTAACTTGTTCATTACCCAACTGCCCTGGTAATTTTTTACCTGTAATATTACCTTTAATAGGTCCCATAGAACCAGGTCTTCTATGATATCTAGAACCATGACTCTCAGGACCACGACTTTGATTATGTCTTTGAATAGAACCCGAAAAACCTTTTCCTTTACTGATTCCTATAACATCTATTATTTCTTTAGAAACAAAAAAATTATTATCTAAAACAGTTCCTTCTTGCAAATCTTTCAATTCATTATTTTCATGAGATGCAAAAGAAATTTCTCTAACAAAATACTTAGGTTCAGTGTTGGATTTATTAAAATGACCTTTTAAAGGTTTGTTTGTTAATTTTTCTTTTTTAGAATCAAATCCTAATTGAGTAGCTTGATAACCATCTTTTTCAATAGTTTTTTGTTGTAAAACAACATTACCAGAAATATCAACCACAGTAATAGGAATAAAAAAACCTTTTTCAGTTAAAATTTGAGTCATGCCTAATTTTTTTCCTAAAATTCCTTTAGCCATCTTATCCTCTTTCTTTAAATAGACAAATTGACATCCTCCCCTAAAAGAAGGAAATTCCTAATACTAAAATATTTTAGTTTCGGTGCAGTTTCTGCTTCACAGGTTTACTCATGCACACCTCCACAGATACAATATCTACTTTAACAGATATTTAAACATACTTATTGTCTTAATATTTTTAACAATATTTTATTTTATTAATATAACTATTAGTATTTTTTAAATTTTTATTTTATTTTTTTTCTTTAAAAAAATATTAACAGCAGAAGGTAAATTGATATACATTAAAGCGTCTATTATTTGTGAACCAGGATCAATAATTTGAATTAAACGTTTATGTGTAAAACGTCCAAATTGTTCTCTACTATCCTTATTAACAAACGGAGAACGAATTACAGTAAAAATTTCTCTTTTTGTTGGCAAAGGTATCGGACCTTTAATTTTTGCCCCTATTTTAGTAATACTATTAATAATTTTTTTTGCTGCTTGATCAATTAAAAAATGATCATAAGTTTTTAAAATAATTTTTATAACTTCCTTGTTCTGAGACACTGTAATTAATACACCCTTCATAAAAATATATTCACAATATTAAAAATAATTTTATAATTTTGTGTTAAAATAAAAAAATATTTTTAAAATAAGAAGTTTTTTTTAATAAAATAAAAAACAATTTTATATTTTTTAATATTCAATGCTAAAAATTCAGAAAAATTCAATATTATAAAATATAAAATTCATATATACCTTTATAAAAAGGTAATTATTTATTAAAAAAGACAATCATCTTAATTATATACGAAAAAAATATATCATTACAATAAAAATTAAATTGATATTATCATATAATTTTTTTAAATTAAAACGCTTTATATAATAAATATTAACAAAAAAACATTAAAATAGATAAGAAAATAAACAAAAAATTAATTTTTTACAAGGTTTTTTTATAAAAAGAATATTTAAAAATTTTTAGAGGCTACTCTCAATTTAGCGGAAGCACTTCTAGAATTTAATTTTATTTCCTCTTTACTTGGATAAATAATTTTTTTATTAATAATTCTTAAGGGATTAGGTGGTAATTGTTCTTCTAAAATTGGTATTTTAGGATGTATTTGACATTGACTATTTTTTTTAAAAAAATGTTTGACTATACGATCTTCTATAGAATGAAAACTTATAACTAAAATTCTACCATTAGGGTTTAATAATTGAAGACTTTGATTTAAAGCTTCTTCTAAATTTTTTAATTCTTGATTAACTTCTATCCTTAAAGCTTGAAAAATTCTTTTGGCACTATGACCTCTTTTTTTATTCATATAAGCGGGGTAAAATTTATCAGTAATCGAAACTAATTCTAAAGTATTCCTCAAAGGTCTTCTTTTAATTATTTCCCGAGATATTAAAGAAGCTTTAGGTTCTTCGCCATAAAGAAAAAAAATTTTTTTTAAATCTAAGAAACTATAAGTATTAACAATATAAGCTGCATTTATTTTTTGTTGTGTATCTATCCTCATATCTAAAAAAGAATCACGTAAATAACTAAATCCTCTGTTATCATCTTCAATTTGAGACGAGGACAAACCCAAATCAAAAACAATACCATCAATAGCTGAAATATTTCGTTCTAATAATTCTTTTTTTAAATAAGCAAAATTATTATGAATCAAACATATTTGTTTTCTATTCTTAAATTTTTTTTGACATTTTTCAATCGCTAAATAATCCCAATCAAAAGAATATAAAAAACCTTCATGGATTTGATTTAAAATAGATTCACTATGTCCTCCATCGCCTAAATTAGCATCTACATATATACCTTGCGGATTTATATTTAAATATTCTATAATTTCTTTATTTAAAACTGGAACGTGTTTAACTAATGACAATTTTGTACAACCTCATAATTATCTAAATTGTTTTGTGAATTAAATGTTTTTATTTAAACACAATTTCAAAATTATTATTAATAATTTCTGATAAAGCTTTACTTAATATTTTTTTACCTTCAATATCGGAAACATCTAATTGTTCAGTTTCCATAACATGAGCGATTTTAGCAGATACATAAGATAATTTATATTTAGAATCAATTACTTTTAATAATTCGTCGATAGAAGGATAATTCAAACCTTCTTTTTTTTCTTTATACATATGAACACTTCCTTTATTGTAAAATATCTTTAAAATAATAACCAATACTATTTTTAGTTTTAGAACGTTCGGCCACAATAATAGAATTAATTTTATAAACAGCATTTTCTATTTCATCATTCAACACAATATAATCATATTTATAAGCTAATTTAATTTCCTGATCTGCTTTTAATATTCTTTTTTGCAGATTTTCTTCTGTTTCAGTATTTCTTTTTTGTAAACGTTCTTTTAAAATGTCTTTAGTCAAAGGAGAGATAAAAATAAAAACACAATCTTTATTAATTTTATGTTTTCTTATTTGTAAAGCACCTTTAATATCAATTTCTAAAAGAATTTCTCTACCTTCTTCAATTTTTTGTAAAGTTTGTTTATAAGGAGTACCATAATAATTATCAATAAATTTACTATGTTCTAAAAAAAATTTTTCTTTTATTTTCTTTTTAAAATCTAGTTTGCTAATAAAAAAATAATCTTTACCTTCTATTTCCCCAATCCTTGGTTCTCTTGTAGTGTAAGAAACAGAATAGTAAAAATTATTTTTCTCTTGTTTTAATAAAGATTTTGTAATGACTCCTTTACCAACTCCAGAAGGTCCTGAAATTATTATCATAAACCCTTTTTTATGTGATTCCATAATTTACCCTCTGTCATTTTATATAAATTTTTCAAAAATCAAATAACTAAATTTAACAACTTATTTTTAATATAAATAACTTTTAAAATTTTGCGATTCTTTACTAAAAAACTAATTTTATTGTCTTTTAAAGCTTTTTGAAAAATTTCATCTTGATTTTCATTTTCTGGAATCCAAATTTTAGATTTTAAATTACCATTTATTTGAATAACAATTTCAATTTTTTTATTCAATATTAATGTTTCATTAAAAGAAGGCCAAGAAGAATAAACTAACTCTTCTTTAGAATGTAAAAACATTTTATTTAACTCTTCTGTCAAATGAGGAGCAATAGGATTTAATAATTGTAAAAAAATTCTCATTTGATAATGATTTATTTTTTTGTTTTTATAAACTTGATTAGTAAAAATCATTAATTGACTAATAACTTTATTAAATTTCAATTTTTCATAATTATCAGTAATAATTTTGATAGTTTGATTTAATAAAAGCTCTAAGTCAACGCACTCACTCTCTACTAAAAATAACGAAAACATATTATAAACTCTATTTAAAAAACGCTGAATTCCTTTAAAACCTAATTCATTCCAAACTTTATCATCTTCTAAAGGTCCTAAAAACATAATATAAAGTCTTGTAACATCCGCGCCATATTTTTCTAAAATTATAGAAGCATTCACACTGTTATCTTTAGATTTGCTCATTTTTAAATTATCTTTGCCTAAAATCATACCTTGATTAACAATTTTTTGAAAAGGCTCTTTAACAGAAATCAAACCTAAATCATATAAAAATTTATGCCAAAAACGAGCATACAATAAATGACCTACAGCGTGTTCTTTACCACCAATATAAAGATCTACAGGTAAAAAATAATCTAAATTTTGTTTAGCTTCATCAGTATTTAATTTTTGCATACCATGAAGATTTTGCAAAATATAACCTATATAATACCAAGAACTACCAGCAGTTTGTGGCATCGTATTAGAATCTCTTTTATATGTTTGACCATTTTTTTGAAAATACAACCAAGAATCAACTTTAGATAAAGGAGATTGTTCGTCGCCTGAATTATGGATTTTATTTAATAAAGGCAATTCTACAGGTAAATTCGCATCTTCTTCAAGATAAATATTATTTTGTTCATCATAATAAACAGGAAAGGGCTCGCCCCAATATCTTTGACGTGAAAAAATCCAATCACGCATTTGATAGGTGAAATGAATTCGCCCTAATTTATCTTTGGTTGATATTTCAATAATTTTATTATTAGCCTCTTCAACATTTAAACCGTTTAAAAAAGAACTATTTGCTAAAATATCTTTGTCTGATATCGGATAATATTTTTCTAAATTTTGGAAACATGAATCAGTTGTTTTACATTCAACAATCGACAATATCTCTAAATTATATTTTTTAGCAAAATCAAAATCTCTCTCATCACAAAAAGGAACAGACATAACACCGCCTGTACCATAATAAGGCAAAACATAATCAGAAATCCAAATAGGAATTTGTTTTTTAGTAAAAGGATGAATAGCATAACTACCAGTAAAAACAGCTGTTTTTTGTTTATTAATTTGTCTATTCAATTCTGTTTTATTTTTAGTTTCAGCTAAATATACATTAACATCATCAATATGATCTTTTTTTGTTAATTTAAAAACTAAAGAATGTTCAGGTGATAATACTAAAGCACTAACGCCGAAAATAGTCATAGGTTTAGTTGTGAAAATTTCTAAAATATCATTATATTCCGACAAAACAGAAAAGTAAAAAATAAAACCTTTCTTTTTACCTATCCAATTCGATTGAATATTCTTTAATTGAGAAGGCCAATCTAATAATTCTAAATCTTTTAAAAGTCTATCCAAAAAAGAAGTAATTTTTAAAACCCATTGTTTCATTTTTTTCTTAACAACTGGATAATTTCCTCTTTCAGAAAAAAGACCTTTTTCTGTTGAAATAATTTCCTCATTAGCTAAAACTGTTCCTAATTTTTCACAAAAATTCACTTCTACATCTTGTAAAACTGCTATTTTATTTTCATAAAATTTTTTGAACATCCATTGGGTCCAACCATAAAAAGAAGGATGAGAAGTTGACAATTCTTTATCCCAGTCAACTCCTTTTCCTAACATTTTAATTTGTTTTTTAAAATTATTTATATTTTGATAAGTAAAAGATCTAGGATTATGTCCTGTTTTTAAAGCATACTGTTCAGCAGGCAAACCAAAAGAATCCCAACCAAAAGGATGTAAAACATTATATCCTTGCATACGTTTAAACCTATTAACAATATCACTGGCAGTATAACCTTCGATATGACCAATATGTAAACCAGAAGAAGAAGGATACGGAAACATATCTAAACAATAAAATTTTTTTTTAGAAAAATCTTTTTTTGTTTGAAAAATTTTTTTTATTTCCCAATGACGTTGCCATTTTAATTCTATCTGATGAAAATCATAATTCAACATAAAAACCCTTTTTTCCTACAGCATATAAAAATGTATATAATGAATAATTAAAATTATGACAAATAACTTTGAATATGTTTGACAACATCTTTTATTGTTTTAAATTGTTGCATAGCTTCATCGCTAATTTTAATTTTAAAAGTCTTTTCTAATTCGATAACTAATTCAACAGCATCAAAAGAATCTAAATTTAAATCTTCTTTTAATCTTGTTTCTAACAAAATTATTTCTTCTTTAATAGATTTCTTTTCAGAAATAATTTGCTGAATTTTCTCAAAAACCATTATCAATAATCCTTTGCATAAATTGTTATTAACATCTTTATTTGAAAATTAACTAAATTTAAATAAATTAAATAGAACTAAAATTATATATTATTATATAATATTTTTTTATATTTTTCGTTATATAATACATAAATAAATTCATACTTATTAATAAGAGACTAAGTTATTCTTTTTTTAAAAAATTTCAACTATTAAAATTATTCTTTAAGACTGTAAATGAAATAAATAATACCATATCTCATAGAATTAAAGAAATATAATTTGTATTTTAGAAAGAGTTTAAGCTTTTTTATATTTCACTAGTTTTCAAAAATATTTTTTCTAATATTTTTACCCCTAAACTATATATTTAATTAAAAAATTAAAAAATCATACAAATAACAAAAATAATTTTTTTATGTTAATACGCAAATAATTAATAAACAATTTTAATTTCTAAAAAGTAATTTTTTTAGAATTAATCGAAATTTTCTAATGTTTCTATATTTTGAAACTCAATCGAGTACAAAAAAAGACTCTCAAAATGAGAATCTTGATTTGATGAAAAATAAATTTTTTTGGTTAATTTTATTATGTTTTTGAAATAAAAAACTTGTGAATTTCAAGTTCGTTTTAAGATTTTTTATTTTTATTATTTGAATTATTTTTTTTAGGTTTTAGAAAATATTCATTATATTCATAACAAGAATGTATAATTTTAACAAATTCTTTCTTTAAAATTTAAACATGCTTTTCTATTTCTGTTGAATCCAAACTATTTATTTTATTAAGTGATTCTAGAAATTTGTAACTTTGCTTTTGAATTTCTTTATATTCGTTGTCTTCAATGCCAGAATCTTTTTTAGAATGATTAATATTTAATTCTAAATGATAACAAGTAATATTAAGAAAAGTATCATAACCAGTATCAAGGTGGGGTATTTAAACAATAAAAAAATTCTCATTTTTTTGATTTTTTTTATACCATTTTTCAACTCAATCCATTCATTAATTTTTTCTAAAATTTGTTTAAATTTGTCTTTTTGATATCCATTCACTAACAAAACAATTGAAGCGTAAAGAAAACGATGATGAATTCTACTTATAATTTGTTTATAAACAAATTCTAAATCTGATGGACTATAATAATTCTTAGTTTCAATAATATATTCCAAATCATCATCTAAAGAAATTAAAACATCTACTTTACTATGTCCTTTTTTAGATTCTCTATAAACTTTTTTACCTATGTTTTCGAAATTTTCTGAAATATAAGAATTCATAAAATCTTCATCAAATTTAGTTTCATGGAAAGATTTCAATAAATCTTCATTACTTTCAAAATTTGTCATAATTTTATCTAAAAATTGCATTATTTCTAATATTTCATCTTGTTTTATCAAAACCAAAATTATGTATTATTCTTTTTATTTTTAAAAAAATTGAATAAAACATCTTGGGGTGATTACACATGTCGAAAATAATTTAATTTTAGGATCGTAAGCATCTTTCCATGGAGATTCATTATGAGTTGATTCGCTAAGTTGTGTAGCATTCATATGACCAAAATCATTAAAAACTTGTTCTAAAATTTCTTTTTGTTCTTTATTCAAAGATAACTTAGTCATTTTGTCACTGAAATCAAAAGATAATTGAAAATTTTGTTTTTGAAATTCTTGTTTTAAAGTTTCTGCATAAACAGCAGAAATCACAGGACCATAAGGCCATACTTCGATCGATTCTTGAAATAAAACTTTGTTATATTTAGCTAAAAAATAACCTTGCGCATAATAAAGTAATTTTTACATTTTTGTTTTGTTGATATGTTTATCTTTTTTTACAAAAAAATGAGCAACATCAAAAACATTAATTTGATTATTTTTATTTTTCACAACAAACACCTTTTTTTAATTTTTTTGAATTATTGTTATGATAACATTTTTAAGTTAGTTTAAAAGAATTTTTAAAAAGCAAAAAAATGTCTAAACTTTTGGAGCATTGCAGTTTTTTGAAAAGATAAACATTTCTATTAGAAAATTAATTATAAATTAAATCTTCTAAATAAAAAAGAAAAAGAATTTAAATAATTAAATTAGAATTAAAGTAAACATTGATTTATTATTCTTAGAAAAGTTTCTTCTTGTATATATGTCCACCTATCTTTTATACTTGTACATTTAAACTAATTTTTCTATTTCTTCTTTATTGATTGTTTCTTGTTTTAATAATAAATTAGCTATTTTATCTAATAAATCTTTGTTTTCTTTCATAATTTTTTTGGCTATATTCATACATTCATCTATTATTTTTTTAATTTCAGTTTTAACTATTTCGTCATTATAAAAAACATTGTCTTGAGTTTGAATAGGACCTAAATCACTCATCCCTAATTTAGTTACCATTTTGGTCGCTATTTGAGTGGCAGCTTTAAAATCTCCATAAGCTCCATTAGAAATATCATCAAAAATTAGTTCTTCTGCCGCTCTTCCTCCTAAATAAGAAATGATATTCGCCAACATTCTTTTTTTAGAAGAAAAGAAAGTTTCTTTCTCAGGCAACATTAAATTATAGCCACCAGCATTTCCTCTAGGAATAATAGTGACTTTGTGTACTTTTTGAGCATGTTCTAATTTTAAACCAATAACTGCATGTCCGGCTTCATGATAAGCTACCATTTTTTTTTCTTCTTCATCATATTTACGGGATTTCTTAGCTGGCCCCATTAACACTCGATCAATTGCTTCATATAATTCTTCATTAGTAATTAATTCTTTTTTATTTCGAATAGTTAAAATAGAAGCTTCATTTAAAACAGAGGCTAAGTCAGCACCACTCATGCCTGGTGTTTGTTGAGCTAATTGATGAAAGTCAATATTAGCATCTATTTTTTTATTTTTTGCATGAACCTTAAGAATAGCTTCACGAGCTTTAATATCAGGTAAACCAACAGTAAATTTACGGTCAAATCTTCCTGGTCTTAATAAAGCAGGGTCTAACATATCAGCTCTATTAGTAGCTCCAATAATAATAATTCCTTTAGAAGTAGTAAAACCATCCATTTCAGTTAAGAGTTGGTTTAGAGTATTTTCTCTTTCTGAATTACCTATATCTTTTCCTCTTTTACTACCAATAGTATCTATTTCATCAATAAAGATTACACAAGGAGCATTATATTTAGCTTCTTGAAATAATTTTCTAAGTCTTGCGGCACCTACACCAACATATATTTCTACAAATTCAGAGCCACTAACCGCATAAAAAGGTACTCGAGCTTCACCAGCTAAAGCTTTTGCTAATAAAGTTTTACCTGTTCCAGGAGGACCTTCTAATAAAACTCCTTTTGGAATAGAAGCGCCTATTTGTTCATATTTAATAGGATTTTGTAAGAAATCAATTAATTCACGCATCTCTTCTTTTTCTTCTTCGTTTCCGGCAACATCTTGGAAAGTAAATTGAGATTTTTGTTTATTAGAAATTAAAATTTTTTTGTGAATTGAATTTGAGTTTGTTCTTAAAGAGATAAGTAGAAAAATGTTGTAACCTAAAAGAAGTGGATAAATAAAACGAAAAATATTTATAAAAAAAGATAATATAGGGATTTTATTTATTAATAAAAAGAAAGGATAAAATTCTTTTTTATATTCGTATCCTTTTATATTATATGTTTTAAATTGATTAATTATTTTATTACCTTCAGGCTCTAATATTTCTGTTGTGTATAATACATTATTAATGTCTTGGGCTTCTAATAAATAATAAAATAAATTAGTTATATCTCTACGTCCTGTATATTGAAAATTTGTAATTAATCGATTTTCAAATTTTTTTTTCATTTCTCTTAATGGAATTTTTTGTCCTTGCGGGTCCCATTTAAAAATATAATTTAAAAATAAAATTATAATAAATAAAATTATTTTTTTTTTCTTTATAAAATGAAAAATATTTTTGATCATTTTTGAAAAATATCCTTTCTTATATAAAATTAATCTAAAATATATTATTTTTTATAATAAGAGAAAAATACATAAAAAAATATTTAGAAATCGATTTTTTACTAACTACTATTAATTATATTATAAATTTAATATTAAAATGAATACTAAATAAAATTATTGTTATGCATTGAAGAACATAAATAAATTTAATTCATAATTTCAAAGAAATTTTTTGTAAATATAATTTCAATAAAAAAAACTAACTTAATAGTTAGTCTTAAAGAATTTTTAAAAAGCAAAAAAATGTCTAAACTTTAGGAACATAGCAGATTAATGTTATATTAAATATAATTTCTTTTGTTTATAAAATAAAAAAAAAAGATCTTTTTAAAAGATCTTTTTTATATATTGAGATAATACATTAACTTATTGATGTATTATCTTTTAATTTTTGTTAAATATAACTTATAGTTTTCATTTAGTTTTCTATTAAATGTTTTTCTTTGTTGTTATTTTTGTATTTTATTTTAAAAATGTTGTATCAGGACATCAATTTTATTTGAATTTTTCAGGTGTCAAACCTGCGTTTTTTAATTCTTGAACTGTAAATCCAGCTTCTTTTAATTGTTGACCTGTAAATTTATGGTCTTCAAATAATGTTTGAGCAGTTATTGCGGAATCACGGAATTGTTGAGCTGTAAATTTAGCTTGTTTTAAGTTTTCGCTTGAAAAACCAGCGTCGATGAAGTCTTGAGGTGAAAAACCAGCATCTTTGAAGTCTATATATGTAAAACTATATTTTTCTCTATAATCTTTAATTGGACAATTGATTGAGTTTTTTAAAGTTTGAGCATTAAATTTGCTATTTTTTAATTCGTTATATTTTTTATTATCTACGAAGTCTTGAGGTGTATATCCGCCATCTTTTAATTCTGTATCTGACCATGTTTTATATTGAAAGGTTTCCGCAAAACTATATCCAGCATCTTTTAATTTTTTAGCTGTAAATTCATTGTTTAAATTATTTTTTTTATTAACTTCTTCTATTTGGTCTTCTGTTAATCCAGCATCTTTTAAGTCTTCATCTGTATATCCAACTTTTTTTAAGTCTTCATCTGTACATCCAGCATTTTTTAATTCTTTAGCTGTAAATCCAGTATTTTTTAAGTCTTCAACTGTACATCCAGCATCTTTTAATTCTTTAGCTGTATATCCGCCATCTTTTAATTCTTTAGGTGTATATCCAGCATCTTGTAATTCTTTAGATGTAAATAACATTGTTCTTAAGTTTTGAACTGTCACTTGAGCATCTTTGTAATCTTGAGCTTTCCATTTAAAGTTTTGAACTGTGTTTTTTGTCTGATCCGTGCGAAGAAATTTTATTTCTTTTTCTGTACATCCAGCTTTTTTTAAGTCTTCATCTGTATATCCAGCATCTTTTAATTCTTTAGCTGTATATCCGCCATCTTTTAATTCTGTAGCTGTAAATCCAGCTTCTTTTGCTGTTGTAACATCAATTTTATCATCTTTAAATTCTTTAGCTGTATAATGAATATTTTTTAAATCTTTCGGTTGAGCTTCGAATACAAAGGTTTTTACATCTTTATGTGCATTTTCTAAGTATTTTTGAACGTCGCTTAATTTATCTTTTGCAAAAAAATCTAATAATTGTTTAGGTGTATAATTTGCTTTGTTTTTACAAAATATTAATACATCTTTCAAAGTTTCAACTTTTTGTTCTGTTGTTGTTTGTTGTGTTACTTCTGGCTGAGCTGCTGTTGTTGCTTCTGGAGTTGCTATTTCTTGTTTGTTAGCAACTGTTGCATCTTTTGCTTGTTGTGTTACTTCTGGCTGAGCTGCTGTTGTTGCTTCTGGAGTTTTTGTTTTGTTACAAAAATGACAAGCTGCTGCTATTCCTACAACTGAAATTATTAATAAAGTTGCAATAATTATTGTATTTTTATTAAATGTTGGTTTGATATTTAAATTTTTATCATTTATAAAATGTTTTAACCTTTCTTAAATTAAAAAAATAAACTTTTGAAATTATTGTGTAATACAATTTTAAACAAATTTTATAATTATATTTATTTTCAATGCCTCATTTCATTTCAAAATTTTTATAAAAGTTTTAAAAGATTTATAAAAAAATTAAGTGTTCTATTTTTAATTGAATTAAATCTTTAAAAATTTTAAAATCTTTTATGTTTTTATTATATATCAAAACAACAACAATATAAACATAATAAAACAAATTTTTTCTTTAAAAAAAATATAACTTTTTAAATTTATTTATAAATATTATAATAAACGTATTATGTTTTATAAAAATTTATCATAATAATTGTTATTGAATTGTAATAATATTAGTTATTATTATAAATAATGTTATAAAATATTATTGTATGTAAAATAATTTAATTTATATTAAAAAGGATAATTAAAAATGGCAAATATTAAGCAACAAAAAAAACGCATTAGAACAAATGAAAAACGTAGATTATTGAGAAAAAATTTTAAATCTTCTTTAAAAACTTTTATTAGTAATTTTAATAAATGTATTGCTAATGGAGAAAAAGATAAAGTTAATTTACTTTTCAATATTATTAATAAAAAATTAGATAAAGGTCAATCTAAAAAGATTTATCATAAAAATTTTATATCTAGGAATAAATCTCATTTGTCTAAATTATTAAATAGCATGTCTAAATGAAATAATCTTATATTTAAAAAATTATTTTTTAAATATTTTTTGTGTTTTAAAATAAAATAGAAATTTAAAATTTTAAATAATTCGAAATTAGTAATTGAAATTTAATTAAAAGGAATTCTCTTTGTTATATGTTAGATTTGAAATTTATTCTTTGTAATATAGATCTAGTTTATACAAAACTTAAAAAGAGAGGTATAGAACCATCTTTTTTAGAGAAACTTATTTATTTAGATAAAGATAGAAAAAAAATTATTCAAGAAATAGAAAAAAAAAGATTTTACAAAAATAATTTAACTAAAAATATTGTAGAATTAAAGATACAAAATAAATTAGATGATAGTTTTTTCCAAAAAGAACAAATTTTAAAAAAAAATTTAAAAGAATTAGAAAGACAATGTCAAGAAATTGAACAAAATATTTTTGATATTTTAACTAACATTCCTAATTTGCCTCACGATTCAGTTCCTTATGGTATATCTGAGCAAGATAATATAGAGATATTTCGTTCTCCTGAAAATAATAAAATGTCTTTTTCTCCTAAAGATCATGTAGAATTAGGAACTAAATTAAATATTTTAGATTTTGAAAAAGCAGCTAAAATAACTGGTAGTAAATTTGTTGTTTTAAAAGGGTCGGGTGCCAAATTAGAAAGAGCTTTAATTAATTTTATGATTGATACTCATCTTTCTAGAGGTTATCAAGAATTTTTACCACCTTTTATTGTGAATGAACAATCTATGTTTGCTACAGGACAACTCCCTAAATTTAAAAAAGAACTTTTTCAGTTAAATTTAGAAAAACAAAGTTGGTATTTAAATCCAACAGCTGAAGTACCTATTATTAATTTACATCGAAACGATGTTTTAGATATCTCTCAATTACCTTTAAAATATGTTAGTTGTACTACTTGTTTTAGACAAGAAGCAGGAGCTGCTGGTAAAAATACCAAAGGTATTTTAAGACAAAAACAATTTAATAAAGTAGAATTAATTCAATTTGTAGAACCGCAATTTTCTTATTCAGCTTTAGAAAAAATATTAAAAGATTCTGAATACATTTTACAACAATTAAAATTACCATATAGAGTAGTTGTTTTATCTACCGGTGATTTAGGTTTTAGCATGAGTAAAACTTATGATATTGAAGTATGGTTACCAGGACAAAACAAATATTGTGAAATAGCTTCTATAAGTAATGCCGAAGACTTTCAAGCTAGGAGAGCCAACATTAAATTTATACGAGATAAAAAAGCAAAAAGGCAATATTTACATACTTTAAACGGTTCTGCTTTAGCTATAGGCAGAACAATGATGGCGATTTTAGAAAATTACCAAGATAAAGAAGGACACATTAAAATCCCAACAGTTTTACATAAATATATGGGTATAGATTTGATTAAATAAAGTGATAAATTTATTTAAATTTTTTTAATATTTATTAATGTTATTACAAGGACAAAATTTATTATGAACAAAATACAACATTTTTTTAACAATATTAATTGGAAACATATTGTCTATTTAATTTCAGTTATCTTAATAATGGGTTTGATTGCGTGTATTTGGAATTTTTTGCCCAAAGACAAAGATTATAATATAAACACCCTTTTGACAGAAATTAATGAAAACCAAATACAAATAATAGAACCTTATCTTCAAGATAATCCTTTGAAAACAATGTATGATTTAAAAATTACAAAAAAGAATGATAAATCTATAAGATTGCTGAATATTAATAAATCAGAATACAATGAAATTACACAAAAAATACAAAATACAGATATTTCTTTAAAAGGTGTTGTGGAATCTACTCCATATTTTGGCCTTGCACCTTTTTTAGGAGCTTTAAAACTATCTGTTTCAATAATTTTTTATTTTCTTATGTTCAAATTTTTAACTAATACTGCGAATCAATTAATGGACCATTTTGTTGATAAAAATAAAACACAACAAAGTAAAAATTCAATGAAACAGCCAATATTAACTTTTAAAGATATTGCGGGTGCAGAAGAAGAAAAAGAAGAATTACAAGAATTAGTAGATTTTTTAAAAAATCCTAAAAAATATTTTTTAATGGGCGCTAGAATCCCTAAAGGTGTTTTATTATCTGGTCCTCCTGGAACTGGTAAAACATTATTAGCTAAAGCTCTTGCTGGCGAAGCTAAAGTACCTTTTTTTGCAGTTTCAGGATCAGAGTTTGTAGAGATGTTTGTAGGTTTAGGAGCTTCTCGTATTAGAAGTTTATTTAAATCGGCTCAAAAACATTCTCCTTGTATTATTTTTATAGATGAAATTGAAACTTTAGCACGCAAAAGAGGTATGGCTTATGGTAATACTGAACAAGAACAAACTTTAAATCAGTTATTGATTGAGTTAGATGGTTACAATCAAAATCAAGGAGTTATTGTTATTGCTGCCACAAATCAACCTGATTTTCTAGATCCAGCTTTATTAAGACCAGGAAGATTTGATCGTCGTTTCATTGTGAATTTACCAAGCGTTAAAGATAGAGAAGCGATTTTAAAATTACACTCTTTAAATAAAAAAATTGCTTCTGATGTGGATTTAGAAGAATTAGCTAGATTAACTCCAGGTTTTAGCGGAGCTCAATTAGAAGGTATTTTAAATGAAGCAGCTTTATTAGCTACTAGAAATAATTCTTTAGTTATCGATAAAAAGATTATTAGTGAAGCTACAGATCGTATTTTAATTGGTTTAGCTAAAAAAAGTATTAAATATTCTGATAAAGAAAAAAAAATGATATCTTATCACGAAGCAGGTCATGCTATTATCGGAATCAAATTACCAGATGCACGTAAGGTTCAAAAGGTCACTATTATTCCGCGTGGTCTTTCAGGTGGATATAATTTAATGTCTAATGAAGAGGAAAGTTTTTTTTCATCTAAAAAACAATTATTAGCTGAAATTACTTCTTTCTTAGGTGGACGAGCAGCAGAAGAACTTTTTTTAGATGATGTTTCTAGTGGTGCTTATCAAGATTTTAAAATGGCTACTAATATTGCTAAAAAAATGGTTACTATTTTCGGAATGAGTGATTTAGGTTTGGTTCAATTTGAAGAAGGAAATAGTTTTCATAAAACTTTTTCGGATCCAAAAGCTCTAGAAATCGATCAAACTATTCAAAAAATTATATGGAATTGTTACGAATTAGCTAAAAAAACAATTTCTGAAAATAAAGAATGTTTTTTTAAAATTGCAGAATATTTATTGGAAATCGAAACTTTAAATCAAAAAGATATTCAAGAAATAGTTGAAACTAATAAATTAGGTTGGTTCGATAAACAAAAAGAAAAAGAAAAATTGGGTAAACGTTCGAATGAAGAAAATACTCCAGATTATAAAAAACCAGAAGAAACTGATTCTAAGGTGGATGAAACTTCATTAGAACAAAAAAAACAAGATTAAAATATTATTGTAATTTGTCTTAACTAAAATTTATTGTAGCAAGAATCTTCTTTTTTACAGAGGAACAGAGGTTTTTAATTAAACAATTTTTTAAATAAAAATGTATCTATGTTTTATACATGATGCATTTTTTCTTTATTTTATTTAAAAAGTATTTTTTGAATTATTTTAGTTAGAAATATTTTGGTGGATTATGAAAATATTGGTTGTACAAGATAAAGAAAAAAATTTACGCTTAGATCTTTTTTTAAAACAAAAATTAAAAATTACTAGAAATCATTGTTATTCTTTGATTCGTTCAGGTGAAGTGTTTGTTAATGATGTCAAAGAATTAAAAAAAAGTTATCTTGTTAAAGAAAATGATATAATAAAAGTGCCAATTATTGAACCAAAAAATTTAATAAAAGGTTTTAAACCTATTAATTTGAATTTAAAAATAATTTATGAAGATCAATATTTAGCTATCATCGATAAACCTTATGATTTGATAGTTCATCCTTCTCATAGTTATTCAGGTATCACTTTAATTAATGGGTTATATTATCAAATGAAAGATTTTCTAATTTCAGATAAAGATAATGATAGGCCTGGTATTGTGCATCGTTTAGATAAAGATACTACAGGTTTAATTATTATCGGAAAAACAGAAGAAGCAGTAACTAAGTTACAAAATTTAATTCGTCAAAGAGGTATTCAAAGAATTTATTGGGCTATTGTTTATGGTTATTTAGGTTATGATTACGGGAAGATTGATTTACCTATCAAAAGAAGTACACATAATCGTTTAAAAATGGAAGTTTCTTTTTCAGGAAAACCTTCTGTTACCCATTTTCAACTTTTAAAAAAATTACAAGATTTTTCGCTCTTAGAATTAAAATTAGAAACAGGACGCACACATCAAATTAGAGTTCATTTGTCTTATTTAAAACACCCAATTTATGGTGATTGTTTATACAGCAATAAGCAACAAGCGATATCTCAACAAATGTTACATGCTAAAAAATTAGATTTTATTCATCCTTTTACTCATAAACAATTACAATTCGAAATTCCTTTGTCTTTGCATTTTCAGAAATTTTTAGATAATTTTTAATTGAATAAAATTTTCAAAATATTATTTTATTTTATCTATCTAATAAAATATAAAAAAAGTCTATTTTATTAGATGGATAAAAATTTTAAATATTAATTTTCCAAAACATAAAATAATCAAAGGTAAGTATTATATGTATTTACAAGAAATGAAAAAGAAAATAGAAAAAGTTTTAAATGACAAGTATCTACTTTCAATAGTTTTACAAATTAATTTCAAAGAGGATAAGTTTGATTTTTTTTTACCTTTATTTAAATATGTGTCAATTTTAAATAAAACAACATTAGAAATTTTTGAAGATTTTAAAAAAACACTAGTACAAAACAAAGAAATAGAAAATATTTTTTTTCAAAATAGTTTTTTGAATATTAAATTAAATAGAATTTATTTTGCTCAAAAGATTTTGTTAAATGTTGTACAAAGCGGTGATAATTATTGTCAGAGAGAAATGAATCAACAAACAGTAGTTTTAGATTACTCTTCGCCTAATATAGTTAAAAATTTTTCTATTGGACACTTACGTTCTACAATTATTGGTCATTCTTTAACAAAAGTTTATCAAAAATTAGGTTTTAAAACAATTAGTATTAATCATTTAGGTGATTGGGGAACACAATTCGGAAAAATGATTGTAGCATATCGTAAATGGGTAAAACAAGAAAATATGTTAAAAGATCCTATTAGCGAATTACAAAGAGTTTATGTTTTATTTCATCAAGAAGCTTTAAAAGATGAGACTTTAAATGAAGAAGCTAGAAAAATTTTTTATCTTTTAGAAAATAAAGATAAAGAAGTAACTGATTTATGGCATTTTTTTAAAAAGATTTCTTTAAAAGAATTTCATAAAATTTATGATTTATTAGGTGTTTCTTTTGATTATTATTTAGGTGAATCTTTTTTTCATGATAAAGTTATTGAATTATTAGAAGAATTAAAAAACAAAAATTTGATTATTTTAGATGATGAAGCTTATATTATGGTTTTAGATAAAGATATACCACCAGCTTTAATAAAGAAAAAAAACGGCAGTACGCTTTATTTAACAAGAGATATAGCTTGTGCCTTGTATCGTTATCAAAAATTTCATTTTGAGAAATGTTTATATGTTGTTGGCAACGAACAAAAATTACATTATAAACAATTACAATTAGTTATAAAAAAAATGGGTTTTAATGATTTAAAGTTAGAACATATTAATTTTGGTTTAATTTTATTTCAAAATACTAAAATATCCACAAGACAAAGCAATTCTTTTCGGTTGATTGATATTATTGAAAAAGCTCAAGCAGAAGTAAAAAACATCATAAAAAATAAAAAATTTAGTCAAGAAAAGATTGATCAAATTTCTCAAAAAATAGCTATTGGTGCCATTGTTTTTAATGATTTAAAAAACGATCGTCATTTAGATATAGAATTTAATTTAAAAACAATGTTAAAATTCGAAGGTAATACAGGTCCATATTTACAATATACAGTAGTTAGATTTAATTCTATTCTTCAGCAAATAGCATTCGATGATAATGTCTTTATACAAAACAACTTAAATGTTTATTATAAACCATTTCATTACTATGTTTTGATTCGTTTAATAGATCAATTTGATTCCATATTGGATAAAGTTCAAGAAACTAATATGCCGAGTATTTTAGCTAGATATTTGTTTCAATTAGCTAAACATGCTAATAAATTTTATGAAAAAGAAAAAATTGTTAATGTTGAAAATTTGAAATTACAATATGCTAATGTTTTGCTAATTAAAAGTTTTGTAATTGTTTTAAAAGAAGGATTAAAGATTTTAGGAGTTCCTATTTTAGAACAAATGTAAATAAAAATATTATAAATTTAAGATATATACTATAAAAATAATAAATATTAAATTAAAGAAAAGGTTTTATGATGAATATTTGTTTGGATTTAGAACAAAATTCTAATGATTGGCATGATCATAGAAAAAAATATATTAATGCGTCAGAAGTATCTATAATTATGGGTTTAAATCCATTTGAAAATAAAAAAAATCTTTTAAAAAGAAAACTTTTTGATGAAAAAATAGAAGATAATGAATTTATGATTTACGGAAGAGCTTTAGAACCATCAGCTAGGCTTTTTTTTAACGACATTAATAAAAAACAATTTAAACCTATGGTTTTTGTAAAAAAATTTTTATCAGCTTCTTTAGATGGTTGGAACGATGAAAATAAAAGTTTATTAGAAATTAAATGCCCTAAGTTTTTAAATTCTAATACTTGGAAAAAATTTTTTCTTTATGATGAAATTCCTATGTATTATTATGCGCAAGTACAAGCACAAATTTATTGTTCTAATGCTGAAAAAGCTTTTTTTTTAGTATTCGGTAATTATCAAAATGCTAAAGTTAAAGAAGTTCCTAGAAATCAGTTATTTATTAACAAAATGTATAAAGAGTGTTTGGAATTTTATGAAATTTTAATAGACTTTAAAGAAAAAATGAAACAATTAAGTTAATGATTTTTTGTTTAAATAAAAAAAATTATTAAACAAGGTAGCAGTGCGCGTTAGAAAATAACAATTATTTCTAAAAAATTAATTATTTATAAATTAAAAAAAGAGACATTATTTTAATTGTCTCTTTTTTTAATTTATAAAAACAAATAAATATCAAAAAAACTATTTGAATTTATTAATAATTTCAAATTATAATTTCCTTTTTTGATACAAATAAACAAAAGAAATATATTTTATTAAAGAATAAAATGTTTTTATATGTATAATTTAATAAAAACATAAAAGATTTTAAAATTTTTAAAGATTTAATTCAATTAAAAATAGAACACTTAATTTTTTTATAAATCTTTTAAAACTTTTATAAAAATTTTGAAATGAAATGAGGCATTGAAAATAAATATAATTATAAAATTTGTTTAAAATTGTATTACACAATAATTTCAAAAGTTTATTTTTTTAATTTAAGAAAGGTTAAAACATTTTATGAATGATAAAAATTTAAATATAAAGACCAAATTTAATTTTAATAAAAAAATAATAATTATTGTATCTTTATTAATAATTTCGGTTGCAATATGTTATTTTTTCATAAAAGATTATTTGGATACTTCTAACCAAAATGATTCAGACAACAAAAATCAATATAATTCCACTCCTTTAACTTTTAAACAATATATACCAGAGGAAGGAGAATTAGTATTTTTCACTTTTATTTTAAATAAAAATGATAATAATATTTTAAAACAACAAAATAATTTTCGAAAAGCTATATATCATGCTATAGATAGAAATAAATTAAAAACAGATAACCCATCATTGACTATAGAACCTACCTCTCTTTTATTCAATCAAAACTTTTATTATAAAAATCCAGCATATTTTCCTTGTCCAAAGATTCCTTTTCAAGCATCTGAACCAACTTATACAAACGATGATTTATGTCATTATGGTTTTAATTTTGATAAAGCTTTAAATTTATTAAAATACAGTTGGGATTCATTAACAGAAACACAAAAATCACAAAGTTATAAATTTAAATTCTACATCGATCCTGTGTTTAATGATGATTTACCAAAAATTTATGAATCGAATTTTATTGATAATATTATTCAGCAAATAAATAATTTATTTGAAACATTTATAAGTCAAAATAATTTACACAGAAATTCATTAATAATAGAAAAAGATATAACAGACCAACAAACAAGAGAAAATATGGATATAAACATTGACATTGTTCCTCCTCAAGATGAATATAATGCAGAAGATTATTATTGGTATTGTATAAATTCTTATAGTCATTATTTAACAGATTATAATATTCCGATAACATTTGATTTTTCAATGTTAAAAGATTATTTATGCAAACAAGAATCATCGGGGAAAACAATAAAGCCTGAATTTTTTCAAGGCAAAACTAAAGAAATAAATTTTAAATATGATACATTCTATTCTGGAATATCACGTGATACAGGGTTGTATAAAGACACTTTAACTAATTTTTTCGACTTTTATTGTGCAAATATTTTAGATTTATTACCACGAACAACTATTCCAAAACAAAATTCTGATGAAGAATTAAAACAATTAAGAGAAAAACTTTATGAAAAAATATTTTTCTAAAATTAATTTAAGAAACATTATTTTAATTTGTATTACTTTTTATTTTATTGTTTTTATATTAGATATATTAAATGAATATTTTTTAAATCCACAATTAGAACAAAACATATATAAATTTCAAAAATTCAATAAAATTGTTTTTTTTATTAAAATGGATATTTTAAGAAAAGTAGATACTTTGTTGAGGCCTATTTCAACTTTATTGTTGTTAGGATATTGGGGTGAAAGATTTTTACAAGATACTTCTTCTCCTAACAAATCTATTTCTAATAAACAAAAATCTCAATTTACTTTCCAAGATGTTGCCGGAAACGAAGAAGAAAAAGAAGAGATGCGTGAATTAATTGATTTCTTACAAAATCCTATTCAATATGAACAAATAGGCGCTTCTATTCCAAAAGGAGTTTTATTAGAAGGTCCTCCTGGAACAGGTAAAACTTTATTAGCAAAAGCTTTAGCTGGTGAAGCTCGAGTACCTTTTTATGCGGTTAGTGGCTCTGAATTTGTAGAAATATATGTTGGTGTAGGTGCCGCAAGACTTAGAAAATTATTTCAAGAAGCTAAATATAATGCTCCTTGTGTAATCTTTATTGATGAAATAGATACTATTGGTAGTAAAAGAGGAAAAGATATAGGTAATTCAGAAAGAGAAAATACTCTAAACCAACTCTTAACTGAAATGGATGGTTTTACTACTTCTAAAGGAATTATTATTATTGGAGCTACTAATAGAGCTGATATGTTAGACCCTGCTTTATTAAGACCAGGAAGATTTGACCGTAAATTTACTGTTGGTTTACCTGATATTAAAGCTCGTGAAGCTATTCTTAAGGTTCATGCAAAAAATAAAAAAATAGATGCTAATATTGACTTTCATCAATTAGCTCAACAAACACCAGGCATGAGTGGTGCTGACTTAGCCTCTGTTTTAAATGAAGCTTCTATTTTAACTATTCGAAATAAAAAAGAATTAATTACTAATGAAGAATTATATGAAGCAATTGATCGAGTGTTAATGGGGCCAGCTAAGAAATCCCGTAAATATGATGAAGAAGAAAAAAAAATGGTAGCTTATCATGAAGCCGGACATGCAGTTATTGGTTTAAAATTAGAACATGCTCAAAAAGTACACAAAGTCACTATTATTCCTAGAGGAAATGCTGGTGGCTATAATTTAATGTTGCCTGAGAAAGAAACTTTCTTTTCTTCTAAAAAAAGAATGTTGGCGAATATCATTTCTTATTTAGGAGGAAGAGCGGCAGAAGAACTAATTTTTGATGATATTTCTAATGGAGCTTATGGAGATTTTAAAGCTGCCACTCAAATAGCGACCAAAATGGTAACTAAATTAGGGATGAGTGATTTAGGTCCTATTCAAACTCAAGACAATGTTTTTTATAATGACGAAATAGTTAAAACTGAAATTAAAAAAATAATAGATGAATGTATGAATATAGCCAAAAAAATTATGAAAGAAAACAAAGATTTATTAGATAAAATAGCTAATTTATTATTAAAACAAGAAACAATCAATAAAGAAGAAATAGAAAAATTAGTTTAAATGTTAAAATATCTCGATAAAATAAAATTATTTCATAAATTAAATATTAAAATTTTTTTTACAGTTAAAATATATTATATACAATATATTTTTTAAATTTATTTTCAAAAATTTGTTTTAAAAAAATATAAAAAATAATTATAATTTTAAAATTTGAAAGGTTTAACAATAAAATTATGAAAGTCGGAATTATAGGCTTACCTAATGTCGGAAAATCAACACTATTTAATACAATAACAAATATGCAAGTATTAGAAGCGAATTACCCTTTTGCAACCATAAAACCTAATGTTGGTATCGTAGATGTTCAAGATAAACGTCTTAATTTTTTAGCTAATTTATTTCAATCTCAAAAAATTATAACAACTCAAATTCAATTTATAGATATCGCAGGCTTAGTCAAAAATGCTTCTAAAGGAGAAGGTTTAGGAAATCAATTTTTAAATCATATCAGAGATGTTGATGCTATTTGTCATGTAGTAAAATGTTTTGAAAACCCAAACATTATTCATGTTAATGATAAAGTAGATCCGATCGAAGAAAGTGCTATTATTGAAACAGAATTAATTCTGTCAGATTTAGAACAAATTGAAAAACGTTTATCTAAACTTATGAAACAAAAAAAACCTTCTCTAGAAAAAGAATTATTAGAAGAAGAATTATTAAAAAAAATAAAATTTCATTTAGAAAAAGAAAATAATATTAATAAAATTTTTTTAAACGATCAAGAAAAAAAAATAATTAAAAATTTTAATTTATTGTCTTTAAAACCTATGATTTATATTGGTAATTTCGAAGAAAAAGATTTATCAGATTTAGAAAATAATTCTTTTTTTCAACAAATGTCCAAACACGCTACAAAAAAAGAAAGAGAATTTATTCCTATTTGTGTTTTATTAGAAAAAGAATTATCTATTTTAAAAAAAGAAGAACAAAAAAATTTTTTATCAATATATAATTTAAAAAATAATGCTTTACAAGAAATTATTCAAAAAAGTTATAAACTTTTAGGATTGCAAACTTATTTCACAGCAGGCAAACAAGAATCAAAAGCATGGTCTTTTCTTAAAGGCATGACCGCTCCTGAATGTGGCGGTATAATTCATAGTGATTTTGAGAGAGGTTTTATTAAGGCAGAGGTTTGTCATTTTGAAGATTTAGCACGTGTTCAAAATTTTAATAAAATTAAACAACAAGGACAATTGCGTTTAGAAGGTAAAAATTATATAGTTCAAGATGGAGATATCATTACTTTTTATTTTAATGTTTCTAAACAAAAAAATAATAAATAAAATGTTTATAAATTATTTCGTAATTTATTTTAGGAGAACAATATTATGGAAAACCAAAATTATAAAAATACTTTGTTAATGCCTTTTACCAATTTCCCTATGAAAGGAAATTTAAGCCAAAAAGAAGTTGAAATAGAAAAAAAATGGGAAGAAATTGAATTATACAAAAAAAATTTAATAAAAAACAAAAATAACCCTTGTTTTTTTCTTCATGATGGCCCTCCTTATGCTAATGGGGAAATTCATATAGGACATGCTTTGAATAAAATTTTAAAAGACTTTATAATACGTTTTAAAACGATGCAAGGTTTTTATACTCCTTATATTCCAGGTTGGGATTGTCACGGTCTACCTATCGAAACAGTTATATTAAAAAAATATTCTAAAGATAAATTAGCTTCTAAAAAATTTTTTTTAAATAAATGTAAAGAAATAGCTTTAACTTTCGTAGAAAAACAAAAAAAAAATTTTAAAAGACTGGGTATTTTAGGACAATGGGATCAACCTTATTTAACCTTGAATAATTCTTTTATAGCTGATCAAATACGTATTTTTGGTAAAATGATTAATAATAAATTAATTTTTAAAAAATTAAAACCTATTTATTGGTCTCCTTTTTTGCAATCTACCTTAGCTGAATCAGAAATAGAATATCAAAATCATCAATCTTTATCTATTTTCGTCCTTTTTCCACTTTTGAATATAAATTTAAAAGAAAATCTTTTCGCAGATGCTTCTTTAATAGTGTGGACAACAACACCTTGGACTTTACCAGCTAATGTAGCTATTTGTATTCATCCAAACCAAGATTATCAATTAATACAATTAAATAACAAAAAATATATCATAGGAGCTTCTGTTTTAAATAAATTAAAAGAAAAATTTCAATGGTCCGATATAACAATTATTAAAACTTTTAAAGGTGTTATTTTAAATGATTTAAATTACGAAAATAAACTTTTCAACAAGAAAGGGAAAATTGTTTTAGATACTTTTGTTTCAGATAAAGAAGGAACTGGAATAGTGCATATAGCTCCTGGCCATGGACATGATGATTTTTTATTAAGTGAAAAATATCATTTAGATATTTTATTAAGTGTTGATCAAAAAGGTTTTATGTCAGAAATTGCCAATAAATACCAAGGAATATTTTATCAAAAAGCAAATCCTATTATTGTTGAAGATTTAAAAAAACAAAATCTATTAATTAATTCAGAAATATTAAATCATTCTTATCCTCACGACGAAAGAACAAAGAAACCAATTATTTTTTTTGCTATTCCACAATGGTTTTTAAATATCGAACAAATCAAAACAAAATTATTATCAGAGATCAAACAAATTCAATGGATTCCGGAATGGGGTCAAATTAAAATGTTTAATATGATCAAAGATAGAAAAGATTGGGTTATCAGTCGTCAAAGAACTTGGGGTGTTCCAATTCCTATTTTTTATACAGAAGATGGGCAACCTATTTTAGATAAAAATATAATAGACCATGTAGCTAATTTAATAGAAGAACATGGCAAAGAAATTTGGTTTGAATGGGATGCTTCTCAATTATTACCTGTAAATTATACAAACCCCCAAAGTCCCAATAATATTTTTCAAAAAGAAACCGATATTATAGATGTTTGGTTTGATTCTGGAACTTCTTATAATATTTTAAAAAAATTATATAATAATTATAATACAGCTGATGTTTATTTAGAAGGAGCAGATCAATATCGAGGTTGGTTTAATTCTTCTTTAGTTACTTCTGTATCCGCTTTCCAAAAAGCACCTTATAAAACAATTGTTACTCATGGTTTTGTTTTAGACGGAAAAGGTCAAAAAATGAGTAAGTCATTAAATAATGTCGTAGATCCTTTACAAATTATAAAACAAAAAGGTGCTGATATTTTAAGATTATGGGTTGCTAATATTGATTATAATGTGGATGTGAGATTAGATAATAACATTTTATCTCAAACAGAAGAAAAATATAAAAAAATAAGAAATACTTTTCGTTTTATGTTAGGTAATTTAAATAATTTCAAACCTTATCAAGAATGTTATATTCCGTTAACAAAAAGACCATTATTTCACCAATTATTTTTTTTAGAATTCCAAAATATTTATCTCCAAATATTAGATTTTTATGAAAATTATAACTTTGATAAAATTATGAGTTTATTATATCCTTTTATTTCCAATAAAATAAGTGCTTTTTATTTAGATTTCAACAAAGATATTTTATATATTGAAAAAGAAAATAATCAAGAAAGAAATATTATTCAATCTAATATATACGATATTTTAATTGCTTTATTAAAAATTTTAACTCCTATTATTCCACATACAACTTCAGAAGTATATCAACATTTATCTTTTAATGCCAAAGAAGATATCTATTTAGAATCAATTCCACAAAAACAAGAAATCCAAGAATCCTTGGCTATTCATTATAAAAATATAAATTTTCATCAAAAACAAAATCATTATAAATTGTTTTTTAATTTTAGAGAAAAAATTTTAAAAAAATTAGAAGAATCTAGAACAAAAAAAATTATTAACAAATCTTTACAAGCTAAATTAATTTTAAAATTACCAAAAGAATATATGGAAATGCTAGATAATTTAGAAATTAAAAACAAATTAAATCAATTGTTAATTGTTTCTCAATTAGATATAATAGAATCAAATTCTTTAGATATTAATATTACAACAGCTTCAGGCACTGAATGCCCTAGATGTTGGAATATTATAAAAAACAAAAATGTAAATAATTTATGTTGTCGTTGTTCAAAATATTTCGAATAAGAAAAATAAAATAAAGGAATATAGAAATAAAAATAAACATCAAATGAAAGACAAAATCCTCAACATGTCACAAAATTATAAAAATTTTAATGATAAATTTTTCACCAAAAAAAATATTAAAACAATTTTTATATCTTTATGTTTAATAGCAATATATAGTTTAATTGATGTTATTTTTATGAGCGGTGATTACACAACCACAATATATACGACAGGTATCCATGGTATTGGCGACGCTATTGCGAAAATTTTAATAAAAATTAAACCTGATTATTTCACAAAAAATACCGCTTTTAATGGTTTATTTGCCGCTATGTTTTTTGGTTGCGTTAATTTCTTTTTATTTACTTTTATTTCTTTTCCTAAATTAGATTTAAAATTTAGTATAAATTCTTTAATTAATACTATAGCTTTTGTTATTTTCTTATTTATGTTTACTTTTTTAATAAATACAAACGAAGGATGTTTACACTTTTTAAGTAATTGTTTTGGTTTGATCAAAAAAGACAGTGGTTTCGGATTATCTTTATTAAGAGTTATTATTGTTTCTATTTCTACAAGTTTAACTATTAGTTTGTGTATTAAACAAGGCAGTTCTACTGGCGGAATAGATATTATAGCTAAATATTTATCTGTTTATAAAAATAAAAATATATCTTTTTATATTAATATATTAAATTATATTATAGCTATATGTTCGATTACTTTTTTATATATTTATCATCGAAAACTAGATTATATTTCTTTATTATTAACTTTTATCAAATTATCAATAACTTCTTATATTGTATATTTAGTCTTAAATAAATTTAAAGATAAATATAATAATTAAAAATAATAATTTTCTAAATATGAAAGAAAGTTTTAATTGAAATATGAAAAACATTCTTGACAATTTCAAATTTTATATCGAACACGAACTATTATTATCTCCGAACACTGTTGAAGCTTATTTAAATGACATAAAACAATATTTAAATTTTATAACTTTTAATTTAAAAATAAAACAAATAAATAAAATAACACAAAAAGACATTTCTTTATTTTTAGAAAATATAACTAATTTACATAATATAAGTAGTAGAAGTTTGGCAAGAAAAATTATTGTTATCAAAAAATTTCATTATTTGTTATTTTTAGAAAAAAAAGTCAATTATAATGCAACTCTTATTCTAAAAATACCGAAAATAGAAAAAAAATTGCCACTGGTTCTATCTTTAAAAGAAGTTTTTTTATTTTTAAAATGTATCCCTGATAAAAAAAATATTTCATGTTCTTTAAGAAATCAAGCTTTGTTTGAATTAATGTATGGTTCTGGTTTAAGAATATCAGAAATCTTAAATTTAAATCTAATCGATTTACATTTACAAGAATTTTACATTATTATCAAAGGGAAAGGTTCTAAAGAAAGAATGGCCCCTATTACTAAACATTCTACACAAATATTAAAGAAATATTTAAAAAAGGTGCGTCCTGAAATTGCAAAAAGAAAAACAAATACCTTTGTTTTTTTAAATCAAAACGGCGAACATTTAACAAGACAAGGATGTTATAAAATTTTTAAAAAAATAGCCAAAAAAGCTAATTTAAGAGTTGAATGTTCGCCACATACACTTAGACATTCTTTTGCCACTCATTTATTAGAAAATGGTATAGATTTAAGAACTTTGCAACAGATTTTAGGTCATGAAAATATTTCAACTACTCAAATTTATACTCATATTACACAAAAATATTTAAAAAAAGCATATTTAAAATATCATCCTAGAGCTTTATAATTTTATCTGATCAAGAGGTCTTTGTTTTGTGAAAAATAATTATTTAAATTTGTTCATTTATGAAGAAAAAAATGCTTTAAAAGAAGCAAAACATAATTTAAAGGATTTATGTCAAAAACAAAATTATCAATTTTTATTTTTCTCTATCCAAGAAGATAATTATATGACGATGGCTAAAAATATCGCTAAAGAATTATTTACTGGTTCTTTTTTATATAATAAAAAAGTTCTTTTTATAGAAAATATTTCTTTTTTATTTTTTAAAAAAAATATCAATTTAAAATTTTTATTAGATTTTTTTGGCAAACCCAACAAAAATATTATCATTCATTTGAACGAAACAAAACAAAATAATTTTCCAGAAGATATACAAAAAAAAATAAATATTAATTTCAATATTAAAAAAAAATATAAATTAAATGATCAAAATTTATTTAATTATATTAAAAACAATTTTCAACAAGAAGGTTTCACAATACATCCGAATGTCATCTCTTTTTTACATAAAAAAACTAAAAAAAATTTATCTTTATTAAAACAAGACATTCAAAAAATTAAATTATATTATGCATCTATATCAGATAAACAAATTAATAACATCGAAATTATAAAACAATTGATATTTATCAAAGACGAAAATATATTTTCGTTTATTAAATCAATTATAAATAATTCAAATGCAAAAGATAGTTTTTTATTATTAGAAAGTATAATAAATAACAAAAAAGATCCCGTCTATATCATTTATCAAATTTTACACAAATTGCAAGATATGATTTTGTTGCAACATTTATTAAATGAAGGAAAAACAGAAAACGAAATTAGTAATATTTTGCAATATCACACAGAAAAAACTTTTTTTTTAATAAAAGAAATGAAATTTTTATCTATCAATAAAATAAAAAATTTACTTTTAAAATTTATTAATTTATATTACAAAATAAAAAAAGGACATATAAACGGAACACAAGGTTTAAAATTTCTTATAATAAATCGTATTTAAACTTAATACAATTTAATCTCAAAAATCAACAAAGGAACTTAATCAAAGTTCCTTTTCTTTTATCACAAGAAGTCAAAATTAAAGTATTTCAATTTAAAGTAATAACCATTAATATTGCTTTAAATCAATTTATATTAATTTGTCTTACATTTCGAGCATCAAAACCAAATAATGCAACAATCCAAAACCTGCAAAGCTAGGTTATGTTTTGCCTTTTTCAATTAAAAACTTATTATTAAAAAAAATTAAAACCAAAAGAGAAATAACAAAATGCAAAAGCAAAAAACGAATGAGTTAAAAATGATAAATATTTATCTTTTGATCAAAAGAAGAAAACAAAAACTTAAACTTATTTAAACCTTATCAAACTAGCAAATTATTATCTTTTAATAAAATCATAGGAACGAATATGATGTCCTTGGCATCTAGAAAACTTGTAATAAAATGTAAACTAACTCGATTACTAATTTTAAATTTTATAAAATAATTTATTATATGTTTTAATTATTCATTATTATTTATAATAATAATGAATATATTTTATATAAATATATTTTCAAATTTTCTTATTAAAATTTAATATACAAAAATTATTTTATTATTTTAAATTTTATACAAACTAAATAAATAATAATTTCAAAAAATCTTTCATTTGACACAAATATTAAATTTAAATTAATGTAATCAGGTGGTTAAAAAAATGTCTATAAATTTAAAAGAAGAAGCTTTAAAAATTCACGAAAAATATAAAGGTAAATTAGAAATACAAAATAAAATAAAAATTAATAATTTACAAGATCTAGCTTTAATTTATACTCCAGGAGTAGCAGAACCTTGTCTTGAAATAAAAAAAAATCCTGAAAACGTTTATAAATATACAACAAAAGGAAATAATGTAGCTATTATTACCAACGGGACAGCTGTTCTTGGTTTAGGAAATATTGGTGCACTAGCTTCAATTCCTGTAATGGAAGGAAAAGCAAGTTTATTCAAAACATTCGTTAATATTGATTCTTTTCCTATTTGTATTGACTCTGAAGATCCAGACGAATTTATTAATATCGTTTCTAAAATATCATCCATGTTTGGAGGAATTAATTTAGAAGATATTAAATCTCCAGAATGTTTTTATATTGAAAAAAAATTAAAAGAAAAATTAAATATTCCAGTTTTTCATGATGACCAACATGGAACAGCTATTGTTGTTTGTGCTGGGATTTTGAATGCTTTAAAAATAGTTAAAAAAAATATTCAAGATGTTGAAATAGTTATCACGGGTATAGGTGCCGCAGGAATAGCTATAACTAAAATGCTTCTTCTATTAAAAGTTAAAAATATAATTTTAGTAGATAAAGAAGGTATTATTAGAAAAGATTGTCCTTGGTTAAATGAAGCTCAAAAAGAGATGTCTTTAGTAACTAATTTAAAAAACGAAATAGGTTCTTTAAAAGACGCTGTCAAAAACAAAGATATTTTTATTGGTGTATCAAAACCTAATATCTTAACTGCTAAAATGGTTTCTACTATGGCGCCTGATTCTATAGTATTCGCTTTAGCTAACCCTGTTCCTGAAATTATGTATGATGAAGCAAAAAAAGGTAACGCTAGAATAATTGCTACAGGACGTTCTGATTTCCCAAATCAAATAAATAATCTTTTAGCTTTTCCTGGAATTTTCCGTGGTGCTTTAGATGCGAAAGCAACTCAAATTACAGAAGAAATGAAAATAGCTGCTGTTCATGCTTTAGCTTCAGTTATTAAAGATTCAGAATTACATGAAGAAAATATAATACCTTCTATTTTTGACAAAAGAGCAACTGAAATAATAGCTAAAACTGTTGCTAAAATAGCTATAGAAACTAAAATGAATAGAAAATAATATTAATCATTCAATTTAAATTTTAAATTGAATTCATGAAAATAAAAAAAATTATTAAACAAAAATTAATTTAAATCTAAACCTAATTTTTGTTTAATTTCTTTTAATTTCTTTTCAGCCATAACCTTAACTTGTTGAGTTCCTTTTTCTAAAATTTTTTCTAAATTATTTTGTTTTTGTAAATCATAAAAATTTGTTTGAATAATTTTAATTTCTTCTATTAAAACATTAGCTACTTCTTCTTTAAAAGCTTTATAAGAAAATTTTTGAAAATATTTTACAGCTTCATTTAAAGTACAATTTGTTAAAGAAGAATAAATAGTTAAAAGATTACTTAAACCGGATTTTTTTTCTAAATCATATTTAATATTATCTTCTGAATCAGTAATGGATTTTAAAATTTTTTTTCTTATATTTTCTAAATTTTCTAAAAGAAAAACACAACCCTTATCATCATAATTATTTAAAAAAGAACTTTTGCTCATTTTTTTTTGAGGTTCAATCAAAGATTTAATCATAGCTCCTAATTGCAAAAATTCTGGTACAACAAAAGTATCACCATACAAATTATTAAAACGTTTAGCTAAAGAACGTATTAATTCTAAATGTTGTTTTTGATCTTGGCCTACAAGAACAACATCAATATCATAAAGTAAAATATCAGAAGACATTAAAAGTGGATAAGTAAACAGAGAAACTCTAACTTCTTTTAAAGAATGTTTTTTTTCTTTAAATTGGATCATCCTATTCAATTCCCCTAAATAAGCATTAGATTCCATTATATAATGCAAATAAGTATGTTGATTTATTTCTGATTGAATAAATAAATTTGTTTTTTCTAAATTTAATCCCGAAGCCAAAAGAAGATATATTATTTCGCGAATTCTTTTTTTTAATATATTTGGTTTTTGAAAATTAGTTAAAGAATGTAAGTCTGCGATAAAAACATAAAAATCATATTCTTCACTATATTTATTTTGAAATAAAATTAAAGGTTTAATTATCCCTAAATAATTGCCTAAAGTTAATTCTCCTGTTGGTTTAATAGCTGTGATTAATCTTTTTTTTTTAAAAATTATTTTTTTCATATTAGCCTTTTTTATTTATTTTATTTTTTTTGTTTTTTTATATTTATTTTTATATTTATTTTTTTATTTCTTTTTTTATTATTAAAATATTTTTCATTAAATTTATTTTTTAACAAAAAAATTTTAAAAAACAACAAACTGAAAACAAAACATAAAATAATTATTCTTGTAAGAACCCATATTTTATTATCATCACATTTGAATAATACTGTACCATGTATATTACATTGAATATTAGGATAAGGTAACCAACAATTTTCGGGATGTTGGCTTTCACATGAACCATTCATAAATAATAATTGAAAATAAAACCACATTAAATATAATAATGGGTGTAAAAGAACAAAGAAAAATCTTTTAAAATCTTTAAACGAAAAAGGAATGAAAAAGAAAAAAAGAATAAAATAAAATAAAGGTACTAATACATGTTGTGAAACACTAATAATATTTTTATTCAAAAAAATATTTACTTTTGTGTCTCTTTTTTTTATGTCTTGATAATCTTTAATTTCTTGATAAACTTTAATTATAGGATGCCGATATTTTCCGACTTTTTTATATGTGCTCAAAAACAAATTAAAAACAAAAAAAGTTAACAAAACATTTACTAAAACTAAAAAACAAAAAAAAGAAATTTTTTTTTTTTTTTGTTGTTTTTAACAAAATAATTAAAATTATTAAAACAGTCAAAATTGTATGATTTGTAAAATATTTAAAATATTTTAAAAATGTTTCTATAATATTTTTATCTTTATATATTATTTTGTTTATAAAATCAGCTATAACTGTATATAAAGTTAATAACAATATAAAGAAAAAATAAATTTTTGTTTTAAAACCGAATGAAGAAAATAAAAATTCTACATTTTTTTTGTTTTTTTTTGTTTTAGATGATAACATACATATAAAAATCCTTAAAGTGAATTAATTATTTAAAATGAAAAGAAAAAATTAAATATAAAATTGTTTCATCTTCTTCGTTCATAATAAGAAATGGTTTTGCAGGGTTTTCGAAAAAAAATATAATTTCTTCTCCTTGAAAAACTTTTAAAATTTCTTCTAAATATTTAACATGAAAAAAAAGTTTTGTTTGTTCTATAAAAGAAAATTGTAAAATTTCGACTTCTTCCAAAGCATTTCCTATTTCTTCACTATCAGAATAAATTTCTAATTTATTATTTAGATAAATTCTAAATTCAACAACATTATCCAAAAAATTTTTTTCTTTAGGTAAAAATAAAGAAACTCTATCTAAAACTTTAATTAATTTATTTCTATTTAATTTAAAAAAATTAACTAAACTTTCTTTTTTTAAAAAAGGTATTTGTGGATAATTTTCTTCTAAAAGAGGTGATTGAAAAAACAAAGAACTTGTTTTCAAAAAAAATTTTTGTTTTGTAATTGATATTTGAACATTTTCATCTTTTTGATGTTCTAAAAGTTTAATTAATTCTTCTAAATTTTTACCAGGAATAATAATATCAAAATCATGATAATCTATTTTTAATTCTATTTTTTTTTGTCCTAAACGAAAAGAATCAGTGGCTGTAGTAATTAAAAAAGGAGCTTTATAAACAAAATTAACACCAGTCAAAACATTTTTGTGTTTTTCTTTAGAACAAATAAAACTTATTTCTTTAATTATTTTTCTAAATAACTCTGTTTCTATTTCGAAATAATTTTGATAATCGAAATCAAAATCAACCGAAGAGAAATTATTTAAATCCATCAATTTCAATTTATATTGAGAAAAATCATTTTTAATAATCAAAAAATTATCTTCTACAGAATTCATTTTAATATCAAGATAATCTATTTTTTTAATAATATCAATAAAATTTTTACCTAATACTAATAAACTTCCTTCTTCTTCTATTCTTAAACTTTCATCTTGTATCTTTATTTTAACAGCGATATGACTATTATTAATTTCTAAAAATAGAGCATCTTCTTTTAGCTCCAATTTTATACAATAATACATAGGAAAAAAAGTTTTTTGAGGAAGTATTTTTTGAATTTGCATTAAATAATGTAAAAAAACTTCTTTTTTTATTTCGAAATTCATATTTCAATTTCTTATTTTCCTTAAAATAATTTAAATTTCTTTAATTATTTATTTTTTTTAAAATAATTTCTATTACTTGTTTTAATTCTGGATTTTGTTCAATTTTTTGTTCAATTTTTTTATAAGCTTTTAAAATGGAAGAATATTTCTTTTCAAGAACAAAACTTATCATCTTATAAGAAAAATTATTCAATTTTTTTAAAAAATAAATAGTAATATGGCGTGGTAAAGTAAATTTTGAATTTTTTTTCTTACTAATCAAATCTCTAACATTAATATTATAAAAACTACTTATTATATTTTTAATTTTTTCACAAGTTATTTCTTCTTGAGTAACAATTTTTTTAGTTTTTAATAAAGGTTCTAAAGCTTCTTTTGTATTTTTTAAATTAATTTCTAAATTATAAATTTGAAAATAATTAAAAAGTCTAAACAAAGCTCCTTCCATTTCTCTTATATTATCATAAAAATTAGTCGAAATAAAATTTAAAATTTCTTTTTTTAATCTAATACCCGCATCTTTGAACGTAAATATTTTTTTTTTTAAAATATCAATACGATGTTTAGCATCAGGTTTTTTAATATCTACCACTAAACCTGCTTTAAAACGATTAGTCAATCTTTCCATAATATTTTTTAATTCTGAAACGTTTTTATCACTCGTAATTACTATTTGTTTTTTATTTAAATTAAGATAATCAAAAAGTTTAAAAAATTCCATTTGTGTTCTAGATGCTTCTGACATTATTTGGATATCATCAACTAAAAGAACATCGAGACTTCTATATTTATCATTGAATTCATCTATTCTGTTTTGTCTTAATTTATTAGTAAAATCTTCAATAAATCCATCTGCTTTGATATATAAAACTTTTTTATTAGGATTTTTTTTGAAAATATAATTTCCAATAGCTTGCATTAAATGTGTTTTTCCTAAACCAACAGAACCAAAAATATACAAAGGATTTATTTCTACTTTTTCCGAACTAGCAATTTTTTTAGCCATTTCAAAAGCAAAAACATTGCTTAAACCAGAAACAAAATTTTCAAAAGTATAATTTGATTCTAAAAAACCTTGGTGATAATTATTAAAATCATTTTTTTTATTTTCTTTTTCTTCATTTTGGATTTCTTTTTTAGTAACTAATTGAAAAAATATTTTTTCTTGTGAATATTTTTCAGAAATTTCATTTATTTTACTTAAATAAATTCGTGAAATTTTATTTTTAACAAATTCATTATCAACTAAAATAAAAAAAATTTCATTTTTTGTTTTATATAATTGTATATTAGCAAAAGTTTCTTCAAAAACTTTTTCGCTATAAATAAAAGATAATTCTTTTAAAATATGCTCCCAAATTTCCTTATTTAACAATTTTTTATCTTTCATTTGAATTTACCTTT